>JBBSNW010000041.1:0-43960 GCA_038260405.1 Rhodobacterales bacterium | reverse complement strand
CGCGGTGACCGTGGCGGCGAACGCCGCGAACGTCGCGCTTAAGGTCAGAAAAGGAGTACCATCATGGCTGCAAAACCATTCTTCCGCCGCCGCAAGGTCTGCCCCTTCTCGGGCGACAACGCACCTGCGATCGACTACAAGGATACGAAACTGCTTCAGCGCTACATTTCCGAGCGCGGCAAGATCGTGCCGTCCCGCATCACCGCCGTATCGGCCAAGAAGCAGCGTGAGCTGGCCCGCGCGATCAAGCGCGCCCGTTTCCTCGCCCTTCTGCCCTACGCCGTGAAATAAGGAGAGACTGACATGCAAGTTATCCTTCTGGAACGCGTGGCAAAGCTTGGCCAGATGGGCGACGTCGTCGACGTCCGCCCCGGCTTTGCGCGCAACTATCTGCTGCTGCAGGGCAAGGCGCTGACCGCGTCCGACGCCAACATCAAGGCGTTCGAAGGTCAGAAGGCCGAGCTCGAAGCGCAGAACCTCGAGACCCGCAAAGAGGCGCAGGCCCTTGGCGACAAGCTCGACGGTCAGCAATTCGTCGTGATTCGCTCGGCCTCCGACGGCGGTAACCTCTATGGCTCCGTCACAACGCGTGACGCTGCCGAAGCCGCCAAGGCCGAAGGTTTCTCGATCGACCGCAAGCAGGTCATCATCAAGACGCCGATCAAGGAGCTGGGCATCCACCCGGTGAACGTGCACCTGCACCCCGAAGTCGAGGTCGTGATCGAGCTGAACGTTGCGCGTTCGCCCGAAGAGGCGGACCTGCAGGCGTCCGGCAAGTCGATCCAGGAACTGGCCGCGGAAGAAGAAGCCGCAGCAGAGTTCGAGATCTCGGAGCTGTTTGACGATATCGGCTCTGCCGGCATGGATGATTACGGCGACGACAACGATCAGCCGCGCACCGAAGACTCCGCTGGCGACAACGAAGAGAAGTGAGGCCTTAGCCTCCATGCGTACCCGCGGGTGCGTTCAAGCCGCGCAGGCCCACCCTGCGCGGCTTTCTTCATGCGGCAGGCAGACCTGCCCTGCGGTCTGAAGGACCCTAACCCGGAAAAATCTGCGCCATTTCGCGATCGAACTGATCCCAGCTCATCGTGGCCCTGTTTCCAGCAAAGCCGTGATATTGCGATTGGCCGTTCGACAACGGCAAACCCGCCCAGATCCCGGCGAGATTCTCCATGAATTTGCGCCGCTCCATCCCGCCCTCGCTGAAGACGTTGATTCCCGCCTCGACCAGAAGCACATCCGCCAACCTGTCCTGAAGGGCGGGAGTGAACACCGTCGCCGGATCGGTTCCGGTCTTCGTCACCAGACGTTTCAGCGTCACCGGAATAAACTGGTATCGTCCGATCGCATGGGGTTGGCCCGGCGTATCGGCGATCCAGCGGTAGATCTCGCTCAGACTCATCTCCGTCGGGCGCTTCGGAGGACGCACCCTAGCGCCGTGATTCACCGCATTGTATCCATCACGCCCGGACTCGGCATAGCTGATGAGGTGGCGGATGCGTTCGGCGGCAGAGGCGTCGGGCCCGAGCAGGATCGGCAGGTCCCTTTCCTGCAGACGGACGGGCCAGGGGGCGAAAAGGCTGCCCGCGTTCTGGTCCACGAAGAGACTTGCCACCCGACGCGAGGCGGCCTCGGCATCGGAAGCGCCTGACGGAAGAATGGCGCGGCGGTCCTTCAGGAAATCGTTGCCGACAAGGAGCGAAACCGGCTGCGCCCAACTGCCCAGGGGCAGCATGAGCATCATCAGCAGGGCAAGAACCGGAGCGTATCTGTCGAACGTCATCAGAACCTCTTCCGTGGGAGCGGGAGTGGCCGGACCATGACTTGTCGGGGTTGAGATTTCGTTTCGGAGTGATGGCGCGTCGCAACACCCCGCGGTTGCCCCCGCCGACATCACCGGCGCAGAGTCACGCGTAAACACGGTCGCAAACAAAAGGGGCCGCCCAACCGGACGGCCCCTTCGAAATCAGATTATGGCGTCAGATCAGGCTTCGTCTTCGAGCTCTTCGACAGCCTTCTGAAGCTCTTCCTTGGAGACTTCCTTCTCGGTCACCTGCGCCTGATCGACGATGAAGTCGATGACCTTGTCTTCGAAGATCGGCGCACGCAGCTGCTGCTGCATCTGCTGGTTCTGGCGCACGAAGTCGAAGAACTGACGTTCCTGACCCGGATACTGGCGCGCCTGGCTCATGATCGCTTGGGTCATCTCGGCGTCGGACACCTCGACCTTGGCCTGCTGGCCCAGTTCGGCGAGCAGAAGGCCGAGACGCACGCGGCGCACGGCGAGGCTCATATGCTCTTCCGACGGGGTGATGTCGCCATGGTCGTGGCCGTGATCGTCGGGGTGCTCTTCGTGGTAGAGTTGATGCGCGATCTGCTTGGCTTCGGCTTCGACTAGGCTCGGGGGCAGATCGAAGCTGACCATGCCGTCCAGCGAGTCGAGCAGCGAGCGCTTCATCACCTGACGCGCGGCACCGGCATATTCAGCCTCAAGGCGCTCGGCGATCTGCGATTTCAGCGCGGCGAGATCCTCGGCACCGAACTTCTTCGCCAGTTCGTCGTCGATGGCAGCAGGAACGGGTTCCTTCACGGCCTTGATCTTGCATTCGAATGTCGCGGCCTTGCCTGCAAGGTTCGGCGCGCCGTATTCCTCGGGGAAGGAGACCTCGACGGTCTTTTCCTCGTCGGCCTTCACGCCGACCATCTGCTCTTCAAAGCCGGGGATGAAAGATCCGGAGCCCAGAACCAGCGGATAATCTTCGGCCGAGCCGCCTTCGAAGGCTTCGCCATCGACCTTGCCGACGAAGTCGAACGTGACCTGGTCACCGTCCTTGGCCTTGGTGCCCTTCTTGCGATCCTTGAAGTCCTGCGCCGTCTCGGCGAGGTTCGCGAGCGCCTCGTCGACGGAGGCGTCATCGGCCTTCGCGACCAGCTTTTCCACCGTCACGGTGGTGAGGTCCAACTCGGGAATCGACGGCAGCGCCTCGTAGGACATCTCGACCTTGACGTCGTCGCCCTCTTTCCATTCGTCATTGGTCATCTTGACCTCGGGCTGCATGGCAGGCCGATCGCCGGAGGATTCGAAATGTTCGCTCATGGCGCCGTCGATGCTTTCCTGCATCGCCTCGCCCAGAAGGCGCTGGCCAAACTGCTTGCGCAGCAGCGGCATCGGGACCTTGCCCTTGCGGAAACCCTTCATCTCGATGTCGGGCTGCGCCTCGGACAGCTTTTCGACAACCTTTGCGTCCAGCTCGGCGGCCGTCACGGTGATTGCGTAGCCGCGCTTCAGACCTTCGTTCAGCGTCTCGGTGACCTGCATGCATTACCCCATAGTTCAATGCGGGGCCCCTGCCCCGGCGTGTTCCGAATTCGGGGTCTTCTATGCGCCGCAGGCCAAGCGTGCAAGGCGTATTCGTGTCCTTGTCCCATGCCGCATCCGCTTCGGCACCGCAGCGCATCCCCGGCAGTTGTCCGCGATGTGAAAGCGGCATGGCCGCGGCGTTGTGCTTTCCGGGAAGCTGTAACTACCACCCCACCGTGTCGATCGCCTGTGCGCCTTCGGGCGCCTTTTCAAGTGAGACGTGGGTGAGCGCCGTTGTGAGCGGCGCTTCTTCGGCAAGGAGGATAAGTCCGGTGATCATTATCAGAAAGAGTTTCATGGCTGGCCCCGCTGGCAGTGTGACTCAACACACTCCAAGCTGTGCCTTCTTCCTTAAAGAGTCCTTTAGGCAATATGGACAGCTTTAGAAAAAGACGGATCGTTTTGTCAGTATGGAAATCATGATCGGATTGGACCACAGGGCAGCGCGAAGTGTAAATCTATCTGTTGCGAAACAGGCAGGCTTGGTGCAGTCGGCCGCTTATCCAAGTGCCAAGAATTATTGTGGTGCGGGTGGAGGGACTTGAACCCCCACGCCTTGCGGCGCCAGAACCTAAATCTGGTGCGTCTACCAATTTCGCCACACCCGCATTCTCCCATCGGCCTTGCAGCCTCGGGGTCCGGCGCTCTCTAGCAAAGGTTCAGATCGGATGCGAGCAGTATTTCCGTATGGAAAAGACATAACCTTAAGCATTCTTTAACCTACCTTCATCAAGCATACATGTAGCAGGAACAGGACCACGCCCATGGAGCCGAATTCAGTCGAGCGTGCAGATGACCAGGCCGTTTGTGTCCGTTTGCAAAGACCAGGTATCTCAAATGCGCTCGTCGCGGGATGCATGGTGCTGACGCCCGATGGATCCCTGCCCGTGCAATACCTCTCGCCCGGGGACCGGGTGATCACGCGCGACACCGGAACGGCGATTCTGACGGATGTGCGCCACAGTCGCCAGCATGTTCAGGCCGTGTCCATTCTTGCGGGCACGCTGTGCAATTCCCGTTCGGACCGCGACGCCGTGCTGTCCGCGAGCCAGGAGGTGCTGATCCGCGACTGGAGAGCGCGGGCGGTTTTCGGCAAGAGCAGCGCGCTGGTACCGGCGCATCGCCTTGTCGATGGTGAGTTTGTCCGCGCCTTGGGTGAGATCGAGCTGATACTGGTCGAGCTCATCTTCGAGGTGTCGCATATCCTCTATGCCGACGGATTGGAGCTGGCTTCCTGCCAGCCGGTGCAGACACCGGACTGAGTAAAAGCGCGGCTTCGGAATGGCAACAGCCATCGAAGGAAGCGATCTTTCACATCATCCCTGCAAGGCGTTCAGGACTCTCGGCAGCGTTTCGGGCAGATCCTCTGCGATGAGGCCGGGGCCGAAGGCGCGGGCGCATTCCACATGCAGCCAGACGGCGACCTCGGCCATCTGGTTGATCTCCGCGGCGTCACGCGGCGCCGCAAGGCCCGCGATGAGACCGGCCAGAACATCCCCGGCACCCGCCGTAGCGAGCCAGGGCGTCTCGCGCTCGTAGACGGCCGCATGGATGGACGCCGCGCCGTCAGGTGCTGCGATCACCGTATCCGCGCCCTTGAGCAGGACCACGCAACCTGCACGCGCCGCAGCCTCGCGCACCACGTCGACCTTCGAGCGCTCGCCGCGTCTTGTCTGCGCGAGATCGGGAAAAAGCCGCGCGAATTCACCTTCATGTGGAGTCAACACCACCCTGTCATGGGTCGCCGCAAACAGCGTTTCGGGATGGTGCGCAAAACTGCTCAGCGCATCGGCATCCAGAACCACCGCCGGGTTGCGGACACCGTCCTTGCCTGCGCGACGCGCGAGCACCGCAAGGACCATGTCCTGCGTGCCTTGCGAGACGCCCAGTCCGGGCCCCATGCAGAAGCCGCTCACCCGGTCATCTGCCACACTCGCGAGCGTCTCCGGCTCGCGGATCGTGCGCAGCATGATGGCGTTTAGCTGGCAGGCATTTTCCTGCAGAGCGGCAGGCGGACAAAGTAACGTCGCGAGGCCTGCCCCCGCCCGCAATGCCGCCCGCGCCGCAAGGCGACCGGCCCCGCCCTGCCCGACGCCACCGGCAAAGACCATGACATGGCCATGATCGAACTTGTGGCCATCGCTGCGCGTCTTGCTCAGCAGGCTCAGGGGCCAATCGCGCGACGGCATCGCGTGCCGGTGAAACTCGGGGGAGACGAGCCGCAAGCGCTCAGGATGCGGCGGCAGATCCATGCCGGAGCGTTCCTCCGCATCACCGTTGAGGCCGATATCAACGACGCGCAACCTATGACACAGCCGCGGTCCCTGCCCGAGATAGTGACCCGGCTTTGCGCCGTGAAAGGTCACGGTGAGCCGCGTCATGACTAGCGGATCGGACAGGAAGTCGGCGGCGGGAGCGTCGATGCCCGGAACCATGCCGGTGTCGAGATTGAGGCCGGAGGGACAGTCGACCGCGACGCTGCAGATCAGATGTCCGGTACGCCAGTGCTTGGGCGGCCCGACCTGCAGCGCCCCGGCAACGGCATCCGGCAACGGCCGGGTCAACCCGATTCCGAAGACCGCATCGACGATCAGGTCGGGACGCGACCCCGCGAGGATCGCACCGGCATCCCAGGAGTGCACTGTGCCGATCCCGCACCATATGTCATGATTGCGCCGGGCTTCCGGAGGCAGCTTCTGCGCATCGCCGAAATGCCAGAGATCGACCGTCCAGCCCCGCGCGTGCAACCGCCGCGCAATCACGAAGCCATCGCCGCCATTGTTGCCCGGACCGCAAAGAACCAGCGCACGATGGGTACCTTTCGCAAGCTTGGGCCATTCGTCCAGAGCCGCATCCACCACGCCCCGACCGGCGCGCTCCATGAGCTCGATCCCGGTGACGTGGCCGCTGTCGATCGCGCCACGTTCCAGCGTCTTCATCTGCGCCGCTGTCAGAAGTTCGCTCATCCGGCCCTCCGTTCTGCTCCAGTGTCCTGAGCGGCAGACTTATCCGGCGCGGGGTTACATGGCCAGTTGGGATTGAGATGCTGCGATCCGTCCCCAAGCCCTGAAGTTTGCCAAGCATTCGCGTCGTGCCACCAGTCTTTGCGCTCTGACTTGCGACGGGCCAGATCTTGGGAATCTGCCCATTTCAAAGGCGCAGCGGACCTAGCCTGGGGCACCGGCAAGACGACCCTAAAAAGCGTTTTCATTTTGCACGTTTAATAATCACTCTGCATGAAATTTAATCTCTCGGCTCGAATTGCGTTGCGCTCGACGGTGCAAGTACGATCAATCCGATTGTGACGACAAACCTGTGATGGTCTGAGCGTCAACCAACGGATTTGCGAGGAGACGGGCGATGAAAAAGATCGAAGCGATCATTAAGCCGTTCAAGCTGGACGAGGTCAAGGAAGCCCTGCAAGAGGCCGGCATTCAGGGCCTCAGCGTGATCGAGGTCAAGGGTTTCGGCCGTCAAAAGGGTCATACCGAGCTATATCGCGGCGCCGAATATGTCGTGGACTTCCTGCCCAAGGTCAAAATCGAGGTCGTTCTCGATGATGATCAGGTCGATGGCGCAATCGAGGCGATCATCGCGGCCGCGAAGACCGACAAGATCGGCGACGGCAAGATCTTCGTCACCGCCGTCGAACAGGCGATCCGCATCCGTACCGGCGAATCCGGCTCGGACGCGCTGTAAACAACACCCAAAACGTACCAAAGACAGAAAAGGACCCAGGGAATGAGCATTGACGAAGTTCTCAAGCTTATGAAGGACGAAGAGGTCGCATACGTCGACATCCGGTTCACCGACCCGCGCGGCAAGCTTCAGCACGTGACACTGTGCGAAGACCAGGTGGACGAGGATTTCCTCGAGGAAGGCTTCATGTTCGACGGCTCGTCGATCGCCGGCTGGAAGTCGATCGAAGCGTCCGACATGAAACTGATTCCGGACCCCGCCAGCGCCTATATCGATCCGTTCTATGCGGAAAAGACGCTCTGCATCCACTGCACCGTGGTCGAGCCCGATACGCTGGAAAAATATGACCGCGACCCGCGCGGCACCGCGATCAAGGCCGAGGAATACCTCAAGGCCTCCGGCATCGGCGACGTCTCCTACTGGGGCCCAGAGGCCGAGTTCTTCCTGTTTGACGACGTGCGTTTCTCCAACACGATCAACAAGGTGTCCTACGAAGTTGATGCGCTCGACGCGTCCTGGAACACCGACACGTCGTACGAGATGGGCAATACCGGCCACCGTCCGGGTCTCAAGGGCGGCTATTTCCCGGTGAACCCGATCGACGATGCGCAGGATATCCGCGGCGAGATGCTCTCGACCATGAAGCGCATGGGCATGAAGGTCGACAAGCACCACCACGAAGTCGCCTCCTGCCAGCACGAACTTGGTCTGATCTTCGGCACGCTGACCACGCAGGCCGACGAGATCCAGAAGTACAAGTACGTCATCCACAACGTGGCGCAGGCCTATGGCAAGACGGCGACCTTCATGCCGAAGCCGATCTACGGCGACAATGGCTCGGGCATGCATTGCAACATGTCGATCTGGAAGGACGGCAAACCGCTCTTCGCGGGCGATAAGTATGCCGATCTCTCGCAAGAGGCCCTGTGGTATATCGGCGGCATCCTGCACCACGCAAAGTCGCTGAACGCCTTCACCAATCCCGGGACCAACAGCTACAAGCGCCTGATCCCCGGCTTCGAAGCCCCGGTCCTGCGCGCCTATTCCGCCCGCAACCGCTCGGGTTGCGTCCGGATCCCGTGGACCGACTCGCCCAAGGCAAAGCGCGTCGAGGCCCGTTTCCCCGATCCGTCGGCAAACCCCTATCTGTGCTTCTCGGCACTGCTGATGGCCGGCCTTGACGGCATCAAGAACAAGATGGATCCGGGCGAAGCCATGGACAAGAACCTCTACGACCTGCCGCCCGAGGAACTGCTCGGCATCCCGACAGTCTGCGGTTCGCTGCGCGAAGCGCTGGACGAGCTCCAGAAGGATCACGACTACCTGCTCGCAGGCGACGTGTTCACTGCAAGCCAGATCGAGGGCTATATCGAGCTCAAGACCGAAGAGCTGCACAAGTACGAGCACACGCCGCACCCGGTCGAATTCGGAATGTATTACAGCTGCTGATCGGTTTCGCGATCACGCAATTTATAGGGCGCCTCCGCAAAGGGGCGCCCTTTTTTAAGACTAACCGGCAGGTCGGCCGTGAAATGGCCTTCATTTTATCTTGCATCAGACATTTTTCTAACGGTTTATTGACCCAGAAAGCGCATTGAAATGCAGATTCCTTTTTTCGAGTTTACGGATTTTAGAACCATGCAGAGTTTCCTTGACCCCGTGATACAGGACCCAATTTCCCAGTCGTTGGACATCGCGACACGCCTGATGGCGACCCTCGCCCAGCAGGACTTGCCAGGACAGCGACAAACGAATGCTGCGGTGACGGCGCGTATCGAGATCCATCTTTTGTGGAACAAACGGCAGCTCAGCTTGTCCCTGGGAGCTTTCAAGCCGGTTTGACCCTGTCTCATCGCAAGCGCATTTTGTCACGGTACGGGTGCTCCCCGATTGGAAATCCGGCAAACCTCACGATCATCAGGCAGCCAAGTTCACGACGAAGTGAGGGCCAGTCGGCCAAAGTGACGTGATGGCGCGAAATTCCTGACTTTCCGGGATACCCCGATCCCGTTAGCGTATTGGCAATTCAGTATTCAGGAGAACCTCATGCGCCGCATTCTGCCCATCCTCATCGCAACCTGCCTGGCTGCCCCTGTCGCCGCCGCGACTTGCGGCAACAACAGCGGCGGTTTCGAAGCCTGGAAAGCTTCCTTTGCCGGAGAGGCGCAAGCCGCCGGTGTCGGTCAACGCGGATTGCAGGCCCTCGCCGGAACGAGCTATGCGCAGAGCACGATCAATGCCGACCGGAACCAGAAAAGCTTCAAGTATTCGTTCGACAAGTTCATGCAGGTGCGTGGCGCAGACACGATCGTCGCGCAGGGTCGCCAGCGAAAGGCGCGCAACCCGTCCTTCTACAATTCCCTGGAACAGCGCTTCGGCGTCCCCGCGGGCGTCCTGATCGCCATCCATGGCATGGAGACCGGATTTGGCGGCTTCATGGGGGACAGTTCGGTCGTCTCGGCGATCACCACCCTCGCCTATGACTGCCGCCGTACGGACTTCTTCGTGCCCCACGCCATCGGAGCGCTGAAGCTGGTGGATCGCGGGTCGATCTCACCCTCGACGCGCGGCGCGAAACATGGCGAACTCGGCCACACCCAGTTCCTCCCCGGCAATGCCCTGGCATTCGGCGTCGACGGCAATGGCGATGGACGCGTGGATTTCTACAATGAGACGGACGCCCTCGCGTCGACCGCAAACTTCCTGCGCCAGAAGGGATGGCGTCCCGGACAGGGATACCAGGAAGGCCAGCCGAACTTCTACGTGATCCAGCAGTGGAACGCCGCCGGAGTCTACCAGAAGGCGATTGCGGTCATGGCATCGCGCATCGACGGTTGAAGCTGAGGAGAGAATGCGGAACAAATTCTTACGAAACGTGCGAATTGTGCCGCATTCTCACCTAATTTGCGGGATATATCTGAGGGACGAATAGCCCTGCATACAACACACCGGGTGTCAGATATGTCAAAAGCCAACACTGCCTATGTCGCGCTGACCCTGCCCGATGATGATTGCGCGCCCGACGAGGTGTTTTTCCTGAAATCTGCGCGGCGGGCCCTGTCGCGCCTCGATTGCGGCTCTGGCAACGCGCCAAAAGTCTCGACGCCACGCCTGCGGACCGCAGCGGATACGCTGGACCTGAGGGTAAGAACCACCCGGAACCGCACCGGCGATTTGCGCGTCGAGATATGCGCGAGGCCCTACCGCGACGCGCGTTTCGAGCGCGATCATGCTGCGCAGGTGCTCGCCACCTTGGTGCTGGACATGATCGACATCGCGGAGTTGAGAGATATCGAATGGGACGATCCAGCGGTTCATCTCACCGCAGACGACTTCATCGATCTGCGCCGCTACGTCTCGCCCCGCCGCACCCCCTCCCAGCCCGTCTCCTCCGCACCGGTTCCGCCGCTGCACTCGGAACCGATCCGTCCCGTCGTCACGGCCACCCGATCCTCGACGCTCGATTGCGATGCCGATGCGCGTCGGCTGATCACCCGTTTCATGCAGGAAGTGCCCGATACCGACATGGCGCGGCGCGTCACGCCGAGGCCTCCAAGCCGGAAGAACCGCGCCGTGCCGATGGATGCAGACGACGCACGGCAGGTTATTTCGACACAGACCGAAGCGCCGGCAACCCGGCCGGGCCCTGCGACACGTCTTGGTCAGAGTCTCCGGCGTCTGCGCGGCCTGCGGTCGGCAGCCAGGCCGCTCAAATTCCGTATGGCCACAAAGGTCGTGTCGGTGTCGGCACTCTTTGCGATCCTGCTCAGCTCCGACCGGCTCAGTGGGATGCTGCATCACCTGACGCGCTGACTGCCGCGCGCGTCACAACATAGGTATGGATCGAAAAAACCACGGCCTGCGTCACCGGCAGCCGCAACAGACATTGCCGTTCCGAGCGAAAATACGGTGCCTCGCGCGCCGCCTGCTCCGAACGCACGGCCCGGGGCCCCGGCTGGAACAGCGTCGGATCCGTATCCCAGAGGGAGTTGAACCGCCAAAGCGGCTGTTCCGTGCGAAGCCCGTCGAACAGGCGCTGGACCCGTTTCGCAATATTTTCGTCGTAGGATGGCACAGGGTCATGGATCGCCATCAGTGGCCGCATGAACTTGTCTGCAAGCCGCCAGCGCGCCGGAAAACAGAGCAGCGCCCCGCTCAGCACATGCACGCCGTCCAGGGGCTGCATCAGGCACAGATCCTCCTGCACGAGATGCCCGAGTGTGATCAGCGGCGCATCCCGGTCGAGGGTCACCACAACCCCGTCGGGGCGCGTGATCCTCTCGCCATCGCGATGGAACCCCTCTGGCAGGGAGCCCAGAACCCTGTCCAGCAGTTCCTCTGCCGCCGGTCGCGCGGACTCGTCAAGCGCGTGCACGGCATCGGGCGTCTGCGCGATCAGCCGCGCCTTTTCAGTCATCTGCGCGCCATAGGCGTCATCGACCAGAAGCCAGTCATCGGTGAGCGGCCGCACGCCCGGCAAGGGACGCGCGGGGCTGACATCATAAGGTATCGCGGATTGCAGGATCATGTCCCGCCATAGCGAAAAGCGCGGCCTCTGGAAAGGGCCGCGCTGAACCGGAGAGCATTGATACGAGGGGGAAAACGTCCCCGGATCAGAGGCCCATGCAGTTCGCGTAATAGGTCACCGTCGCGGGCCAGTCGCTGAACACGCCAGCCACTTTGGCTTCTGTGTGCAGGGCGTCCAGCAGGGTGAAATAGTCGCCATCGGTATCGACCACGTCGTTCACCGACTGGAAATACCACCCGCCACCCTGATCGAGCGGCCCGGAGCGCTCCAGCGACCATGCGATGAGGTTGAGCCCGGCCTCGTTCGCGGCCTCGGCATAAGGCGAGGCGACCATCTTGCCATCCTCGACCGTGAGCATCACCCAGAGCGGCGGCGCAAGGTAGTTCACCCCCATATCCGCGAGCTCCTGCATCGTCGGTTTGAAGGTCGACGGATCCATCGGATCGAGCGGGCCCTCATCCTCGTCCGACGCCTCGTAACGGTCGTCGAGGTAGACCGCCTGTTCGCCGAATTCGGGCTCGTTCTCGATCCAGTACTTCACGTCGGACAGATCAAAGGATTGCAGCCAGACATCCGAGGCGGGCACGTCCGCAGCCTTGTACTCGTCCACCAACTTCTGGGCATACATCTCCTGCGTGAAACCCTCGAAGGGCATCTCGACCGAGGCGGATTTCAGCTCCGGCGTGAACTTCGCGCCGAGATCGCGGAACAGCTCGATCGACTCCGCATGGGTCATCATCTGCGCGGGCTGCTGGGCATAAAGCGTGGTGCGGAACGGCGCGACACCGCCCAGATATTCCTCGGCCGTGCTTGCCTCACCATTCGCCGCATCCATCTTCGGCGTCAGGGTCCGGAACTCGGCCAGAGTGATCTCGGAGGTGCGGCACTCGGCCGTGGCCTCCTCCTCGCCGCTTGCAGGCGTGAACGGCGTCACGCAGGTATCCGCAAGATCGCTCGCGACGATATTGGTGGTGGTATGCAGGTCGTTCTGCGCATGGCGGCAGACCAGTTCGCGATCCTTGGTGAAGGTCACGTCACATTCAAGGATGCCCGCGCCCATATGCGCCGCCGCGACGTTGGATTCGACGGTATGCTCGGGAAACATCAGCGGCGCACCGCGATGCCCGATCGAGAACGTCGTGCGCTCCGGCGTCTGCCCGCGGCAGGACATGAGCTTGTCCTTGAGCGCGCCCTCGTCCATCCGGTCGATCAGGTAGAACGGACGCACGCCGTAGCTCAGCCCCTGCTCATCCGCCGCCTGTACCGGCAGCGCCGCCGCAACCGCCCAAAGCGCTCCACATCCCAGAACCGTAAATTTCCGCATCTTGTCCTCCAGCAGAATTCATCTGTAGCGTCGCTATCCTGCGCCACCACACAGTTTCATGACAAGCCCGCGACAAATCCCTGACATCCCGCACCAGCCCCCCAACTTCTCGGGGTCTGAAATATCCCGGGGGAGTCGCCTAAAAGGCGACGGGGGCAGCGCCCCCGAAAGTACGGCCTCACCCCTCGGCGCTGCGCTTCTTTTCGGCCACCAGCTTTTCGGCGAGGTCGCGCGCAATCCCGAAGGCTCCCTGGATCTTGTCCTTGTCGCGCGCCCAGTCGCGGCGCACGACGATCTTGTTGTCCTTGACCTTTGCCATGCCGCGCTCATTCTGGATGAACTCGACCAGACCCTGAGGCGAGGCGAACTTGTCGTTGTGAAACTGGACGGTCGCACCTTTCGGCCCGGCATCCAGCTTCGCGATCCCTGCACGCTTGCACATCGCCTTGATCCGCACAACCAGAAGGAGCGTATTGACCTCTTTCGGCAGCTTGCCGAACCGGTCGATCAGCTCGGCGGCGAAGCCTTCGAGCTCGACCTTGGTCGTCAGAGCCGAGAGCCTGCGATAGAGCCCGAGCCGAACGTCGAGATCGGGCACGTATTCCTCGGGGATGAGCACCGGGACGCCCAGATTGATGTTCGGCGCCCATTGTCCGTCATCCTCGCTCAGCCCCTCCATCTGGCCCGAGCGGATCTTGGAGATCGCCTCCTCCAGCATAGACTGGTAGAGTTCATAGCCCACGTCGCGCATCTGGCCCGACTGCTCCTCGCCGAGCAGGTTGCCTGCCCCGCGAATATCGAGATCCTGCGATGCCAGAGTGAAGCCGGCACCCAGCGTGTCGAGCGAGCCCAGCACGCGCAACCGCTTTTCCGACGTGGTGGTCAGCTTGGCGCGCGGCTTGGTGGTGAGGTAGGCATAGGCGCGCGTCTTCGAGCGCCCCACACGGCCGCGGATCTGATAGAGCTGCGCCAGGCCGAACATGTCCGCCCGGTGGATGATCATCGTGTTCGCGGTCGGGATGTCCAGACCCGATTCCACGATCGTCGTGGCCAGAAGCACGTCGAACTTGCCGTCGTAGAAGGCGTTCATGCGGTCATCGAGCTCGCCCGCCGCCATCTGGCCATGCGCCACGACATAGCTGAGCTCCGGCAGCTGCTCCTTCAGGAACTGCTCGATCTCCGGCAGGTCGCTGATGCGCGGCGCCACGTAGAAGGACTGGCCGCCGCGGTAATGCTCCCGCAGCAACGCCTCGCGGATCGTCACCGCGTCGAATTCCGAGACATAGGTGCGGATCGCCAGCCGGTCGACCGGGGGCGTGCCGATGATCGACAGGTCCCGCACCCCGGTAAGGCTGAGCTGCAGCGTGCGCGGGATCGGCGTCGCGGTGAGGGTCAGCACGTGGATGTCGGTGCGCAGCTGCTTGAGACGTTCCTTGTGACCGACGCCGAAATGCTGCTCCTCGTCGATGATGAGCAGGCCGAGATTGTTGAACTGCGTCCCCTTGGACAGCAGCGCATGGGTGCCGACGACGATATCGACCGACCCCTTGGCCATGCCGTCACGGGTCAGCGCGGCGTCCTTGGCAGAGACGAAGCGCGACAGGGGGCGCACTTCCAGCGGAAAACCCCGGAACCGCTCGGCAAAGCTCTTGTAGTGCTGGCGTGCGAGCAGAGTGGTGGGCGCGATCACCGCGACCTGGACACCCGACATGGCGGCGACGAAGGCCGCGCGCATCGCGACCTCGGTCTTGCCGAACCCCACATCGCCGCAGATCAGCCGGTCCATCGGCTGGCCCGATTGCAGGTCGGCCATCACATCCTCGATGGCGCGCAACTGATCGTCCGTCTCGGCATAGGGGAACCGCGCGGCAAAGGAATCCCAGGCACCCGGCGGCGGATCCATGATCGGCGCCTTGCGCAGGGCACGCTCGGCCGCGATACGGATCAGCTTGTCCGCCATCTCGCGGATGCGCTCCTTGAGCCGCGCCTTCTTGGACTGCCAAGCCCCGCCACCGAGCTTGTCGAGCAGACCTTCCTCGTGGCCGTAGCGCGACAGCAGTTCGATATTCTCGACCGGCATGTAGAGCCGCGAACCTTCGGCATATTCCAGCAGCAGGCATTCATGCGCCGCGCCCAGAGCCTGGATCACCTCCATGCCCTGATAGCGCCCGATCCCGTGATCGACATGCACCACGAGGTCGCCGGGCGACAGGCTCTGCGTCTCGGTCAGGAAATTCTCGGCCTTGCGGCGTTTCTTCGGCGCACGGATCAGCCGGTCACCCAGAACGTCCTGCTCGGAAATGACCGTGATGCGGGGTGCGTTTTTCTGGCCTCCCGCGTCGCCGCCCGAGGCCACATTGCCAAACGGTGCCTCGAAACCGGCCTCCAGCGCCCAGACCGCCAGATGCAGCCCGCGCTTGCCGATGCGGGTGCCGTTGGCAATCGGGATTGCCTCGCCCAGCCCCTCATCCTCGATGAGACCGGTCAGGCGTTCACGCGCGCCTTCGGAATAGGAGGCGATGAGAACCGGCCCCTCCTGCATCTTGGCCGTGATATGGTCCGCCAGGGCACCGAAGAGGCTGATGCTTTCCTGCTGCCGTTCGGGCGCGAAGTTCCGCCCGATCCGCCCGCCGCCATCCACGACGCCGGGACCACTGGCCTGCGCCAGGGGGTGCATCTGGAGCAAGCGCCGACTGGTCAGCGCTGTCTCCCAGGCGGTATCGTCGAGATAGAGCAAGGAGGGCGGCGCGGGCTTGTAGACAGAATCCATCCGGTTCTTCTGCTGCATGGCAAGGCGCCGGGTCTCGTACTGATCCGCGATCGTGTCCCAGCGCGCGAGCCGTATCGGTGTCACCTGATCGTCGAGCAGAACCGGGGCATCGGGCAGATAGTCGAACAATGTCTCGAGCCGCTCGTGAAAGAACGGCAGCCAGTGTTCGATCCCCTGATGCTTGCGCCCCGCGCTCACCGCCTCGTAAAGCGGATCATCGGTACCGGCGGCGCCGAATTCGATGCGGTAGCTCTGGCGGAACCGGGTGATCGCGGCCTCGTCCAGAATGACCTCTGAAACGGGGGCGAGCTCAACCACCTCCATCTTTTCCGTGGTGCGCTGGGTCGCGGGATCGAAGCGGCGCGCGCCGTCGAGGACGTCGCCGAAAAGATCGAGCCGTACCGGACCGCCCTCGCCCGGCGGATAGATGTCGATGATGCCGCCGCGCACGGCGTAATCGCCTGGCTCCAGCACCGTCGGCGCCTGACTGAACCCCATGCGCACGAGGAAGTTGCGCAGGGCCGCTTCGTCCACCCGGCCACCGACCGTGGCGGTGAAGGCTGCCTCGCGCAGCACCTCGCGCGCGGGTATGCGCTGTGTCGCGGCGTTGATCGTGGTCAACAGAATGAACTGCCCCGGCATTTCGTGCACGAGCCCCGCCAGGGTCGCCATCCGCGTCGCCGAGATGTCTGCATTGGGCGAGACGCGGTCATAGGGCAGACAGTCCCAGCCAGGAAAGCTGATGACCGGCATGTCCGGGGCCCAGAAGGCCAGCGAGTCGCGCATCTGTGCCAGACGCTTGTCGTCGCGCGCGACATGCATCACGGGACCGCCCGCGCGGGACAATTCCTGCAGGATCAGACGTGCATCGAAGCCTTCGGGCGCGCCGCCAAGGACGAGAGGTTTGAGATGGGCCATGGCGTGCTCACATGGCGCGGAACGCCGCCCTCGTCAACCGAGGAAGCTGGCCGAAAGATTCTGGTACATGCCCCAGAGCGAGGTCACGAAGATCGAGAGCATGCCGATCACCTGCGTGGCGAGCCGCAGATGCGACAGACGCTTCTGCACCAGAGCACCGCGCGCCTGCTCCGAGCGGATGAGCGAGGCGGTGCGCAGGCTCAGCATCGCCACCAGCGACATTGGAAAAGCCAGGAGGAAAAGCGCCTGCGCCAGTTCGACCCAGTAGATGAAAGCCAGCAGGACCAGCACCGCCATGGCGAAACAGGCGATTGCGAGCACCCAGAGCCCGGCCTCTTCGGCGATGTAGAGCAATCGGTCCGCGTTGATGCGCGCCATGTCGTCGAGATCCGTCTCGGCCTGGCCCCCGTGTCGGCGCGCACGCGTGACCATGTCGTAGGGCACGCCAAGCACCCAGTGGCTGGCGGTCGACCACAGCACGGCAAGGGCGATCCAGAACCAGAGGTTCGAAAAGGACCGCATGTCGATCACTTCAAACACAACGAGATGCCAGTCCAAATGCTGCCCCTTCTGATCTCACAGGCTGGCCTGCACCCGGCGCGCTTTTACGCCACAAAGTCTTTGTGCAAGGCAACCCTTGAGATAACCGTCATTCCATGCCACCCAAATACGGCGTTTACAAGGACCTGACAGATGAAACCCACTCTTGCCCCCTTTCCCGCCACACGCCTGCGCCGCACCCGCCGCACCCCTGGCCTGCGCGACCTCGTGCGCGAATCCTCCCTCACCCCCGGCGACTTCATCTGGCCGGTTTTCGTGCGTGACGGCGAAGGGATCGAGGAACCGATCGCCTCCATGCCCGGAGTGATGCGCCGTTCTGTCGACAAGGTGGTCGAAGCGGCGATCGAGGCGCATGCGCTCGGCATCCCGGCGATCTGCCTGTTTCCCTACACCGACCCCTCCAAGCGGACCGAGGACTGCGCCGAGGCGTGGAATCCCGACAACCTCTCCAACACCGCGACGCGCGCGATCAAGTCCGCGGTGCCCGACATCGCCGTCATGACAGATGTGGCGCTCGATCCCTACAGCGATACCGGGCATGACGGTTTCGTCGAGAACGGCGAGATCGTGAATGACCGCACCGTCGAGGCGCTGGTGAAACAGGCCCTGTCCCAGGCCGAGGCGGGCTCCGACATCATCGGGCCCTCGGACATGATGGACGGGCGGATCGGCGCCATGCGCAGCGCACTGGAAGCGGGCGGACACCGGAACGTGCTGCTGCTGAGCTATGCTGCCAAATACGCCTCGGCCTTTTACGGCCCGTTCCGCGATGCCGTGGGCGCTTCCGGCGCACTCAAGGGAGACAAGAAGACCTACCAGATGGACCCCGCAAATTCCGACGAGGCGATGCGTCTGATCGAGCGGGACCTGTCCGAGGGTGCCGACATGATCATGGTGAAGCCCGGGATGCCCTATCTCGACATCTGCCGTCGCGCCAAGGACATGTTCGGCGTCCCCACCTTCGCCTACCAGGTGTCGGGGGAATATGCGATGCTGGAGGGCGCCGCGCGCAATGGCTGGGTCGATGGCGAGCGGGTCATGCTGGAATCCCTGTTGTCCTTCAAACGGGCCGGCTGCGACGGGGTCCTGACCTATTTTGCACCCGCCGCGGCGCGCATTCTCAACGGATAGCGGTCCCGCGCCCATACGCCGCCAAGGATGGTGACAGGACGCTCATATAGGCGTATAAGACAAGACAACCGGCGACACAGCCGGACCCGAGGCTTTGGCAAAAAGAAACGAGCGGACACATGACAGATTACACCCGACGCGGCTTCACACTTGCGCTTGGCGGCACGGCCTTTCTGGCCGCCTGCAACAACGGCGTGGGCAGCCGTGGCCCCGCAACGATCGATGCACGCGTCGATGCCACGCTGGCGCAGCTCTACAGCCAGTACCCCAACACCCGCCAGCTTGAGACGAAATCGACCGGCATCCTCGTGATGCCGCTGGTGACCGAGGCCGGTCTCGGCCTTGGCGGCGCCTATGGGCGCGGCGCGCTGCGGGTCGGCGGTGTGACGGTCGATTATTATTCGACGACCAAGGCCAGCGCGGGCCTGCAGATCGGGGCGCAGCAATATGCGCATGTCCTCTTCTTCATGACCGAGGACGCGCTGATGAACTTCCGCCGCTCGCCGGGCTGGGCCGCCAGCGCCAATATCGAATACGCCACCCCGGAGCGGGGCGAGACCCTAGCCGCCGAGACGACGACCTCGCTCTCGCCGGTCATCGCCGTGGTGTTTGGCCAGTCCGGCCTGCGCGTCGGTGCCACGCTCGACGGTGTGAAATACAGCCGCATCATTCCCTGATCCGGCCCCGATGCCGCAAGGGGCCGGCGGCCGATCAGAGGGGCGCAACCACTCTTGATCCCTGCCTCACGGCGCTGAATTCACCTCGGAATCCGTCAAGACCGCAGACGCACGTCTTCCCATTCTCCGGGTTCCAAATATCCCGGGGGCGTGAATGGCGGAACCGCCTCGGGCGGTTTCGGCAGAGAGGGGGCTGGCCCCCTCTTTCTCGATCCCGGCCCCTCAATGATAGCGGAATTCGCCCACCACCTGGCGCCATTCCCCCGGCGAGATCATCTTGCGATGGGTGAAGCGGACGGAGTGCAGCGGCCCTTCGATGCTGTCCTGCCAGAAGGCGATGAAATCGAAGAGCTTCCTGTGATCCGGCGCGAGGTCGTAATCCTGCCAGATATAAGTGTTCAGAACGTTCCGGTAATCCGGCATCCGGTAAAAGAACTCGGCTGTCGTCAGCCCGTATCCGCGCAGCATCAGTTCGGTTTCGCTTTGCATCCCATCATTCCTCATGGTTCGATCAGCAACACTGGAATCATGCCAAGCATAAATTAACTTTTCAATAAAAACAGTGTGTTAGCAATTCACCTCTTTGGCTGCCAGAATTGGGTCCGCGCGGCCATTGCGCCCCGCATCCTGCGTCTGATATACCTTTCCCAACAAGATATAGAAAAATGACGGACAGGTAGATCACGTGAGCGATACGCCGGAACCCCCTGAAAATATGGATGAAAATACGCCGCCTCGCAATCCGCACACGGGGCCGACGATTTCCATCACCGACGAGATGAAGACGAGCTACCTCGATTACGCGATGAGCGTCATCGTGAGCCGGGCGATTCCCGATCTGCGCGACGGCCTAAAACCTGTGCATCGGCGCATCCTTTACGCGATGCACGAGACCAACAACGCGCATGACAAGCCCTACCGCAAATCGGCGCGCCCGGTCGGCGACGTGATGGGTAAGTATCACCCGCACGGCGATTCCGCGATCTATGACGCCTTGGTGCGGATGGCGCAGGATTTCTCGATGTCGCTGCCGCTGCTGGACGGTCAGGGCAATTTCGGCTCCATGGACGGCGACAATGCCGCGGCCATGCGCTATACCGAAGTGCGGATGGACAAGCCCGCCGCCTATCTGCTGGCCGATATCGACAAGGAGACCGTCGATTTCCAGGACAATTACGATGGCAAGGACCGTGAGCCCACCGTCCTGCCTGCCCGCTTTCCGAACATGCTGGTCAACGGCGCGGGCGGCATCGCCGTCGGCATGGCGACCAACATTCCGCCGCACAACCTCGGCGAAGTCGTGGATGCCTGCCTTGCCCTGATCGAAGACCCGGATCTCACCTCCGAGCAGCTGATCGACTACGTGCCCGGCCCCGACTTTCCGACAGGCGGCTTGATGCTGGGCCGCTCCGGCGCGCGCAAGGCCTATCTCGAGGGGCGCGGCAGCGTCATCATCCGCGCCAAGACCAAGGTCGAGGAGATTCGGCGCGACCGCTGGGCGATCGTCATCGAAGAGATCCCCTACCAGGTGAACAAGGCCACGATGATCGAGCGCATCGCGGAAACTGCCCGCGACAAGCGGATCGAGGGCATCAGTCACGTTCAGGATGAATCCGACCGTGACGGTGTCCGCGTGGTCATCGAGCTCAAGCGCGATGCAACCGCCGAGGTGGTGCTGAACCAGCTCTTCCGGTTCACGCCGATGCAGACTTCCTTTGGCTGCAACATGCTGGCGCTGAACGGTGGTCGTCCCGAGCAACTGACCCTTCGCGGCTTCCTCACCGCCTTCGTGGATTTCCGCGAGGACGTGGTCGCCCGCCGCACCGCCTACCTGTTGCGCAAGGCGCGCGAGCGCAGCCATATCCTCTGCGGTCTGGCCGTCGCCGTCAGCAACGTCGACGAGGTCGTCGCGACCATCCGTGCCTCGCTCGATGCCGCCGAGGCGCGCGTGAAGCTGATGGAGCGCCGCTGGCCCGCCGAAGAGATTCTGCCCTTCATCAAGCTGATCGACGATCCGACCCACCCGGCCAATCCGGACGGAACCTACAATCTCTCGGAAATACAGGCCCGCGCGATCCTCGAGCTGCGTCTGCAGCGTCTGACCCAGCTCGGCGTCAAGGAAGTCACCGACGAGCTCGAAGACCTCGCCGCCAAGATCAAGGAATATCTCGAGATCCTAGGCAGCCGCGACCGGATCATGGGCATCATCTCGGACGAGCTGCGTGAAGTGCGCGAGCTCTTCGCCGTGCCGCGCCGCACCGAGATCCTCGACTGGGCCGGCGACATGGAAGACGAAGACCTGATCGAGCGCGAGGACATGGTCGTGACCGTCACGCAGTCGGGTTACATCAAGCGCACGCCGCTCGCCGATTTCCGCAGTCAGAAACGCGGCGGCAAGGGCGTCTCGGGTGGTGGTTTGAAAGAGGATGACGTGGTCACCACGCTCTTCGTCGCCAACACCCATACGCAGCTGCTGTTCTTCACGACGGCGGGCATGGTCTACAAGCTCAAGACCTGGCGCCTGCCCGCAGGCGCGCGCACCTCCAAGGGCAAGGCGATTGTGAACATCCTGCCGATTCCGACCGGCGTTTCGATCGCCGCAATCATGCCGGTCGACCGGGATGAGAAAGACTGGGACGACCTGCAGATCGTGTTCGCCACCTCCAAGGGGTCCGTGCGTCGCAACCGGCTGTCGGATTTCACTAACGTGATGCGCAACGGCAAGATTGCGATGAAGTTCGAGGGCGAGGACGAGTCCACGCGGTTGATCAACGCGCGCATCTGCTCGGAAGAAGACGACGTGATGCTGGTGACGAATTCCGGCCGTGCGATCCGCTTCCCGGTGCCGGATGTGCGGGTGTTCAACTCGCGCAACTCCACAGGAGTGCGCGGCATCCGTCTTTCCAAGGGTGACGAGGTCGTCTCGATGTCGGTGATCCGGCATTTCGAGGCCGAATCCGACGAGCGCGCCTCCTATCTCAAGATGCGCCGCGCGATGGCCGGCCTTGCCGACGATGCCGAGACGAGCGAGAGCGAAGAGGAAGAGGGCAACGCCAACAGCCCGCTGCCGCCCGAGCGCTATGCCGAGATGTCCGCGGCGGAGAACCTGCTGCTCACCATCACCGCCGGTGGTGTGGGCAAGCTGTCTTCAAGCCATGACTACCCGGTGCGCGGACGAGGCGGCCTTGGTGTCACCGCCTGGGAAAAGTCCATGCGCGGTGGCGAGATCGTCGCCTCCTTCCCGGTCGAAATGGACGACCAGATCATGCTCGCGACCTCCAAGGGCCAGTCAATCCGGGTCCCGGTCGAGGGCATCTCGTTCCGCTCGCGCAGCGCCGGGGGCGTAAAGGTGTTCAACACCGGCAAGGGTGAAACCGTCGTCTCCGTCGCCTGGATCGCCGATCAGGGGGATGAGGACGGCGAAGAGGATCTGCCCACGCCTGACGCGTGAAAACGCACGTCTGTGAGGGCGTTCATTTGACAGACGGCACTTACGACATGAGCCCCGCCCCTTGGCGGGGCTTTTGTTTACCTCATGGTCAGGATTTGGGCGCAAGCTGCCGCCGCGGCCTGCCACGAGGGAGAAGCGGCACATGAACCTCTATCACTGCCAGATCGACATCCACCACGAGGCGAAGGCGCTCGCCTTTGCCGGAGCTGTCGAACAATGGATGGAATATCTCAGGGCGCGCAATGCGATCGTGTCCTGGCGCCTGCTGCGGCGCAAGCTGAACCTTGCCAGCGACAACCACCGAGATTTCCTTCTCGAGATCGAATTCGAAAACATGAGCCAGCTCGATCAGGCGTTCCGTATCCTCGGCGAACATGACGAGGAGGTGGAGCGTCTCTACCGCCACGTGAGCGCCTTGATCGCACGCTCCGACCTCGGGCTCTATCGCCCCTTCCCGGACCCCGAGCGCGCCGAGCGGATGGCGTTGATCTGATCCATGGCTTTCGCATTGGCGCATATGAAAAAGGCCGGGAACGAACCCGGCCTTTCGATCTGTCCTGAAGCTCTGGCTCAGATCCCGTAGATCTCGCCAAACTTGGTGTCGAGGTAGTCCAGAAGCGGCCCCTCGTTCGGCTCGAACCCGCAGGCCTTGGCGATGACCTCGCGCGGTCGGTGCAGACCACCCTGCCGCTGCACATTCTCCTTGAGCCAGCCAGTCGCCTCTTCGAGATCGCCCGAAGCGAGCTGTGCATCGAGCCCCGGCAGCGCCTCGCGCAGGGCTGCATGCAGGCAACCGGCATAGACATTGCCCAGCGTATAGGTCGGGAAATAGCCGAAGAGCCCCACGGACCAGTGCACATCCTGCAAAACACCGTTCGACGGCTTGTCCACGGCGTAACCGAAATCCGCAAGGAAGCGCGCATTCCAGGCCGCCTCGAGATCCTCGACCTCAAGCGCGCCGCTGATCAGCCCGCGTTCCAGATCGAACCGCATCAGCACATGCAGGTTGTACTGCACCTCGTCCGATTCTGTGCGGATAAAGCCCTTGTGCACGCGGTTGACGACAGCATGAAACGCGTCCGCATCCGGGATGCCGATGTCCCCGAACGTGTCGCGCATCTGCTTGTAGAGCCAGCCGGTAAAGGCGCGGCTGCGGCCCAGCTGGTTTTCATAGATCCGGCTCTGGCTTTCATGCACGCCCATCGACACGCCGCTGCCCAGCGGAGTCAGCTGATAGGCCGGATCGATATTCTGCTCGTAACAGGCATGGCCGACCTCGTGGATCGTGGAATAGAGGCAGTTGAACGGATCCGTGAGGCTGGTCCGCGTGGTGATGCGCACATCGTTGCCCGAGCCCGAGGAAAACGGATGCACGGCCTTGTCCACCCGACCGCGAGACATGTCGTAGCCAAAGACCTCGGCGATCTGGCGCGTCAGCACCATCTGCGCCGCCTCGTCGAATTCACCCTCAAGCGCATTCGGCTGCGGCTGGGCGCGGATGCGTTCGCGCAGATCGACCAGGCGCGGCCGCAGGGCGCCGAACATCTGCGACAGGCTCTCGGCCGTGGCGCCGGGTTCGTAATCGTCGAGCAGCGCGTCGTAGATGTCGCCCCCATCCGACAGGGCCTCGCCCTCTTCGCGACGCAGCGACAGAACCTGCTTCAGCGTCGGCGCAAAGGTGGCGAAATCGTCATTGGCGCGGGCCTCGGCCCAGACGCCCTGCGCCTCGCTCGTCACCCGGGCGATTTCGGCCGCGAGGCGCGCAGGCACGCGGCGTGTGCGCTCGTAGGTGCGACGGATGTGGCGCATCTGCGCCTGCCCGACCTGATCCAGATCGTCATCCTCGATCGCATCCAGCCAATCGCCGACACGCGGATCGGTGCGGCGCGCATGCAGCACCCCTTCGATCGCCGCCATCTCCTCGCCCCGCTGCCCGGCGGCACCACGCGGCATCACCGTCTCCTGGTCCCAGCCCAGACGCCCGGCGATCTCGCCAAGGGCCGAGGTGTCGCGTTGAAATGCCATCAGATCGTCAAATGCGCTCATCGCGCGGTCCCCCTTACGGATTGGAAAATCGGATACTGCGCGGCGAAACGGCCGCGCAGGATCAGCACCCAGAGCATCACCGCGCCAATCTGGTGCAGGATCGCCACCTGCCAGGGTGCGCCATAAAGCACCGTGACCACGCCCAGAACCATCTGCAGCACGAGCATCGCCAGCACCGCGTTGAAGCGGAACCGCGTCTCGGCATTGGGTGAGCGGCGCGAGCGTGCCCAGACGAAGAGGCCGAATGCCATCAGCACATATGCCGCCATCCGGTGCACGAACTGCACCAGCCCGTCATTCTCGAAGAAGTTGCGCCAGAGCGGTTCGATCTCGAACGGAGTCGGCGGCAGGAAGCCGCCCGCCATCAGCGGCCAGTCGGTATAATTGCGCCCCGCATCGATGCCGGCGACAAGCGCGCCCATCAGGATCTGCACGAAGGCGAGACCCGCGAGCGCAGTCGAGAGCTTGAAGAGCCCCGACTCGCGTGACCGGCGCGCCTGCATCATCTCGCGTTCCTCACGCCCCAAGGCAAAGACGAACCAGGCGATCAGGCCAAGAATGACGAAGGCCAGCCCCAGATGCGTCGCAAGCCGATAGCTCGCCACGTCGAGACGCTGCCCCTCCAGACCGGAGGACACCATCCACCAGCCGATCGCGCCCTGTGCGCCTCCCAGAACGCCCAGAAGGAACAGCCGCCCGGTCCATCCGCGCGGGATCTGGCGCGCGGCCAGAAAGCCGAAGAACCCGAGCGCCCAGACGAGACCGATCACCCGGCCAAGCTGCCGGTGCCCCCATTCCCACCAGTAGATGAACTGGAATTCGGAAAGGGTCATCCCGGCATTCTGCAACTGATATTCCGGAATCTCGCGATACTTGTCGAATTCGGATTGCCAGCTCGCCGCATCCATCGGGGGCAATGCGCCGGTGACGGGCCGCCATTCTGTGATCGACAGCCCGCTATCGGTGAGACGGGTCAGCCCGCCCACGGCGATCATCACCATCACGAGCGCAAACAGCAGCATGAGCCAGAGCCGGATACCGCCCCTTGCACCGCGCTTGGCGGCATCGATCATGCCGCCCTTTGGCGGGGTCGTCCTCGCCTTGGCGGGTTCCGTGCCAACTTCTTCAAAGATACTGCGTTTTCCGCTCATATCCCGCTCCTTATGTCGCCATGGACAGTAGGCCGCGCGCAGGTGGCCTTCAAGTCAGTCACCCCGTTCTTTCCAGCGCACCATTTGACGCATGACGCCGTGCAGCATCCGCACATCGGTCTGGGTCAGCGGCATGCGCGACCAGAGGTTGCGCAGATTCAGCTTCATGCTGTCAGCCTTGTGCTCGGGAAAGAAGAAACCGGCAGCGCTCATCCGGTCCTCGTAATGATCCGACAGCTTTTCGACTTCGGACTGGCTCGCCCATTGCCCGCCCGCCAATTCCACCGTCTCGGGAAGGATCTCGACCGCGTGACGCTGCCATTCATAGGCCGTCAGCAGCACGCATTGCGCAAGATTGAGCGAGGCGAATTGCGGATTCACCGGGACCGAGATGATGGCATTGGCCAAGGCGATATCCGGGTTTTCGAGGCCCGCGCGTTCCGGTCCGAAAAGCACTGCCACCTTTTCACCCGCACCGATACGGTCGCGCGCAACCTGCATGGCATGTTCCGGGGCATAGATCGGCTTGGTGAGGCCGCGATTGCGCGCCGTCGTCGCCATGACAAAGGTGCAATCCGCCACAGCCTCGGCCGTGGTCTGCATCAACTGCGCCTCGTCGAGCAGCCGTCCGGCACCTGCGGCCATCGCCGTGGCACTCTGGTTGGGCCAGCCGTCACGCGGGGCGACAAGCCGCATCCGGTCGAGCCCGAAGTTCCACATCGCCCGCGCCGCGGCGCCGATATTCTCGCCCATCTGCGGATTGACCAGCACGAAGGCGGGCTGCGGCGTGTCTGTGGGCATGGGGTCGGCTCCTGATGGACTTGGCCTGTCTCATATCACGCGGGGGGACGGGTGCAAGAAAGTGCGGGCGACCGCCGAATTTCCGGTGACATGCGCTAACCTGTATTGAGTGGAATTGGTCGCGCCCGGACGCGTCTTTGGTGACGCACGAGACCCGACCTGCGGCTTGCTGCCGAAAACAGCCTAACGGCAATGGTCAAAACGCTTTTACCCCTTTATATCGGGCCAAATTCTATCAGGAGCCTCCCAAGATGGCCGAGACCGAACAGCCGCAGATCTATCTCATCACGCCGCCCGAATTCGACCTGAGCACTTTCCCGCAAACCCTTGCGAGCGTTCTGGATTCCGCAGACGTCGCCTGCATCCGGCTGGCTCTTTCGACCCGGGACGAAGACCGCATCCTGCGCGCCGCGGATGCCGTGCGCGACGTCGCGCATCACTACGACATCGCCCTTGTGCTCGACACCCATGTCGTTCTGGCGCAGCGCCTCGGTCTTGATGGTGTGCATCTGCTCGATGGGGCACGCTCCGTCCGCTGGGCCCGCAAGGAGTTGGGCGATGATGCGATTGTCGGCGCCTATTGCGCGCAGTCGCGGCACGAAGGCATGGCCGCCGGCGAATCCGGCGCCGATTACATCAGCTTCGGCCCGATCGGCCAGACAGCTCTGGGCGATGGTGCCGTGGTTGAGCGCGAGCTCTTTCAGTGGTGGTCCGAAGTGATCGAGCTGCCCTGCGTCGCCGAAGGCGCCTTGGGTGAAGAAGAGATTGCAAGTCTTTTACCTGTAACGGATTTCTTTGCATTTGGTGAAGAAATCTGGAGCCAGGCTGATCCTGCCGCGGAACTGGCGCGGCTCACCAAGGCGATGGTGTCCTGATCAGCCCGGATGCTCTTCGTACTGGCTGTGCCCGGACCTGACCTGGGTTTCGAGGTGGCTGGCGAGTGACTTTCGGTTCGGAAAGGCATCGACCCGGACTGGGGCGTGATAGACGACCTCGACACGACCCTGCCGCCGCGCCGCCAGCGTCTTGATCAGATGCTCGCCAAAGCTCATATCGCCCCACCAGCCATAGAAGCGTGCATCTTCACCCTCGGGCGCGTGATAGATCACGCTGACGGGCTGAATCTGCATCTCATGCTTCAGTCCATCCGCGAAGAACGCCGCGAAAAGCGTTGATTTGAAAGGGAGAACCCGCAAGCCGTCAGTCGACGTGCCTTCGGGAAAGAACAGCAGCCTGTGCCGGTGCAGCAGCCGTTCTTCGAACAGCTTGGCCTGTCTGCCCGCCTCGCGCGGGTCGCGGCGGATGAAGACCGTACCGGTCGCCCGGGCGAGCCAGCCGATCCCGGGCCAGTCGGCCACTTCGGATTTCGAGACGAAATAGACGTTTCGGCGGGCATTGAGGGCGAAGATGTCCAGCCAGGACGAATGGTTGGCGACCACCGCACCCGGCCCCGGCATGCGAGGACCCCGCACCGCAAGCGGCAGTTGCAGGATCACGAAAGCCACGCGGCACACCCCTTGCGTGATGTAGGGCGTCACCGGCCGGTCGACGCCACAGAGCGGCCTTTCGATCAGCCGCACCAGAACCAGCACCAGCAAGCCGCCAAAGACGACCACGCCAAGAACCAGTCCACGGCAGGCCACTCGCAGCCAGCCGAGCGGACCAGGCCGGGGCGGTGGTGGGGGCGCATGCGTCGTCCAGGTCGGATTCACCCGGCAACATCCTTGGTATAAAGGTTTTTCTGCCGCTCGTTCATTTGCGCCGTGTCCACCACCAGACAAATGTCGGTCGTGTTGAAGGCGTGATCGACATAAGCCCCGTCCCCGACGCCGCCGCCGAGCCGCAGATAGGCCTTGATCAGGGCCGGAGTCTCGATCATCGCGCGCTTGCGGTCGACCTCACTCTCGGGCAGCAGCGCCATCGGCTGATACTGCCGCGAGCAGACTCGGAGCAGATCCGGCGCGCTGTGACGGTGATGCAGATGGCTGAGCGGATGGGCCAGCGCCTGCACATCGGTGCCGTGAAAGCTTGCCACGCCGAACAGAATCTCGATTCCCTGATCGCTCACATATCCTGCCAGCGCCTGCCAGAGATGGAACATCGCCGAACCGCCACGATAGTCTGCGTGCAGACAGGAGCGCCCCAGTTCCAGCAGCTTGCGACCCGACTGGCGCAGCGGATCGAGGTCGTATTCCGCCTCCGAATAGAAGCCGCCTGCAGCCTCGGCACGCTCGCCCGGCAGCAGGCGATAGACGCCGATCACCGCACTCTCGCGCGCGTCGTCGACAAGAAGGAGATGGTCGAAATAGGGGTCGAAGTGGTCTTTCTCGAGCCCATTCTCGTGATCGACAAGCGCGCCGCCGCCTCCGAGTTCACGCACGAACACGTCGTAGCGCAGCTTCTGTGCCGCCTCGAGATCCGACTCTGTCCGGGCCAGACGCGCACTGAACCGGGGGGCGTGGGCATTCATCTGCGACACTTCCGCTGCGTGAAACCTGTTGCCCGGTTCTAGGCAAGCTGTGTAAGGTTGGCAACCATTGCCCGGATATCCTGTCCGGATATTAACCTTAGCGAAACCTAATTTACCTACTGATCGCCGAACAATGGCAGGAGTGTGATCCGACTACCGTCGATGACGACCTTTCCCTCTTCGCGGAAATTGACCGTGATGCGGCCACGGATATTCGATTGCACCTGCCCCGTGCCCCAGTCGGGCCTGTCCGGGTGCGTAACCAGCATACCCGGCTCCAGCAATGCGTTCAGATCACTCACTTCCCATTCCTTCAACCCGAGGTGTCGATGCAACACGATAGCGCCGACTTGGCGACTTTGATAGGGTCCAGAATTTGCCACGACCTGATAAGCCCGATTGGCGCCATCAGCAACGGACTGGAACTTCTGTCGCTGAGCGGAACGACAGGCCTTGGCCCGGAAATCGAGCTGATCAACGACAGCTGTACCAATGCCACGGCCCGTATCCGTTTCTTCCGTGTCGCTTTCGGCACCACCGCGACGAGCCAGAAGCTGGGCCGGAGCGAAATCCGCGGCATCCTCGGCGATATCGGTCAGGGGGCGCGGCTGCGCACGGAATGGCAGCCTGCCGGGGACCAGATCCGGCGCGAGGTGCAGCTCGCCTTTCTGGCATTGCTCTGCTTTGAAACGGCGATGCCGCATGGCGGCAATGTCACGTTCGAACTACTCGGCAACAAGTGGCGTATCGAGGGTACGGCCCCTCGGATCTCTGTCGATGCGGATCTGTGGAGGATGCTCACCGATCAGAGTTTCAGAGTGGAGGTATCCCCGGCCAGGGTCCAGTTCCTGATGCTCCAGGTGGTCGCACAGGAAATGGAACGCACCCCAAAGATATCACATTCAGAAGGCCGACTTGTGCTCGACCTCTGAGGTTCGATGATCCGCAGAACTTTATGAGCCAGCCTCAGCTCCGCACCGTGCCGTCACCGGTGACGAGATACTTGAAACTGGTCAGCTGTTCCGCCCCGACGGGCCCTCGCGCATGCAGCTTGCCTGTCGCGATGCCGATCTCGGCCCCCATGCCGAACTCGCCGCCATCGGCGAACTGGGTCGAGGCATTGTGCATCAGGATGGCGCTGTCGACCCGTTCGAAGAATCTCGCGACGGCCTCAGGATCCTCGGTAAGGATGCATTCGGTGTGCTGCGAACCAAACTTGCGGATATGCGTGATCGCTGCGTCGATATCCGCCACCACGCGCGCGGAGATGATGCTGTCGAGATATTCCTGCCCCCAATCCGCATCCGTCGCCGCAATCGTGCCTTCGATGGCCTTGAGATGTTCGTCCACGCGCACTTCGACACCCGCGCTCAGAAGGGCGCGGATCACACCCTGACCAATCGTGTCAGCGACATCCTGATGGATCAGAAGGCATTCCGCCGCGCCGCAGATTCCGGTGCGGCGGGTCTTGGCGTTCAGGACGACGTCCAGCGCCTTGACCGGATCCGCATCCTTGTCGATGTAGACGTGCACGATGCCTTCCAGATGCGCAAAGACCGGCACGCGCGCCTCTTTCTGCACGAGGCCGACCAGCCCTTTGCCGCCACGGGGGACGATCACGTCGATGCTGTCGGTCATGGTCAGCATTTCCGATACGGCCGCCCGGTCCCGAGTGGGAACCAGCTGGATCGCATCCTCGGGCAGCTTGGCGGCGCGCAGGCCTTCGACCAATGCCGCATGAATCGCGCAGGAGGAATGGAAACTCTCCGAACCGCCCCGCAGGATCACAGCATTTCCGGCCTTGAGGCACAGGGCACCGGCATCCGCAGTGACGTTCGGGCGGGATTCGTAAATCACACCGATCACGCCGAGCGGGGTGCGGACGCGGCGGATGTGCAGCCCCGAAGGCTGATCCCATTCAGCGATGACCTTGCCGACGGGATCGTCCTCGGCCGCGATCGCCCGCAGGCCGTCACACATGGCGCGGATGCGCTCCTCGGTCAGCAGCAGTCGGTCGAGCATGGCCTCCGATAGCCCCTTGTCCCGGCCGTAGGCCATGTCCTTTTCGTTCGCTTCCAGAACCGAGCCCCGCACCGACCACAGCGCATCGGCGGCGGTGGTCAGGGCGGTTTCCTTGGCAGCAGAGGGCGCATGGCTCAACTCCGCGGCGGCGGCCCGGGCGCGGGCGCCGATATCGGCCATCAGGGCGGGGATGTCTGTCATGTCTTGCATCTTGGAAGCCTTTGACTGCCTTATATTTTTCGGGTTCCGATAATCCGCGCGTTCAGAGGGTCATGTCGTCGCGATGGATCAGTGCGGCGCGGCCCGGATAGCCCAGCAACGCCTCGATATCCTGACTGCGATGGCCCTTGATGGCGCGCGCCTCTGCAGCGGTGTAGCGGCACAGCCCCTGCCCCAGCGCACGCCCGTCCGCCGAACGGATCGCGACCGGATCGCCGCGCCCGAAACTGCCCTCGACCGCCGCGACACCGGCAGGCAGCAGCGATTTGCCCGAGGACAATGCCAGCGCGGCGCCGTCATCGACGATCAGAGCTCCTTGCGGTTTCATCGCCGCGATCCAGCGCTTGCGGGCCAGATGCGGGTCGAGATGCGGCGTGAACCAGGTGACATTGGCACCGTTTTCGAGCGCCAGCAGAGGATGCAGCACGAAGCCGTCGCTGATCGCCAGCGCACAACCCGAGGCGGTGGCAGTCCTGGCGGCCATCAGTTTCGTCTTCATCCCGCCCTTGGAGAGCCCCGATCCGGCATCCCCGGCCATGGCCTCGATCTCGGGCGTGATGTGGTCGATGACCTCGTAGCGGGTGGCGGTCGGGTCGGTCTGCGGATTGCCGGTGTAGAAGCCGTCGACATCCGAAAGCAGGATCAGCTGGTCGGCGCCGACCGTCACGGCCACCTGCGCGGCGAGGCGATCATTGTCGCCGTAGCGGATCTCGTCCGTCGCGACGGTGTCGTTCTCGTTCACGATGGGCACGACCCCGAAGCTCACGAGCGTTTCCATCGTCGCACGGGACTTGAGGTAGCGGCGGCGGTCGGCGCTGTCTTCGAGCGTCACGAGCACCTGCGCGGTGGTAATGCCATGCGGGGCGAGCGCCTCTTCCCAGGCGCGGGCCAGCCGGATCTGGCCCACCGCAGCGGCCGCCTGCGACTGTTCCAGCGCCAAAACGGTGTTGGGCAGCTTGAGCACCTGCCGTCCGAGCGCGATGGACCCGGACGAGACGAGGATCACATCGGTGCCGCACGCCTTGATCCGCGCCACATCCTCGGCGAACGAGGCCAGCCAGTCGAGCCGCAGCGCGCCGGTCTTGCGATCCACGAGGAGCGCCGAACCGATCTTGACGACCAGTCGGCGGGCATCGGTCAGGGCCGCCACGGCTCTTCCTCCTCCGCGTCCGCCTCGCGGCCGCGCAGGCGGTTGTCGTCGATCTCTGCCCGCAGCGCACGCAGCACTTCGACCGTGCCTTCCTTGCTGACACCGGACATCAGCATCACCTTGGCGCCGACGGCCTTCTGAAGCTCTTCGCGCAGGAACACGCGCTCTTCGGCATCAAGCGCGTCGACCTTGTTGAGCACGGTGATCCGGGGCTTGTCGTTCAGACCCTCGCCATAGGCGTCGAGCTCTTCGATGATGGTCTGGTAATCCTCGATCAGGGTTCCGGACGTGCCATCGACCAGATGCAGCAGCACGGCGCAGCGTTCCACATGGCCGAGGAACTGATCACCAAGCCCCCGCCCCTCATGCGCGCCTTCGATCAGGCCGGGAATGTCGGCAACGACGAATTCCACGTTGTCGACGCCGACGACGCCCAGATTGGGATGCAGCGTCGTGAAGGGATAATCGGCGATCTTGGGTCGCGCATTGGACGTGGCCGCCAGAAAGGTCGACTTGCCCGCATTCGGCAGACCCAGCAGACCCACATCGGCGATCAGCTTCAAACGCAGCCAGATCGTACGCTCGACCCCGGGCTGACCCGGATTGGCACGGCGCGGCGCCTGGTTTGTCGCAGTCTTGAAATGCAGGTTGCCCCAGCCGCCATTCCCGCCACGCGCCAGCTGCACACGTTGACCGAGTTCGGTCATGTCGGCGAGAACCGTCTCCTCGTCCTCGTCGAGGACTTCCGTCCCGACAGGCACGCGAAGCACGATGTCCTCACCCGTCTTGCCGGTGCGCTGCTGGCCCATTCCCGGCTGGCCGCTTTGCGCGAAAAAATGCTGCTGGTAGCGGAAATCGATGAGCGTGTTGAGCCCTTCGACCGCTTCGGCCCAGACCGAACCGCCATTGCCACCGTCCCCGCCATCGGGGCCGCCGAATTCGATATACTTCTCGCGACGGAAGCTGACAGAGCCGCCGCCGCCGCCGCCGGATCGGATATAGACCTTGCACAGATCGAGAAATTTCATCTTGGGCGTCCTGCCTTGCGCATGCGCGCGGGTTTAGCGTGTTCCCGCAGCCGCCTCAAGCGGCACGGATCAGCGCAGTTTTCTGAGATAGGTCCAGGTGGGGACCTTGGCGTTGCGCGCGACCGAGAAGGCCTCGGCATCGCCGATATATTCGAAACCGCAATTGGTCAGCACTCGGGCCGAGGCGAGATTCTCCTGAAAGACGCTCGCGAACATCGTCGCGCTGGACATCGGATTTGCCTCGATCAGCGCGCGCACGGCATCCGAGGCAAGCCCGGTATTCCAGAAGGCCGGAGCGACCCAATAGGCCACTTCGGACTGGTCGCGGTCCATGCGCTCGAGCGAAATGACACCCATCACCTCGGAGCCGTCGGATTTGGTGCCGTCCATCACCCAGACATCTTCGGTGCGATCCGGCGACATGGCACGCGCCACATACGCCTCGGTCGCGCCGGGTGGCAGCGGGTGCGGCAGGTTCGTCGTCATCTGCGCGACACGCTTGTCGCCGGCATAATAGGCGATGAGGCCCACATCCGAATGGCGCAAGGGGCGCAGGTCGAAGCGTTCCGTCTGGATGGTCGGCTGAACGACGGTTTGGTCCAGGCTCATGTGTTTTCTCCTCCAAAACACGGCGATGATTAAAGGGTCGGCACCTGCCCGCCTCTCTTGCGGGGCTTGGTGCAGGCGCGACCTTGCAGTGAAAACGAGAAAGGGGACCGGCTTGTCTGCCGATCCCCTTAATGTCTCTCAAACCTTAAGGTCGGCTTACTCAGCGGCCTCCGCCACTGGCAGAACCGAAATGAAGGTACGGCCCTTGAGGCCCTTGTGGAAGGTCACGGCGCCTTCTGCGACGGCAAAGATGGTGTGATCTTTGCCGAGGCCAACACCGTTACCCGGCCAGAACTTCGTGCCGCGCTGACGTACGATGATGTTGCCCGGGATCGCCTTCTGACCGCCGAAGAGTTTGACGCCGAGGCGACGACCGGCAGAGTCGCGACCGTTGCGGGAGGAACCGCCTGCTTTTTTGTGTGCCATGGGTTGGTCTCCTTATTTCGCAGCCAGATCTTTGGCTTGTTCGACCCAGCCTTCACGCTCGATCCGGCCCTTGAACGACAGAAGCTCGCCGAAATTCTCGACGTCCTCATCGGTCCATGCCGCGATCTGCGCGTAGGTGGTGATGCCTGCATCATGCAGTTTCTTCTCGAGCGCCGGGCCGACGCCCGACAGCACCTTGAGATCGTCTCCGCCGGACGCGGCAGGCGCGGCCTTGGATGTCGACGTCTTGGGCGCAGCGGCCTTCTTTTCGGCTTTCGGAGCCGCAGCGACGGAAGCGCCCGAGACCGATCCCGTACCGATCGCGACCTTCATGCCGGTATCACCGCCGCCCGAGGCGAGGATGTCCGTCACACGAACCAGCGTCAGCTTCTGACGGTGCCCCTTGGTGCGCTGCGAGCCGTGCTTCCGGCGGCGCTTGACGAAGTGGATGACCTTGTCACCCTTTATCTGGTCGATCACTTCGGCCTGAACCGCAGCACCGTCCACGAAGGGCGCGCCGACGGTCAGGTTGTCGCCGCCGATCATCAGAATGTCGTTGAACTGGACTTTTTCGCCAGCATCGGCTGCAAGCCGTTCCACCCGGAGCGTGTCGCCCGACTGGACCTTGTATTGCTTGCCGCCGGTTTTCAGTACCGCAAACATGCGTCTCTTCCTTTGTCTTCCGCGTCCTATGGCCCCTGCCCGCTTGCAGGTGTTTCCCGGCTCTTGCCGCCTCGGACAGCGCGCCCTTGATGGGCGTCATGTCAATAACCTCTGGAGCCGATGCAGATGCCCCGACCCCGAGAGCCGCGCTTATGTTGCCCAAAGCCGCGATTGTCAAGCGGGTCCCGCCGACAATACCGCTCCGGCTGCGAAAAAAGCTAGAGTTCCTGAGCCTGCAACTGATGGGCGGAGGCCTGCCCCAGCTGCCGCGAGATATCATCATACATCGCGTTGAAGCCGGCAAAGAGCGCCCGGTTCATCAGATTCCCCGCTTCCGAAGCGGACAGATCGATATAGCCGGCCAGTTCGTCGTCGCTGAGCGGCCCATAGGCCAGCAGCAGGTATCCATAAAGCCATTCCCGGGTATCCTGCCGCGTCTCCTCTTCCTGCGCCCAGACATCGCTCAGGATCTCGGATTCGGACATCTCGAGCGCACCGCCCTCGGCCAGCCCGGTGTAGAAGTTGTAGCTCGCGTTCAGCGCACCCGCCACATTCGCCTCGATCAGATCGTTCGCATCAACAAAGGTCTCAAGCTGTTCGAGACGCGCATCACCCGTGCCGTCGATATCGCGGAACGTCGCTCGTGCCATGTCCTCGACATCCGACTCGACCATCGCCTCCCGCGCCTCGAGTTCCAGGGTCACCACCTGCTGACCCACTTCGGTCTCGAAATACGTGAGCAGAGGCGTCAGATCCTGATCCCCGACCGTGTCGGCGAATTCGGTGCGCACGACATCGTACATCCTATCGGTGTCGTAGATCGAAGAAACGGCAGCAGACCATGCGGCGGACGTGCCGCCCGGAAGCATGTCCCGCGCCAGCTGATCCCCGTAATCGAGCCCTTCGGTGCGCATCACGCCGACGATTTCCTCGACCCGCAGCGCCTTCAGCAGATCGTCCGCGGGATCCGCCCAGACGGGCATGCCCGTCACGACGGCAAGGGAAATGGCGCTCAATCTCGCGAACATCTGGACTCGTCCTCTGTGTGCATTCGGGTTTAGCTATTCCGCCTGAGGGTTTTTTCCAAGCCGTATCCGGGCACGTAGCCGTGATCCGCCGATGGAGATCGCAAAAAATCTGTTTTTCCCTGTTGCACCTCGGCGCGCTATGTGGCTAAAGGCGCTCACCAGACCCCCGCGGAGAGATGCCGGAGTGGTCGAACGGGGCGGTCTCGAAAACCGTTGAGCCTTTACGGGTTCCCAGGGTTCGAATCCCTGTCTCTCCGCCAATATCCCACTGTAATCGTTGTGACAATTCCTCACGAAGCCTTTCAATGGCAAACATGTGGCGCAAATCATCAGGCGCGCTCCGAACCCGTTTCCTGAATGTCAGACCACTGTAGCCGAGCCATCTCTGTTACACGCCCGCCCGTGGCATCGAAAACGATGGAAAGTATGCCAATGTCCCAAGGGTCCGGTCGGAGTGCTTCGCGATCGCCCCGTGTGTAGGTATCACGATGTCGAGCAAAACCTCCTTCATTCCCTGTTTCTCAAAGTTCTTGGCAGGGTTCTCCTCAATACAGCCATCATTCTTCATCGCACGCATCAGCTGTCCGAATGCTGTCAGGTCACGATTGTTTGTGGACAGGTAACTCCCTCAAAGCGACGCCGGGTTACGAATTCAGACACGGATGGTCATGATCTTCTGGCCTTGGTCATCGCAGATTTCTTCCATCACCCTGGGAATTTGATGGAGACTTGTCCGGTAGCGTTCTCTTGTTTTCGCGCCCCAGCCGGAAATTTCCTGGCTCAAGACCTCGTAGAACTTCACACCAGCAACAAGATGGTCCTCCAAATGGAGGAAAGCATTCGTGAATTTGAACGCCAGCTTGGCCGCAAGACGATGGATGCCGAGGCCCTGGACGGGTCACGCTCAAAAAAATGACCCTGCACGCGCGGTCGCGTCTGAAGGACGACATTCAGTGGAGGTGGTGGCCGAGACCTTGGGCGTGGCCCGTTGGAACCTGATCGACCGGCCAAGACCTCTGCATATTTTATGTGCAGAGGTCTTGGCCGGAACGATTTAATTCAGTCAATTCCCTTGCCAAACTATCCGACTGCTCACTAGGCTATCAACCACGCGGTAAAGGGCTCAATGAAGAGACCGCCGCGATTTTACCATTACATCTCCGCAAAAGGCGGATTGGCAACATGGCCTCTACAGCGAATTCCGCTGGCGGGGCCTTTTTTTTTTTGGTGATCGATGATGCGGCGTCTCGAACTCTCAGTCGGCCTGCTATTTTCCCGGAGCGGCTCCTATCAGGCAGTCAGCGTGGCCATGTATGCGGGGGCCAGTCTTGCGATCGACGAGATCAACGCCAGACCGGACGCGGGCGTGAAGATAACGCCGGTTGCTATGGACCCTGCCGGACAGCTTATGGGCTATATCGAAGGCGCGCGCTCGCTGTTGCAGGACCACGGGTTGAGCCACGTCATCGGCTGCTACACCTCCTCCAGCCGCAAGGAAGTCCTGCCACTGTTCGAAAAGTCTGATGCGCTGCTCTGGTATCCGTCGCATTACGAGGGCTTCGAGACTTCGGATAATGTCGTCTACTGCGGCGCAGCGCCAAGCCAGCACATTGTGCCGTTGACACGTCACCTGCTGAGAAATTTCGGATCTCGCGGATGGATGGTCGGATCGAACTATATCTGGGCGTGGGAAAATAACAGAATTCTGCGCGAGTCGATCAACGCTGCAGGTGGGTCCGTTCTGGGAGAGCGGTATTTTCCGGTTGGTGAAACAGATTTGGCCGATGTCGTCCAGCAGATCGTGGCAGATCGTCCGGATTTCGTGTTCACCACGCTGATCGGCCAGTCGAGTTTCGTCTTTCTGAACATGCTGCGCGCGGCGACAAAGGCCGCCGGGATCGACCAGCCCGGTGAGATGCCTGCCGCCAGCTGCAGCTTGTCCGAGGCCGAACTTCCTTTGATCGGCGACGCTGCGTCGGGTCATCTTTCCTCTTCGGTCTATTTTTCGACGATTGCCTCGCCGGAAAACCGTCAGTTCTCCGAAAAGTGGACCGCGCGATTTGGGCATCTGGGACAACCCTCTGCGGATGCGGAATCAGCATATGTTGCCGTCCATCTGCTGGCGCGGGCAGCGGCGCGCGCGGGCAGTGGCGGTTTCGAGGCGGTCCGCGAAGCCGTCCGAGGATTGACCTTCGACGCCCCACAAGGCCGCGTCACGGTAGATCCTGAAAATCTGCACTGCTGGATGAGGCCCCGTATCGGCCGATCACGTGCGGACGGTACCTTTGACATATTGATGGAACACCCCGTCGCCGTCCGACCCGACCCCTATCTGACGTGGGCCAACGAAGTCGACGACAGCTACGGCCCCGACATTCGGCTGATACAATGAGCAGGCCTATGCTCAAGAATTTTCGCGGCCTGCGCGCTCTGCTCATCATGGCACCCGACTCGGGCCGTGACACGCTGGAACGGACGCTGGGCAAGCTCGGTCTCGAGGTCATCATTTCAGAAAAGCCGCCCGGCCCGAACAGCTGCACCGCAGAATGCGACGTGGTTTTCTTTGATGCCGATGATGGCGCAGAACCTGGTATGGACGCTGCTGTCATGCCTGATCTTCCTCTGATCGCCGTGATCGGAAGCGAGGCCCCCAGCCGCCTTGCAAGGGTCACCCGGCACCGAGCCGCAAGCCATATACTGAAGCCGATCCGAAGTTCCGGCATCTTTACAGCCCTCCTTCTGGCCATGAACGAACACGCCGCACGCATGCGGCACCAGCAGGAAATGATGGCCCTGCGCCGCCGCCTGTCCGGCCGCCGCGTGGTGATGAAAGCGGTGCTGCAACTGATCACCATTTGCGGCCTCTCCGAAGAGGATGCCTACGAATGGCTGCGGCGCGAGGCGATGGAGCGCAGAATTCCGATGGAGGACATGGCGCGACATGCCCTCGGAGATGGCCCGGATCTGGGGCAGCAAAAAAAATCGCGCATCACGACCGGATCAACCGGCGGACGATACGAACAGACAGACCAACCAACAGTGGAGAGAAACGAATGACTCGCAACCGACCAACCTTTGTCAGCCTGATGGCTGGTGCCGCCCTGGCGCTTTTCGCCGCAGCGCCTGCCTTTGCCCAGGACGGTCCGATCAAGATCGGCGTCCTTGAAGACCAGTCAGGGGATTTTGCTGCTGCGACCACCGTCAAGGTCCATGCCATCCAGCTCGCAGCCAAGGAAATCAACGACGCCGGCGGCATTGACGGCCGTCCGGTGGAATTGGTGATCTATGACACCCAATCCGACAATCGCCGCTATCAGGAATTCATGCGCAGGGTACTGCAGTCCGATAAGGTGGATGTGGTCTTTGCAGGCTTTTCCTCGGCGTCGCGCGAAGCCTACAGGCCGATCGTCAACCAGTTCGATGGCCTCGCCTTCTATAACAACCAGTACGAAGGCGGCGTCTGCGACAACAACATGATCGTAACCGGCGCGGTGCCGGAACAGCAGTTCTCGACCCTGATACCGTGGATGATGGAAGAGTACGGCCCAAACGTCTACACGCTGGCTGCGGATTACAACTTTGGCCAGATCTCGGCAGAATGGGTGCGTCAGATCGTCGAAGAGAATGGCGGCACCATGGTGGGCGAAGAATTCATCCCGCTCGGCGTTTCGCAATTCGGCCAGACGATCCAGAACATTCAGGCCACAGAGGCGGATTTTGTCGTAACACTGCTGGTCGGCGCTGCACAGGCTTCCTATTACGAACAGGCATCCTCGGCCAATGTCGGCCTGCCGATGGCATCTTCGGTGAATGTCGGGCAAGGGTATGAGCACAAGCGCTTTACCCCGCCAAGCTTGGCCAACATGTATGTCACAACGAACTACATCGAAGAGATCGACACGCCTGCCTCCAAGGATTTCGTCGAACGTTTCCACGCGATGTTCCCGGATGAGCCCTACATCAACCAGGAAGCCGCGAATTCCTACATCGCGATGAACCTCTACAAGCAGATGGTCGAACGTGCGGGCACCACCGATCACGACGCCGTCCGCGCGGTTCTCGCCGAAGGCGATGTCTGCTTTGACGGACCGTCGGGCAATGTCTGCCTTGATCCCAAGAGCCAGCACATGTCCCACACGATCTACCTGGCCAAGGTCAACGACGACCATTCCATAAGCTTTCCCAAGGTCTGGGAAGATATCAAACCCTACTGGCTGGGTGACGTTGGCTGCGATCTGACCAAGAACGATCCGAGCGCACAGTATACCCCGTCCTCACCGCCCCCTGCTCAGTGATCGTCTGACCTGACATGCCGGGCGGGTCACCCTGCCCGGCATCCCTTCACATTTCCCAAATAGGAGTCAGAGCGGATGGCCCTGTTCCAGAGCGTCTTTGCCATGCTCTATCAATTCGGAGACACCTTTGCCTTTCTGGTGATTTCCTGCGCCGGACTGGCGGTGATTTTCGGTATGATGGGTGTCATCAACCTTGCACATGGGGAATTCATCATGTGTGGGGCTTACGTCACCGTCAGTGCCGCGCGCGCCGGTCTGCCGCTGCCGCTCGCCATCCTGACTGGTGCCCTCGTCGCCGGAGCTGTGGGCATGGTGGTCGAACGGCTGGTCATCCGCCATCTCTACCAGCGACCGCTGGATTCGATCATCGCGACCTGGGGTATCAGCCTGATCGCCACTCAGGGCGTGCTGATTGTGCTGGGTTCGACGATGCAGGGCGTCGGCACGCCGCTGGGCAGCATCGACGTCGGCGGGCGGTCCTATTCGCTCTATCGTCTCATCCTGATGGCCTGTGCGCTCGGCTTGCTGGGCGGGCTGTACCTTCTGTTCTATCACAGCCGTTTCGGCGTGATCGCCCGTGCGACGATCCAGAAACCGCAGATGGCCCATGCGCTGGGGGTCAATACCGGCCGCATGTACGGGCTGACATTCGGCCTGGGTGCCGCGCTCGCCGGGCTCGCAGGCGGACTTTATGCCCCCACCATGACAATGGTGCCGACCATGGGCGCCACCTTTATCGTCGAAAGCTTCGTGACCGTAGTGGTCGGTGGCGCCGACATCTTTTTGGGTGCCGCCCCGGCCGCCGCGATCCTCGCGCTGATCAAGGCGGGACTCACCGCATGGTACGGCCAGCTCTTCGGCCAGATCGGCCTGCTGGTCACCGTCATCCTCGTCATCCGAATATTGCCCGGAGGTCTTTCGGGCTGGCTCAAGGGAACCACGCGATGACCACTTCCGAGACTGCGGCGCGCAGCCGCGCACGCACCCTTCTGACCCGCCTCGAGGGTCCGCAAACCATGGGGCGCGGGCCGGCATTCTGGACTGTCGCCGCCCTCGCAGTGGCCGCCGCAGCAGCCTATCCACTTATCGCCGATGCCTGGACCGTCGGCAATGCCGCCTATTTCCTGATCTGGACCTTCATGGCCATGGGCCTGGGCGTGGTTTGGGGCTATGCCGGCGCGCTCAGTTTTGGACAGACCGCATTTTTTGGTCTCGCGGGTTATGCCTATGGCGTGATCACACTGAATCTCGGCGCGGCTTACGGTCTGACCCTTCTGGCGCTGGTGCTGGCGGTGGCAATCGGTGGTCTTTTCGCCCTGATCATCGGCTACTTCATGTTCTACGGACGCATCCAGGGCGTGTTCATCGGGATCGTGACCCTCTCGGTGACGCTGGTGCTGGAAACCTTCATGGCGCAGACAGCCGGGCCGCAGTGGCGCATCGGCGAGGCGCGTCTCAACGGGTTCAACGGCATGTCAGGCATGCCGCCGCTGACCCTGCCGTGGTTCGGCGGAGACATCGTGCTCTATCCGGGGCCACCGCTCTACTACCTGCTGCTTGGATTGGTCGTGATCTGCTACCTCGGTCTGCGCATCATGCTGAATTCGCCTTTCGGCAACGTGCTAGTGGCGATCCGGGAAAACCCGCACCGCGTCGGGATGCTCGGCTATGACGTGCGGCTCTACCAGATGCTGGCATTTGGGATCGGCGGGGCCTTTGCCGCCTTGTCCGGCGCGCTTTATACCGCCTGGGGGCAATACATCACCCCATCCAGCATGGGCCTTACATCCGCGGCGCTACCCATCGTATGGGTCGCTGTCGGCGGACGCCGCGACATCACCGCGACACTGATCGGCACGCTGGTCGTACTGGCAGGGTTCCAGACCCTGACAATCTACGGCAGCCAGTATGCGCTGGTCGTGATGGGCGTCTTGCTGCTCGTGACAGTTCTGGCCGCACCCGACGGGCTGGTCGTTGCCACAATGACCCAGATGGGCCGCATCTTCCGGAGTAGCAAGCGATGAGCGAGATCCTCAGAGTCCAGGGCCTTCGCAAGGCGTTTGGCGGCGTGGTCGTTGCGAACGGCATTGACTTTTCGCTCTCTGCCGGGGCGATGCACTGTCTGATCGGACCGAACGGCGCGGGCAAGTCGAGTTTTTTCCGCCTGCTGCTGGGCGAACACGCCCCCGACGCCGGAACCATCACCTTTGACGGCAGCGACATCACCGGCCTGCGGTCGTTCCAGCGCATCCGGCGCGGAATATCGGTCAAGTTCCAGGTGCCGGGCATCTTCAAGGCACTGTCCGTACGCCAGAACCTCGAAGTCGCTTTTCAGGATCACCTGCATGGTCAGAGCCTTGGCGCCACAATCCGCGAGATGTTGGACTTTACCGACCTGCGAGCCGAAGAGATGACCCCTGCCGGAATTTTGTCACATGGACAGCAGCAATGGCTGGAAATCGCCATGGCGGTGGGAGTGGAACCCAAACTGCTGCTGCTGGACGAACCAACCGCGGGCATGTCCCCGGATGAGACGCGCAAGACAGGTGAAATGCTGCACGATCTCAACGGGCGCGGCATCACCATTCTGGCGGTCGAACATGACATGGCATTTGTCGAGCAGATCGCGCGGCGTGTCACAGTGCTGCATTTCGGATCGATCTTTGCCGAAGGAACGATTGCCGAAATCATCGACCATCCGGGCGTGCAGGAAATCTATCTGGGGACCGCCGATGTCTGATCAGCCGCTTCTGAAAATCTCCGATCTGCATTCAGGATATGGCGGCGAAACCGTCCTGCAGGGGGTCGATCTGACCATCGCCCCTGGCGAGATCGTCGCCGTCGTCGGCCGCAACGGGGTCGGCAAGAGCACTCTGATGCGCACCCTGACTGGGCTGCTGAAACCCAGCGCGGGAAGGATCCACTTCAATGGTCGTGACGCGACCGCCGACGCGGCCGACATCCGCGCCCGCAACGGAATCGGCTACATCCCGCAGGGGCGCGAGGTCTTTCCCGAACTCACGATCCGCGAAAACCTGATCGTCGGAGAAGTTGCCGGAAAGGGGCGTGGTACGCCGGATTACGAAACGGTCTATCGCTTCTTCCCCATCCTGAAGGAACGCAGCCGACAGCGCGCCGGCACACTTTCGGGGGGTCAGCAGCAACAGCTTGCCATTGCACGCGCAATGATCGGCAATCCGGCCCTGATGCTACTGGACGAACCATCTGAAGGCATCCAGCCGTCGATCATCAAGGACATCGCGCGCAACATGCGAATCCTGAACGCCGAAACCGGCGTTGCCGTGCTGCTGGTCGAACAGAACCTTGACCTGATCGTGACGCTCGCCGACCGCGGCCACGTCATGGAAAAGGGTCGCATCGTCGCCGATCTTGGCCCCGAAGAAATTCGATCCCGCAACGAGGTACGCAAGTACCTGACCATCTGAAACCCGGTGAAAACCAAGACCAGCAAAAAGGAAAGCAAGAACATGTCCTGGCTCGACACATCCATCATGACGCTGAAGGGCGTTGCCAAAGGCGTCGAAGGCGCCCGTCACACGATCACGATCGAGGATCAGGGTAGGTTTCACTATGTCTATGGCCCCTACGCGAAACCGGTTCTCGAGGTG
>JBBSNW010000040.1:0-44304 GCA_038260405.1 Rhodobacterales bacterium | reverse complement strand
CTCCATTGGGTAATATCCAAGCCATAAAAATACCAAAGTTAAAAATTGTCGAATTCAGTGTAAAAGAGCCCTATCTTTAGACAGGACATATCGCCGATACATTTCTCGCATACATGAATAGGTCAATCATCCTCGACACTGATAAAAATTCCCTTTGAAGCCAGTATAGAAAATTTAGAGATGCCATTGGCCACGACAGAAAGGAGATCAATCCAGAGGCGGGTGCCAAATTGTCACCTAACAATGGCGTTTAGGATGAAGCGCGCGGGACCATGAAAAATTCTTGGAGGAGTATTCCCGCGCGCTTCCGTCGTCCTGGGAAACATACCTTCGAAACATTCATCGGGTATGTTTCCATTATCTCACAGGTTGATTGCGTCGCACTAACTTAAATCAGTCCGGAATAAGCGTGCATTTACCAGTCGTTTCCAAACTTGGGCCTTGCCTATCCATTGGAAAGCCCGCTTTCTTAGGGTGTTGGAGGCAGCGCCGATCGACCTTTTGCTGTAGTCCGATGGCTCAAGAAGAAACGAACCATTTCTCGCGAGGCATCCGGACCGGTGTGGTCCGCAAACCTGTCGGTGGCATTGCCCCCGGACCAGCCATGAGCGCCACCTTCGATAACCCAATGCTCGATGAAGGACCGGCCGGTTCCAAGTCGATAAGTCGTCCGCACATATTTGCGACCACCCGTTTTTTGCCCGGCCTTCACCGTCTTGCGAAGATGCGAATAGGGATGAAGCGCGCGGGCGATGATGAAGCGGCCATTGCGCGGATGGACCACTTTGTCCGAGCTGCCGTGGAAATCTATTGTCGGCAAAGGCGCGGAATGGCGCAGACCCGGCGCGCCGTACTTCATTGCGATCGTGGCAGAGAGACCATCATGGGCTGCACCGATGGGAAGGCCGGAATGGGTGCCTACCGCGGCAAAGATTTCCGGATAGGCGTCGGCAAGGATCAATGCCGCGGACGCACCTGCAGATAGCCCCGCGACATACACCTTGTCAGGATCGCATGCCTGTTTTGCTATTACGGCGCTCACCATGCTTGCGAGAAGAGCGGGCTCCCCTGATCCACGGGCCTGATCACTTGGTTTGTACCAGTTCCAACAGCGGTACATCTGAGATTTTCGTTCCTGGTCCGGATAGACGACCAAAAATCCAAATTCTTCGGCGAGCGCATTCATGCCAGTGCAATGCGCGAAATCCTCCGGTGTCTGTTTGCAGCCGTGCAACATCATCAAAAGGGGTGGAGACTTGTCGACTGTTTCTGCGCTCGCAGGTATGTAGAGCTTGAACGACCGCGTACCGAAGTCGCAGACGTGCTCCCAATTCGTAAATGACGCACCACGCAGCCCCGGCGTCGTTGAACGGGAGGTCGCTCGAATTTTCAGTCTGCCCATGAACTTCGCGGGCGGGCGCCTTTTCCCACTAATCGCGCCGGTTTGGGAAGGGAGCTTGGCGGTGCGGGGCATGCTCTTGGTGACTTTCGAGCATAAGCTCAGACGAGCCGGATGCCGAAATGTCATGCCTTCCGCGCCTCTGCGAAGGATAGGAGCTTCCGGCTGTTTTCGTCCCAGAGATGCCGCTTGGCGCAATCGAGACTCTGGCGCAGAGTCATGCGCTGTGTGCTGGCGAGCGTCTGATGATCCCGGATTACCTCCGATAGGCGGTAAAAGGGAATGCGGCTGTAGAGATGATGAACATGGTGAATCCCGATATTTGCGGTGAACCAGCGCAACACCGGCGGGAGAACATAATATGAGCTGCCTTCAAGGGCAGCATCGTGCATTTCCCACTCAGGATCCCGCTCCCAGGACGTGTCTTCAAACTGGTGTTGAACAAAGAATAGCCACACGCCGATGGACGCGCCGACCAGCGCCGTTGGCAAGACCGTCAATATCACGGGAAGGATCCCGGCCATCCAGATGGTTGCGCCGAGAAGGCTCATCAATGCGGCATTCGTCGTCATTGCGCTGAACCAGGACGCCCATGACGTCATTGATCCGACTGGAACGCGGTTCTCGAAGAGAAACAGATAGGTTGGCACGCATCCGAAGAGGAAAAGCGGGTGGCGATATAGCCAGTAGCCAATCCGTCCTGCCGGGGACCGGCCGCGATATTCTGCAAGTGTCAGCGTGACGACATCACCGATACCGCGGCGGTCGAGATTTCCACTCGATGCGTGATGTATCGAATGCTTCTTCCGCCAGACATCATAGGGCGTCATCGTCAGCACACCGAGTACCCGACCTGTCCAATCGTTTGCCCCTCGGCTGCGAAAAAACGATCTGTGACCACAGTCATGTTGGATCACGAAAATTCGGACCAGGAAAGCGCCGTTCAGGAGCGAGATGATCACCGCAAGCAAATAGCTGATGTTCAGTGCCCACCAGGCAAGCGCCATGAGCAGGGCGAACGGGCCCAGGGTGATCAAGAGTTCAACAATGCTTCGCTTTGTCGACGGATCCCGATAGCGCGCAAGAATCTGCACCCAATCCCGCCCTCTCTTCGGGCAAGACGTAAAATCTTTATGCGACGTGATCATACATCATCCTCAGTTTTGTCGATGGAAACCAGTGGCGGCATGACTTTCAGAGGCTTCGCATCCGGGCATATCCGACAGACGGTTTTGATGCACTTGCGCAGGTTAGCGATCGAACCTGAATCGTTGTTTGGTAGTGCCGACCCGACGCAGTGACCGGGTATCAGGTGGTTCGAGACCACAGGGACAGCTTAAACACCTATCGATTAGAGCAGTTATGCAACTATCTGTAATATTGAGGTTTTATCGAAGCAACAATGTGCGGTGATTAAAATCAGGCAGTAGATAACGCTCTGATGCCGCAGATTTCACATATTTTTTGGCTTCTTAAATGAGGCGAAGGAATCCTCTGTCGCGTCCTAATACAGATCAGTGCGCAAAAATCGAATCTCACTCAATTTCAATCTGGTTGGACGACAGCACAGCGTTCCGTAGCGCAATCGCTGCGGGGCGATTTTGCTTGATCCGGGGGATCGGAAAAGGGAGCGGCGCGGGCCGAAACACACATGAGCTTAAAACGCGTGACGATAGCGCCTGATCTGGATGCGGTTTCAAACAGCTTGGCCGAGGCGGATCATCGCATCGCAAATCACTTGGCTATGTTGTCCAGCTATGTCCGGATGAAGGGGAGACGACTTACTGAACGAGACAGGTCTCCGACTGCCGAAGACGTGCAATGCCTGACCCGCCTGATTGTCGCTCAGATCGACGCAATTTCGGATCTGCATCGCATACTTGCAAATCAGGAGGACCCAGACACTTTGGACCTGAGCGTCCCCTTGCGCGGTATCTGCAAGGCAATGCAGGCGGGTGTCGCAGGCGAGCTCAAAATTGTTATGGCCTTGGACAAGAATTGCGAGATTGAGCTCACATCAATTCTGCCAGTCACTCAGATATGCTCCGAGATCATCACGAATGCGCTCAAACACGGAAGCAATTCAGAAGGAAAAGGGGCCATCCACGTGTTCTGTTGCAAAAGCCCATCTGGAACTGTGCTCGTCGAAATCAGTGACAACGGCCCTGGTCTGGCGGACAAATCAGACCCATCCGGAAAGGATGGCCTCGGACTGCGACTGATCAACGCGCTGATCAGCCAAGTGAACGGGTCTGTGAATTATTTCTCAACCTCTCACGGCCTGACAGTCCACATGGAACTGCCATCGGCGGCGCATTCGACATCAAACCTGACTGCTGCGAGGACCAAGCAATCATCCCTGTTTCCCAAAAATGCCTGATCGGCTTTCAGCGACAGCACGAGAACCATGAATAACCAGCGGGATCCTCGGATCGAGGAAACAACACGAAGTCCAGACCGTCACTGGGCCTCTGTTGGAACATTCATCCTGTTGCTGGGAGGCGTCTTCGTCTTGGCGCGTGACTTCCTGACACCGGTGGTCATGGCCTTCCTCTTGTCGCTGACCTTCTCGCCGATCCGGCGTGCCATGAGCCGTCTGGGGATCCCACCACCTGTCACGGCTGTGGCAGTAATTTTCTTCGTCGCTGGTGTGACGGCCGCAGCGATCATCGGTCTGTCCCAGCCGGTTCAGTCATACGCAAAGGATGCGCCACAGATATTGCAGGACGTGCAGTGGAAGTTGCGTGGGCTGAATACGGCTTTGGATAGTATGGCCAAAGCCAGCGAAGAGGTTGAAAAGCTGGCCGACGGTGGAAACGCATCGTCGAATCCAGAGCCTGAACGCGTGATCGTGGACAGCCCTTCCTTGCTCGAAAATGCGGCCGCCAACACCCCTGTCATCATGGCGCAGCTTCTTCTGACGCTGGCACTTCTTTTTTTCATGATCGCATCGGGAGACCTGTTTTATGAAAAGATCGTTCAGGCCAGCTCGACATTCCGCGACAAACGTCGCGCCTTGAAGATTGTTTACCAGATCGAACGAAAACTCAGCCGTTATTTCCTGACCATCACCGTGATCAATGCCTGTCTGGGAATGGCGATCGCACTTGGGCTTTATCTTGCAGGAATGCCCAATCCAGCACTTTTTGGTGTGATGGCGTTCGTGTTGAATTTCATTCCGTTTCTTGGTGCCATTGCGGGCGCTGCAATTACATTCTCGATCGGTATCGTTTCACTTGATACGCTGAGCGGAGCTGCGCTTGTGACTGGCATCTACCTTGCGCTTACATCGGTCGAAGGCCAGCTCATCACGCCCTATGCCGTTGGTCGAAGCCTGAGACTCAATGCGGTGGTGGTGTTCCTGATGGTCGCTTTCTGGGGATGGGCCTGGTCTGTCCTCGGTATGGTCATCGCCGTTCCCGTGCTGATTACGCTGCGGGCATTTTGCGAATTCGTACCCTCGCTGAACAATCTTGGTATTTTCCTCTCGGATCGGAACACGTCTGCGGATAGCAACGATGCAACTCATTGAACTTTCCCCTCAGTGATTGCACTATCAGACTCTCCAATAGAAGTGGCGGCTTGGGTTGTTACCGGGGTGTGGAAGGACATGGAGGAACATGGCTGCTGGGCGGTTGCTACCAAAGAAGTCCCCGCCGTGTTGTTCGTCACGGCCCGACAAACAAGGCGGAAAACGACTTTCCAATAGCCTCGATCAGTCCGAGCCACCTCTCACCCCACGATGAAGAGAGAACTCAACTATATTGCCGCAGGATCCGCCCTCCTCATCATATGCTCCGACCCTCGCGACCACGCCATCTGAATCAGCGAGGGTTATCGGCATGTCTCCATACTCCAAAAGCAGCTTCTCAAGCTGTGCAATCAACTCGCTCGCCAACAGGCTTTTCCGATCCGCTTTGCGGGGCATATTCATCTCCTAACCAAGACGCTTTGCCGCCGTCCTCATGACTGACGTTTGCAGCCTACCACTCGATTTCTCGCAAAAAAAAGGGCCGGAACCGTACAATTCGGCTGGTAAAGTTTCACCTGTCAAAAAGCTGCCTTTTGACGCAATCAGCCGAGTTTTATGGTGCGATGCCACGCGCGGAAGCTGTCGTTCGCCGAGGGTGAATAATCTAATCACTACCGACCGGCGTCTCTCAATCTGCTCCTTCACCACTGAAAATGCTGCGCGATGCATGATTGGCAGCAAAGCAAAAGCTGCGGCGCGGCGTTGAAACGACCGGCGAATGGCAGCTGAGGGCCGGTCGTGACAGACCAGCCCGACAGCATCGATACGGCTGTAGGCTCACGAGACGCCTTCCAAACGCGGCTACGAACAAAGCCCTACCAACGAGTTCTCCGGCCCACACCCTTTTTAGGCAGGTGGTGATTGCTTCCTCGGGTCGTGGTACGCTGCTAAGGCAAAGGTTTCCAAAAAGTGTGACCTGAACAGCCTGCGGGCTGCAAAGGACATCACGATTGACTGGTGTGGCCCGCATCCCATCCAAACCGATATCGATGGATCAAAGCAGTTCTTTAGAGCGCGGGGGTGGGTCGGAGATTTCTTCGCAACAACCCAAGCCGCCGAAAACGATCATGTCATCATTCCAGGTCTTTCTCCGTATTTGGTCAGAGCGAAGCTGGAGAGACAATAATCCCAGAGAACCGGCGGCATGGCTATGCCACCGGTTTGCGTTCTGCTCCCCCTTGCCGCTTTGCGCGCTTCGTTGCACAGTCCTTTGCACAAACCGGTGTCGTGCAAAGCTGAAACTGGAATTTGTCGTTGAATAACAACGCTGTGCAAAATGGCTCCGATCCCTACCGCCGGAGCCAATAACTTCCCAAGCTACTGATTTTCAAAGGATCCACTCCAGCGGAGGCGGATCCACCTGTGCACGTGCACAAACAGAGTACACGACTGAGTGAACAGACCGGTGCCCGCGCCCCAACTCCGAGATGCCCTGGAACCGGGTTCGGAGGTTGCCGCATGCCCGGTGCCGCACATCTCCCCCTATCTCGAAAAAAGTCCGTCGGGGGTATGGCTTCCGGCGTCGGCGTCCGAACGGGCCAAAGAAGATATCCAGAACTTGACCTTTTCGATCAGCGAGATGCGTGTGTTCACGCGTGTAAAATTGATCCCGTTGGCGGTGTAATCGCGTCTAATTGGACGCCCAATCAGATCCTTGCAGAATCAGCACAAAAACCCGACTCAAGTGCGCGATGTCGTGCCGATGGGCAGGGGCACACCGTCGATCATGTCTTCGATCAGGACCGAAATCATCTCGGCCCGGTTCGACACGCCCGCCTTGCGGTAGATCGCGGCACTCTGCGCTTTGACCGTACCGGTCGCCGTCTGTCGCAGAGTCGCGATTTCACTCACCGACAGCCCTTTCACCGACATCAGCGCCACATCGCGTTCGGCCGCAGTCAGGCCCCAATGCGTGAACTGACCGTCCATCATCTCGGAAAAGGCCCCGGTGGCCGCATCAAGACGGCGTTCCACTTTCTGGTTGCGATGCACCAGGCGATTGTATTCGCGCAAGGTGATGCCGATGCTCAGCAAAAGGCCAAGCACGCTGAAAGCCTCGATTATTGTCATGAGATCGAAGGCTGAGAGTTCGTTGACCACATCGACGATAAATAGAACCATGCACAGGCCCTGAACCGATGCCGCGACCAGAAACTGGATGCGGCGGAGACGAATTCGCGGGCTGTCAGTGGGCTGTGGGGTCATGCAGATCCTTCTGACCGTGGATCATCGCTGCGACAAGGTTTTCTTTGTGGCGCAGACTGGCGAGCAGGACCCCGATCAGGTGCAGCGCGATCAGTGCAAGCAATCCGTTCACCAGCCCCTTGTGCCAGTGTTCCAGCCATTCCTGGCCGAAATAGCGGTCCATGCCCATCATCACGCCGGTGGCACAGATGCCCGACAACAGCGTCAGAAGCGCAACAATCATGGCGGCGCCAGCGGGATTGTGACCCAAGGTGCGCCATTCCCGGCCCTTTGCCATGGCCACGAGATAGGTCACCAGCCGCCGCGGGCCCGGTATGAAATCGGTGAACCGCGCATGGCGGCTGCCCACCAGCCCCCAGATCAGCCGGAATGCAATCAGCCCGATCACGATATAGCCGATCCAGCGGTGCAGCCAGCGTGGATCGGTCAGCAGCCAGGCGCCACCGACGCTGGCCACCAGCGCCCAGTGGAACAGACGCACGCCAGCATCCCAGACGGTTACACGAATGTGTGTGTTTGCAGTAGATGTCATGGCATGCGTCCCTTGGCGATGATCAGGCTTCGATACGGTCAAGCTCTTCGCCGGTCGTCGGGTCGAAGAAGACTTCCATGTTAGTGCCGTCCAGCGAGCCGTAGATCTCGTAGCAGGCACCGCCATTGATCTTGAACGAGCGCACCACGCCGCCTTCTTCCTCGAAGCTCTGGATCGCCTTCCAGACGGGCGCAGCGGCACCTTCGGCGGGGGCGGTACATTCCGGTTCTGCAAAAGCAGCGGTGGCGGAAATGGTCATCAGAGCGGCAAGCGTTGCAATTTTCATAAGGGTCTCTCCAAGAATTCGACCGGGACGACATTGCCCGGCGCTGGCGACCACCTGACCGTCAGCCCTGCCCTGCTCCATTGCCCTGTGGCTTATTCGGAGCCGCATAAGCCCGGGTTTATGGTCTGAGAGCCCCTTCTGCTGCCACCGCTTGCAGGTTAAATCCGGCTGACCTCGTTGCCAAACGCGACGTGCTCTCTCAGGCAGAGCGTTACTGCTTTTGAGCTGCCTGATCTTTGCACCGGCGCAAACCGTGTTCAAAACTCATGCGAATTTTTCACCGGTTCTCGTTGTTGAATGAAAATTGCTTCCTGGTTCTTGGGCAGCATTGTGTCTGGCGGTGACATGTCCCCCGGTGCACCTGGAGTGGTACTTCCAGTGGTTTCGTGGCTGTGAGGCGTTCGATCGCTGCGACACTTCGTTGATCATTCGCGAACCGGAGATAAGATGATGAAAAGAGGCCAACTCATGCGAGGTTACGGAATTCAGTGTAATGGTCGAGGCCGGACGAAAGCCCGTCTAGCATGCACCTGGTACCGTGAGGACTTCTGCCGAATGAATCACCCTTGGAATCAACCGCAACTCACGACGACAGCGGGAGCTCCCTAAGCGCCCCCGTAACATGAAGACGCCCCGGAATTTGTTCTGCAAAGCGACCGTTCCGAAGAACGATGTTCCAGTCACACCTGTAGATTTGTCACAGCAGACCTCAGGTCGGCGCGGCCATTGAAGCCCGACACAAGGTTGTTATGTGCCTGCCAAACGAACGGAGACCATCATGAAGAAAACATTTGCAATTGCAGCTCTGGCGCTCGCCTCCACCATCGGTACGGCACAGGCCGATACGCTCGACGTGGGCATGTCCGGCGGCTACTTCCCCTTCACCTTCGTCAAGCTCGACGAGCTGCAGGGCTTCGAGGTGGATTTCATCAATGCCATCGCGGAAGAGACCGGAGATGACGTGAATTTCGTCACCATGTCCTTTTCCGGACTGATCGGCGCGCTGGAATCCGGCCGCATCGACACGATTGCGAACCAGATCACCATCACGCCCGAACGCGAAGCGAAATTCGCTTTCTCGCAGCCTTACGTCTTTGACGGCGCACAGGTCGTGGTCAAGGAAGGCAACGAGGACACGATCACCAGCGTCGAGGATCTGAGCGGCAAGACCGTGGCCGTGAACCTCGGCTCGAACTTCGAGCAGTTGCTGAATGATCTGCCGAATGCCGATGACATCGACATCCGCACCTATGAGAGCAACATCGCGCAGGATACGTCCCTGGGCCGCGTCGATGCCTTCGTGATGGACCGCGTTTCCTCGGCGCAGCTGATCGCCGAAAGCCCGCTGCCCCTCGCGCTGGCCGGCAAGCCTTTCAGCGAGATCCGGAACGCTCTCCCCTTCCGCGATGACGAGGATGGCCGGGCGCTGCGCGACCGCGTGGACGCCGCGATCACCACGCTCAAGGAGAACGGCACCCTGACCGAGATTTCCGAAAAGTGGTTCGGAACCGACATCACCTCGGCTGAGTAAATCTCATGCGGGCACTCGACTTCGAATACATGTGGACTCTGGTGCCCGTTCTGGTGGGCTACATCCCGCTCACGCTGTTCATGGCGCTGGTCGGGATGGTCTGCGCGCTGGTGCTGGCCTCGCTCATGGCGGTGGAGCGGGTGTTCCGCGTGCCGGTGCTCGACATCTTCGTGCGCCTGTTCATCAGCTTCTTTCGCGGCACGCCGCTGCTCGTGCAGCTCTTCCTTTTCTACTACGGCCTTCCGCAGGTCCTGTCCTTTCTCACCAATATCAACGGCGTGACCGCGACGATCATGGGGCTTACCCTCCACTTCTCGGCTTACATGGCCGAAAGCATTCGCGCGGCTATCCTCGGAGTCGACCGCAGCCAGTGGGAAGCGTCGCAGGCCGTCGGCATGACGCAGATTCAGATGATGTCCCAGATCATCCTGCCGCAGGCGGCACGCGTCGCGGCGCCGACGCTCGTCAATTACTTCATCGACATGATCAAGGGTACCTCCCTCGCCTTCACGCTGGGTGTGACCGAACTGATGGGCGCGACCCAGAAGGAAGCCGCCGGCAGCTTCCTCTATTTCGAGGCGTTTCTGGTCGTCGCCGCGATCTACTGGATCATGGTCGAGGCACTGGCCTTTGCCCAGCGGCGGCTCGAAATCTATCTCAACAAGGCACATGCACGATGACATCCACATCCGGCATTTCCATTTCGGGCCTCAACAAGTCCTTCGGCGACACCTCCGTTCTCAAGGACATTTCGCTGGAGATCGCGCCCGGCGAAAGGGTCGTGGTGATTGGGCCATCCGGCACCGGAAAATCCACCTTGCTGCGTTGCCTGAACTTCCTCGACGCACCCGATACCGGCGTGATCAGGGTGGGAGATCTCAGCGTCGATGCCAAGACGGCGTCGCGCGCGGACATTCTGGGATTGCGGCGGCGCACGGCCTTCGTCTTTCAGAACTACGCGCTTTTTGCCAACAAGACGGCGCGCGAGAACATCACGCAGGCCCTGATCACCGTGAAGGGACAGTCGACATCCGATGCGAATGCCCGCGCCGATGCGATCCTGCGCGAAACCGGGTTGTCCGAAAAGGCGGATGCTTATCCGGCGGCCTTGTCGGGCGGTCAGCAGCAGCGGGTGGGCATCGGTCGCGCCATGGCGCTCGATGCCGACCTCATGCTGTTCGACGAGCCGACCTCCGCGCTCGATCCGGAATGGGTCGGCGAGGTGCTCGACCTCATGCGGCGAGTGGCGGAAGAGCGCCAGACCATGCTGATCGTGACCCACGAGATGCAATTCGCACGAGAGATTGCCGACCGGATCGTCTTCATGTCCGACGGCCATATCGTCGAACAGGGACCACCCGGGCAATTGCTGGACAATCCCGAGGACCCTCGCACGAAATCTTTTCTGCGCCGCGTGACCTGACCCGTCGCGGCTCTGCTGCAAATTCAACCTGGCGAGCAGATATTGTTCTACGCTGAAGGTGTCGGGCGTTCCGGAACGGCTCGACCGGACTCACGACGCGCCGATCCCTGACTCAGGCCAGAGTTTCCCCGAAGAATGTCAGCAGACGTTTCCAGTGACGCTCGGCCCCCGCGGGGTCGTAGACACCGTTGTCCGGCACCGTCCAGCCATGCTCCATGCCGACGTAATTCTCGATGACATGGTCGACTTCGCCTTCGCGCAGAGCCTGCGCGAGACGGGCGGATTGCTCGGGTGGAAAGCTCTTGTCGACCCCGGCGGAGCCAACGTAGACGCGCGCACGGATCTCGCCTGCCCGATGGTAGGGGCTGTCCGCCGCATCGCTGGCAAGCCCGCCCCCGTGAAAGCTCGCTGCCGCAGCAACACGGTCGGGATAGGCCGCCGCCGCGTTCAGCGCCCGCGGTCCGCCCATGCAATAGCCGACCGTACCCACCTGACCTGAGGCTCCCTCCGAAGCGAGCGTGTCGAGGAAGGCCGATGTGTCGCGGATCGTCATTTCCTGTGTGGTCTCCGACATCATGCCCATGATCTCATCCCGGGTCTCGGGGTCGGAAAAGGCCGTTGCCGCCTCGAAGGGGCCGTAGGAGCCGTGGCGGTAGAACAGGTCCGGCACGAGCACGGTGTAGCCCGACGACACGAGCCGTTCGGCCATTTCGTCCAGCGCAGGCCGCGGTCCAAACGCATCCATGTAGAGAATGACACCGGGGCGCGGACCGCCACCCGCTCCCTGACCGGCGGTGAAGATCGCCGCATTGGCCGTGCCGTCGGGCGTCTTGATCTCGATTGAGCGTTTGGTCATGCCTGTCTTCCTTTTTTGTCTGCGCCTAGACCTCTCGGAAAGTTAGGCCACCCGCACCGAACTGTCCAATCTCCCTGAAAAGGCGGTACGCCCGCGCACCCCGACCGTATGACCGGTTTCAACGGGCAGAACTTTCTGCTTGGCGGGTGATCCGATCGCTCTGTGTGCCAAGCTTGGCTTCACGGACGCTGGGCAAGCCGTCGATCTCAACCAATTGACTCTGTTCAACAAAATGGGCCGAGGCCGGGAGCGTTGCCGATCTTGTCGGCGCCTGATGTGCGGCTGGATCAGAGTGACATCGGGCTGCGGATGGCCGGCTGACGGCGCGAGGCCGTGGGCGGCAGCCTCTTAAGCACACTCTCTTCACAGCAGAAATTATCAGAACCTCAACATCCTCACGCACTTTGCTCAAGAGGTGGGCGGATGGCGTCGTACGCTTTCGCACTAAGGCTCACGCGCGTCTTGTTACTTATCGATACGATTACAATCACTTGATGCTTGTCAGCGTCAATCCAGGGCAAGACAGTCATGCCAGTGTCATTCCACAACGTCATAAATTCAAACGAAAACGGGTTAAAACAAAGTCAACTATGACGAGAATCGGAGGTTCATCCCATGCCAAAGAACTACAAGGCTCTGGTCGTGGAAGACGAACAACTCATCGCTATGGATCTCGAGATGACGTTGTCTGAAAACGGTTATCACGTTGAATGCATTGCTGGCGATGAAAGTCAGGCACTGGAATATCTCGGTGCGCACCGTCCCGACATCGCCCTGCTCGACCTGCATCTGGGACCCGGACAATTGAGCTTTGGAATCGCACGAAGGCTCAGCATGCGAAAGATACCGATCATCATCGTGTCAGCACATTCCAGATCGAGTTTCGAGGTGCCGAAGTCGCTCGCAAATGCGCCCTGGGTGTCCAAGCCCTTCAGCGATGCAAGATTGATCGGGCAGCTGAATTCCGTCATGACGTCGCAAAACCTGAAACGGGAGGGTGTCGTAGGGGGCGAAGTGCGTCCCGACGCAACTGGATCGTGCTGAAACACAATCCCTCTCCCTCGCGCCTCAGGATATCTCGAAGGTCCTGATCCCACGACTTCAACCGCATCTCTGAACACCTTTTGATCGCAGATTGCACCGGACGAATTCAGCGTTTTAACACCGAACCCGTCCCTGCAAGCCGCGCTCGACGGCTCAGAAGCCGAGCGCCATGCCGTCCTTGCGGCTATCGCTCGCGCCGCTCAGCATGCCGGTATCGGCGTCGATCCGGATCGCCTGGCTGCCCCCGATCGGCGAGGACATGACCTTGAGCACGTGCCCCCTTGCGGCAAGATCCGCGCGCGCCTCTTCCGAGACACCGGGTTCGATCTGCAACTCTCCCTCCGTGGCAAAGCTGCGCGGCGCGTCCATCGCCGCCTGCAGATCCATGCCGCGGTCGATGACATCCGACAGGAAGGCCGCATGGCCCGCCGCCTGATACTGACCGCCCATCACGCCGAAAGGCATGACCACGCGACCCTCCTGGCACAGCATGCCCGGAATGATGGTGTGCATCGGACGTTTCCTGGGGGCGATCGCGTTGGGATGCCCGTCGATCAGCCGGAACGAAGCACCGCGTGAATGGAACAGCACGCCTGTCGCCGGATCGAGACGTGTGGAGCCGAAGCCGTGAAAGATCGAATTGATGAAGGAGATGGCATTGCCGTCACGATCGACCACGCAGAGATAGATCGTGTCCTTGTGCTCCGGCTCGTCCCAGAGGGTCGGCGGCAGCGCGCGGGTCATGTCGATGCGCGCGGCAAGCGTGTCGACCACCTCGTCGCTCAGCAGCTTGTCGACCAGGCCCGGATTGACGGCGGGATCGCCGATCAGCGCGTCGCGGTGATGATAGCCAAGCTTGGTCGCCTCGGCATGAAGGTGGATGCGGTCGGCCTCGGACAGACCCTCGCCCATGTCGAATTTCGACAGGAGGCGCAGGATCAGCAGCGCGGCAAGCCCCTGCCCGTTCGGCGGACATTCCACCACGTCGTAGCCGCCATAGTTCGACGAAATCGGGTCGACCCAATACGCCTGATCGCGGCCCTCGTGGAAATCCTCTTCGGTGTGCAGCCCGCCAAGCGATTGCAGATGCGCCGCCATGCGCGCGGCGGTTTCGCCCTCATAGAAGGCTGCGGCACCCTTGGCGGCGACTTCGCGCAGGCGGAGTGCCAGCAGCGGCTGCGCGCGGCGCTCCCCCACGACCGGCGGCTTGCCGTTCGGCAGGAACAGCCTGGCCGCATGTTCGTCCTGTCCGACAAGGGCGGCATTGCTCGCCCAGTCCATCGCGACGCGCGGCGTCACCGGAAATCCGTTCTCGGCATAGCCTATGGCGCGCGCAAAGAGACGGTCGAGCGGCAGCGTCCCGTGATCGGCATGCAGGCGGCACCAGGCGGATATCGCGCCGGGAATGGTCACGGAATGCGGGCTGGTCTGCGGGATCTCGTCGGTGAGGCCTGCAGCGCGATAAGCCTCGACGCTCGCGGCGGCAGGCGCGCGACCAGACCCGTTCAGAGCCTGCACCTTGCCGCCCGAGGGCGCATAGAGGGCAAAGCAGTCGCCGCCGATGCCGGTCATCAGCGGATCGACCACGCATTGCACCGCGACACCCGCGATCGCGGCATCGACGGCATTTCCGCCCCGCGAAAGCACCTCGAGTCCGGCCGCGGTGGAGAGGGGGTGAGAGGTGGCGATCATCGCCTCGGATGCCTGTGTGCTGGGGCGCCGGGCAGAGAAGAAATCAAACATTCGAAGGTTCCTGTTGATGGTGCCGGACCCTCAGGCGTCCGGGTGGGTCAGTGGATGGAGACAAGCCACGGCGCGCTGCGCTCCGAACCGTCCTAACTGGGGATCGCGCTCGCGGCAATCTGCTTGCGCTTCGGGGCAGCGGGTCGAAAAGCGGCAGCCCCGGGGCAGGTCGAGGGGGCTCGGGATCTCGCCCTGAAGCGGCTCCGGCATGGCTTCGAAGAACCGCGGCGCGGCGGCGCGCAGGGCCGCGGCATAGGGATGCGCCGGGGCTCCCAGCACCACATCGGTGGGGCCGGTTTCCACGATGCGGCCCAGATACATGATCGCGATGTCGTCGCAAAGGTAGCTCGCGACGCCAAGGTCATGGGTGATGAAGACCAGCGTCAGATTCATGTCGCGCTGAAGCGAGCGCAGGAGAGTCAGGAGCTGCGCCTGCGTCGACACATCGAGGCCCGAGACGGCCTCGTCCGCGACCAGAACCGACGGTTCCGAAGCGAGCGCCCGGGCAATGGCGACCCGGCGCACCTGACCGCCCGACAGCCCGGCGGCATAGCGTGCGCCCGCATCGGTCGGCAGGCCGACACGGTCGAGCAGGTCGGCCACGCGGGCCTTCACCTGATTGCCCGGAACGATGCCGAAATGGCGCAGCGGTTCGGCGATCAGCGCCTCGACCGTCATCCGGGGGTCCAGCGAGCCACGGGCATCCTGATAGACCATTGCCACGTCGCGGGCAAAATCGCGCCCCTTGGCGCGGGCCTCGCGGATCGGGGCGCCATGATAGAGCGCCCTCCCCCCCGTCGGAGCGTCGAGCCCGAGAAGCACCCGCAGAAGGGTCGACTTGCCCGACCCGCTTTCCCCGACCAGCGCGATGGACGTGCCCTTCTCGACGCGCAGCCGCACGCCGTCGAGCGCGCGCAACCCGACTGTCTTGCGGCTCAGGCCGGAATTCGGCGGGCGGACCTGAAAGACCTTCTCGACCTCGATCAGCTCAAAAACCGGGGCGGTGATCGGCTGGTCGGGCACCGGCGCATCTGGGGGGATCAGGGTCATTCGGGATTCCAACAGGCAAAGACGTGATCGAGCGGATCGCTCCGGCCTGGATCGGCAGGCTCGGATGGCGGCATTTCGTCGGAGCAGCGTGACAGCGCCCTCGGGCAGCGCGTGGAGAACCGGCATCCCTTGGGCATCCTGTCATGCGGCGGCACGGTGCCTTCGGGAGCGACAAGATCGGCGCGCCCGATCTCGACCACGCAGCTCTTGAGCTGGCGGGTATAGGGGTGGCGGTGATTGTTGAGAACCTCGGCCACGGGCCCGGATTCCACCACCTGTCCGGCATAGAGCACCACGATCCGATCACAGGACTGGCTGGCCAGCGCCAGATCGTGCAACACGAAGATGCAGCTTGCGCCACGTTCGCGGGTCAGCGACAGGATCAGCCGGATGATCTGGGCCTGGATGGTGACGTCGAGCGCGGATGTCGGCTCGTCCGCAAGCAGGAGATCGGGATTCCCGGCAAGCGCGATGGCCACCATCACCCGTTGCTGCATCCCGCCCGAAAGCTGATGCGGAAAGGCCGACAGGCGCGCCTCGGCATCGTTGATGCCGACCTGGCTGAAGAGATCGACCGCGCGGCGATGCGCCTCGGCGCGGTTCAGCCCGAGCGTGCGGCGCAGCGTCGTGGTCAGCTGACGACCGACGGTATAGGCCGGGTTGAGCGCCGCGCCCGCATCCTGAAAGATCATGGAGAGGCGGTTGCCGCGCAGCTTGACCATCTGGTGCGACGAGAGCGACAGCAGATCACCAGCATCCTTCAGATCTGCCCGGCCCTCGACCTTCGCGCCGTCCAGAAGCTGCATCAGCGCCATCGCGATGGTCGACTTGCCGGCACCGCTTTCGCCGACCAGCGCCAGCGTCTCGCCCGGGGCAAGGGACAGCGACACCCGGTCGAGGATCTCTGCAGCGCCACGATGGATGGTGAGGTCAGACACGCTCAGCAGTGTCTCGGTTTGCGTCAAGGTCATGATCCCCTGCGTCCCTTGGGGTCGAATTCCTCGCGGATGCCGTCACCGACGATGGACAGCGCGATGAGCAGCAGCGCGAGGGCAAAGCCGGGCATGGCCGACATCCAGGGCGCGAAACTCACGAAATCGCGGCCCTCGGCGATCATCAGGCCCCAATCAGGCGTGGGCGGCGTCACCCCGATGCCGAGAAAGGACAGCGAGGAGGAGACGAGGATCGCCTCGGAGATGCGGATGGTGACCTGCACGGCCAACGGAAAGATCACGTTGGGCAGCACGTGCCGCCAGACGACCTGCCAGGACGGGATCGACATCAGGTGCGCGGCCTCCACGAAGCCCTGCACGCGGACCTGCATCACATCGGCCTGCACGGTGCGCGAGAAGGGACCGATCATCGACAGGCCGACGGCGATCACCACCTTGTCGACGCCCTGCCCCAGGATCGCGATGAAGGCCACGGCCAGGATCAGCGAGGGCAGTGCGAGGATGGCATCTATGAGACGCATCAGCGCCCATTCGAGCCAGCCGCCCGACAGCCCTGCGGCGAGCCCGATGACGAGCCCCCCCGCCGCACCGATCAGAACGGAAAAGAAGCCGATGATCAGAGCATAGCGCGCACCGAAGATGACGCGCGACAGGATGTCCTGTCCGTAGCTGTCGGTGCCGAGCGGATGCGCGCCCGTGGGCGGCTGCATCATGGCGTCCATGGATTGCGCGACCGGATCGTAGGGCGCGACCCAGGGCGCAAAGATCGCGGCAAGGATGTAGCCCACCGCCACGATCAGCGCGACCGTGAAGAAGGGTCGGCGCAGGAACATCGACCGCTTTCCGCGCGGCGTCACATCGGGGATCGGTCCGGCGGGCGGAACGGTGGCGGAAGCCGGTGCGGCCTTGGCAGTCATTTGCGGTCTCTCAGTCTTGGGTCGAGGATCGGATAGGACAGGTCCACCAGCAGATTGACCCCGATGAACAGGAAGGCGGTCATCATGACGCCGGCCTGCACCACCTGATAGTCCCGCCCCAGCACCGCACTTGTCAGCATCTGGCCGATGCCCGGCAGGTTGAAGACCGTCTCGGTCAGCACCGTGCCCTGAATCAGCGTGCCGAGCTGCAGGCCGAGGATGGTGACCAGCGGCATGGCGATGTTGCGCACACCATGCACCCAGATCACCCGCCAGTTCGGCTCTCCGCGCGCACGGGCGGCGGCGATATAGGGCTCGTCCAGCACCTCGATCAGCGTGGCGCGCGTGAGCCGGGTGATCATCGCGATGAAATAGGTCGAGAGCGTCAGCCCCGGTAGGATCATGTGGTAGATCCCGAGGCGCAGATCCTCCCAGGGCGAGACATAGCCCATCACCGGGAAGAGCTGCAGTTTCACGCCGAAGAACCAGATCAGCAGGATGCCGAGCAGAAAGGACGGAAAGGCCGTGCCGGTCAGCGCGAAGACGGCCGCTCCCGCGTCGAACACGGTGTCCTTCTTCACTGCCGAGAGCACGCCCAACGGAACGCCGATCAGGATCGCGAAGCTGAGCGAGAAGAAGGCGAGCGTGAGGGTGACCGGCAACGCCTCCTTGAAGCCGTAGGTGAAGATGTCGGTGCGGGCGATATAGGAAGTTCCCCAATCGCCCTGCACGAAGTTCAGCGCCCAATCGGCGTATTGCACCAGAAAGGGTTGATCCAGGCCCAGTTCGCGGGTCATGGACTCGTAGGAGTCCTGCGAATACTCGGCGCCAAGCATGATCTGGACCGGATCGCCCGGTGCCAGCTTCAGAAGACCGAAGGTGGCGATCGAGACGAGGACCAGCACGACCAGCGTCTGCCCGAGCTTCTTGAGGGCCTGGACCAGCATCAGGTGATACTGACGGAGTGCAGGTTCATGAGGTCGGCCGGGATGTACTGGAATCCCTCCACCTTGTTCGAGAACACCTTGTAGATCGGCATATGTGCCATGACCCCGATCGGCGCCTCGTCCATCAGAAGGTCCTCGGCCGCATAGTAGAGCTTGCGCCGTTCTTCCGGATCCAGAACCACCTGCGCCTGCGCACAGAGATCGTCGAATTCGGTATTCACCCAGCCGCAGAAGTTCCACGCACCGTCGGACTTGAACTCGGGATAGATCGCCTCGTCCGGGTCGAGATCGGCGACCCATTCGAAGTCGTAGAGATCGAAACTACCCTCGTTGCGCCGCTTGAGCCAGGTGGCGGGCTCGACCAGTTCGAGGTTCACCTTGATGCCGATCTGCGCCAGCATCGGGACGATAGTCTGCGCGGTGCGGGTGCCGACCGGGCCACGTTCGGCCATCATGTAGGTGACTTCGATCTCGTCCTGATTTTCCGCCATTGCGCGGAACTCGCGGGCCTTGTCGAGATCGAACCACTGCCCCCGGCCGGATGTCGCGATGTCGGGATCGAAGAAGTCGGTCATCGGCGGAGAGATCGGCGTATAGGCTTGCTGGGCACGGCCGAAATAAGCCTGTTTCACCAGCGTCTCACGGTCGAGAGCCCAGGCCACGGCGCGGCGCAGGTTGATGTCGGTGAAGGGGCCATCCTTGCAGTTCATGCCAAGGAAGGTGTAGTTGCCCTCGATCTCGCCGAAAATCTGCGTGTTGGGGTTGGCCGCGACCTGATCCACGAGCTGCATCGGGCAATCGTTCATGCCGTCGATCTGCCCCGAGAACAGCGCCGCGATGGCGGTGGAGGCCTCGTTCATCAGCAGGAAGGTGACCCGCTCGAGCTTGGGCATTTCGGGTTCGAAATACTCGGTATTGGCTTCGAGTTCGATCGCGTCGTTCTCGCGCCAGGAGACGAACTTGAACGGGCCGGTACCGACCGGATTGCGACCGTAATCGGTACCGTATTTCTCGACCGCGGCCGGGCTCACGATGGTGCCCGCGCGCCCGGTCGATCCGTTCAGCGCGACCGGCAGGAAGGCATAGGGCTGGCTGAAATGCAGCTTGAGGTTCAGCGGGTCGATGATCTCGATCTCCTCCAGCAGCTCCAGCTTCCAGGCATGCGGAGATGCTGGCTCGCCTTCTTTGACGCGCAGGAGCGAGAATTTCACCGCCTCGGCGTCGCAGGGCGTGCCGTCATGGAATTTTACGCCCTCGCGCAGCTTGAACACATGGGTCTTGTCGTCCTCGAGCTCCCATGTCTCCGCTAGGTCCGGCTCGAATGTCAGGGCTTCGCCGTCATAGACGATCTTGAGCAGCCCGTTATGGATGTTGTTGATCACCTGGATCGCCGGGAGGAAACCGGTGAAATGAGGATCGAGCGTGTCGATCACCTTGATCGACGCGATCCTGAGATGCCCGCTCTGCTGCGCCCGTGCGATGGCGGGAAAGCCGCCCGCGGCGGTTGCCGCGACGATGCCGGCGCCCATGCCCTTCAGTACGGCGCGCCGTCCGAGTCTGGCCGAGACGCGCTCGGTCAGGATCTTCTTGTGGTCGATATCTGTCATCTTTTCGCTTCCCTGTTGGAATGGTCTCCCCCCTTTCCTTCGGTATCGCCGATGTGTCCGCCCCCTTGCCGGTTTGCCCGTCTTCGTCGAGGCAATGCACATTTCGTCCTCCCCGCTGCGCGATAACTGCCGTCTGGCGGGTTGGAAGAAACCGGGACCTGTGCCAACATGTATACATATTTGCGTCAAAGGTGCATTTTTCAGCAAAGTTGGACCACATATGACTGATCGGGTGGCAGAAAGAATCTTCGACACTTTGGTTGATGGCATCGTCGCCGGACGGATGATCGCCGGAGAGCCACTGATGGAAAAGGCGCTTGCCGAACAGTTTGGCGTCTCCCGTACACCGGTGCGCGAGGCGCTGCACCGGCTGGAGCAGTCCAACCTTGCCGAACGCGGCGCGCGGCGCGCCTATTTCGTATCGCACCTGCAGGCGCGCGATCTCGCCGAGCTTTTCGAGGCGGTGGGTGAGGTCGAGAGTGCGCTGGCAGCATTGGCGACCCACCGCCTGACCGAGATCGAGCGGCAGCAGCTTCTGGTCATCCTCGAAGAAGGGTGGACCTGCGGGGACGATCCCGAAGCTTATGGCCGGATCAACGCGCGCTTTCACGAGGTGATCAAGACCGGCGCGCGCAGCCCCGTACTTGCGCGGTCCTTCGACGATCTCAACCGGCGCGCGCTCGCCTGGCGCGCCGCGAATTTCCACGAAGACGGCAACCGCCTGTCGACATCCCGCGCCGAACATCAGGCGCTGAGCGACGCAATCTTGGCCCGGGACGCCGAAACGACACGCAGCCTGATGCGCAGCCACGTGGCAAGCTCGTTCCTCACCCTGTCGGACATCCTCGGACGGCGCGATCCCTGATGAAGGGAGTTCATGGGAAGCAGTTCGGCACTCGAACCTGACGAGGGAAGCGGGCAAGCGTTTGACGCCTCCAACGGGCAAGCCCTGGGACCGTACAGCCCCAAAGCGCCGATCAGCCGCACAAACCATCCGTGGCCGTTTGCGATTGGACGCCCGCCCTACGCGGTCAGTTGCATGTAGATGGCGGCCAGTTTTTCGGGCAGCGCGTCCACGGACCCGATCTGCACAAAGCCCCGCCGCCCGAAGATGCGGCGTTCGGTTTCCGTGTTGGCGCCTCCCACCCCCACGCAAAAGACATCCATGCCGCGCGCGGCAAGGCCCTGGACCGCCCGGCGTGCGTCTTCCTGCAGGTAACGGGGATCGGGGCAGTCGATATCGGAGGGTTCGCCATCCGTCACGAGCAACAGCAGCCGTCGGTGCGTGGGCTGCGACGACAGACCGGCTCCCGCATGCCGCAAAGCCGCGCCGAGCCGGGTCGAATATCCGGCGGACAGACCCGCCAGCGCCGCCCCTTCCGAAGTATCGAACGGCTGCCCGAATTCCTTGATCCGGGTGTAACGCACATCCTCGCGGCCATTGGAACTGAACGCCGCCAGCGAAAAAGGATCGCCGAGCGTCGCCATGGCATGCGAGAGCACCACCGTGGATTCACGCAATAGATCCAAGACAGTCGCGCCCTCCGTTCCGACCGGATCGGCGGTGGACGCAGAGACATCCAGAAGGACGCTTACCGCAAGATCCCGGCGACGGCGCGAGACTGTCTGATAGACTCCGGGATCGGGCATTTCGCCTGCCTTCAGCGCAGCGAGCGCGTCGATGCAGGCATCTATGTCGAGGATCTCGCCATCTGACTGGCGTTTCTCGCGCTGCGCCCGACTGACCCGGGCAGAGCGGATGACCGCCGTGATCCGCCGGATCAGATCCTGATGTCGGTCGCGAATGGTCTCGATACAGGATCCCGGCCCGCGCCTTGCGGGATACTCGACGACGGTCGTCCAGTCGGGCCGTTCGCTGCGCGTCTCGTAGTCGTATTCGGGATAGCGCGCGACCGGCATGCCGCTCTCGGGATCGTCCGGCGCGCGCGGCTTCACCGATGTCCGATCCGCGGGATCGTCCGGTTCATTGCGTGTCCGGTCAGGCTGATCGGACCGGGTGTTTTCCCGCAAACGCGCCGTTTCCAGCAGGATTTCTGATTGCTCCTGCGGCGGATTTTCATCCTCGGGAAAGGCCCAGAGACCCAGATTGTCATCCCTGTAAGGCGGTTGCACGACATAGGATTTGGCGTTGAACTGAATGCGCAACTGGCCAAGGTCGTTTCCCAGAAGATTGCCGATGGCCCGACTGGTGGCGGAATTCTCCCATTCGGGTTCGGCGGCAAGGAACAGATCCCTGCCCTTGCGCACCCAGCCGTCCGGATCCTCGAAATGCGGATCGATGAGCGCCCGGGCAAGGCGCGCAAAGCGGCTTTCCGCGGTCAGCACACCCGAAGCCTCGGCAATGTGGAATTGCAACCACAGGCGACGCAGGCCGGGCATCTCGCGGATCGCCAACTGTTCGACACGGGCATCCTCGATCAGCGACACGACGGCCACCTGCAGCGGTTTCAGCTTGCCGACCTCGAACCGCCGCCGCGTGAAGCGGACATGCGCTCCGATATGGGCCAGAGAGGCGCGAAACAGCGCCTCGGCGTGATCCCCATGATAGCCCGGAAAATGCGCGGGCATCTGGATGAAGCCTTCGCCGAAACTGGCACGGCGCCCGACCCCGTCATGACGTTTGAGCGGAGCGGGTTGCACCGGCAGCCGCAAGCCGTACAGCGCCGTGAACCAGGCCTTGAGCCGACGGTCCATGTCGAAGAAGCCCTCGCCTATGGCTTCGCGTTCCAGAAGCCGCAGCGCATCCGGATTTTCCAGCGAGAAGAAATCGAGCCGCTTTTCGCCATCGACACCGGCCTGCCGGATTCCGGCGAGCAACCACGCCTCGAGCTGAGCCACGTTCAGCCGGGTGAGCAGCTCCTCCATCCGATCCAGCACAGCGAGCGTGGATTCCGGTGCCATGGCCGCAAAGCGCTGCATCAGGTTCAACCAGTTCCGGAACCGCGGGGCGTCGCCGATGGCTCGCGCTGCGAAAGGCGCGACCTGACACAGCCTTTCCGCGGCGAGGACGCCCGACTTGATCGAAATCGACGACAGCGTATCGGCCATGCCGATGACAGTCTCCGCCCCGATCAGCCCGACACAGTCCAGCCCGGCGCGGCCGTAAGCCTTGACCAGCGGCTCGCCATAGCCCGCGTCGCGCAACTTGGTCTGGGCCCGCAGCCAAGGTGCCAGCCAGTCATCATCGAAGGCCTGACGCATGGCGGCAGGTACGGAACTGGTATCCTCCGCGGGATCGGCCAGACGCGGAAATCTGCCGGTCTTGCTGCTCATCCCGCACTCACGCGCAGGCTGCGACGGCGTTGGTCAGCGCGTCGCGCATGTCCGGATCGTCCGTGATCGGCACGATCAGGGCAAGATTGCAGGCCTCGCCCAGTGTGACGCCATTCTGGATCAGGTGGCCCGCATTGATCAGCATCCGGGTCGATGCGCCTTCGCTCAGCCCCTGCCCTTGCAGATTGCGCGACCGCTTGGCGATCTGAACCAGCGTATGCGCCACCGATGACGGGATGCGCGCCTCGGATGCGACGATCTCGGTCTCGATCACCGGATCGGGATAGCCGAAATCCATCGCGCAAAAGCGCTGCTTGGTCGATTCCTTGAGATCCTTGAGCACGCTCTGGTAGCCCGGATTGTAAGAGATCACGAGCTGGAAATCGGGATGCGCGCGCACCAGCTCGCCCTTCTTTTCCAGCGGAAGGATCCGCCGGTCATCGGTCAGGGCGTGGATCACCACGGTCGTGTCCTGCCGCGCCTCGACGATCTCGTCGAGGTAGCAGATGCCGCCATGCCGAACTGCCATCGTAAGCGGCCCGTCGCTCCAGACCGTTCCGGAAGGGTCGAGCAGATAGCGCCCCACAAGATCGGACGCCGTCATGTCCTCGTGACACGAGATCGTCACGAGCGGGCGGCCGAGCTTCCAGGCCATGTGCTCGATGAAGCGTGTCTTGCCGCAACCGGTCGGGCCTTTCAGCATGATCGGCAGGCGGGCGGCATAGGCGGCGGTGTAAAGCTCGATCTCGCGACCGACCGGCCTGTAATAGGGCTCCTTCGTCAGCGTGTACTGGTCCAGTTCCATGAGCGAGCCTCTTGTTCAAAGTCGGTAACGATAGCGCTTGCGGCGAAAATCCGAAACGCTGGCAAGGTCCGGAACATGACTGGCATGTTCCGGAACGCGTCGCATGAAGCCTCCGGCTCAGCTTGCCAGAAGCTCCTTCAGGCGCGCATCGATGAACTCCACGTCTTCCGGGTTCGTACCCGGACCGCCTGCAAAGTGACCCCAGATCGACGGTACGGGGATCAATTCCGCGTTGGGCATATGCGCCACTTCGTTGGCGCTGTCCTCGGGCGGGAAATAGAGGTCCGTCTGCCCGGGCATGACAAAGGCCTTCGCCTTGATCGCCCCGAGCGCCTTCGCATAGTCGCCGCCATAGAGAGCGTTTTTCGAGATATCGCCGTTCTGCCAGGTCCACAGCATGGTGAGCAGATTGTTGGCATCCTTGGGAAGAAAGAACCCCTCCCAGAAAGCGACGAGAAAATCCTCGAGCGAGGAAAAGCCCAGCGTCTTCATGTCGAGTTCCTGCCTGTAGAACGCCTGGCTGAAGCCCCAGCCGGCATAGACCCGCGCCATCGCGCGCAGGCCCCTTTCGGGTTTTTCGGTATACCAGCCATTGTTCCAGGCCCCGTCCGCGGTGAGCGCGGCCTTGACCCCTTCGAGGAAGACGTAGTTGTGACGCGAACATTTCGCCGATCCGCAGAACGGCGCGATGCGCTGCACCATGTCCGGGAACAGCGCCCCCCAGTGAAAGGTCTGCAAGGCGCCCATCGACCAGCCGGTGACCAGAGGCAGCGTTTCGAGATGAAGCTCTTGGGTCGCGAGCCGGTGCTGCAGCATCACGTTGTCATAGGCGGTGACATCGGGAAAACGAGACTTGTTGTAGGGTTCGGGCGTGTTGCTTGGCGACGACGACAGCCCGTTGCCCAGCATGTTGGGAATGATGATGAAATAGTGCGCCGGATCCAGCGCGCGGCCTTCGCCGATCAGCCATTCGTTGTCGTAATGCTGGCCGGAATACCATGTGGGATACATGATCGCGTTGTCCTTCGCAGCGTTGAGCGTGCCGAAGGTCTTGTAGGCCAGCTTACAGTCTCGGATCGTCGCGCCGCTTTGGAGGGTCACGTCTCCGGCGTCGAAAACCTTGTAGTCCAGTGTCATTTCCCCGGTTCCTTTATGGTCTTTTTGTTGGTGCCGACCGGCACGTCTCCCAACGGAGCATGCCGGTCCCGTTCCGATCAGGCCGCGCTGAGTTCCTTGGTGCGCACCTTCGAGATCGCGTAGTAGGCCACTCCGGCGACGACCGCGGCCGAGATCGCGGTAGACAGCTGAGAGGCGTAGAATTCGACGATGAACGCGACGACCGATCCGCATCCCCAGGCGATGAACGCATCCTTGCGCCAATCGCTGTTCACGACGGATCCGGGGCGCGTCACATACTGGTCGATGATGATGATCGCACCGATCGGCGGGACGAGAATGCCGAGAAGCGACAGCCACTGGATGAAGAAGGCCCAGATATTGCCCGCCGCGACCGCAATGCCGATCAGACCGAGCACGACCGCCGCGAGGCGCATATGCGTGTTCATGATCCGCGACCACCCGGTGGCCGAGTTGTAGAGACAGTGCGCGCAGACCGAGCCGAGGTTGATGAACAGGAACACGAAGGCCAGCAGGCTCACGAGACCGATCCCCATTCCGTTGAGATAGCCGAACATGTTGTCGTTGCCGAACGGGTTCGCGTCGGGAACCGCCAGGGCCGCCGTCATGACACCCCCGACGAGCATCGCGATAAGGTTGGCAAAGGGAAAGGCGCTGAAGGTCGAGATCAGCGATGCGGAACCGTCTTTTGCCCAGCGGTTGAAGTCGGCCGTCACCGTTCCTGCATCGATGAAGAGCGCGATCACGACGGTCAGCCCCACGCCCATAGACATGCTCGCCATGCCGTTATTGCCCGGATAGGCCATGATGGCCGACCAGGTCGTGGTCGAGGCGGCATCCAGCGCGACCCAGAGCCCCAGCACGACAAAGAGCGGCACCGAGACAAGCCCGATATAGTGCAGGCCCTTCACGCCCACGAAGGTGATGCCGATGTAGAGCAGCCCGGCCACCACGGTCATCGCGACATAATTCAGATCATAGGTTGCGCTGATCAGCGCGCCGGTGATCCCGGTCTGCACCGCGTACCAGCCCAGCAGCAGCGTCGACAGCAGACCCGAGGCCAGCATGTAGCCCTTCTTGCCGAAGACGATGCTGGCGATCAGCGCAAAGTTCATGCCCGACCGGGTCCCAAGCAGGCCCAGCGCGCCGACATAGAGAAACATCAGAAGGTTGCCGATCAGCATCGCGGTCAGTGCATCGGAAAAGCCCATGCCCAGCACCAGTATGGAGCCCGTCATGGCCCCGGTGATGATCATGGGAAAGCCGAGCCAGACCGTCGTTACCGAAAACAGGCTGTGCCGGGCCGAAAGTGGAACCGGTTCATGTTCGTATTCATTGCCGAGAAGCGTGTCGATCTGGTCCTCTGCCGCGCCCAGGGCGTCTGCGGAAACATCAATCTTTGTCATCGCGTTTTTCCTTTTTTGTGGAAATGAGGCAATTGCCGCTCAGGCGCTGCGGCCCGGGCGATCGGAAATGTCTTTCGGATCGGGACGGCACGCCTTGACGGAGCGTCCTGGGGCTCGCCGCCTTGGTAGCCGACACCGGAACGCTTTTCGGGGTGTCGGCCGGTGTCGGTTGTCGGCCGTCAGCGATGCGTCGCCGTTTTCTGGTTCGGAATGCCTTCCATCGGGCATTCGTCGGTGCCCACCGTTTCGCGGGTCAGCGCCTCGACCATTTCGCGCGTCCCCTCAGGGTCGGTCGCCCACTTGGTGTAGAAATCGTAAGGACACGCCGCGAGGCCCTGATCTCCGTCGCCTGACGCGATCGTGCCGGTATAGCCGCGGTGCAACAGCTTGAAGAGGTGGTTCTGCGACTGGCCGTTCCGGCGTGCGTCGCGGATTGCCGATACTGACAGCTGTGCATATTGAATGCCCATATCCTCGGTGCCGCATTCGCCGAGGGTGCGCCCGTCGAAGCCGACGATCGCCGAATGGCCGAAATAGGAATAGACCCCGTCAAAGCCTGAGGCGTTCGCGACCGCGACATAACAGTTGTTCGCCCAGGCCATCGATTTGGACATCTGCACCTGCTGCTCCTTTGCGGGATACATGTAGCCCTGGCAGCGGATGATCAGCTCGGCGCCCTTCATGGCGCAGTCGCGCCAGATTTCCGGGTAGTTGCCGTCATCGCAGATGATGAGGCTCATCTTCATGCCCTTGGGGCCTTCGGAAACGTAGGTGCAGTTGCCCGGATACCAGCCCTCGATCGGGACCCAAGGCATGATCTTGCGGTATTTCTGAACGATCTCGCCCTTGTTGTTCATCAGGATCAGGGTGTTGTAGGGGGCCTTGTTGGGGTGCTCCTCGTGGCGCTCTCCGGTCAGGGAAAATACGCCCCAGACATTGGCGTCGCGGCAGGCTGCCGCAAAGATCTCTGTCTCGTCGCCGGGAATGGACGAGGCTGTCTCGTACATCTCCTTTTCGTCGTACATGATCCCGTGCGTCGAATATTCCGGGAAGATGACCAGATCCATGCCCGGCAGGCCGACCTTCATGCCTTTGAGCATCTCTGCAATCTTGCCCGCATTCTCAAGGACTTCCGCCTTGGTGTGAAGGCGAGGCATCTTGTAGTTGACCACCGCGACGCCGACGGTGTCCTTGCTGCTTGTGATATCGCCGTGAAACATTGTCTTTCCTTCTCTGCTGATTGTCCTGATGGTCATCCTCGACGCACAAGATCCTGTCGGCGCCGTTCGTTCCGTGCTCCGCCGCGATTGCCCTCAAAGGACGCCACGCGCGGACAAGTGGGGTCAGCCCGTCGCCTGCTGATAAGCATGCCCCGCGCGCAGCACCCGGGCGTCGTCGAACTGGCGTCCGGTCAGCATCAGCCCGACCGGAAGACCGTCGACTCCGTGAACGGGCACCGAGATCGACGGGTGCCCCGTCATGTCGAAGGCCGCGGTGTTCCAAACCATGTTGAGCGCCTGGCCGATATGCTCGGCCAGGTCGATCTCGGGCAGTGCGGGACAGGCATGTGCGGTCTGGGGCGTCGTGGGCATGACGATCAGGTCGGCATCCGCGAGAACGGCGTCATAGGCGGCGGTGAGCGCGCGCACCATGTTCTGCGCCCGGGCGTAGAACACGCCGTCGTAGCGATCGCGCATGTAATGCGCCACGATCGCGCCCATCTTGGCCGTCGGAGACAGATCATGGCTGTGCGTCTTGACCGCCCGCATCATCGCACTGATCAGACGGGGATTGTAATAGCCCTTGGTCTGGTAGGCCGCATGGCCGCTGGTAAAGCTGGCAAGGCCTCCCTCGATGGCGATGCAGTTCCACAACGGCACGGCGCGGGTGTGCATCGGCACCGACACCTCGACGATCTCGGCCCCGAGCGATTTCAAGGTCTCGATCGCCCCGCGGACCGCGTGGTTGACGCTGTCCATCGCATCCGGGGTTTCGAAGCCTTCGGTCAGGACGGCGATCTTCATCCCTTTGATGTCGCCGGTCAGGGCGGCCGCATAATCCGGCACGTCGATGGACGACGGCTGCCGCGGATCGATGGCCGTGTCGTCGATACCGGCAATGACGCTCAGCATCAGCGCGCAGGCCTCGACCGTGGTCGCCATCGGACCGATGTGATCGATGCTCTGATCGAAGCCGACGATCCCGGTATAGGGCACCAGCCCGTGCGTCGGCTTCAACCCGACGATCCCGCTGAACGATGCCGGAATGCGGATCGATCCGCCCTGATCACCCCCCAGCGCAATGTCTACCTGACCGGTCGCAATCCCCGTCGCCGAGCCGTTGGAGGACCCGCCCGGCGTATGGGATGGATCCACCGGATTGCGGCCGGGACCGTATACGCTGGTATGTCCGCCACCGGAAAAGGCGAAATCGTCGGTGTTCATGACGGCCGTGATGTGACCACCGGCCTCCAGGATCCGTTTCGTCACGGTGGCATCGATGTCCGGCGTGTAGTCATACAGCAGCCGAGACGCGCAGGTCATCGGGATGCCCGCGATGCAGACGGTATCCTTCAGCCCGATCCGTTTTCCGGACAGGGCTCCGTTCTTGACCTCCGGAGCCGCAAGCACGCTGCAGGTGCGCACGATGCCATTGAGCGGATCGTCCTCGGGCTCGGGCCGAGCCCCGGGAATGCGCACGGCGGGGATCACTTCCCGCAAGGGATCGGGATACTGGTCAAGCGCATCATAGCCATCCAGCACGGCCGCGACGATCGGTTCCAGTGTCACGATTTCGGTCCATGTGAGATCGACTCCAGTCAACTCGCCGATGCGTGCCAGCTCGTCGGCGTCCGGACGGCGCAGGGTCATGCCGCCTCTCCCAGGACTCGGGGCCGCCCATCCAACACGTTGTGACCTGCGACGCCCGGCCAGTCCCGGCGATCCGCTCTTGTTCCAACCTCTGTCATCTCCGTTCGCCTTTCCGATATGCCCCTGTCGGGACGATTTGCGTTCATTTCCGGCGCCGCGCGGGGGCGTGCCCCGTCAGCGCCTCGCGGGTTGCGCGCCAGATCACATCCTGCATGCGGGTCAGGTCGGCGCCTGTCGCGCAGAGAAAGCGGACCACGACGACCCCGCGCTCCGGCAAGGCTGCCGCGACTGCGTAGACCGAAGAAGCGGCCGCCGTCGCGAGGGCACGGTCGATATGGTCCGCAAGCGGCTCGGCGTCGGTCACACCCGCAACAAGGATCAGCCCATATGCGGGCAGCCCGCGGGTGCGCCGTAGCCAGTCGGCCCCGGTGACGTCGGAGCGCTCGATCAGGCACGCCGTCCCATCAGGGCCAAGAATGGCGATCTCCGTAACGTATCGGTCGAAGGGCTCGCCCTGCCCTTCGGGATCATGGGTCAAGGCGCTGTCGCTCAGCAGGACGACCGCATTTTCGGCCATCCTGATCTCGACCCGCGAGGAAAGTGCTGCCCCGGCAAACAGGATGGCGGGATCCGGCAGGTATTCCAGATACCCATCCCGACCGATATCGAACGTGACCGTCTGACAGGCCTCGCCGCCCCGCCCGTGATGCACGACTGTCGAGGCCTGCGTGGTCAGATGCACCGAAGCGGCCTCTCCGACGGTCACGTGAAGAGAGAGCGCATCATCGCCATAAAGCCCCCCAGAGGAAGATTGCATATAGAGCGTCGCCATGCCGGACGGGTCGCCCGCAATATGAAACGGCAGGGTGATGTGGAACGGATGCGGCATGCATTGCCGCCCGACGATCGTCCGCGCACCGGCACGCCGGAATTCAAGGTTGGCGGACACCTTGCGCGGAACCGGCCGGGCCCGCGGCGGAAATGTCGCCGCGCGCGTCATTCGGCACCCGCCACGGCACGAAACAGCACGTTGTCGCAGATTTCCTTCAGGATGGCATCGAGACCGTGCCCGGCATCCTCGCCCCGACACTGGCAGGATATCGTCGGGCGCTGATCGCGGATCATGCGCGCCTCGTCGAGGATCCGCGACGCGTCCACGCCGACATATGGTGCGAGATCCACCTTGTTGATGACCAGCAGATCGCATTGCATCGGCCCAGGTCCGCGCTTGCGCGGAATGTCCTCGCCCTGGCCCACATCGATCACGAACATCCACCAGTCAACGAGGTCGAGCGAGAATGTCGAGGCGAGATTGTCACCGCCACTTTCGATCAGGATCAGATCGAGACCCGGGATGGTCGCCTCGAGCATGTCCGCCTGCGCGATGTTGAGTGTCGGATCCTCCCGGATGACCGTGTGCGGACATGCCCCGGCCTCGACCGCCCGGACCCGTGCCGGATCTATCAGGCCCGACCTGCGCAAGCGCTGTGCATCCTCGTCCGTGACGAGATCGTTGGTCACCACTGCAAGGCTGATGGTCTGCGCCGCGAAACGCGGGATCAACGCCTCGATCAACGCGGTCTTGCCCGATCCGACCGGGCCGCCGATACCGACCCGCGCCGCGCCCGGCCGCGCCTGCATATCCTGAACCGCGTTCATCGCAGCATGTACCGCTGGGTCAGCGGCAATTCGCTGGCCGGTTCGCAGGTCGCGAGGACCCCGTCCACGAACACATCGAAGGTGGCGGGATCGACGCGGATATCCGGACAGGAATCGTTGAGATGCATGTCGGATTTGCGCAGGTGACGGGTGCCGATGGCGGGCAGCAGGGATTTCTTGAGGTCGAGCCTGTCGGCCAGCCCGCCGGAAATGGCCCGCGGATTGACGAAGCATGCGCTGAGCGCCGGGGCCGCCCGGCCGAATGCGCCCCATTGCGGCCGCATCAGGATCGGCTCGCAGGTCATGAGGCTCGCCGCGCTGTCCCCCATCGCCCCCCAGGCGATGAAACCTCCCTTGACCACCAGTTCCGGCTTGATCCCGAAGAACGCCGGACGCCACAGCACCACGTCCGCGATCTTGCCATCCTCGAGGCTGCCGACATGCGGCTCGATGCCGAAGCATCGGGCGGCATTGATCGTGTACTTGGCGATGTAGCGCTTGATCCGCTCGTTGTCGCAGCCCTCGGAGCGCTCTTCGGGCAACCGACCACGCTGGACCTTCATCTTCGAAGCGAGCTGCCAGGTGCGGCAGATCACCTCGTGGATGCGCCCCATGCCCTGACTGTCGGAGCCCAGCATCGAGATTGCGCCGATATCATGCAGCACATCCTCGGCCGCGATCGTCTGGGCGCGGATCCGGCTTTCGGCAAAGGCCACATCCTCGGGAATGGCCGGGTTGAGGTGATGACAGACCATCGTCATGTCGAGATGTTCATCGAACGTATTGACGGTGTAGGGGTTGGTCGGGTTGGTCGAGGACGGCAGGCAATTCGCAACTCCGGCGACGCGGATGATGTCGGGCGCGTGACCGCCCCCGGCACCTTCGGTGTGATACATGTGGATCGTTCGGCCGCCGATGGCGGCCAGCGTATCCTCGAGGAAGCCGCTTTCGTTCAGGGTATCGGTGTGCAGCTGGACCTGGAAATCCATCTCGTCCGCGACCGACAGGCAGCAGTCGATGGCGGCTGGCATCGCCCCCCAATCCTCGTGGATCTTCAGGCCGATGCAGCCGGTTTCGATCTGCTCCCGCATGGCTTCGGGCCGATGCGCGTTGCCACGCCCCAGAAAGCCGAAATTCATCGGCCATTGCTCGGCGGCCTGCAGCATCTTGCCCACGTTGAACGGACCACCGGAATCGATGCCCACGGTGATCGGTCCAAGCGAGCCGCCCAGCATGGTCGTGATCCCGCTGGAAATCGCGTGTTCGACAAGCTGCGCGCTGTCGAAATGCACATGCACGTCGATGGCTCCCGCGGTTGCGATCATGCCTTCCGCATCGCGCACGGTGGTTCCGGCGCCCACGATCAGACGGGGATCGACACCGTCCATCATGTCGGGATTGCCGGCCTTGCCCAGCCCGACGATCCGCCCGTCCTTTATGCCCAGATCGCCCTTCACGATGCCCAGAACAGCATCGATCACCACCACGTTGCAGATCAACATGTCCAGAACGCCGCCCGTTGCGCTCGTGGCGCCGGCGACGAGCCCCATGCCGTCGCGCAGCGTCTTGCCGCCACCATGCAGGCATTCCTCGCCCGGGACCGCATGGTCATGCTCTATCTCGGCCCAGAGCTGCGTGTCGCCCAGCCGCACGGCGTCGCCGGTCGTTGGTCCGTACATCGCGGCGTAATCCGCCCGGCTCATCCATGCCATGGCTCAGGCCCCCCTGAACCCAGCGGCGCGCGCACGGATCAGAGCCGCCTCGCGGTCCGCAGGTTCCGTCGGCCCGTCGCTCAACCCGTTCAGACCGCCCACGCGGGAGGTGCCGCCGATGCGCACCAGATCGACTTCGCGGCTCTGACCCGGTTCGAAGCGCACCGCCGTGCCCGCCGGGATGTCGAGCCGCAGGCCAAAGGCCGCCGCGCGGTCGAATTCCAGCGCCTTGTTGACTTCGAAAAAGTGGAAATGACTGCCGATCTGTACCGGCCGGTCCCCGGTATTGAGAACCGTCAGACTGCTCTTGGGTCGTCCGGCATTGATTTCGACCTCGCCCGGAGCCGCGCGAATTTCGCCCGGAATGCCTGCGCTCGTGTCTTCGCCCATCCCCTCGGCCGGGCGGATCGGCGTATGAACCGTGACCAGCTTGGTACCGTCGGGAAACATCCCTTCGACCTGAAGGATCGGCATCATCTGCGGCACGCCCGGCATCACGTCCTGACTGGTAAGGATGGTGGAGCCCCAGCCGATCAGGTCGGCGACACTGCGCCCCTCCCGCGCGCCTTCGAGGATCTCGTCGCAGATCAGCGCGGTCGCCTCGGGCATGTTCAGACGAAGCCCCCTTGCACGGCGCTTGCGGGCAAGTTCGGCGGCGGTGAAAAGCGTCAGCCTTTCCAGTTCCGTGGGTGTCAGAAGCATGGCGTCTCCACCTCCCTCAATTCGCAAAGAGCCGCGCACGGCCAACCGGCCTGCGTTGCGCGGCTATATCCAGAAGCGGGGAAAACCCGGAAGGCAGCGCGGGACAGGGTTCCGCAAGCCCTGCCGCTGCTGTTGCGAGAATACGGGCGACGATCTTCTGCGCCTCCAGGGCGCCGAGCCGCCCCATGCGTATGCAGGCGCTGATCGCAGCCGAGATCTGCCCGAAGAGCGCGCCTGCCGCGACCTCCGCGAGACCCAGCCCCAAGGCCGCACCCATGGCACCCTGCACCACCGGCGCATGCCCCCAGCGTGAACCGGTCAGCACATCCTGATGCCAGGCAGCCGCGGTCGGTGTCTGCATCCGCGCATGGGTGGTCAGAAGCGAGCGCCCGACCCCGAGCGAGGCGGCCCGCATCGCCGGGGCCACCATGCGCGTGTTGCAATCGCTGTCGACGGCATCGAGATCTGCCGACGTGGCTGCGGCGACATGTGCAGCGGACAGGAAGACCCGGTCGAACATCAGCCAGCGCGGCACCAGATGGTCGCGCAGGATCTCCTCGATCTGGGTGGAATCGCGGACGAAACCGTCCTGTATCACCCCCTCCAACCCGTTCGAGAAGGCGAATGCCCCGGAGGGAAAGCTGCTGTCGGTGACCTGAAGCAGGGTCAGGGTCTGAAGCACGGTCGTCATGTCCGGGTCTCCGGGCCGAGGATATCCACACTCCCGTCGGCCGCCATGTCCGCAAGCCGGTCAAGATAGGTCTCGAATGGCCGCTCGAGAGCGACCAGCAGATCCGCACCATCAAAACCCACGCGCCAATGCAGGTTTCCGGCATGATAGCCAAGCTTCAGCCCGGCAGGTGCAGAACTGGGACGCAGGCGCAGCCAGCTCTCCGACTCCACCCGCACGACCAACGCGCCGCATGAGTCGAGCCGCAGGACCGCACCATCGTAGAGATGCACGTCGCGCGGCAGGGCAATGGCGATCTCCTCTCCGAGCGAGGTCTTGGCCCGCAGCCGGTGACGCGAAAGATCGGCGGGCGGCAGGAAAAGCCAATCCAGCTGCCCCGAATGTTCGAGCGCATGCAGCCGCTCTGCGACATCGGCGTCATCCGCGCTGGCTGTGATGGCGTTGAAGATTCGCATCATATCATCATGTGCTTGCTGACAAGGGCATCGGTCAGGTCGTCCATGGCACCCGACGCGACCACGCGGCCGTTCTCCATCATCGCAAAGGCGTGACTGGCCCTGCGGACGAATTTCACGTTCTGCTCGACCAGCAGGATGGTGATCCCGAGATCGGTGTTGAGCCGGATGATCGTGTCTTCGATCTGTTCGACGATGTTGGGCTGGATGCCTTCGGTAGGTTCATCCATCAGCATGATCTTGGGCCTTGCAGTGAGCGCCCGGGCAATCGCGAGTTGCTGCTGCTGGCCGCCGGACAGGACCCCGCCGGGCCGATCGAGGTTCTCCATGAGATAGGGAAAGAGCTCCGCTACGATGTCGGGAATGCGGGTGCCGCCGCTCCTGTCGGCGAATCCGCCCATCAGGATGTTGTCCTTGATGGTGAAGTCCGGGATGATGTGCCGCCCTTGTGGAACATAGGCGATGCCGCTGCGTGCCCGCTCATGCGTCGCCAGCGCCGAGAGGTCAGCACCGTCCAGCGTGATCACCCCGTCCGACCTGTCGGTCAGCCCCAGAATGGTGCGCAGCAATGTCGTCTTGCCCACGCCATTGCGCCCGACGATGGCCACGATGCTCTGGCTCGCGGCTTCGAGTCGGACATTGTGCAGCACTTGGCTGCGCCCATAAAAGCTGTCGAGATCGGAGAGCTCCAGCATCAGTGGATCCCCCCGCTTCCCAGATAGGCATCCTGAACCGCGGGATCCTTTTCGATCTGCTCGATCTTGCCTTCGGCCAGCATCTTGCCAAGGTGCATCACCGTGATCTTCTCGGCGATCTCCCGCACGAAGGCCATGTCATGCTCCACGACCAGAAGCGTATGGCTGCCCTTGAGCGCATTGATGATCCGCGATGTCTTGAGCGTTTCCGCCTGCGTCATCCCTGCCGTCGGTTCGTCCAGAAGGATCACCCGGCTTTCCTGACCGATCAGCATCCCGAGTTCGAGCCATTGCATCTGACCGTGGCTGAGATCGCCCGCGCGTTTTTCCAGCACGTCGCCAAGTTGGGTCAGATCGACGATGTGCTGGACCTGCTTGCGCTCGGACGCGCGCAGCCCCATCCGCAGGTTCGACAGGACACCGGGTGTGCGCGTCACCGCGACCTCGAAATTCTCGCGGACCGTCAGATCGCGAAATATGCTTGGAATCTGAAACTTGCGTCCGATACCAGCTCGGGCGATCTTGTGCTCCGCGCGGCTCGTTATGTCCCTGCCATAGAGCCGGACCGATCCTGCGCTGGCCTTGGTCTTTCCGCTGATCAGGTCCATCATGGTGGTCTTTCCGGCCCCGTTCGGGCCAAGGACAACGCGCAGCTCGCCATCCTCGATCACCGTCGAAAAACCGTCGACCGCCTTGAAGCCGTCGAAATTGACGGTCAGCCCGTCGATGGTCAGTGCGTTATTTGTGGACATGTTCATCCCCTCATTCCGCTGCATCACGCGACGCCTGCCTGTCGGGCGCAGCGGACGGGCGACGGGCCATGCCGATCAGGCGCGCCGTCAGATCCTGCCCCACACCGGCCAGACCGCGCGGCAGGAACAGCACCACGAGAATGAAAATCAGGCCGATGATGGCGCGCCAGGCTTCCTGAAACATCTCGGATTCACTCGCCGTCGCCTCGATCGTATTGATGAGGATCGCGCCGATGCAGGCGCCCAGCAGGGAACTGCGCCCGCCGACCGCGGCCCAGACGACCATCGTGATGGAGAAGGCCAGATCCATGAAGCTCGGCGAGGCGAATTCGGCCGCGATCACGTAGAGCATTCCGGCAAAGCCCGCGATGCCGGCCGACACGGTAAAGAAGAAGATCTGATAGGCCGCGACGTCGAAACCCAGATACCGTGCGCGGTTGGGATCATCCCGGGTGGACTGGAGGATCAGCCCTGCCCGAGTTCCCACCAGCACCCGCGTCAGCACCAGAACGAGCGAGAGAGAAACCGCCACGATGTAATAGGTTTGAGTGAGGTAGGGATCGAACTCGAACCCTGCGACTGTCAGCCAGCCCAGATCCGTCAGCCCGTTGAACCCGTTCGTCAGAGGCTGGGCATCCACGATCAGAAGCCGCACCAGAAGCACGCTGGCGAGAGTGATGATCGCGACATAAACGCCCGAAACGCGCAGCCGGAAGATCGCCGATGACAATGCGAGTGCGATCACGACAGGTACCACAAGAGCCATGACCGCGCCGAACCACTGGGCCTGAAATGGCAGCCACAGAAAGGATGACGGGCTGATGCAGCACAATTCGGTCGGGGCGCCGGGCTGGGCATTCCACAGCATGAAATCCGGCACGGGACTGTCCGACCCCTGTTGCAGACTGGTCGAGCTCTGCAGCTTCAGCGACATCGCGACCATGTAGGCGCCCATGCCGAAGAACAGCCCCTGCCCCAGGTTGAGGATCCCGGCATAGCCCCAGGACAAGGCAATCGCGACGCCGAGCATGCCGTAGACCAAATACTTGGCGATCCGGTTCAGCCAGAACGGATCATCCAGGAAAAGAGGCAGCAGCAGGATGGCAAGGATGAAGGCACCGTATGCCACCACGTCGACGCCGACGGAGTCAAATCTTCCGGACTGCATGTCTCAGCGCCCCCTGAATGAAAATAGACCCTTCGGCCGCCACATGATCAGCACGATGACCACGCCAAAGACGACGGCCCGCGCCAGAATGTCGTTGGACAGGACCGCGATTATTCCGTTGATCTGGCCCAGAAGCAGCGATGCGAAGATCGTCCCGATGAGACTGCCGACCCCTCCGACGACGACGACCAGAAAGCCGTCCACCACGACAGAGGTGCCCATGTCCGGCTGCACGGTTTTGAAACCTGCCAGCAGCACACCTGCCACCCCCGCCAGACCGGAGCCGTAGGCGAAGGTCAGCGCAGATACGCGGCGCACGTCGATGCCGCAGGCCGCCGCGATCTGCGGATTGCGCATGATGGCCCGGACCTGCATTCCGATGCGCGTGCGGTAGAACAGAAACCAGGTCAGCAACGTGAGCAGAAGCGTCACCAGGATGATGAAGCTGCGATAGGGCTGGATCGTCATTCCGGCAAAATCGAACGGCTGCGTCAGGAAGGCCGGGACGGAGATGTTCTGGAGCCCCGTGCCCAGGCCCTGAATGTGGATATCAAAGAAGCTCAGCCCGAATTCCAGCCGGATCGCCTGCTGGAGCAGGATCGCCACGCCCCAGGTCGCGAGCAGGGTGTCGATGATGCGGCCATAGAGCCGCCGGATCACCAGCCGCTCGATCAGGAGCCCGAGCGCCGCAGACGTCGCGAAGGCCAGAGGAAGAGAGAGGAAAAGGTTCAGGTTCAGATAGATGCCGGCAAGAACCGCGGTATAGGCACCGATCATCACCAGCTCGCCATGCGCCATGTTGATGACACCCATCGCGCCGTAGGTGATCGACAATCCAAGCGCGATCAGCAACAGGATCGACGATAGCGACAGGCCGATGAACAGGATATCTGCCATGGTTTATTCCTCGGTTCTGGTCACGGGAAAGACTGCGAAACGGTCCGGCAGGTGCTGGCACCCGCCGGACGTCACGGGATCAGAGCTTGCTGGAATCGAGCCCGGCTGAGGCGCAGAACAGATTCTCCGCTGTCTCGCCATAAGCCACGTAGGGCAGCGGTCGAACCGGTTCGGGATAGGCGTCGATGATGGTGCCCTGCCCGTCCTCGCCCCATTGCGCGATGCGCGGAGTGAGATAGGTGTGGAGGTTCTCGGGATCGACGGTCACAGTGCCGTTGGGGGCTTCGAAGACCTGTCCCTTGACGCCTTCGCGGATGGCGTCGGTGGTCAATTCCCCACCCGCGGCCTCGACGGCCTGTTTCCAGAGGAAAACCTGGAAGTAGCTGCTTTCCATGGCGTGATGTGTGACCGCGGCTGGATCGTTCACGAAGGCGCGGTAGCGTTCGATGAAGGCCTTGTTGCGCTCCGTATCGATAGCCTGGAAATACGGGAAAGAGGTATAGCTGCCGACGGCGAATTCCGCGCCCATTGCGGCAATTTCGATCTCTGACGTCACCGTCGCGCAAATCGGCAGGACATCATGCGTGAGGCCCTGGTTCTTGAATTCCCTGTAGAACGCGATGACGCTGTCGCCGACGACATTGGACAGAACGACATCGCAGCCGCTTTCCTTGATCTTGTTGACCATGGCGCCCCATTCGGAATGCCCGAGTTCCAGATACTGATCGTCGACCCATTCGCCGCCATTCTGTTCGATCAGGATCTTCGATACCTTCGACATTTCACGCGGATAGATGTAATTCGAACCTACGATGAAGAATTTCTTCTTGCCGAGTGTATTGATGATCCATGGAATGAAATTCGAAAGCTGCTGGTTCGGGACGGCGCCGGTGTAGACGACGTTCTTGGAACATTCGAACCCCTCGTAATAGGTCGGATAGAAATACAGACCATTGCGTTTTTCGAATACGGGCAGCACGGCTTTTCGGCTTGCCGAGGTATATGAACCGAATACCGACGGCACGCGATCGCGGATCACCAGCTTGGACGCCTTTTCGTTATAGGTCTTGGGATCGGATGCACCATCCTCGAGGATCGGCTTGATCATCTTGCCCATGACACCGCCGGACTGGTTGATCTCCTCGATCGCCATCAGCGTGGCGTCAGCCAGCGATTTTTCGACGATCGACAGACCGCCTGTCAGCGAAAACAGGATACCGACTTCTATTTCGTCCGCCGCTTGCGCCGCGTTTACGAAAAGCCCGGGGGCCAAGGCGGCAGCTGCGCCGTAAGCCGATGATTGCTTGAGGAAATTTCGACGCGATGTGGTCATGGATAGGTGCTCCAGTTGGTCAATCATGTGTCACAAGGGGATGGATCGGGTCCTGTGGAGGACCCGCAAAAGGACGCAAAGACGCGGTGGTGGCCGACGAGCTTTAGCTGAGGATCGACAAGGGCTGGATGCGACGCGAATGCGGCGCAAAGCTCCTTGAAATGTCAGTAGAGAGAAGGCTTTTCCAAAGGCATGCAGCCAAGGAAATCAACCAGGGTAATTTGTAGGATCAAGTCCGGACCAACTTTCTTAAAGTTGAAAAACGGGCGGCGCTGCCCAAGTCCGGTCTTTTCAGAACACTCGTTGATGTCGCCGTTGCAAGCGGGAGACCGTGTTCTTTGCAGAGGCATCATTGACCCTGCGTCAACCAATCATTCACTATTCATCCTGGAAGACAAGAGGTAATTTGCATTGATGATTGCATCAGCCATCTCGTCTATGGATATTCGCTTGGACATGGCCTGGGCCCGGATCGTTTTATAGGCATCTTCTTCCGAGATCGATTGTATTTTCATCAGTATCGATTTCGCCTTGGCGATCTTCTTGAGACCGGAAAGCCGTGTTTCCAGCTTGCCGATTCTGTCCGACAGGTCCTGCCGGATGAGGGCGGCGTTCCGGGCGATCACGAGGTTGGTCAGAATTCCGAAACTGCGCACAGGTTTCGAAATCACCGCCAGCACGTCGATTTCCAGCATCAGTTGCAACATCGCGGGATTTTCGTAATCCACCAGCGCGATCACCGCGGGTTGCGGCGTCCCTGCCCTGCGCAGGCTGGCTTTCAGCGCCTTGTGGTGGTCGCGAAAGATGCCCGCGATCACCACATTGGCGTCCGACGGGATTTCCTTGGGCGGTGGCCAGATCGCCTCTGTCCGGCAGCCGATGCGTCGGATCTGTTCCAGCACCATCGTGCCATCGGAATCAGGCGGGTGCACGACCAAAACGCCCAGGTCCCGCAAATCCTTGAGTTGTATGCGAACCGTCATGCCTGGCATCGTGTCACAGTGCCAATGCGGAGATGCTCCAAGAGGTCCCCTCCGATGGCTCGACCATGTAGGGATCCGGGCGCAGAGGTCGTTTCGACTCGTAGACGATTTCGAACACACCCGCCGCATCGACCCGCGCCACACGCGGCGTGAGAAAGGTGTGATGATTGCGGCTGTCCACCTTCACGGATCCCTGTGGCGCGGCGAGTTCGACCTTTGCCAAGGCCTCCAGAAGCTCTGCACGCGCTGTCGATCCGCTCAGCCGCGCCGCTTCGGCGAAGAGGTGAACCTGGAAATAGGCAGCCTCGGCACAGGCCGAAATCGGTGCTTCTTGTCCGAACCGGGACCTGTAGGCCGCCACGAAACGGCGATTCTCCGGCGACGTGATACTGCAGAAATAGGGTGCCGAGGTGATGTGCCCCTCACCGGCCTCCGCGCCCATTGCGGCGATCTCGGCCTCTCCGGTGGTCAGGCTGCCGATGGGCATGAGGGCGCGATCGAAGCCCGCCATATCATAGGCCTGGTAGAGCGCGCGCGCCGCATCCCCCACCACGGTCGAGAACACGACCGCAGGTGCACAGGTCGCGATCTCGGCAATGATCCGGTCGATGTCATCGGCCTTTGGCACCAGCGGGATGTAGCGCTCATCCAGCACCCTTCCGCCGAGATTCTGGATCAGATCGCGCATGATCCTGTTGGATTCATACGGAAAGACATAGTTCGAACCCACAAAGTAGAACCGATCACCATAACTCTCGAGAAGGTAGTCCGCGAGGACGATGCTGTTCTGGTTCGGAGCGGCGCCGGAATAGACGCAGTTGGGCGAGAACTCGAAACCTTCATACAGCGTAGGATAGAAGAGCAGTGCATCGCTCTGTTCGATCACCTGCAGCACCGCGCGGCGTGTCGAGGACATGTAGCATCCGAAGATGATCTTGATGCCTGCCTGCACCATCTCTTTCGCCTCGTGGCGAAACTGTCGGGGATCCGACCTGGGATCGGCGCATATTGGCACGATCTCGCGGCCATTCAGTCCTCCGGACTGGTTTATCTCCTCTATCGCGAGAAGAACTGCCTGTCGCTGGGTCTTTTCGACCACAGCCGTTGCGCCAGTCTGCGAGAAAAGTACCCCGACTTCCAAGGGGTCCGAAGTGTCGAGCATTCCGAGGTTCCAGTTTCATCTGCATCAGACATCAGTCTGACGACACCAATTTGAGAACCTCGCCTGCCACCATGGAAACCGTAGCAATCTGGAATGTCACAAGCAATGCAAATACGGCGCCAGCGAGACTGGGATACCGATCCGTCGATATCCATGTGGATCGCGGACAGGCAGTGCCATTTCCAGAGGCACTCACCGCCCGCGATCCTCATATCGCGGGTTCATTAAGTTGCATTCGAAACGCTGGAGCCGAGCGCGCTGAATGACTTGATCGCCGTATGGCTTGCCCGCGCCGATCACGCCTCGAACACGACATGCCCGCCCGAGATCGTGACGGCTGCCCCGGTGCTTTCAAGGTCGTCGGGGTCAAGGCGTTCGAGGTTGTCCCGCATCACCACGATATCGGCCATGAAGGATGGCGCCAGCCGCCCCTTGCGGTGCTCGTTGAATTCGACCCAGGCATTGTCGGTGGTGTAGGAGGCCAGCGCGTCCATCAGACTCTGTCGCTGATCCCTCCAGGGTGCAGGCATGCGCGCCGGGGCTGTGGCCGCACGCAGAGTGGACATCACGTCGACCTTCATCACCGGCCAGTCGGTCGAAAAGACGACCCGGTTTCCGGCCTCGCGCAGCGTCTGCCAGGCATAGGCCAGCGGTTTCTGGTCACGATGCAGATGTGGCTCGATCGCCGCCGCGGGATAGATATGCCCGAACGGCGCATGCCCCGGCTGATAGGAGGCCACGACGCCGAGTTCGGCGAAACGCGGCAGGTCGTCGGCATGCAGGGTTTCGATATGTTCGATCCGGTGGCGAGAGTCGTGGGCGCCGTTCACCTCCCGCGCGGCCTGATAGCCATCGAGCGTGCGGCGCACGGCAAGGTCGCCGATCGCATGCGTCGCGATCTGGAAGCCCCGGCGGTCGGCCTCGATACAGGCACGGTTGAACTGTTCGCGCGAAAAGACAGCGTCGCCCACATGATCCGAACCGGGATAGGGGCGCAGCATCAGCGCAGTGTGACTTTCGACCACGCCGTCCATGAACATCTTCACGCGGTTGCACCAGAGCCGGTCGCCGGACCAGCGGCGGCGCATCTCGTCGGCCTCGGCGAACCGGTCGAGCGAGTCGACGGATTTGAAATGGAACGGCACTTCGGTTCGGCAGATGAGATCACCCTCGGCATCGAGCTCGGCCAGAAGTTCCATCGTGTAGAAATTGCCATCCATGTTGTGCAGACCGGTGATCCCGTGGCTGGCACAATGTTTCAGCCCGCGCCGGATCGCGTCGAGATCAGCCGCCCTTTCGGCGGCGGTAGCGGGCGGAACCGGGTCCTTGCCAGTCACGAGCCCGGCCAGTTCGCGCCCGCCATAGGGCGTAAGCGCAAGGACGGCGGCATAGGCGCCGGGCTCGCGCAATTCGCCCTCGGCGCGGCCATCCCGGCCCATCACGATCTCGGAGCCGACCTCGGTCGCCCCGCCCTCAAGAAGCCCCGCGAGTTCGAGCGTGCGGGTATTGGCCCAGATCGTATGGTGATCCGAGGCGAACATCGCGAAGGGACGGTCAGGCAGAACGCGGTCGAGATCGTGCCGCGTGGTGCGGTGACCGGGCCCGAACATCCCGTAATCGGCCTGCACTGCAAAGATCAGCCGTGCCTTGGGGTCGGCGGCAGCCCGCGCGCGCACCGCGTCAGTGACCGCATCGAAGCCCGTCAGGCCTCCGAGATCGAGATAGTCGAGTTCGACCGAGCCGCCGAAGAGGTGAACATGGCTGTCGATGAAGCCCGGCAAGACGGTGCCGCCCTGGGCATCGATCACGCGGGTCCCGGGCCCCGCCATGTCGCGGATGCTGTCAGTCTCGCCGACCGCAAGGATCAGCCCGTCTCGTACCGCCACCGCCGTGGCGCGGGGCCGGGATAGGTCGAAGGTGATCACGGAGCCATTCAGGATGACGAGATCGGGGGTGGCGGACATGGTAACGGTCTTTCCTGCGACGGCTGGAGAATGGGCTGGCCGGAAAGCAGCGTCGCCTGCCCGGTGCATGTCGCCGATACGCTGCGAATGTGCGACCAGATCGTCTCTACCTCCGGCAGGGAAATCCGTCAAATCCCCTCATCCTGTGGACGGGATTGCGAAACATAGGCTTGCCTGAGCGCCGCGCCGGGCGGCGATCGGCACAACCAACATCACTTATGCCCATCGCGCAAAACCTGTGCAGCCTAAACGCCGAAACCGGCGGTAGGTTGATGACAATCGAACAGCGGCTTGACCTTATCGTGCCGCGCGCCGACGGTGTGCACGTGATGGAAAGAGGCCGAAACCACACCTATCCCGACCCCGACGACATCCGAGCCGACCGCGATCCGTGTCATAATCTGCTCGTCCCCGCAGCACTGAAACCACGTCCATCAAAATGGAAACACCAGAATGTCCTGGCTCGACACATCCATCATGACGCTGAAGGGCGTTGCCAAAGGCGTCGAAGGCGCCCGTCACACGATCACGATCGAGGATCAGGGTAGGTTTCACTATGTCTATGGCCCCTACGCGAAACCGGTTCTCGAGGTG
>JBBSNW010000039.1:0-46155 GCA_038260405.1 Rhodobacterales bacterium | reverse complement strand
TGGATCGTCTTACCCCGCTCGGAGGAGTGCACCGCGGGGGTGCGGGGGGGGGGGGGGGGGGGGCCCCGGGTGGGCGGCCACCCGCGGGCCGGGGGGGGGGGGGGGGGGGGCGGGGGGGCCCCCCCCGCCCCCCGGCCCGGGGGGGGGGGCCGCCCCCCACACCCCCGGGATATTTCAGACCCGGAGAAGCAGGGGAGCTGCGCAGGATGATGAGGCGGATGAGAACGGGAGCACTGGCCTGGCTGCAGGCGGCGCCGATGGCGCTGGTTCTGCTCGTCTTTCTCGTGGCGCCGATCGTGATGATCACGATCGTCAGCTTCTGGCAGGCGACGGAATTCTCGATCATCCCGGCCTTCGAATTCGACAATTACGAGTTCCTGTTCGGATCCTCGGTGACCTACCGCGTGTTTCTGAACACGTTCAAATATGCGCTGATCACCTGGGCCTTCACCTTCGTGATCGGCTTTGCCGTGGCCTATTTCCTGGCCTTCCACGTGCGCACGCTGACATGGCAGATCGTGCTGTTCCTGCTCTGCACGATCCCGTTCTGGACCAGCAACATCATCCGGATGATCTCGTGGATCCCGTTCCTGGGGCGTAACGGGATTGCCAATTCGGCGCTGATTTCCTGGGGCGTGATCGACGAGCCGCTGGAATGGCTGCTGTTTTCCGACTTCGCGGTGATCCTGGCCTTCGTGCATCTTTACACGCTTTTCATGGTGGTGCCGATCTTCAACACGATGATGCGGATCGACAAGTCGCTGATCGAGGCGGCGCGGGATGGCGGCGCGAACGGGGCGCAGATCCTGTGGAACGTGATCGTGCCGCTCTGCAAGCCCGGGATCATGATCGGGTCGATCTTCGTCATCACGCTGGTGATGGGGGATTTCATCACCGTGCGGTTCATGTCGGGGTCGCAATCGGCCAATGTCGGGCGGCTGATCTCGAATGACATCGCGCTGCTGCAATATCCTTCGGCCGCAGCGACGGCGGTGGTGCTGCTGCTGACCGTGCTGATCGTGATCGCCATCATGCTGCGCTTCGTCGACATCCGGAAGGAGCTGTAACATGGAACCCCGGTCGCGCTCCTTCTACGTGCTCGCCACCTTCTTTGCGCTGTTCCTGCTCTTCCTCTACGGCCCGACCCTGACCATCGGCATCCTGTCGTTTCAGGGCGAGGGCGGCGGGCTCACCTTTCCGATGCGCGGCACCTCGCTCTATTGGTTCCGAGACCTGTTCGAGCAGCAGGCCGTGGGCGACATCTGGGGCAGTTTCCGGCGCAGCTTTGCGCTGGGGCTCATGGTGATGGTGACGACCGTGGTGGTGTCGGTGATGGGGGGCCTTGCCTTTCGCAAGAAGTTTGCAGGCTCGGGACTGCTCTTCTATCTCATCATCACCTCGCTGGTGATCCCGTCGATCCTGATCTCGCTGGGGGTCGGCCTCATGTTCTCGCAATCTGGGCTGACGGTGCACTGGGCGACATCGGGGTTCGGCTCGCAGCTCACCTGGACGCTGCCCTTCGGCCTGCTGATCATGTTCGCCGTCTTCAACCGCTTCGATCCGAGCTACGAGGAGGCAGCGCGGGACCTTGGCGCGACGCCCTGGCAGACGCTGCGCCATGTGGTGCTGCCGATCATCGCGCCGTCGCTGATCGGGGTGGCGCTGTTCGGCTTCACGCTCAGCTATGACGAATTCGCGCGCACGCTTCTGACGGCGGGCAGCTACAACACACTCCCGCTCGAGATCTACGGGATGACGACCAACGTGACGACGCCGGTGCTCTATGCGCTGGGCACGCTCACGACGCTGTTCTCGCTGCTGATGATCGGGATATTCCTGTGCGTGACCTGGTTCGCCACCAGACGGAAGGCGGCACAGGGATCGGATGCCGGCAGCGGCCTCGTATGATCGTTCTCATCAATCCCAACAGCACCGTGTCGATGACCGACGCGATGGTGCGCACGGCGCAGGATGTGGCGCCCGGCGTGAAGCTGATCGGCTGGACCTCGCATCAGGGCCCGCCGGCGATCCAGGGGGCCGAAGATGGCGCCGCATCGGTTCCGCCCTTGCTGGAGCTGGTCGCGAAGGCCTGCGAACTGGCGCCGCGCGGGGTCATCATCGGATGCTTCGACGATACCGGACTGGCCGAGGCGCGCGCCATCGCAGGCTGCCCGGTGATCGGGATCGGGCAGGCGGCCTATCACATGGCGGTTCTTGCGGGGGAACGGTTCTCGGTGGTGACCACGCTTGCGGTATCGGTTCCGATACTGGAGGAAAACATCCGCCGCTATGGTCTTTCCGCGCATCTGGGCCGGGTGCGGGCCAGCGGCGTGGCGGTGCACGAGCTCGAGCACGAGGCCGAGACTGCCGCCTTGCGGGTGCTGGACGAGATCCGCGCCGCCACGGAGGAGGATGACGTGCAGAGCATCGTTCTGGGCTGCGCGGGCATGGTGGAACTGCCCGCGCGCGCCGCCGAGGCGAGCCACCTGCGCATCATCGACGGCGTGCGCGCGGCGGTGCAGGTCGCGGCGACATTGTGAGCCCTGCGTCGGAGCGGGGCGGAGATCGGCAGTCTGTTCGGAAAGCGGTGCGCCGTCTGACAAGATTTCAGCACAGCCTTGGCGCGTGCCGGAACACGCTCTAGTCGGCCGTATCGAGCCAGATCGTGACAGGACCGTCATTGGTGAGGCTCACGGCCATGTCCGCGCCGAAGCGGCCCGTGGCTGTGGGGATGCCCTGAGCCTGGATCCGTCCGGCGAAATAGTCATAGAGCCGCTTGCCCTCATCCGGTGCGGCGGCGTCGGAAAAGCCGGGCCGGTTGCCGCGCGACGTGTCGGCGGCCAGCGTGAACTGGCTGACCACAAGCGCGGCCCCCTGGCGATCGACCACCGAGCGGTTCATCTTGCCGGCCTCGTCGGTGAATATCCGCAGTTTGGCGATCTTTGCGGCGAGCTTGTCGGCCTCGGCCTCGGTATCGCCTTGCATGGCGCAGATCAGGATCAGCAGGCCGGGACCGATTTCGCCCAGAACAGCGCCTTCGACCGTGACCGAAGCCCGGCTGACCCGTTGCAGCAGTGCCCTCACAGCTCGTTGAGCCAGGGCGGATTGGCACCGGCCCGGCTGACCGTGACTGCGGCGGCCTGCGCGCCCAGGGCGATGGCGGGTTGCAGCGCGTCGAGCGGCGCGGCGCGCAGCGCATCGCGTTCGAGCAGCCCGTCGCGGTCGAGGCCGGCGAGCAGCCCGGCATTGAACGTGTCGCCCGCGCCGACCGTGTCGACCACCGTGGCCTTGTTGGCGGGAACGCGCAGGGTGGCGCTCGCGGTCGTCGCATCGACACCCTCGGCGCCGCGCGTGACCAGCACGAGGGCGGTGCCGTCGGCGATCAGGGCCTCTGGCGTGGTGCCGAGCCAGTCGAGATCCTCGTCCGAGACCTTGATGATGTCGGCGCAGGGCAGCATCGAGCCAAGGCGCTTGCGATAGGCGGCCTCGTCGGTGATGAAGCCGGGGCGGATGTTGGGGTCCATCATGATCAGGCGGCGATTCGCCTCGCGCAGGCAGAGCATGGCATAGGTGTCGGCCGCAGGTTCCGAGACGAGGCTGATGCCCCCGAAGAACAGTGCCGCGACTGTTTCGCTGAGCTCCGGCAGGTCATGCGCGGCAAGCATCCGTCCGGCCGTCATCTCGTCGTAGAAGGCGTATTTTGCATGGCCGTCGGTCAGCGTGACGAAGGCCAGCGTGGTGGGCCGTTCGCTGCGCGGCGACAGGGCGTAATCGACATGGGAGTGATCCAGCGAGGCGCAGAGCTGGCTGCCGAAGAGGTCGGTCGAGAGCCCGCCGAAATAGCCCGAAGGTGCCCCGAGACGCCCGAGCGCGATGGCCGTGTTGAAGACCGCACCGCCCGAGAGCGGCGCGAAGGCCGGCTCGCCCGCGCTCGTCTCGCGGGGCAGCATGTCGATCAGGGCTTCGCCGCAGCACAGGATCATGGGGATCTCCTCTTGGTGTTTGCGCCAAACTGCCTTGCAGGGGCGGTGGGGGCAAGGGGCAGCTCTACTGGTTCATCGCGATCACATAGCCGACACCCGCAGCGAGGATCAGGCCCAGAATCACCGCAATCGCGATCTTCCAGCCCGACCAGGGGCGTTCGCCCTGCACCCGGCCGGTCTGGCCGTTGACGACGAAGCGAAAGGTCTGCCCGCGATATTTGTACGCGGCGAGCCAGACCGGCAGCAGGACATGCTTGAAGGTCACGGCGCTGATGTCGGTATTCACGCTGTGGATGCGCTGCTGGTCGCCGCCGATGTCGAATTTCACGTCGCGCGCGATCTGCTGGTCCATCAGCCCCCGCGCCTCGGCGAAGCCGTCATCAAGGTCGACCGTATAGCCTTCGGCCCGGAAACCGGCGAGGAATTCGGGACGATAGGGCTCGAGCCGGGTCAGATCCCAGGGCTGCAGGGCGTCGGTGAATGTCTTGGGAAGGGAAGTCGAGGCGAGCACCAGCACATCGTCGAAGAAGCGCGCGACGCGACCCGAGGCAGGGGTCCAGCGGATCTTCTGCACGCGCTGCATCTGGGGCTTGCCGTCGCGCATCACGGTGCGGGTCTCGTAATAGATCGTGCCGCGCTCGCCCCGGTAGGCGGATTTCGTGTCGGCGTCATAGGTCCAGTAGGGGACATAGATGCCCTGCATCCGCCGCCCCTTGCGCGCGTAATCCGTGAGACCGTTTGGCGCGAACCACAAGCCGCCGAGCCAGTCAGTCATCGCCTGCTTGGCCTTCGGTTCGTCAAGCTCGAAGGGCAGCACGCCGCGCGGCTTGATATGGCGGTGCGTGCCGGTATCGGCGACGACGGGTGTGGCACAGAACGGACATTCGGTGGCGTGCACGTCGGGGTCGAATTCCACTTGCGCCGCGCAGTTGGGGCAGGTGGTGACGCGGGTCTCCTCCATCTCCTGCAGGGGGAGGAGGTTGTCGAGCGCCTTGCGGAAATCCAACTCCTTGATGCCGCCATCCCAGGGGCCGGTGGTGCCGGTCACCTTTTCGGTATTGCCGCAATGATCGCAGATCAGCAGGCCTTGCGCGGGGGCAAAGCGCATCTCCGAACCGCAGGTGTCGCAGGGAAAGCGGTGCTCCTGCACGGGCGCCGGTGCGGGGGGCGGAATGTCGGACATGAACTCTGGTGCCTCCGGCGGCGGTAATTTTCGGGCAGTTTGAAGCGGGGATCAGGCGCCGGGCGGCGGTGGCGGCAGCACGGTGAAGAGCTGGGCGAGCTCGGTCACATCCTCGGCCCTGAGCCAGCCGTCCTGACCGGCGGTCCAGACATGGCTCTGGCGTGTGAGCTCTCCGTTCGAGGCCATGCGCCCCAGCGCCGCGCGCGAGAACGGGCCCTTCGTCTGACCATTCTCGGCGACGTGCCAGACATGTTCGACGGGCGGCGGCGGGGGCGGTGCGGCTGCGGCGGGCTGCTGCTGCGTGGCCGGGGCGGCGCCCCACGGACCCTGCTGCCCCATATTCTGTGCCATCGCCATGCCCATCCCGGCGCCAAGACCGGCGGCCATGCCACCCCCGGCGGGGTTGTTTGCGGCAGCGGTCATCGCCTCGGCTGCGGAATATTGCGTGAACTTGCCGAGATCCCCGGCAAGCCCCATCGAGGTGCGCTTGTCGAGCGCCTGTTCTACCGCGGGCGGAAGCGAGATGTTCTCGATATACATCTCGGGCATGGTGAGGCCGTAGCCCGCGATGGTCCTGGACACCTCTCCGGCCACCAGCTTGCCAAGATCGGCAGTATTGGCCGCCATGTCGAGCACCGGGATGCCCGAGGAGGCGAGCACGCGCGACACTTCCTGCACGATGATGTTGCGGATCTGGAAGCTGATCTCGTCCATGGTGAATTCGCCATCGGTTCCGACGATCTCGGTCAGGAATTTCGCGGCCTCGGTCACGCGGATCGAATAGGTGCCGAAGGCGCGCAGGCGCACCGGCCCGAATTCGGGATCACGCGCGATGATCGGGTTCTTGGTACCCCATTTGAGGTCGTTGAACCGGGTCGTGTTGACGAAATAGACCTCGGATTTGAACGGCGACCTGAAACCGTGGTCCCAGTGCTGGAGCGAGGTCATGATCGGCATGTTGTTCGTCTCGAGCATGTAGAGCCCGGGGGTGAACACATCCGCGAGCTGACCCTCATGGACGAAGACCGCTGCCTGACCTTCGCGCACGGTCAGCTTCGCGCCGTACTTGATCTCGTGCCCCTCGCGCTCGAAGCGCCAGACCATCGTGTCGCGGGTGTCGTCGGTCCAGTGGATAACGTCGATGAACTGTCCGCTGAGAAAGTCGAAAATGCCCATGTCATGGCCTCCTGTCGGTCATTGGGGTCAACTGGGACCGCCCAGATAAAGCGCTGCGAGGTCCTGCACGATGGGGCGGGCCTCGTCGGCGTTCATGCCGGGGGTCAGGCGGGGATCGTAGAGCATCTTGAGCAGGAGCTCGTCATGCCGGGTCAGAAGGGCGAATTCGTCGTCGTCGTTGAAGATCGACGGACGCGCCTGCGGGCTGTCATTCGCAAGCCCCAGACCCTGTGCGACCTCTTCGTGGATGCAGGATCGCATGAGCACGTCCGGATGCTCGGCCCGGATCAGCGCGATGGCCTTGGCATAGTTGTAGCCGCCATTGTCATTCGCAAAGGCGATGACGAGGCAGTGGATCGAACGCGGCGTGTTGTCGAAGATGCGCAGGGATTCCGAGTTGATGTCCGGCACGAGCTCGAGGATGCGCGGCTTGATCAGCGCGCGGTCATCCTCGCTCATGAAAAGGACATGGAAGTTCGGATTGGTGTCGGACATGGTGATGGAGTGGCCGGTCACGCCTTCCAGTCGGCTCACATAGCGCGACAGCAGGGCGCTGTCCTTCTGACGTTCGGCATCCGTCACCGACGGGCCGAATTCGGCCGTGACGCGCACTGGCTGGGTCCATTTCTTAATCCGGCCGAGGCGGCCCGAGGAGGGACGGAACCCCTGTCCGCGCTCGTATTCCTCGGCCAGCGCGATGCGTTCGAAGTCGCGCACCAGCATCGTGTCGGTAAAGGGCGTGTCGGGCCCGCCGCCATCGGTGCGCAACAGGCCCTGCGACAGCAGGTCGGACTGCACGCGCGCATAATAGGTGGCAAGCGCCGCACTTTCCTCCGACGGCATCCGCCGGGGCTGCGGCTTGACCGTGGATTGCGGCGCCAGATCCGCCGGGCGCGCCTGCGGCGTGACCTCGGGCGGCTCGGGTGTCATGGGGTCGCAGGCCACCAGAGCAAGCAGGAAGAAAGCCGCCGAAATTCCACGCCTCATGATCATGTCAGGCTTTCGGAACGGAGGTGCCGGAGGTGTCGCCGACGCCGTCGCGGCGCGACTTGGCCGAGGCCAGCGTGTCGCGCAGGTCCTTTTCCATCTTCTTGAGCTCGTCTTCGGCCTTGGCACGGCGGGCCTTGCCCTCGTCCGCGATCTGAAGGCTCTCGTTGATCGTGCCGATCAGGTCGGCATTGGCCTGCTTCACGGCCTCGATGTCGAATACGCCGCGCTCCATTTCCTGACGGATCATCTTGTTGGAATCGCGCAGGTTCTTGGCATTCGAGGTCAGCAGCTCATTGGTGAGGTCGTTCGCTTCGCGCACCGCGTTGGCGGCTTCGGCGGAACGCTGGATGGTGACCGCCTGCGCAAGCTGCGTCTCCCAGAGCGGGACGGTGTTCACGAGGGTCGAATTGATCTTGGTCACCAGCGACTTGTCGTTCTCCTGAACGAGGCGGATCGAGGGCAGGGACTGCATCGTGACCTGACGGGTCAGTTTCAGATCGTGCACCCGGCGTTCCAGATCGTCGCGCGCGGCGCGCAGATCGCGCAGCTCCTGCGCCTTCATCACCTGATCGGGTTCGGGCGCGGCCGAGACTTCGGCCTCCTTGGCGGGGATGTCGACCTCGTCCAGACCCTTCAGCTTTTCGGTGCCCGCCGCGATGTAGAGCGCGAGCTCGTCATAGAAATCGAGCGTCTTTTCATAGAGCAGATCCAGCGACTTGATGTCCTTGAGCAGGCCATGTTCGTGCTTCTGCAGATCCTCGGTCACGCGGTCGATCTGGCCCTGCACCTTTTCGTACTGGGCGGTGAACTTGGCAAAGGGGGCGGCGCGGCCCAGCAGCTTTTCCCACCAGCTGCGTTCGCGGCGCACGTCGAGCTCGGAGACAGAGAAGCCCCGGATCGCGCTCACGATCGAGCGCAGCGAATCGCCCGCGGGCCCCACATCCTTGTTGCGCACATCGGCCAGCATCGCCTGGCTGATTTCTTGCAATTCCGCCTGCGCGGCAGAGCCGAAGGAGACGATGGACTGCGTGTCGCCCATGTCGATCTCTTCCATGCGCGAACGGATCTCCTGGCCGACATGGGCATCGGCTTCGGCCAGCGGCACGACGGCATTGGCATCCTTCGGCTCGGGCAGAACCACGGCGTTGACTTCGTCGACGAGAGCCAGCGTTTCCTGCGCCTTGGCGCGGACATTCTCAGACATTGCGAATCCTCATTTCGTGGCAATGGGGCCCTCTAGTCGAGGCGCACCCCTTCGCGTTGCAGACGGTCGCGCAGGACCTCGATCTCGATGTTGAGATCGCTGTTGGTGTCCAGCAGCAGTTTCTTGGTCTTCGCGCCGAACGTCTCTTCGAGATCGGTCAGCAGCATCATGTAATCGGTCCGCGCCTGCGTGTCGCGGGTGCGGGAATAGACATCCGCGAACTTCACGGACGCATCCCGGGCCCCCATGAGGTAGACACCCAGAAACTTGCGCGCGGCGGTGAGGTCCCGGGGGTCTTCCTCGACGGTGCGCAGCAGCTCCCGCGCGCGGATCTGGAAGCGTTCGACGCGGGATTCGACCTGCCGGTCACCGGCGCGCTTCACCGCATCGCTCATCTCGGCAAGGTAGCGTTCCGCCTCGTCCACGACGCGGGCCACGCGGTCCTGCTGGAAGGTGTCTATGCCTGCCATTCCCTTGTTCTTCAGCGGGTCGATACCGAAGGCACCAAGGTGCAGAGCCCCCGCCGCGACGCCGTAGATCAGCGGAGCGACGATGCCGGGATCGCCCTTGAAGGCCGCGAGCGCCGCGCCGATACCGGCGAGCGCGGCGGCGAAGATCTTTCGCGGCATGGCGGGGCGGCGGGAAACGCGGCGGGCATCGTAATCCGCCTCGGCCCGCAGACCGTCGCGCAGCAGCCAGGCGCCCAGCGTCAGGGACGCGGCGCCAAGAAGACCCACGGCAAGACCGGTCGCTCCCGCGGTCAGCGAGGTGAAGGCCAGAACCACCGGCGGCAGGAAGAGCAGGTTGCTGCGCGCGCCGACAGGATCGACCCGCGCGCCATGAAAGGCCGGACGGTCGTCATCGGCCGGACCCGTGCCATTCGGGCTGTATTTGCCGCCAAAGCGTTGCGCCATATCCTACAGCCCCCCGAGGAAGCCGGATGATACCCCGAAAAGGAGCACGATCAGAAGGACATAGGCCACTTTCTGAAGGCCGGTGCCAGACATGTCACCCCCCGGGCATTGCAACTGTAGTGAACTTAGGTGAATCGACCGCCGCTTGCTAGGGGGGAAAGGGAAAACACGGCCCTCATGCGGTGGTTTCGCGCACCATTCGGTCGATCAGAAGATCGGCCTCGAGCTCGAAATTGTCCTGCCCCACGGCCATAGGGTGGCGGCGGGCGCGGCTCTCGAAGGCTTCGACCATCGCGGCGAGCTTGGCGAGAAACCGCTTGCGGGCAAAGTCGCGGTTTTCGGTCGGCCAGGCATCGATCAGGCGATCCGTCTCGTGCAGCGCCATGTCGAGGAATTTCATCAGCGGCCGCAGCAGCGGGCGCATGGCGTCGGGGTCCTGCGAGAGCGCCCGCGAAAGCCGCGTGACCGCGTGGCACATGGCATCGGTCTGGCGGCAGAGATCGGGATCGGCAAGGATGTCGATCCGGGCGACAAGATGGTCAAGCCGGTGCTCGGCGGTTTCGCTCGCGGCGCGGGCACGTTCGCGCAACACAAAAGCCGGATCGTCGGTGCCCTTGTCGCGCATCGGATCGATGCCGAAGGCCGCAAGGCAGAGGCCCGTCGCCACCGCACCGCAGCCCAGAGCGGGCAGCAGGCCTGCAAGCTGCGTCGCGGAGAGGATCAGCACGAGCAGTCCGATCAGCGCAGATCCGATCAGCTTGCGCGGCAGGCGCGGGCGCAGGGCGATTTCGGTCGCATCATAGGCGGTGTGAAAGTGGATCCCTTCGGAAACAAGCCAGAGCGCCAGCGCAAAAAGCGCCAGCAGCACGGAGGCCGAGAGCATCGACATCATGGAGCCATGGAAGAACCAGAGCCCGAGCGGGCAGGCGGCGAGCGCCAGCAGGCCCAGTCCCGGCGGCTGCGCGTCGGTATCGTCGGTCTTTGATCTGCGGCAGTCCATGCGGTGCTCCCTTCCCGTCAGAGCGAGGCCAGTGCAAAGATCAGCGCCCAAAGCGCCGCAAATGCGAGGTTCTGCCAGAAGCGCCCCGAGCCGATGACACGGGTGGAGACGTCGCGCATCACCTGCAGCGTGTCCTGCGCCACGAGACGCAGGTTGGACAGGACGAGGAGGGTGGAGCCGACCATGACGGCCATTGCGATAAATGTTGTCATCATGCTGCCACCCTTGCCGGGGAATCCGGGCAGAAAAGGGGCAGATCAGGGATAAAATATTGGAAAATTAGTCTTGGTTAACAGGATATTAAGGGGAGGATGTGCCCGTCCGCACCATGCGGGGCGCAGGCGGGCACTGACTTCCGCCCCCCGACGCGGTTCGTCAGACTGCAGGCGTCACCGTCAGACCCATATAGGGACGTTCCGACATCCGTCACGTTTCAGGAAAGGCCGTCAGTCTTCGGACCGGGGGCCGCTGCGCCGACGTCGTTGCGGCACCGGCTTGGCAGGCGCATCCGGGGTGGGCCCGTCGAGGCCCAGCTGGTCGCGCACGATCTTGCGCCGCACCTCTTCCACCGCGCCCGGCTTCAGCTGACCGAGCTGGAACGGTCCGTAGGACACGCGGATCAGGCGGTTCACACCAAGCCCGATATCCTCCATCGCGCGCCGGATCTCGCGGTTCTTGCCCTCGCGCAGCCCGACGGTGAGCCAGGCATTGGCGCCCTGCTGGCGGTCGATGCTGACGGTCATCGGCAGGTAACGCTGCCCCTCGACCACGAGGCCGTCGCGCAGCGGCTTGAGCATCTCGTCATTGGGCCGGCCATTGACGCGCACGCGGTACTTGCGCAGCCAGCCTGTGCTCGGCAGTTCAAGCTTGCGCTTGATCCCCCCATCATTGGTCAGCAGCAGCAGCCCCTCGGAGTTGAGGTCGAGCCGACCGACAGACATCACGCGCGGCATTTCCTCGGGGAGATCGTCGTAGATCGTGCGCCGCCCCTGTTCGTCCTTGGTGGTCGTCACCCGCCCCGTCGGCTTGTGATAGAGCCACAGCCGCGCTGCATCGGGCGCGCCCAGCGGCTTGCCGTCGACGGTGATCTTGTCGCGATCGGTGACGTTCAGCGCGGCGCGGTCGATCACCTTGCCGTTGACCGCGATGCGGCCCAGCTCGATCATGTGCTCGGCCTCGCGGCGGCTGGCAACGCCTGCGCGGGCCAGCACCTTTGCGATGCGGTCTCCGGGGGGCGTGGATTTGGGCGGTGTCTCTTTGCTCATTCCCCTGCGCTAGCCTATATTGCGCGCTTGGGAAAGAGCGCTGCGATGCAAGGGGCCCGGATGACGTTTACCAGCCATATGGACGAGGCTCTGGCCGAGGCCCGGGCCGCGGGCGCGCGCGGCGAGGTGCCGGTGGGCGCCGTGATCGTCGATTCCGCGGGCCGGGTCGTGGCGCGCGGCGGCAACATGACCCGCGCGCAAAACGATCCGACCGCCCATGCCGAGATCGTGGCGATTCGCGCGGCCTGCAGCGCGCTGGGCGTGGAGCGCCTCATAGATCACGATCTCTACGTCACGCTCGAGCCCTGCGCGATGTGCGCGGCGGCTATTTCCGCCGCGCGGATCCGACGTCTCTATTACGGTGCGGGTGATCCGAAATCGGGCGGCGTGGCGCAGGGCGCGCGGGTGTTCAGCCATGCGCAATGCCACCATGTGCCCGAACTCTATGACGGAATCGGCGCCGACCCGTCCGAGGCGCTGCTGCGCGACTTCTTTGCGGAGCGTCGCCGGGATGGGTAGGCCGCCGCAGCAGAAGACGGGCCGCGTGATCCTGCTCAACAAACCCTATGGGGTCCTGTCGCAGTTCACCGACAAGGGGACCGAGGGCAGCAAGCGCGCGACCCTGTCGGATTTCGTGGCCGTGCCCGGCGTCTATCCCGCGGGGCGTCTGGACCGCGACAGCGAGGGGCTTCTGGTTCTCACCGATGACGGTGCGCTGCAGGCGCGGATCGCGAACCCGAAGTTCAAGCTGGAAAAGACCTACCTCGTGCAGGTCGAAGGCGAGGTCTCCGACAGCCAGATCGCGGATCTGCGCAGAGGTGTCGAACTCAAGGACGGTCTGACCCGACCCGCAAAGGTCTCGCGGCTCGCGCCGCCCGATCTCTGGCCCCGCGATCCGCCGGTGCGGTTCCGCAAGACGGTGCCCGATGGCTGGCTGCGACTGACGATCTCCGAAGGCCGCAACCGGCAGGTGCGCCGCATGACGGCGCATGTCGGGCTGCCCTGCCTGCGGCTCGTGCGCTGGTCGGTGGGCGATTGGTCGCTCGAGACCATCGCGCCCGGGTGCTGGGTCGACGGCAGCGTGCCTGGCTGGAGCGAGATGCACATACCTTAACCCGACTGAGCGCAACAGAACAGCGCCGGACCACCGCGACCTGCACCTTTTGCAGATCTCGAGGGGGCTTTCCGCCCCCGCTTGGCCAGGGCCAAGCCCCCCGAGGATATTTGCGACCCCGAGAATGGGGGCGCAGGCCCTGATTTCTCCGGGTCTAAAATATCCCCGCCGGAGGCGGATGTCGGTCCGCGGGGACCCGTTGCTAAGCGGATGTCTTGCTCAGATCCACTTGGCGACCGGCGGCAGGCTCATCAGCACTGCATTCGCGTCATGTCCGGTTTCGAGGCCGAACTTGGTGCCCCGGTCATAGACGAGGTTGTATTCGGCATAGAGCCCGCGATGCACGAGCTGGGTGTCCTTGTCGGCCTCGTCCCAGGGTGTGGCGCGGCGCTTTTCGACAAGCGGCACATAGGCGGGCAGGAAGGCGCGGCCGATGTCGCGGGTCAGGCCGAAATCTTCCTCCCAGTCGCCGGTGCAGTGGTCATCCATGAAGATGCCTCCGACGCCGCGCGCGCGGTTGCGGTGCGGGATGTAGAAATACTCGTCCGCCCAGGCCTTGAGCTTGGGGTAATGGCCAGTGCCGTGCGGGTCGAGATGGGCCTGCTGCGTGGCATGGAAGTGGGTGGTATCCTCGGAATATTCGATGCAGGGATTGAGGTCCGAGCCGCCTCCGAACCACCAGGCATGCGGGGTCCAGAACATGCGGGTGTTCATGTGGACAGCCGGTGCGTGCGGGTTCTGCATATGCGCGACGAGGGAGATGCCGCTGGCCCAGAAGCGGGGATCGTCGGCCATGCCGGGAATGCCCTTGCGCGCGGCCATCGCGGCCTGTGCGCGCGGCGCGAGCGTGCCGTAGACGGTCGAGACGTTCACGCCGACCTTCTCGAACACCCGTCCGCCGCGCATCACGCTCATCAGCCCGCCGCCGGCATCCGAGCCGTCGTCGGATTTGCGCCGGGTCTCGGTCACCTCGAACGTGCCGGGGGCGGCGTCCGAAAGGGGGCCGTTCGCATGGCTGGCCTCGAGACCCTCGAAGGCGGCGACGATCTGGTCGCGCAGCTCGCGGAACCACTCGGCGGCGCGGGTTTTCTGGGGGATGAAGTCTTCGGTCATGGCACGGTCCTGTCTGATTGCCGGGGTTCTATCGCCTTTCGGCTTTGGCGTGAAGCACCCCGTAAGCGGCTTCGGCGTTCATATCCTTGATTCAGGACAAGGAATGACGTTTTCCTGCATCGCGCAGGATCGATCCGCGCGTCTGGGGCGGACATGTCACAGGCGGACGGATCAGGCGCCCTGCCGTGCTCTCGAAAGCCGAATGGCGGGGCACGTCCGTCCTAATGCGCCGGGGCTGCGACCGGATCGAGCAGGGTGCGCCCGCCATCGACGGTCATGATCTGGCCGGTCATGAAATTCGCGCCCTCGGAGACGAGGAACTGCACCGCTTCGGCCAGATCGACCGGCGAGGCGATGCGCCCCAGCGGTGTGTGGCTTTCGATGTCTTCGCGGTATTCCTCGTGATCCTTCAGCGCCCCCTTGAGGCTGGCCGACATCACCGAGCCGAAGGCCAGCGCATTGACCCGGATGCGGTGCGGGGCCAGCGACACGGCGAGCGACCGCGTCATCTGGTCGAGCGCCGCGCAGGAGACGGAATAGGCGAGAAGTTCGGGATGGGTGCGCCGCGCCGCGATCGAGCTGAGATTGACGATCGCGCCGATCTGCCCCTCGGGCTGCTCTCGCGCCTGCTTGATCATCCGGCGCGCCACGACCTGGCTGAGCCGCAGGGCCGTCATGAGGTTCTGGTCCAGCAGCTCGTCGACCGAGGTGTCCTCGACATCCAGCGGATCGGAGGGGCGCATCTGCCGGCTGCCATTCACCAGGATATCCACCCGGTCATAGGCGTCGAGCGTGGCGGAGAGCAGGTTGGCGAGGGTCAGCCGCTCGCGGAGGTCTCCGGCGAAGTAGCGCATGTTGCCGTCTTCGCGGATCTCGCCGACCTCCTTGGAGAGGCGCGCCTCGTCCATGTCGGCGAACATCACGTTGGCGCCGCGCTGGGCGAAATGCCTGGCAATGGCGAGACCGACACCGTTCGCGGCACCGGTGACGATGGCAGTCTTGCCTTCGATCGAAAAGGACATTCAGGAGAGGACCTTGCGCTGTTGTGCTGAACGCAGCCTAGACCAGTTCAGCGCCGGGGGCGAGAGGGGCGTTGAGCATGCAGCAGCTTGAAGCGGCCATCACCGCCCACCTCGGAGACCTCGGCGAACTGTTCGGCGAGCGTCGCCTCGTAGGGCAGGTGCCGGTTGGCGACGATCCAGAGATGCCCCGAAGGCTTGAGCGCCCGCGCGGCAGCGGCAATGAAGGCCTGCCCGAGCGCGGGGTCGGCATTGCGCGAGGTGTGGAAAGGCGGGTTCATCACCACCGTGTCCAGCCGCTCGGGCGATTTCCAGCGGGGCACGTCGGCCCAGTAGAATTTTGCGCGCGCATCGTCGAGATTGGCACGGGCGCAGGCGAGCGCGGTATGCTCGGCCTAGACCACGTGCAGCACGGCGATTTCGGGCCGCGAGAGGATCTGAGCCGAGAGGTACCCCCAGCCGGCGCCGAAATCCGCGACGCTCTGGCCGATCTTGGCGGGCAGGGCGGCGGCAAGCGCTGCCGAGGCCGGATCGATGCCATCCGCCGAGAACACGCCGGGCGCGGTGACGTAGCCGTCGGCGTTCTTGCCGGGCTCGGGGCTTGCCCAGTCCGCGAAACCGTCCGTCGCGGGGAACCAGACCGCCTTGCCATGCGCCTTGGAGATCTGCCCCTGCACATCGGCGCGGGCGCGGCAGGCCTTGAGCATCGGCTCGATTCCTTCGGTCTTGAGACCGTCGACGAGGATCAGGCCACCGGGGGTCGCGGCGCAGGCGGCGGCAACGCGCTCCTGCCCCTGCAGACGGGCGCGGGGCAGAAACACGATGGCCATCGCGTACGGGCCGCCTGCTTCGGTCACACAGTCGAACCCGCGCGCGCTCAGCGCGTCATAGTCGGGGCGGAAGGTCTGTATCACCTCGCAGCGCTCCGTCGGCAAGGCCGCCAGATCGTGATCGCCGGTTGCGCCGAACAGGGCGATGGTGCCCTCGGGCGGCAGGGAAACGCTGCCGTCTTCCAGGCATGTTGTCAGTCGGGATATGGCCATGTCAGATGTGCCGCGCCAAAGGACGCGTCATTCCTTTTCCATGGTGCATTGCAGCGGATGCTGATGACGGCGCGCAAAATCCATCACCTGTCCCACTTTCGTCTCGGCAATCTCGTGGCTGAAGACGCCGACGACCGCGACGCCCTTCTTGTGGACGGTCAGCATGATCTCGAACGCCTGAGCGTGGGTCATGCCGAAGAAACGCTCCAGAACATGCACGACGAATTCCATCGGAGTGTAGTCGTCGTTCAGCAGCAGAACCTTGTAGAGCGGCGGCCGCTTCGTCTTGGGCTTTGATTCGACGACCACATCGACATCGTTCGCGTCGCCCGGCGGGGGCTTCGCGCCGCTGTTCATCTGGAGGTCTGCAAGGGACGGTCCGTGGATCATGGGGCTCGGTGTGGTTTGCGGTGTCAGCATAGAGACAGCTATATAACCTCTCACGGCTGTTAGAAAAGGCCCGAGACGGGGGGACAGGGGAACAATGACCCGGAATCTGCAAACAATCGGTTTCGATGCAGACGATACGCTCTGGCACAACGAGCGTTTCTTCAAGCTCACTCAGGCGCGATTCGCCGATCTGCTGGCGGATCATGCGAATCTCGACACGCTCGATGCGCGGCTGCTCGCGGCGGAACGGCGCAATATCGGGCATTACGGCTTTGGCGTGAAGGGCTTCGTGCTGTCCATGATCGAGACGGCGATCGAAGTGACCGACGGCCGCGTGCCCGCCAGCGTCATCTCTGAACTGCTGACGGCGGGGCAGGAATTGCTGGCGCATCCGCTCGAGCTTTTGCCGCATGCCGAGGAAGCGGTGCAGGCGATGGCCGAGACGCATCACCTCGTCCTTATCACCAAGGGGGACCTGCTGCACCAGGAGCGCAAGCTTGCGCAATCCGGGCTGGGCGACCTGTTCGACGCGGTCGAAATCGTGTCCGACAAGACTCCCGCCACCTATGCGCGGATCTTCGGGCGATCGCCCGGCGGGGTGAGCGGCGCGATGATGGTCGGCAATTCGCTCAAATCCGATGTCGTCCCGGCGATCGAGGCGGGCGGCTGGGGCGTTTTCGTGCCGCAAGACCTGATCTGGGATCTGGAACATGCCGAGGCTCCCGAATCCACGCGATACCATGTTCTGGACGATCTTGGCGGTCTGGCGCATCTGGTATGCGAAATTGGATGACTCGACGCCATATCCGCGCCATAATCCCCGGTATAGCGTAGGCCGGGCTGGAAAGCGCTATATATGGTTAAAGTGGCCCTGCAAAATCTGGATTTGTTAACCACAAGAAGGGTTTATCCACAGCCTTTCATGTGTTACCTTTAATGCAATCAAGCAAAAAAAAGCTCACCGAAAAATCGGGGGCACGAGGCAGTAGAAGGCGACATATCGTGACAGGACGGCGTAGGCAGCCGGGCCTTTGGGGCCTGTATTTCATCATATTGACTGGTCTTATCTGGCTGGCGCCCATCAGTGCCATGGCAGCACCTTATGCAGCTTACGTGATGGATGCCCGAACCGGCGAGGTCATCCATTCCGAGAATGCGGACACGCCCCTGCATCCCGCATCGCTCACGAAGATGATGACGCTCTACATCACCTTCCAGGCGGTCGAGCATGGTGAGATCAGCATGGATACCGAGGTCACCATCTCGCGCAACGCTGCCGCCGAACCGCCCTCCAAACTGGGCCTGCGTCCCGGCCAGAAGATCAAGCTGCGCTACCTCGTGCGCGCCGCCGCGGTGAAATCGGCCAACGACGCCGCGACCGCCATCGGCGAGGCGCTTTCGGGCTCCGAAGCCGCCTTTGCCCGCCGGATGACACGCACCGCGAAACAGCTCGGCATGACGCGGACCACCTTCAAGAACGCACACGGCCTGACCACGGCGGGACACATGTCGACAGCGCATGACATGTCGATCCTTGGCCGCCACGTGATCTACGATTACCCTGAATATTATAACCTTTTCTCGCGTCAGACGGCGGATGCCGGGATGAAGACCGTCTCGCACACCAACCGCCGCCTGCTGCAAAGCTATGCGGGCGCGGACGGGATCAAGACCGGCTATACCAGCGCAGCGGGTTTCAACCTGACCGCGTCGGCGGAGCGTGGCGGCAAGCGGGTCATCGCGACGGTGTTCGGCGGGCGCTCCACCGCAACGCGCAACGCGCAGGTCGCGAAACTGCTGGACCTCGGCTTCAGCAAGACCTCCTCCCGCGTCGCCTTCCGTGCTCCGGGCAAGCCGCCTTACGAGGGCCGCGGCGAAGTCGACGTGCTGGTCGCCCAGAATTCGGATCCGATGCCGGGGACCCGTGGCAAGTCGATCCGCGTGGCTTCGGCCGCCGTGACCAAGAGCCTGCGTCCGATGGCGCGTGGCGGCACGGCGCCGGTTCCCGGCATGCTCGTGGCAGAGGTGCGCACCGATATCGACACGATCCTCCAATCCGTGCAGAACGTTTCGAGCCAGGCCGTCGCCGCGCCGACAGCCCCCGTCTCCGAGCCCGAGGTGGTGCAGGTCGCGGCAGCCGTGGCACCCTCCGCCTCCGTCAAGCCGATGCGACGTCCCTCCGAGCTGGTTCTGGCCAGCGCGGCCGCCGTTCAGGCGCCAGAAGTCAAGGCCGAGGCCGAGGTCGTCGAGCGGATCTCAACATCCGGCGGGCGTCACTGGGGCATCAATGTCGGGCGCTACCCGAGCCAGTATGCTGCCGAAAAGGTGCTCTTGCAGACTGCGCTCAGCGAGATGACGACACTGGACGGCTCGCTGCGCAAGGTGGTCAACCGGAGTGCGGGCTTCGATGCGAATTTCATGGGGCTGAGCCGCGAGATGGCGGATCAGGCCTGCCGCCGTCTGCAGGCGCGTCAGGTGACCTGCTTCATGATCGGGCCGAGCTGACCTGAACTTTTCCGATCTGAAAAAGGCCCCGCGCACAGCCTGCGCGGGGCCTTTTCATGTGGCGGCTCCCGCGTTCCGGGGCCGGACCTCGCGACGCAGCCACGTCACGAAATCACGCAGCGGCGGGCGCATCACACCCGGCGCCGTTACGATGTGATAGCCGTTCTCGTCCGCCTCCTCGAAAAGCAGGCGCAGGCGGCCCGCACGCAGGTCCTCTTCGACCGAGACCCGGGTGCTGATCGCGATCCCCTGACCACTGCGCGCACCGTCGAGCACAAGGTTGCCCGGCACGTGGATCACGCCCTTCGTGCGCAAACCTGTGACGGCGCGCCCGGCGAGCCAAAGCGAACTTTCCGACGTGCCGAGCTCCTGCAGCCAGGGGAAGTCCAGCAGATCCTCGGGCGTCTGAGGGTCGAGATCGCCGATCAGCGACGGAGCCCCGACCACCACCACCGGAGAAGGCAGCAGGCGTTCGGAGTCGAGCCCCGCCCAGGAGCCCTGTCCGAAGCGGAGCGCGACATCAATGCCGCCCGGCGTGGGGTTGGTGATCTTCGGGCTGGGATTGATCATGATGTCGATGCCCGGATGCGCCGCGCGAAATCCGGCGAGGCGCGGCATCAGCCAATGCGCCGCAAAGCTGGGGGTCGTCCCCACCTGCAGCGCCCTGTCCGCATCCGCGCCGGTCAGTGCCTCGATCACCTGCGCGATTCGTCCGAATCCCTCGGCCAGCGCATCGGCCAGTTGCTGCCCCTCGGGTGTGAGGCTGAGCGAACGGGCCGAACGGTCGAGCAATGCGAGGCCGAGATGCGTCTCGAGGTTGCGCATCTGCTGGCTGATCGCGGCATGGCTCACGTTGAGCAGGGCGCCGGCACGGGTCACCGACGCGGTCTCGGCATAGGCCGAAAAGGCGCGCAGGGCAGAGAGCGGGGGCAGGGCGGACCAGTCCATGGTGTAAGGCTGCCTTACATGTTTCCAGATTTCCTGAGTCGCATGAAAATGCCTGAAGCGCAATATAAGGTCATGAACAGCGCGGAAAAGGAGATGCGTCATGTTGGAATTACTTGCACGGACATATCTGCGGGCGACCTATCAGCGCGGCGCCGGAATGCCACCGGCAACGTCGCAGGGTGGATACCGCTGGAGCGCGGAGGATCTGCGCCAGCGCTATGGAGGACACCCCGATGATTGATCCGATCCTCTACCAGTCCGAAGTCGCGCTGCGTCTCGATCTGCGGTCCGACCACCGGCTGCGCTGGCCGCGCAGTGGCTGGTTTGCGCATCTGCCGCGTGTCGCGCGCCCGAGATTTTTCGCAGCGCGGTGAAATCCGGCCGTCAGGATCAAGCGCGCCGCGGTGGACCGCGGCGCGCTTTTGCGTCTCCCTGCGCCCGCCATTTCCACCAAAGGATCGGGCGCCCTGTCACCAGACCAACTGCGGTGATGCTTTTTGCCGCAACCGCGCTAATCTCGTCTGAGGGACAGGAGAGAAGACGCATGAGATACAAGACGATTTTGACCGTTCTGACGGAAGAGAAACTGGGCGATCTGACACTTGAACACGGTCTCGCGCTCGCCCGCGCGCAGGAGGCGCATCTCGATGTGCTCTGCATCGGGGTGGATCGCACGCCGGGTGGATATTTCCGCAACGGCAAGAACCCGATGATGGTGCAGGAGGCGCTGTCACATGCCGCCGAGCAGGCCGAGGAGCTCGCGCAGCATGCCCGCGAAGGGCTGGCCGAGGCAGGCATCAGCTGGTCGGTCGAAACCGATTCGGTGCCGCTGCCCGATGTGGCGCGATCGGTCGGCGGGCGGGCCCGCTTTGCCGATCTCGTGGTGCTGCCCAAACCCTATGGAAAGGATCATGGCATCGAGCTGGTGCCGGTAATCGAAGGCGCGCTGTTCGAGGGGCTGACGCCGGTCATGGTCGTGCCGGACGACACGACGCCGATGGTCGCGCCCGAGCGGGTGCTGCTGGCCTGGAACGGCAGCGCGGAATGTCTGCGGGCCGTTCGGGCCTCTCTGCCGGTTCTCGCGGCGGCGCGCGAAGTGCATGTGATCCTGGTCGATCCCCCGGCGGGCAGCGCCGTCACGGCGGATGGCATGCTGGGGCAGTTCCTTTCGCGGCACGGCGTCAAGGTCGAGATGCAGACGCTGCCCAAGCGCGGCCGCAGGGTTTCGGACATCCTGATGGGCCATGCGCGCGATGTCGGGGCCGAGATGACGGTGATGGGCGCCTATGGCCATTCGCGTTTCCGCGAGGCGATCCTGGGCGGTGCGACCCGCAACATGCTCGAACAGGCCGCGGTGCCGGTCCTGATGGCGCATTGACGCGTTTCGGGTTCACCCTGAGACAACCAGCAGCGGATTGCGCCATCGATCAAAGCGAGAGGCAGGAACGATCCGATTGAAAATGTGACCCGAAACGCATCAGGGAGCGGGACGCCTCCCGCCGCGCTCAGCCTGCGGGATTGAGCGCGGCGGCGATCAGGGTCCGCGTATATTCGGATTTCGGCGCGTCATAGATCTGCGCGGCGGGGCCGTGTTCCACCACATCACCCTGCTTCATAACGATGACCTTGTGCGACATCGCCCGGATCACCTTGAGGTCATGGCTGATGAACAGATAGGCGAGGTCATATTTCCGCTGCAGATCGCGCAACAGGTTCACGATCTGCACCTGCACCGTCATGTCGAGCGCCGAGGTCGGCTCGTCCAGCACGACAAGCCGGGGCCGCAGCACCATGGCGCGGGCGATGGCGATGCGCTGGCGTTGCCCGCCCGAGAATTCGTGCGGATAGCGGTGCATCGTGGCCGGGTCGAGCCCGACCTCGCTCATCACTTCGGCCACATGGTCGCGGTGCGGGCGGCCATCCGGCGCGCCGTGCACGCCCAGCCCCTCGGCGATGATCTGCTCGCAGGTCATGCGGGGCGAGAGCGATCCGAACGGGTCCTGAAACACGATCTGGATTTCGGACCGCAGGCGGCGCAGCTGCTTCGTCGACCATTTGCGCACATCCTCGCCGCGATAAGTGATCCCGCCCTCGGACTGGATCAGGCGCATGATGGCGAGCGCGAGCGTGGTCTTTCCCGACCCGGATTCGCCGACGATGCCGATGGTTTCCCCGGCGCGCACCGACAGGGTCGCGTCGTTCACCGCCTTCACGTAGCCCACGGTCTTTTTCAGCAAGCCCTGATGTATCGGGAACCAGACCTTGAGATGATCGGTGCGGGCGATGATCTCGGCCGCTTCGGGGACAGGATCGGGGGTGCCGGTGGATTCGGCGCTCAGCAGCATCCGCGTATAGGGGTGCTGCGGGTTGGCGAAGATCTCGGAGGTGGGGCCGGTCTCGACGATCTCGCCGTTCTTCATCACGCAGACGCGGTCCGCGATGCGGCGCACGATGCCGAGGTCGTGCGTGATGAAGAGCAGGCTCATGTTTTGCGCCGTCTTGAGATCGGCCAGCAATTCGAGGATCTGCGCCTGGATCGTGACGTCGAGCGCCGTTGTCGGCTCGTCCGCAATGAGCAGGCCCGGCCCGTTCGCCAGCGCCATGGCGATCATCACGCGCTGCCGTTGCCCCCCCGAAAGCTGGTGGGGATAGGCGCCAAGGCGGCTTTCGGGATCGCGGATGCCGACCTGATGCAGCAGGTCCAGAATGCGGGCACGCGCCACCTTGCCCTGCAGACCCTGATGCAGGGCGAGGCTTTCGCTCAGCTGCTTTTCCAGCGTGTGCAGCGGGTTGAGCGAGGTCATCGGCTCCTGGAAGATGAACGAGATGGCATTGCCGCGGACCTTGCGCAGCAGCGCGTTGTCGGCGCCGATCATCTCCTGTCCGTCATATTTCACCGACCCGCCGACTTCGGCGGAATCGCCCAGAAGCGAGACGGTGGAAAGCGCCGTGACCGACTTGCCGGACCCGGATTCGCCCACCAAGGCGACGGTTTCGCCCTTGCCGACGGTAAAGCTCACGCCCTTGACGGCCTGCGTGGTCGCGCCGTCCTGACGGAAGGAGACGGTGAGGTTCCTGACCTCGAGGGTGGCGCTCATGAAAAGGTCTTTCTGGGGTCGAACGCGTCGCGCACACCTTCGAAGATGAAGACGAGCAGCGAGAGCATTACCGCGAAGACGGTGAAGGCGGTGAAGGCGAGCCAGGGCGCCTGAAGGTTCTGTTTCGCCTGCAATGTGAGCTCGCCCAGCGAGGGCGCCGAGGAGGGCAGGCCGAAGCCGAGGAAGTCGAGCCCCGCCAGCGTGCTGATCGTGCCCGTCACGATGAAGGGCAGCATGGTGACGGTCGCGACCATCGCGTTGGGCAGCATGTGGCGGAACATGATCCGGGTATTGGACACCCCAAGAGCGCGCGCCGCGCGCACGTATTCGAGATTTCGGGCACGCAGGAATTCGGCGCGTACGACACCCACCAGCGACGTCCAGCCAAACAGCACGGTGAGGAAGACCAGCAGCCAGAAACTTCGCCCCAGGATCGCGAAAAGGATGATGATGATGTAGAGTGACGGGGTCGAGGACCAGATCTCGATCACCCGCTGGAAGATGAGGTCGAGCCAGCCGCCGAAGAAGCCCTGCAGCGCCCCCGCGATGATGCCGATGGTCGAGGCGCAGACGGTGACGATCAGCGTGAACAGGATCGACAGGCGGAAGCCGTAGATCACGCGCGCGACCACGTCCCGCTTGGTGTCATCCGTGCCCAGCCAGTTCTGCGACGAAGGCGGCAGCGGGGCGGCGCCGGGGCGGTCGACCGGGGTCTGGAACGAATAGGGGATAAGCGGCCAGAGCATCCAGCCTTCCGCGAAATCGCCGTCCGGCACCATGCCGCTGTTCACCTCGTTGATGAGCTCGTCGGGCCGGTCGAAACATTCCTCGAGCCCGCCGGTGCGGATCAGGCAGCGGACCTCGGGGTCGCGATAGGGGGCTTCGGTCTGGAAATCGCCGCCGAAATCCGTCTCGGCATAGAAGTTGAAGATCGGGGTGTAATATTCGCCGCGATAGTTCACGAGGATCGGCTTGTCGTTGGCGATGAACTCGGCGAACAGCGACAGCCCGAACAGGATCGTGAAGATCCACAGCGACCAGAGCGCGCGGCGGTTCTTCTTGAAATTCCGCCAGCGGCGCTGGTTGAGCGGCGAGAGCGCAAAGCGCCCCTTGGGCGGCTGCGGCGCCACGGACATGCCGGGCATCGGTTCGGGCGTGATGTCGGGTTGGGCGACCATGGCTCAGCCCTCCCTCTTTTCAAAGTCGATGCGGGGATCGACCAGAACGTACATCAGGTCCGACAGGATGCCCACCACGAGACCGATGATGCCGAAGATGAACAGCGTCCCGAAGATCACCGGATAGTCGCGCGCCACCGCCGCCTCGAAGCCGAGCCGCCCGAGCCCGTCGAGCGAGAAGATCGTCTCGATGATCAGCGAGCCCGAGAAGAACACGCCGATGAACACCGCCGGGAAGCCTGCGATCACGATCAGCATGGCGTTGCGGAAGATGTGGCCGTAAAGCACCCGGCTTTCGGTCAGGCCCTTGGCGCGGGCGGTCATCACGTACTGCTTCTTGATCTCGTCCAGAAAGGAGTTCTTGGTGAGCAGCGTCAGCGTGGCGAAGGCCGATATGGTCGAGGCCAGCACCGGCAGGGCGATGTGCCAGAAATAGTCGAGGATCTTGCCGCCGACGCTGAGCTGGTCGAAATTGTCCGAAGTCAGGCCCCGGAGCGGAAAGATCTGCCAGTAGGAGCCGCCGGCAAAGAGCACGAGCAGCAGGATGGCGAAGAGAAAGCCCGGTATGGCATAGGCCACGATGATCGCGGCAGAGGTCCATGTGTCGAAGGTTGAACCGTCCTTCACAGCCTTGCGGATGCCGAGCGGGATCGAGATGATATAGGCGATGACCGTCGACCACAGCCCCAGCGAGATCGAGACCGGCATCTTTTCCAGCACCAGGTCGATCACGCTGATCGATCGGAAGTAGCTGTTGCCGAAATCGAAGTGCATGTAGTTCCACATCATGTCGAGAAAGCGCTGCAGCGGCGGCTTGTCGAAGCCGAATTCCCGCTCCAGTTCCGCGATGAATTCGGGCGGCAATCCGCGCCCGCCTACATAATCCTCGGACCCCGAACCGCCGGGCGCGACCTCTCCGCCGCCCCCGGCAATGCCGGAGAACACATCCCCTTCGCCCTGGATCTGGGCCAGGATCTGTTCGATCGGGCCGCCGGGGACGAACTGCACGAGGGCGAAGTTGATGACCATGATCCCGAACAATGTCGGAATGATCAGCAAGAGCCGTCTGAGGATGTAAGCGCCCATGATGTCTGTGGTCCTGCCTGCCTAGAGTACGCCTGCGTCCCGTAGCGCCTGCGCTTTTTCGGCGTTGTACCACCAGATCGACGCTTCGCCCATGCCAAAGGGCGGCGGAGTGTCACCGTAGGGGCGGTCGTACTGGTCGAAATAGGCGATGGTGTGCACGCCCTTGTACCATTGCGGAATCCACACGTGCATGGCGCGCAGCACCCGGTCGAGCGCATGGACCGCGGTGTCGAGCTCCTCGCGGCTGGTCGCGGTCGCCACTTCGTTGACCAGAACGTCCACGGCCGGATTGGCCAGACCCGCGATATTGGCGGAACCCGGCACGTCGGCGGTTTCCGATCCGAAGATCTGGCGCAGCTCGTCGCCGGGGGTCGAGGACATGGCGAAACGCTGGGTCACGATGTCGTAGTCGAAGGTCTTCTCGCGCTCCTGCGCTTCGGCGGAATCGACCCGGGTGGCGTCGGCTTCGATGCCCAGCCGCTTGAGGTTCTCGATCATCGGGTTGATGATCCGATCGAAGCTCGGGCTGTCGTTCAGCACCGTCACGGTGAGCTTCTGGCCGTCCTTGTAGCGGATGCCGTCATTGCCGACGACCCAGCCGGCCTCTTCCAGCAGGCGTCCCGCAGTGCGCAGCGCGCGCCGGTCGGCAAGATCGCTCGGGTTCGACGTCTCGGGGATATAGGCCTCTTCGGTGAACACCGTTTCGGGAATGTCGCCGCGCAGCGGTTCCAGAAGCTCGAGCTCCGCCGGTGACGGCATGCCTGTCGCCTGCAGCGTGTCGGAATTCTCCCAGAAGCTGTCCGTGCGCTCGTAACCGCCATAGAACAGCGATTCATTGGACCATTCGAAGTTGAACGCCAGACCGATCGCCTCGCGCACCCGCTGGTCCTGGAACTTGTCGCGGCGCAGGTTGAACCAGAAACCCTGCGTGCCGGCGGGGCGGCCGTCATCCAGTTCCTCGGTCTTGACCCAGCCATTGTCGACAGCGGGGAAATTGTACCCGGTCGCCCAGATCTTGGACTGGTACTCTTCGCGGAAGGTGTAGGCGCCCGCCTTGAAGGCTTCGAAGGCGGTGGTGTAATCGGCGAAATACTCGATCTTGATCACGTCGAAATTGTTCTGCCCGACATTCACCGGCAGATCCTTGCCCCAGTAATCCTCGCGCCGCTTGTAGGCGACGGAGCGGCCCGGCTGCACGTTCAGCAGCTCGTACTGGCCCGAACCCATCGGCGCCTCGAGACTCGATTCGGTGAAATCGACATTCTCGTAATAGGCCTCGGAAAAGATCGGCAGCCCGCCGGCCGTCATCAGCAGCTCGCGCAGGGGGCCGTCGGGATTGAAGGTGAACTTCACCGTATGATCGTCGATCGCCTCGACCGACTGGAAATCCTTGAGGCTGACCTTGAAACTCGGCCGTCCCTTTTCCAGCAGCACGTTGTAGGAAAAGACCACATCCTGCGCGGTGACGGGCGTGCCGTCCCGGAACGTCGCTTCGGGGCGCATCTTGAAGATCACCCAATCGCGGTTCTCGGGATATTCCAGCGATTCAGCGACCAGCCCGTACATCGAATCCGGCTCGTCGAGATTGCCGGTCAGCAGGCTGTCGTAGAACACCGTCGACAGCGCCGCGGCATTGCCCTTGAGGATGTAAGGCGTGAGGCTGTCGAAGGTGCCGAAGGCCCAGGTCGAGAATTCGCCGCCCTTGGGGGCATCCGGGTTGACGTAATCCCAGTGCTCGAAGCCTTCGGGATATTTGAGCTCTCCGAAGGTTGACACGCCATGCGAGGTGATCACGTTCTCCTGGGCCCGAAGGCCCTGCGCCGTGAAGGCAAGGCCAAGCGCCATCAGCGCGGTCAGGGTGAGGCGGCGGATCGCGGGGACCTTGTCACTCAAGGCCCGGGCTTGTGTCGTCGTCATGGGCATCCCTTCAGCTCGGATATGGGGTCATTCCGGTTTATCTAAGCTAAGGGGCGGGGCTGGCCACATTCAAGTTACGTTTGTGTAATCTGGGGCAATTCGACGTGCACCATTCGTGATCCGCGCAGCAAAAAGGCCGCTTGCCCGGAGGCAGCGGCCTTTGGTCGTCTCAAGCCGTCAGCGTTCAGCCGTCGGTCGCATCCAGATAGGCGATCAGGTTCACGCGATCCTCGGGGTCGGGCAGACCCGCAAAGCTCATCGTCGTGCCCGGTGCCATCTCGCGCGGGTTCTCGAGGTAGTTGAACAGGTTCTCGGGGGTCCACACTTCGCCGACCTGCTCGAGAGCGCCGGAATAGTTGGAATATCCCTCGGCCGTGTCGATCTCGCGTCCGACCACGCCGTGCAGGTAGGGGCCGACCGCGTTCGCGCCCTGCTCGAGCTTGTGGCAGGCGCGGCACTTGCCGAACACGCTCTCGCCCGCAGAGGCATCCGCCGACGCCATCAGCGTTTCGAAATCGACAGGCTCTGCCTCGCTGCTGGTGTCTTCCGCTTCTGCGACCTCGATCACATAGGCCTGGGCTTCTTCGCCGTGTCCACCGGGGACGTGGTACAGGGTTTCCGCTGCCCAGTTGCCCAGAAGAAAGACGAGAAGCGCGCCGCAGAAGCCGCCGAGCACTTTGGTGAAGGTCATTGTATCAAGCATTGATCGCGTGTCCGTCTCATGTCTGTCGGTTGTATCTCGTTGCGATATCTATTGCTTCCCCTCCCTGCTGGCAAGGTATAGAAGCCGCGACCAAACGCCCAAGGGGTGTGAACAGCAGATGTGAGGCAGTGATGACCGGTCGGATCGCGTTTCAGGGCGAACTTGGCGCCTATTCCCATCAGGCCTGCCGCGAGGCGCGCCCGAACATGGAGGCGCTTGCCTGCCGCACCTTCGAGGATGCGATCGAGGCCGTCCGCTCGGGCGGGGCGGATCTCGCCATGTTGCCGGTCGAGAATTCGACCTATGGCCGGGTCGCCGACATCCATTCGCTGCTGCCGCAATCCGGGCTGCACATCATCGAGGAAGCCTTCGTGCGGGTGCATATCAACCTGCTGGCGCTGCCGGGCACGAAGATCGGCCAGATTCGCCAGGCGATGAGCCATACGGTGCTGTTGGGCCAGTGCCGCAGGTTCCTGTCCGAACATGGCATCGACCGGATCACCGGGGCAGATACCGCGGGCTCGGCCAAGGACGTGGCGGCGATGGGCGATCCATCGGTGGCGGCTCTTGCCTCGGAACTGGCCGGCGAGATCTACGGGCTCGACGTGCTGGCCCGCCATATCGAGGATCAGGGCAACAACACGACCCGCTTCCTCCTGATGTCGCGCGAGGCGGACATGGCGCCGCGCGGGCAGCATGGCATGATGACCACGCTGGTGTTCCAGACCCGCAACATCCCGGCCGCGCTCTACAAGGCGATGGGCGGATTTGCGACCAACGGCATCAACCTGACCAAGCTCGAAAGCTACATGGTCGGCGGCTCCTTCGAGGCGTCGCAATTCTATGTCGACATAGAGGGGCATCCCGCCGATGCCGCCGTGGGCCGTGCGCTGGAAGAGCTCTCGTACTTCACCGAGATGATGGAAATCCTCGGCACCTATCCGCGAGATCCCCGCCGCAACTGAGGCGATCTGTCCGTCGCTGACAGTGCCTCGCTTGGGCGTCTGTCTTTGACAGATACCTTAGGGAAGAGCGCTGCGCGGGACAAGGTGGCCGCCCGGCACGAACCTCAGATCAGCAGTCCCGCGGCCTTTTCATGCCGCAGCAGCCAGACCTTGGTCTCGACGCCGCCATCCCCCGAAAAGCCGCCCAGATTTCCGGTCCCCAGCACGCGGTGGCACGGGATCAGGATCGGGATCGGGTTGCCGCCGCAGGCCTGACCCACGGCCTGTGCAGGCACGCCGAGCGCACGCGCAATGTCGCCATAGGTCCGCGTCTCGCCAAGGGGGATTGCGCGCATCTCGGCGCAGACGGCACGCTGAAAGGCGCTCCCCGGCGGCTCCATCGGCAGATCGAAACGGGTGAGAGAACCGTCGAAATAGGCCCGGATCTGGCGGGCCGCGGCGCGCAGCAGCGGCGTTTCGTCCGTGCCCTCACCCGTCCAGCTCAGGCCGGTGATCGCGCCTTCGGTCTCGGTCACGGTCAGGGCCCCAAGGGGCGAGGGGAGGGTCCAGCGCGGCATGGCGCAAGATGCCCCGCGTTTCGCAGGCATGTCCAGTCCACCAAAGTCGAAGGCGGCTCCTGCAACTGGTCACTGCCGACAGCGCGACCCGGCAGGACTCTTGTGGCACCGGGCAGAATGTCGCCCGGTGCCAGGGAGCCGTTTCAGCCCTCGCTCAGCGCCGCGTCGCAGCGGGCACAGGTGCCCGGATGGGCATGCGTGCCCACATCCGGCAGGATCTTCCAGCAGCGCTGGCATTTCTCGCCGGGGGCCGGTTCGAACACCACGCCGATGCCCGGAACGTCCGGCAGGCGGAAGGCTTCGGCGGGGCTCGGATCGCTCGTGAGCGTGATCCCCGAAGTGATGCAGACATCCTCGAAGGCCACCGATCGCAGCGCGGTGAGGGTATCGCCATCCTCGACATGCACGACCGGCGCCGCCTCGAGCGAGGCACCGATGACCTTTTCGGTCCGCTGCACCTCGAGCGCTGCGGTTACGGCGCGGCGGGCGCGCCGCACCAGCGCCCATTTCGCGCCGAGCGGCGCGTCGAGCCAGTCGGCAGGCGTCTCGGGGATGTCGACCAGATGCACCGAGGAGTCCGCACCCGGGAAACGCTCGAGCCAGACCTCCTCCATCGTGAAGACCAGCACCGGCGCGAGCCATGTCGTCAGGCGGTGGAACAGGATGTCCATCACCGTGCGCGCGGCACGGCGGCGCGGCGTGTCGCCATCGCAGTAGAGCGCATCCTTGCGCACGTCGAAGTAGAAGGCGGACAGTTCGACGGTCGCAAAGTTGAACAGCGCCTGGAACACGCCCTGGAAATCATAGGCCGCATAACCGGTGCGCACCTTCTGATCGAGTTCGGCCAGCCGGTGCAGCACCCAGCGCTCGAGTTCGGGCATCTCTGAAGGTTCGACGCGATCGGATTCCTCGAAGGACGACAGCGCGCCCAAGAGAAACCGCATCGTGTTGCGCAAGCGGCGGTAGCCATCCGCCGTTCCTTTCAGGATCTCCGGCCCGATGCGCAGATCGGCGGTGTAGTCGGCCTGCGCGACCCAGAGGCGCAGGATGTCGGCGCCATATTGCTGTACGACCTTGTCCGGCGCCACGGTATTGCCCAGCGACTTGGACATCTTGTTGCCCTTCTCGTCGAGCGTGAAGCCGTGGGTCAGCACACCGCGATAGGGCGCGCGGCCCTGCGTGCCGCAGCTTTGCAGCATCGAGGAATGGAACCAGCCGCGATGCTGGTCGGTGCCTTCGAGATAGAGATCGGCGAGCCCGTCATCCGAGCCGTCCGCCCGGTCGCGCAGCACGAAGGCATGGGTCGAGCCCGAATCGAACCACACATCCAGGATGTCGAAGACCTGTTCCCACTCGCTCGGGTCGTAATCGTTGCCGAGGAACCGCTCCTTGGCGCCGTCCTTGTACCAGGCATCCGCGCCTTCGGCTTCGAAGGCGTCGAGAACGCGGGCATTGACCGCCGGATCGCGCAGCAGGAAATCGGCATCGGTCGGCAGTGCGCCCTTCTTCGTGAAGCAGGTCAGCGGCACACCCCAGGCACGCTGGCGCGACAGAACCCAGTCGGGCCGCGCCTCGATCATCGAATAGAGCCGGTTGCGGCCCGTCTGCGGCGTCCAGGTGACGAGCTGGTCGATCGAGGTGAGCGCACGCTGGCGGATCGTGGTGCCATAGGTGTCCTGCCCGTCGCCGACGGGACGGTCGATGGCGGCGAACCATTGCGGCGTATTGCGGAAGATCACCGGCGCCTTGGAGCGCCAGGAATGCGGATAGGAATGCTTGATCTTGCCGCGCGCCATCAGTCCGCCGGCCTCGACCAGCTTTTCGATGATCGCGGTGTTGGCATCGCCCTCCTTGCCGTTGGGCTTGAGGATGCGCTTGCCGCCAAAGAAGGGCAGTGTTTCGCGGAAGGAGCCGTCATCCATCACGTTGTAGGTGATGACCTGCTCGAGCATGCCGAGATCGCGGTAGAGCTCGTATTCCTCCATCCCGTGGGAGGGCGCGCAATGCACGAAACCGGTGCCTTCCTCGTCGGTGACGAAATCGGCGGCGCGGAAGTCGCGCGGCTCGTCCCATTCGCCGTTCGATCCTTCGGTACCGTGCAGCGGATGGGTCAGGGTCATGCCCGCGAGCTGTGCCTGCGTCACGTTGCGCACGCGCCGCCACTGGCCCTCTTCCAGACGGGCGCGCGTAAAGGTCTGCGCCGCGAGCTTGTCGGCGAGGATGAAGCGGTCGCCCGTGCTGACCCAGCTTTCCTCGGGTGTGCCGGTGACCTCGTAAAGGCCGTATTCGAACCCGGCGCCGTAGACGACGGCCTTGTTGGACGGGATGGTCCAGGGCGTGGTGGTCCAGATGACGACATAGGCACCGACCATGTCGTCGAAGGTATGCGCCACCGCATCGGCCACCGCCTCGCGGTCGCCATCCGTCGCCTCTTCGTCCGAGAGTTCCACGTCGGGCAGATCGAAGCTCGACACGCGGAACTTCACCCAGACGGTGAAGCTTTCCTTGTCGTGATACTCGACCTCCGCCTCGGCGAGCGCGGTCTCCTCGATGGGCGACCACATCACGGGCTTGGAGCCCTGGTAGAGCGTGCCGGTCATCAGGAACTTCTGGAATTCCTCGGCGATGATGCGCTCGGCGCGGTAGTCCATGGTGAGATAGGGCTTGTCCCACGTGCCGGTGATGCCGAGCCGTTTGAACTCGTCGCGCTGGATGTCGATCCAGCCCTCGGCGAACTTGCGGCATTCCTGACGGAAATCGACGACATCGACCTTGTCCTTGTCCATGCCCTTGGCGCGGTACTGCTCCTCGATCTTCCACTCGATGGGCAGGCCGTGACAGTCCCAGCCGGGGATGTAGCGCGCATCGCGCCCCATCATCTGCTGGGAGCGCACCACCATGTCCTTGAGGATCTTGTTGAGCGCATGGCCGATGTGCAGATGGCCGTTCGCGTAAGGCGGGCCGTCATGCAGGGTGAAGGGCTTGCGCCCCTCTGCCTTGGCGCGGAGCTTGTCGTAGACCCCGATCTGCTCCCAGCGGTCCAGCCATTCGGGCTCGCGCTTGGGCAGGCCGGCGCGCATCGGGAAATCGGTCTTGGGCAGGTTCAGGGTGTCTTTGTAGTCGACTGTGTCGGGCGTGTCGGCGCACATTTCGGGCGTCCTCGGCATACATCGGAATTTACGGGTGAGGGTCGGCGCGGCTGTCCATACGCCTTATCCCGGCGCATCGTAAGTTTACGGCGCCGGGCATGTAATTCGAATGATGATCGCAAAGCTGTACATCATGCGGCGCGTTATAGGCCTGCAAGCGGGCACCGTCCAGAGGGCAGATCCCCCAATCTGCCCCGGACTTTATCCTCTGAAGGGGGGCGCGTCCGGGCCGGGTCGCCCTGCCTCAGGCGACCCGGCGCAGGGTGCGGCCCGGATCAGCGGGCGGTGTCACGTGGTGCAGCGGGATCGGACGGCGCGCCGTGCGGCGCAGGCGCCAGCCCCGCCACAGCCGCAGCGCGATCGCGCAGGTGCCGATGCTGATCCAGAAGATCTGGATCAGCGCCGAGGCGAGGTTGAAGTCCCGCGTGAGGCTGACCAGCACGAGCGAGGCGGCCGTGGTGTTGATGGCAAAGAACAGCGCGCTCTCGCTCGACAGGATGCGGAAGGAAAGGCAGCAGTAATTCGTGACGTATATGCTGAAACCCAGCAGACCGATCCACTGGTGCAGGGTCAGGTCGGGGATGTCGGACAGCGCAAAGGGCATGAAAAGTGCCTCACTGTAAAAGGATTCATGAAGGAATTCGAACGCTTGAAATTATCGGCCCGCGCGTTGAAATAAACGCGCTGCCGCAACTTAGAAGGTTACGGACTTGACGCTAAGTAAGGTATTCCTTACCTGCGGGCCGCGACACGCTCAGCCATGGACATGCGCCCAGACCTGGCTGATGACCACCGAACCTTCTCCGACGGCCGAGGCGACACGCTTGACCGACCCTGCGCGCACGTCCCCCACGGCGAATATGCCGGCGCAGGACGTCGCATAGGGGCTGTCGCCGTCCATCCCCGCCGACGCGCCGGTCAGCACGAAGCCGCGCGCATCGAGTTTCACGCAATCCGACAGCCACCCGGTATTGGGCGCCGCGCCCACCATCACGAAGAGCGCACCCGTGCGCAGCCGCCAGTCCTGACCCGAGGCCTTGTCGCAGATCGTCACCGCTTGAAGGCTGTCCTCTCCGTGCAGCGCGGTCACCTCGGTGCGGGTGTGGATCGTGATGCGCGGATGCGCGGTCAGCCGCGACAGAAGATAGTCCGACATCGACGAGGCAAGGCTTTCGCCGCGCACCAGCACATGCACATGGCCCACCGTGCGCGACAGGAACATCGCCGCCTGCCCGGCGGAATTGCCCCCGCCGATGATCACCACATCGCTGTCGCGGCAGAAGCGCGCCTCGATCTCGGTCGCGGCATAATAGACGCCGTTGCCCTCGAAATCCTCGAGCCGGTCGAGCGGCAACTTGCGGTACTGCACGCCGGTCGCGACGACGATGGCGCGGGCCGAGGCTTCGCTGCCATTGTCGAGGCTCAGATGGAACAGCCCGGACTCGTCCTGCGCAAGCTGCGTCACCCGGCGCGGCATGGCGAAACGCGTGCCGAACTTCATCGCCTGGATCTCGCCCCGCCCGACAAGGTCGGCGCCCGATATGCCTGTCGGAAACCCCATGTAATTCTCGATCCGGCTCGACGCGCCGGCCTGCCCGCCGATCGAGATATCCTCGATCACCAGCCCTTTCAGCCCCTCGGCCCCGGCATAGACACCTGCGGCGACGCCTGCGGGCCCCGCGCCGACGATCACAACGTCGAAGACGTCCGTCGAGGCGATGGGCAGGTCGAGCCCGAGCGCCTGCGCCACGGATCCCGGCGTCGGGTCGGTCAGCGCCGTGTCGCGCCCCAGCACCACCATCGGCGTGCCGGGCGCGACGTTGCAATCCCGCGCCAGCGTCTCGGCCTCCTCGCTGCCAAGTTCGGCCTCGCGCCAGGGCAGGCGGTTGCGCGCGGCGAAGGCCGCGATCTGGCGCAGGTCGCGCGACTGGTCGAGCCCGACAAGCGTCAGGCCGATTTCCTGACTTTCGAGCATCCGGCGGCGACGGGCGGCAAAGACCGTGACGATGATGTCCGACATTTCGGGGATCTGCGACATCAGCCGCAGAACGTCCTCGCGCGGGACGAACAGGATCTCCGAGCGCTGCACCGCGCGGCTGCCCAGCAGCGAACGGGTGCCATGCAGGAAGCCGAGCTCGCCGACGAACTGCGTGGCGCCCATCGTGCCGTTGCCGTAGCGCCGGTCGGTCTTGGGGTTGTAGGCCTCGAGCTCGCCCGAGAGGATATAGGGGAAATGCGTGACCGGCGCGCCGCCATCGACGATGATCTCGCCGGGTTCGAAGACCCGCACCTCGCCGTGACGGCGCAGGGCGGCGACGTGGCTCTCGTGCAGCGGCGTGCGGGTGAGAGTGGCAAGATCGGCGGCGAAACTTTCCATGGTCCCTACCTCTTGTCGGGGGTGAACAGCCCGCTCAGGGCCGTGCGGATGATGCTGCGCACAGAGGGGCGCGCCTTGCGTCCAAAGGGCAGGGGGCGGCAGACCTCCATTGCCGCGACGCCGACCCTTGCGGTCAGGGCGCCGTTCACCAGCCCCTCGCCAAAGCGGCGCGAGAGCTTGGCGAGGATGCCGCCGCCGAGGATCGGTTCGAGCATGTCGTCGCCCACGGCCACGGCGCCCGTCGCGACAAGGTGCGACATCACCGCCCGCGTCAGCCGCCAGCTGCCCAGCGTGCCGGAGCGCCCGCCATAGACTTCGGCGATTCGCCGGATCATCCGCAGGTTCTGGCTGAGCGCTGCCGCCACATCGGCAAAGGCCAGCGGCACAAGCGCGGTCACGGTCGCGACCTGACGCGCCGCCGCCTCGACCTCGCGCCGGGCGGCAAGATCTAGGGGCGCGAGCAGTTCCTGTTCGGCCAGATCGAACAGGGCCGAGGCGTCGAACATCTCGCCCCGCCGCTCGGCCAGCCGCTCGCGGCCCCACTTCGTGTCCTCGCGCCCCTTGTAGAGCCCGGTGAGGTCGTCGATCACCTTGCGCGCGGCGCTCAGATCCTCGGCGACCAGCGCCTCGGCGGCGGCACGGTGCAGATGGTCGATGCGCTTGAGACGGGAAAAGACCGACAGCTCCTTGATGGCGATCATCAGCACCACGGCGACGAAGAGCGCGAACAGCGCCGCCACCGCATAGCCGAGCACCGGCACCTGCGCGATGAGGTTCATCACGAACGCCCAGGCCGCGATCGACACCACGGTGCCGATGATGCCCGTGAACAACGCCCAGAACCAGCGCGCGAGCCGCGAGCCGGGCCGCGCCGCCAGGGCCGCGGCCGAGGCCATCGCCTGTCCGCTTGGCGGCGGGGAGTCGAGATCGGGGACCGGCGGCACCTCGCCCGGGCCGGGGCGCGGCGTGCCCCTGTCGTCGAGGTCGATCAGGACAGGGCCTTTGGGGGTGTTCATGGCTGTGCCTTTTCTGCGGAAGGTGTGCGGGGGGCGGCGGGTCGCATCGTGGGTTTCTGCCAGCGGAACAGGATGTCCGGCAGGCCTTCGTCATTGTCGCGCCCGTCGCCGCGCCGGATTTCGACAAAGCCTTCGCGCCGGTAGAAGCGCTGCGCCCCCTGATTGGCCTGAAAGGTCCAGAGGGTCAGCACGTCTGACGCCTCTTTCGCATCGTCGAGCAGCACACGGCCCACGCCGCGGTTGCGGGCAGAGGTTTCGACGAAAAGCGCGTTCACCTCGGCGCCGTTGCGGGCCAGAAAGCCGAGCACGGGCGTGGCGTCAGGGTCTTCGGCGACGGTGATCCAGCCCCGGTCGATCATCTGTCCGACAAAGGCGATGTCCTCGGCGCCGCTATGCAGGCGCGGCTTCCAGCTGTTTTCCGTCACCGCGACGCTCATGATCCCGCCAAGCCTGCCGGCATCTGTGGATCTCGCGGCGCGCAGGACAATGCTCACAGCCTGTCTCCGATCAGGAATTGCGCGGCACGGTCGAGCCGGATGTGCGGTGGACCTTCGCCGGGTTTCAGCGACAGCGGCGCTGGAGCGAAGCTCATGATCTGGTAATCCGCGTCGAGCCATTTCTCGGCGCCGTTCCGCGCCGGTCCCAGCAGATGCGCCGGATCCTCGGGCAGCTCGCCCGGATAGAAGGCGGCCTCCTTGCCGGTTTCCAGCAGCCGGCCGCGCACGCAATCGAGGCTGCGACCGTGATGGTCCAGCGTCTCCTCCACCGTGGCCCGCAGCGAGGCGAGCGACATCGCCTGCGTCTCTGCCCCGGCAAAGCGGGCGCGGTCGCGGGCCTCGCGGGTCAGGGCTTCCATGATGGCGGTCAGGCGGCGGTGCTGGGTGTGGTGCAGGTGGTCGGCCTTGGTCGCGGCGAACAGGATCTTTTCGACCCGCTTGCCGCGCAGAAGCTGGCTCAGGAAGGCATTGCGACCGGGCCGGAAGGCCGAGAGCAGATCGGCCATGGTGCGGCGCAGATCCTCGATCGCCGCCGGTCCCTTGTGGATCGCGCCCAAGGCGTCGACCAGCACGATCTGCCGGTCGAGCCGGGCGAAGTGGTTGCGAAAGAACGGCTGCACCACCTGCGCCTTGTAGGCCTCGAAGCGGCGATCCATCTCGCGCCAGAGCGACTTGCGCGGTGCCTTGTCCTGGACGGGAAGGGGCGCGAAGGTCAGCACCGGGCTGCCCGACATCTCTCCGGGCAGCAGGAACCGTCCGGGCGTGAGGTCGGAATAGCCGTCCTTGCGGGCCGCCTCGAGATAGGCGGTGAAGGACTGGGCGAGCGACCGCGCGCGCGTCTCTTCGAGCTCCTGCAGGCTGTCCTCGACGCGGGCCTGCGCGAGGAACGTCTCGGCGCTGGGGCGGCTTTCGAGGCGAGAGAGCGTGTCCTGCGACCACTCGGAATAGGATTTCTCCATCAGCGCGAGGTCGAGAAGCCATTCCCCCGGATAGTCGATGATGTCGAGATGCACGGTGCGCGGCCCCTGGATGCCCGCAAGCAGCCCCGAGGGGCGCACCTTGAGTGACAGTCGCAACTCGCTGATGTTGCGCGTGCTTTCGGGCCAGTGCGGCTTGCGCGCGGTGAGCGCGCCCAGATGTTCCTCATACTCGAATCGCGGCACCGTGTCGTCGGGCTGCGGTTGCAGATAAGCCGCCTGGATGCGCCCGTCCGCGGCCGCCAGAAGCCCGGGCATGCGTCCGCGATCCATCAGGTTCGCGATGAGCGAGGTCAGGAACACCGTCTTGCCCGACCGTGCGAGGCCGGTCACGCCCAGCCGGATCACCGGGTCGAAAAAGACCCCGGATACCGTGTCGGTCACGTTCTCGACCCTGCGCGTCAGTGTGTCGGCGATGGTTCCTATGACCACGTGGCATTCTCCCGTCTGGCTGTCCGAGACACAAGATAGACATGGGCGGGCACGGGTGCCAGTACCCGCGGGGGGATTGCCTGAGGCAGGGCCGCGTTATAACAGGCCGCATGCCCAGATATGCGCTCAGAATCGAATATGATGGCGGCCCGTTCTCGGGCTGGCAGCGTCAGGCGGACCAGCCTTCGGTGCAGGGCGCGATCGAGGCGGCACTGGCGAGGCTCGAACCCCGCGATCACACGATCGCGGCCGCGGGGCGCACCGATGCGGGTGTGCATGCGCGCGGGCAGGTCTGTCACTGCGACATGGACAAGGATTGGGACCCGTTCCGCCTGTCCGAAGCGCTGAACTACCACCTCAAACCCGCGCCCGTCGCCATCGTCGGCGCGGCACGTGTGTCCGATGACTGGCACGCGCGATTCTCGGCGATCGAGCGGCGCTATCTCTACCGCATCCTCACCCGCCGCGCCCCGCTCACGATGGAAAAGGGCATGCTGTGGCATGTGAAGCATCCGCTCGACGTGACGGCGATGTGCGCCGGTGCGGCACATCTGCTCGGCCAGCATGATTTCACTACCTTCCGCTCGGTGATGTGTCAGGCCAAATCGCCGGTCAAGACGCTCGAGGCGCTCGATATCGATCTCGTCGAGTCGGATGCCGGGCCCGAAGTGCAGATCCGCGTTCGGGCGCGGTCGTTCCTGCACAACCAGGTGCGCAGCTTCGTCGGAACGCTCGAACGCGTGGGCTGTGGCGCCTGGTCACCCGAGGGTGTCCGCGACGCGCTCGACGCACGTGACCGTGCCGCCTGTGGCCCCGTCGCACCCCCGCAGGGACTGGCCCTCATGGGTGTCGGCTATCCCCACGATCCGTTCGTCTAGGGATCAGATGTGGCGCAGTTACGCCCCGCCGCCCATCCCCGCACCGGAACGTCTCGGCAGCGACCCCAGACCGGCCAGTGATTTCAGCCTGTCGATCAGGAAATCCGGCGGAACGATCTCGGACGGAATATCCTCACCGATTGGCCGACCCGCATCCGTCGCGATGCGCAGGCGCGGATGTGCTTCGCGGGTGATCACGTCACATTCCTTGAGATGCACCGGCAAAAGCTCGGCATAGCTTTGAGCAAGGTCCGCATCGTCGGGCTGCAGGGTCAGCTCCGCGGTGCCGCCAAGGGCCGCGCAGGCCAGCATCAGATCGTCGAGGATCAGCGGCAGGCGCACGATAGGACTGTCGGCGGGGTCGCGCAGCGCCTCAAGCACGGCGGCGCAGTCCCGCTCCTCCGCGACATGCCTGACGGTGGCGCGTCCGAACGTTTCGGCCTGAGCCTGTGTGAAGCCAACCGATTGCGCGGCGCGCTCGGCCAGCGATTGAAGATCTGCCGTTGCATTTTTCATCATTAAGACACCTTCGGAGGCGAGCCTGCGCACCCTGTCGGCGATGGGCCGGACAATTCCCCACCGTTCCGTCCGGGCAAAGCGATGCCCAGGAAGCGGTCAGTCACCGTCACGCTTTCGTCCGCGCATAAGGGTACATGCTCTGTTCCATTCCAGAGACCAACTGCTTGACGGGCCAAACGGTTTCATCTCGGAACCGTGATGGATCAGCGCATTCTTGCCACCTGCCTGCGCCGCATGGCGCCCGCGCCACGCCTGAAGCAACACCCTTCGCACCCGCCGACAGCGGCCCGCACCCGCCACGACCATCATCGCGATCACATGACAGGCGGAAATCCTTGCAATCCTGCACAAGCGCTGTAAAGACCGCTGCATGAACAGCGCATCGATCATCCGACGACTCGCCTAGAGTCCCCCTCGTGCCCGGAAAACCGGGTGCACTGCGTGTTCATATTCCCCTGACAACTTGACTTGCCCCCGTGCTCTTGGCACCAATCGGGCTTCTTACAAAGGGCAGACCCATGATCTCCTCGATCCTTCCGACCTATAACCGCGCGCCGCTCAGCTTCGTCAAAGGCGAGGGCAGCTGGCTGATCGAGGCGGATGGACGCCGATTCCTGGACCTTGGAGCAGGCATCGCGGTGAACGCGCTGGGCCATGCCCATCCCGATCTCGTCGCCGCCCTGACCGAGCAGGCCAATGCCGTCTGGCATGTCTCGAACCTCTACCAGATCCCGCAGCAGCAGAAGCTCGCCGACATGCTGGTCGAGAACACCTTCGCCGACACGGTGTTCTTCACCAATTCCGGTACCGAAAGCTGCGAACTGGCGGTCAAGATGGCGCGCAAGTACTGGTACGACAAGGGCCAGCCCGACCGCACCGACATCCTCACCTTCTCGGGCTCCTTCCACGGACGCTCCTCGGCCGGGATCGCCGCCGCGGGCTCCGAGAAGATGGTCAAGGGTTTCGGCCCGCTGCTGCCGGGCTTCGTGCACCTGCCCTGGGGCGATCACGATGCGCTCAAAGCCGCCATCACCGACACGACCGCGGCGATTCTCATCGAGCCGGTGCAGGGCGAGGGCGGCGTCCGCCCCGTGCCCGACCAGTGTCTCAAGGGCCTGAAGGCGCTCGCCGAGGAGACCGGCATCCTGCTGATCTTCGACGAGGTGCAATGCGGCATGGGCCGCACCGGCAGGCTCTTCGCGCATGAATGGTCCGGGGTCACACCTGACATCATGATGGTCGCCAAGGGCATCGGCGGCGGCTTCCCCCTCGGCGCGGTGCTCGCCACCGAAGAGGCTGCGAGCGGGATGACCGCCGGCACGCATGGCTCGACCTATGGCGGCAACCCGCTGGGCTGCGCCGTCGGCATCGCAGTGATGAACCATATCGCCGATCCGGCCTTTCTGGCGGAGGTCAACCGCAAGGCCGGCGCGCTGCGCCAGAAGCTCGAAGGCCTCGTCGCCGCCCATCCCAAGGTCTTCGAGTCGGTGCGCGGTCAGGGCCTCATGCTCGGCCTCAGATGCGTCGCGACGAATACCGACATGGTGAAGGCAGGTTATGACGCGCTGGTCATCACCGTGCCGGCCGCCGACAACGTGATCCGCCTGCTGCCCGCCCTCAACATCACCGATGCGGATATCGCCGAGGCCATAAGCCGCCTCGACGAAGCCGCAACAGCCCTCGAGGCGGCCTGAAAAGCGCCGACGCCGCGGCCCGGAGACCGCTTCCGATCTTCTCCGGGTCATAAATATCCTGGGGGTCCGGGGGCAAAGTTCCCGAACGCTCCGCCGGAACAGCACGAAACCAAAAAGTAAAAAAGAATGAACCATTTCCTCGACATCCATAAGACCGATCCCGCCGCGCTGAGATACATGATCGACAGCGCCGCGGCGATGAAATCCGCGCGCAATGGCGCGCCCAAGGCGACACCCGACGCCGAACAGCCGCTCGCCAATCACATGGTCGCGCTGATCTTCGAAAAGCCCTCGACCCGCACCCGCGTCTCCTTCGATGTCGGCGTGCGCCAGATGGGCGGCGAGACCATGGTCCTGTCGGGCAGCGACATGCAGCTCGGGCATGGCGAAACCATCGCCGACACCGCCCGCGTCCTGTCGCGCTATGTCGACATGATCATGATCCGTACCTTCGACGAGGCGGTGCTGACCGAAATGGCGGAATATGCCTCCGTCCCGGTCATCAACGGCCTCACCGACCGCTCGCATCCCTGCCAGATCATGGCCGATGTGCTGACCTTCGAAGAGCATCGCGGTCCGATCCGGGGCAAGAAGATCGTCTGGGCCGGAGATGGCAACAATGTCTGCACCTCCTGGCTGCATGCGGCGGCCCAGTTCGGCTGCGACTTCACCTTCACCGGACCGGTGCAGCTCGACCCCGAGATGGAATTCGTGGGCTTCGCGCGCAGCGCCGGGGTGAACGTCACGATCGAACGCGACCCGGCCCGTGCCGTCGAAGGTGCCGATCTCATCATCGCCGATACCTGGGTCAGCATGCATGACGCGCAATCCGCCCGCGAGCGGCGCCACAACATGCTGCGTCCCTACCAGGTCAACCGCGCCCTGATGGACAAGGCCAAGCCCGACGCGCTCTTCATGCATTGCCTGCCCGCGCATCGCGAGGAAGAGGTGACGTCCGAGGTGATGGACGGCCCGAATTCAGTCATCTGGGACGAGGCCGAGAACCGCCTGCACGCCCAGAAGGCGATCATGCGCTGGTGCCTCGGGTTCTGATCCCGCAGAGCCTCCGGACTGCAACATCCCGAAGATCGCGATCGGGGGCGGCAGGCAGTTGTCGGCCCTTCCGAACCATCGCGACCGCACAGGCACTGTGACCGGATCGCGCTTGCGCTCCCGGGAGAGGCGTATAGATGCCTCCTCGTCAAAAAGGAGAATGCGCATGACCCAACCCCAGATCGGAATTTACGGGCTCGGAACGATGGGGGCGGCTCTCGCGCTCAACCTCGCGGATCACGGCATCCGCATCGCCGTCGCCAACCGCACGACCGAGGCCGTGCCGCAGTTTCTCGAACGCGCCGGCGATCTGGCCGACCGGATCCTGCCGCGGGAGGATCTCGCGGGCCTGATCGCAGCGCTGCCCAAGCCGCGCCTGCTTCTGGCGATGATCCCCTCGACCGCGCCGATGGACGCGCTTCTGGACGTGGTGATCCCGCAGCTCGAGCCCGGCGATACGGTGATCGACGCCGGCAATGCCGATTTTCACGCAACCCGCGCCCGCGCCGAACGGCTTGCCGAGCATGACCTGCACTTCGTCGGCCTCGGCGTTTCGGGGGGCGAGGAAGGCGCGCGCCGCGGCCCCTCGATGATGATGGGGGGCAGCGTGCACAGCTGGGACCAGTTGCGCGATCTCCTCGAACCCATCGCCGCGCGGCACGAGGGCGATCCCTGCATCGCCCATCTCGGGCCGGACGGTGCCGGTCATTTCGTGAAGACCGTGCATAACGGCATCGAATATGCCGACATGCAGATGATCGCCGAAATCTATGACCTGCTGCGCGGCGGCATGGGCTGGGATCTCGACGCGATCGCCGATCTGTTCGAGGGCTGGGACAAGGGCCCGTTGAAATCCTATCTCGTCGAGATCACGGCCAAGGTCCTGCGCTACGACGATCCCGAAACCGGCAAGCCGATGATCGACATGATCACCGACAGCGCCGGTCAGAAGGGCACGGGCCGCTGGACGGTGATCGAGGCGGTGACGCTCGGCCAGTCCGCGACGATGATCGAGGCGGCAGTCGCCGCGCGCGCCTGGTCGGCCGAACGCAAGCTGCGCGGCGCGGCTGCCGCACAGCTCGGCTCCGCACGCTCCACCCTCGAGATCGATCCCGAGACGCTCGCGAAGGCCGTGCTGGCGGCGCGTGTGCTGGAATATGCCCAGGGCTTCCGGATCCTCGCGGCGGCCTCGGACACCTATGACTGGCAGCTCGACGCGGCGCGGATCGCCGAGATCTGGCGCGCGGGCTGCATCATCCGCGCCGCGATGCTCGACGATATCGCCGGGGCCTTCCGCGACGGACCCGAATCCGGGGAGCTGCTGCTCTCGGATCGCTTCTCGCAAACGCTCGAGACGGGCATCCCGGCCCTGCGCGCCGTCGTCGGACAGGCGATCGCGGCGGGTTTCCCGGTACCCGCCCTCGCCGCGGCGCTCGGCTGGTACGACACGATGCGCACGCCCCGCGGCACCGCGGTGGTGATCCAGGCGCAGCGGGATTTCTTCGGGCGTCACGGTTTCGGACGCGTGGACCGGGATGGTCAGCACCATGGTCCGTGGTGGGACTGACTGAAACGCTGCACCCGTGAGGGGCCAGCCCCTCACACTCCCCGGAGTTTATCCGGCAAGATGAATGGGGGAGTGGTTCCGGAGGCCATTCCGGCGCGAGGGTGGTTCGGCAGGGGGGCGGTCAGGTTCCGCGGGGTTTGACCCGCAGGGTCGGATCGGCCTCGCGCGGATTTTCGGGCCAGGGGTGCCGCGGATAGCGGCCGCGCATGTCCTTGCGCACATCCTCGTAGGAACTGTCCCAGAAGCCGGGGATGTCGAGCGTGGTCTGCACCGGGCGCCCGGCGGGCGAGAGCAGCGTAACCCTGAGCGGCGTCTTGCCGACGGTGGGATGGGTGGTCTGGCCGAACATCTCCTGCAGGCGCAGCGAAATCTCCGGCACCTCGCCGGAATAGTCGATCGGGATCTGTCGGCCCAGTGGCGTGGTGAAACTGCCCGGGACGGTGCGGTCGAGCGTTTGCATCGAATCCCAGTCGAGCTGCGCGCGCAGGGCCGGTAGCAGGTCGACGCGTTTCCACTGCTCGGCGGTGGTGACGCCCGAGAGATAGGGCAGCAGCCAGTCCTCGAGCCGCTCCATCAGGGCTTCGCTGGACATGTCGGGCAGCACATGGCCCGCGCCGCGGGCGATGTCGACCCGCGCCACGAAGCGGCGCGCCGGATCGGACAGGCTGAGCCCGAGATCGCGCACCCCTTCCAGCATGGCCCGGGCGAGGCTGTCGGCAGGGGCATCCTTCCAGATCCGGTCGTCGAGCGCGATGGCGCCGAGCTTTTCCTGCTGGCGGGCGGTGACGCGGCGGTCGCGTTTCGACCAGCTGCAGCTGTCCACCCAGGTGATGCGGGCGGCGAAGAGGTCGCGCAGTTCGGAGTCGCTGATCTGGATCGCCTGACGCACCTTGGCCTCGCGCGGGTTGCCGTCAAGGTCGGTCGCGACGATCAGCCGGGCCCCGGCGAGGGTGTCGCTGTCGCCCAGAACCGCGCCCTTGCCGCCTGAAAGCTGGTAGCGCGGCGCCTCGCCCTTGCGGCGCAGCCCGATGCGGTCGGGATAGGCGAGCGCTGCGGTCTGGGCGGGCGAGATCTGCGCGTCCTGCCTGCGCGCCGCCTTGGCAAGGCGGCGGGATTCGGTCTGGATGCGGCTCAGCGCGCCGCGGTTGAGACCATAGGGCCGGGTCTCGGTGAAACGGCGCGGATCGCGCAGCGCCTCGAGCCGCAGAAGCAGGTCGCAGGGCGCGCCGCTCAGCGGGTCGCGGTCGGCCAGAAGCGCCGCCATAGGTGCCGCCTCGGGACCGGCAAGTGCGAGCATGTGCGCGAGGCGCGGATGCAGCGGCAGGCTGGCCAGCGTGCGGCCATGAGCGGTGATGAGGTTCGCGCCGTCGAGTGCGCCCAGCATCTGCAGCAGCGCCTGTGCCTCGGCGAGGGCGCCGGGATTGGGCGGCGTGAGCAGGGGCAGCGCCTCGGCCTGCGCGCCCCAGAGCGCGAGTTCGAGGGCAAAGCCCGCAAGATCCGCCGCCTCGATTTCCGCCGGGGGGAAGGGCAGCAGAGCCCCTTCTTCGCCCTTTGTCCAGAGCCGGTAGGCGGTGCCGGGAGCGACGCGCCCGGCCCGGCCCGCGCGCTGCGTCGCCTCGGCGCGGGTCACGCGTTCGGTGACGAGCCGCGACATGCCCGAGCCCGGATCGAAGCGCGCGCGCCGGGCGCGGCCGCCATCGACCACCACGCGGATATCCTCGATCGTGAGCGAGGTTTCGGCGATGGCGGTGGCGAGCACGATCTTGCGGCCCTCCCGTGCCGGAGCGATCGCGGCGCGCTGGGCGGCGAAATCCATTGCGCCGAAGAGCGGGCGGATGTGGTGATCCGGCGGCAGGCGGTTCTTCAGCAGCGCTTCGGTGCGGCGGATCTCGCCTTCGCCCGGAAGGAAGGCGAGGATGCCGCCGGTGGATTGCGCGGCGGCACTTGTGATGAGATCGGCGAGGGCCGGTTCGAAGCGCTGGTCGCGGGGCAGGGGGCGGTCGAGCCAGCGGGTTTCGACCGGGTGGCTGCGTCCCTCGGAGGTGAGGATCGACGCCATCATGAGTTCGGCCACCGGGGCGGCGTCGAGTGTCGCGGACATGGCGAGCAGGATCAGGTCGTCGCGCAGCGCACCGGCAATCTCGAGGCAGAGCGCGAGACCGAGATCGGCGTTGAGCGAGCGTTCGTGGAATTCGTCGAAGATCACCGCGCCGACGCCGCGCAGTTCCGGATCGGACTGGATGCGGCGGGTGAGGATGCCTTCGGTCACCACCTCGATCCGGGTCTCCCCCGAGACCTTTGCCTCGCCGCGGATCCGGTAGCCGACGGTCGCCCCGACCGGTTCGCCCAGCGTCTCGGCCATGCGCTCGGCCGCGGCGCGGGCGGCGAGGCGGCGGGGTTCGAGCATGAGGATGGTCTGCCCGGTGAGGCCGGACTCGAGCATGGCGAGCGGCACGCGGGTCGTCTTGCCCGCCCCGGGCGGCGCCTGCAGCACGGCGCGGCCCGCCTTGCGCAGGGCGTCGATCAGGTCGGGCAGGATGGCGTCGATCGGCAGGTGCGTCATGTCCGCGCTTATGCGGGATCGGGTGCCGAGCGGCAAGTGTACCGCCTTTGATCCGCGCCGGAGGGGGGGGGGGGCCCCCCCC
>JBBSNW010000038.1:0-46759 GCA_038260405.1 Rhodobacterales bacterium | reverse complement strand
GTTGTAGCTCAGTTGGTTAGAGTACCGGCCTGTCACGCCGGGGGTCGCGGGTTCGAGCCCCGTCAACCGCGCCACCACTGCCCTTGATCTTTCCGTTGCGATGCGCGGTTGTAGCTCAGTTGGTTAGAGTACCGGCCTGTCACGCCGGGGGTCGCGGGTTCGAGCCCCGTCAACCGCGCCACTTTCCTCCCTGAAATTCGAGAGTTTTTGCTCATTGTGAAAATGGGGGGAACCTGCGCGCGTCTGCGGCGTTTACCCTTTGACAGAGGAAAGACCTGTCCCGGTTCAGTCTCTGTCGGTGTCCTGTCCCCGGACACGAAAAAGGCGCCCGTAGGCGCCAAATTCAAATGCAGATCCAGTCTGCGAATGTTCTGTTCTCAGCTTCCCCAAGCGCGAACAGGTCCACAATCCATGTGGACAAAGTTCGAGCCCGTATACCGGCCGACACCGCCTGCATGACAGGCTGCTGCAGCACGTGCCATCTGGTTCACCGAGCGGGATGCAAGACGAAGATCTGCCGCTTCGCCCTGCAGGTGACGGGAATTCTTTGCCACGCCGGAAGACCGGGCGCGCAGCATCGCGTTGGTGGCGGGGCTGCGATAGCCCGAAATCAGCATGTAGGGCTCGCTCACATCCATCATGTTATGAGCTGCAGCCATAATGTCGACGGTGCGAAGATCGATGCTGCGGAGCTGGTCGTTGCGCCAGTCGCGCATGAAGTAATTGATCTCCTTGACGGCATCGGCGATGTACTGGCCTTCGACCCAGTAGATCATGTCGAGCCGTTCGCCGGTTCGACCCGAATACATCTTGACCCGTCGGATATCACCGCCGCCACGCAGGAAACCTGCTGCGTTGGCGTAGTTGGGTGCTGCTGTGATCATGGTAGCTGCAAACGCGCCCAGAAGGCCACGCCGAGAGATACCGCTCGCGCTTTTATCGTTCATGGTAAAGAGCCTGTCCCGTGTCTTGTACCTGTTCGTCCACGACGTTGCGTGGAAACTGCCATCTTATCCCCAGATGCACCTTTTGTATGACACAGGCTTTCAATCTAGGTAACCCGGAAAAGCCACTATTTTAAGTTTTCAAGGGCATTCGGCGGTATTTTGCTTAAAGACGCGTCACTGTGGCGAAAACGCAAGGGGAACACCGCGCGCAGCGATGCAGTTGGGCATCAGCGCGTCGGTTGTTTGGAGTTCACGACATTTGTGAATGGACAGTTGCCAACCCCCTCTGAGAAAACAATAATCTACGCATGAATTCGTACTGGAGATTATTGTATGCCGTTTTATCTGCCGTCCCCTGCGCGCCGCACGATCTGCGTCGCCCTGATCGCCGCTTCGGTCTGCCTTGCGGCGCCGCAGCCCGGACAGGCACAGGTCACGGCATTCAAGCAGGCCGTGGCAGAGCAGGCATCGCAGAATGATGCGATAGCGGCCTTTTACCGTGCCCGGAATTTCGAACCGATCTGGACGGGCGCATCCGATGCTGACCTCGCCCGGCGAAACGCTCTCCTCGAGGCGCTGACGATGGCCGAAACGCATGGGCTCCCCGCGTCACGCTACGATGCCGACGGGCTGGTCGCGATGATGCGCGCCGCCAATACGTCGCGTGCCCGGGGCGAGGTCGAGGTGGCGCTGAGCCGATCCTTCATTGCCTATGCGCATGACATCCAGACCGGCATACTGACCCCGGGCGATGTCGTGTCGCAGATCAAGCGCGAAGTCCCCCTGCGCGATCCGGCGATGACGCTCGCTTCGCTGACGCAGGGCGATCCGCGTGTCGCGATCCGCGCACTTGCGCCGAAATCGCAGGAATATGCGCGCCTGATGAAAGAGAAGATGTCGCTCGAGCGCAAGCTGGGGCAGGGCGGCTGGGGCCCCGTGGTCAATGCCTCCAAGCTAGAGCCGGGACAGAGCGGCGGCGCCGTCGTGGATCTGCGCAACCGGCTGATCGCGATGGGTTATATGGGACTCAGCGCCTCTGCGTCATACGATGCCGAGGTACAGGCCGCGGTGATGCAGTTCCAGGACGATCATGGCCTTGCCTCGGATGGTGTCGCGGGGGCCGATACCCTCGCCGCCGTAAATGTCGGCGTCGAGCAACGTCTGCAATCGATCCTTGTCGCGATGGAGCGGGAACGCTGGATGAACCTGCCCGAGGGTCTGGGCAAGCGGCATATCCGCGTGAACCTCACGGAATTCAACGCGCAGATCATCGATGACGGCAAGGTCACCTTCGAGACCCGTTCGGTCATCGGCGCGGTTCCCGTGGACCGCGAGACGCCCGAATTCTCGGATGTGATGGACCACATGGTGGTGAACCCGAGCTGGTACGTTCCGCGCTCGATCGTGGTGAACGAATATCTGCCGATGCTGCGCCGCAATCCGGGTGCCGTCAGCCATCTCATGATTACCGACAGCCGCGGCCGGCAGGTGAACCGGGGGCGCGGGTTCAGCCAGTATTCGGCATCGAGCTTTCCGTTCTCCATGCGCCAGCCGCCGGGACCGCGCAATGCGCTGGGGCAGGTGAAGTTCATGTTCCCCAACAAGTACAACATCTACCTGCACGACACCCCGTCCCAGAGCCTGTTCGAACGCGAGGTGCGCGCCTTCAGCCATGGCTGCATCCGGCTGAACGATCCCCAGGACTTCGCCTATGTGCTGCTTGCGGCGCAGTCGAACGATCCCGAGGGTCTGTTCCAGGCGCGTCGGCGTACCGGGTCGGAATCGCGGATCGATCTCGAGACGCCGGTGCCTGTGCACCTGATCTACCGGACCGCCTTCACCGCGGCCAAGGGCCACATGCGCTACCGCAATGACATCTACGGCCGGGATGCGCGTATCTGGTCGGCGCTCAGCACTGCAGGGGTGGCCCTGCCGACGCAAGGCAGCTAAAACCTCCCCGGAGTTCGGCGGGAGACAGCCATGCGTCACAGCATCAAAGACATCGCATCCGCTCTCGGCCTTTCGGCCGAGGGTGATACCGATCTGATTGTGACTGGCGTCGCCGAACCTGCCTCGGCAACCGCCGATCAGCTGGCGCTGGCGATGCGCCCGCAATATGCCGATGCGCTGGGACAGGGGCAGGCGCGGGTCGCGATGCTCTGGGCCGATGCCGACTGGCGCGGCTACGGGCTGCAGGCGGCAATCCTGTCGAAACGCCCGCGCTATGCGATGGCGGGCCTCTCGGCGCTGATGGATCCCGGGCAGGGCTATGGCGGTGGTGTCCATCCGACCGCCCTGATCGACCCCGGCGCCGTTCTGGGCCCGGGTGTTTCCGTCGGCCCCTACAGCATCGTCGGCGCGGGCGCGCGGATCGGTGCAGGCTCGGTCATCGGACCGCAATGCCATATCGGCTGGAACGCAGAGATCGGCGAGGATGCGCTGCTGCATGCGGGTGTGCGCATCGGCGCGCGCGTGCGCATCGGGGCACGCTTCGTCGCCCAGCCCGGTGCGGTGATCGGTGCCGACGGCTTTTCCTTCGTGACGCCCGAGGTTTCGGGGGTCGAGCGCGCGCGCGATTCCCTGGGTGGCGTGGGCACTGACACGGCGCAATCCTGGGCGCGGATCCATTCGCTTGGCGCGGTGCGTCTGGGTGACGATGTCGAGGTCGGCGCAAATTCCTGTATCGACCGCGGCAGTATCCGCGACACCACGGTCGGAGATGGCTGCAAGTTCGACAATCTCGTTCAGATCGGTCACAACGTGGTCATCGGGCGCGACTGCCTGATCTGTGCGCAGGTCGGCATCGCAGGCTCGACGGTGATCGGCGACAACGTGGTTCTCGGTGGCAAGACCGGGATCAGCGACAACCTTCGCGTCGGCGACAACGTGATCACCGGAGGCGGTACCATCGTTCTCAGCAGCATCCCGGCGGGCCGCGTGATGCTGGGTTATCCCGCCGTGAAAATGGAAACCCATATCGAGAGCTACAAAGCTCTGCGACGGCTGCCGCGGCTGCTGCGGAACCTCGTGACGACGCAGAAACCGGTTTCCAAGCCGGATGAGAGTGACTAAATCAGCGCTGCGGAACGCGGCATAGGGATCTGGGCCATGGATGTTGAAACCAAAGTACGCGAGATCATCGCCGAACAGGCGTTGCTGGACCCCGAAGAGGTGACGATGGACAGTACGCTTGAAAGCCTCGGCATCGACAGCCTGGGCCTGGTCGAGAGCATCTTTGCGATCGAGGAAGCGTTCGACATCAATATCCCGTTCAATGCCAACAATCCCGCGGAGAGCGATTTCGACATTTCCTCCGTGGCGACGATCGTGGTTGGCATCAGAAAGCTGGTGGACGAGAAGACCTCGTGAAACGTGTCGTCATCACGGGGGCGGGCACGATCAACGCGCTGGGCCAAACCGTCTCCGAGACGCTCGAGGCAATGCGCGAGGGGCGTTGCGGCATCACCGAGCTCGAATTCCGCGACGTGGACCGCCTGTCGATCAAGATCGGCGGGCAGGTCAAGGGGTTCGAACCCGAGACGATCTTCAACCGGCAGCAGCTGACACTTTACGACAGGTTCACGCAGTTCACACTGATCGCCGCGAACGAGGCGATCACGCAGTCCGGCCTGACCTTCGGCGGCGAACTGGCCGCCACCACCGGCGTCGTGCTCGGCACGGCCGGGGGCGGCGTGGGCACCTGGGATGACAATTACCGCTCGGTCTACGAGGACGGCAAGAACCGCGTGCATCCTTTCGTGGTGCCCAAGCTCATGAACAATGCCGCCGCAAGCCATGTCTCGATGCAGTACAACCTCAAGGGGCCGAGCTTTACCGTCTCGACCGCCTGCGCCTCGTCGAACCACGCGATGGCGCAGGCCTTCGCAATGGTGCGCTCCGGCATGACCAAGGCGATGGTGACCGGCGGGTCCGAATCCATGCTGTGCTTTGGCGGGGTCAAGGCGTGGGAGGGCCTGCGCGTGATGAGCCGGGATGCCTGCCGCCCGTTCTCGGCCAATCGCAACGGCATGGTGCAGGGCGAGGGGGCGGCGATCTTCGTCTTCGAGGAATACGAACATGCCCGTGCGCGCGGGGCCGAGATCCTCGCCGAAGTGGTGGGATTCGCCATGACCTCGGATGCGGCGGATATCGTGATGCCCTCCAAGCAGGGAGCGGCGCGGGCGATCTCTGGCGCACTGGCGGACGCGAAAGTGGCGCGCGACAAGGTGGGCTACATCAACGCCCACGGCACCGGCACGGCAGCGAACGACAAGACGGAATGCGCCGCGGTGGCCGATGTCTTCGGCACCCATGCCGACAAGCTGATGATTTCCTCGACCAAGTCCATGCACGGTCACCTGATCGGGGGCACGGGGGCCGTCGAGCTGCTGGCCTGCATCATGGCGCTGCGCGACGGGGTGATCGCCCCGACGATCGGCTATGAGGAACCCGATCCGGAATGCGCTCTGGACGTCGTGCCCAATGAGGCACGGGAGGTTTCCGTGGACTATGCCCTGTCCAACGCCTTCGCCTTTGGCGGATTGAATGCCGTACTGGCGTTGAAGCGGGTCTGATCCCGTCATCGACAGCCAGATCTTCTGCGCCGGAGCGAGGGGCCAGCCCCTCGCGCTCCCCGGGATATTTTTGACCCAGAGAAGACGAAAGCCGCGAAAATGGCCGACAGTGTTTCCGGCTGATCCGGGTGCACCCCCTGTCACGTCTTTTCGACAGGGGGTTTCTCCGGGTGCGGTCATCGGCATCCCTGCCTGTACCGCCTATGCAGGATCACATGATTCCGGTTAACAAACCCTTGCTTCTCTGGGTTTGAAATATCCTCGGGGGTGCGGGGACAGACAGCCCCCGCTGTTGGTCTCCAGACACCCGCAGGACGCCGGGATCGCGCCTAGAGAGTGTTGCGCTCAGTCAGTTTCATTCGATTCTGTGCAACACGCTCTACTGTCCCCGCCAGATCCACCCGCCGCCGAGGATGCGGGTGCTTTCGGGATCATAGAACACACAGGCCTGACCGGGCGACACGCCTTCCTCGGGAGTGATCAGTTCCACTTCGGCTTCGGTCGCCGACAGGGGGCGCAGGATGGCCTCCCGGGGGGGGCGGGTCGAGCGGACCTTGACCGAGATGTGCCATTCGGGCCGACTGTCGAGCGGGCTATCGCCGAGCCAGTTGATCTCCCGTACAGGGACCACGCGGGTCGACAGAAGGTCTTTCGGACCAACGATCACGCGTTTTGCGTCCACATCCAGTTTTACGACATAGAGCGGATCGGACAGGCCGCCGATGCCGAGACCACGGCGCTGGCCCACGGTATAGTGGATGACCCCGTTATGCGTTCCCAGAACCTTGCCGTCCGTGTCGACGATCTCTCCCGGTTCCGCGGCACCGGGGCGGAGTTTCTCGATCACGCTGGCATAGTTGCCGTTGGGCACGAAGCAGATGTCCTGGCTGTCGGGCTTGTCCGCCACGCTCAGCCCGTATTTTGCCGCAAGGGCACGGGTTTCGGCCTTGGATCTCAGATGTCCAAGCGGAAAGCGCAGGTAATTCAGCTGTTCCGCCGTGGTGGAGAACAGGAAATAGCTCTGGTCGCGGTTGGCATCCGCGGCGCTGTGCAGTTCCGGTCCCTGCTCACCCATCTTGCGCTGGATGTAGTGGCCCGTCGCCATGCAATCGGCATCGAGATCGCGCGCGGTCTGCAGCAGATCCTTGAACTTCACCCGCTCGTTGCAGCGGATGCAGGGCACCGGCGTCGCCCCGGCGAGATAACTTTCCGCGAACTCGTCGATCACCGCATCCTTGAAGATGTTCTCGTAGTCCAGGACGTAGTGCGGAAAGCCCATCGTCTCGGCGACCCGGCGGGCGTCGTGGATGTCGAGCCCGGCGCAGCAGGCACCCTTCTTGGCGAGGGCCGCGCCGTGATCGTAAAGCTGCAAGGTCACCCCGACAACGTCGTAGCCTTCCTCCGCCAGTTGCGCGGCCACCACGGAACTGTCGACGCCGCCGGACATGGCGACGACGACACGGGTCTCGGAAACCGGTTTGGGCAGGCCAAGCGAATTGAGCCTGGGCGCGTCGAGGGGCATGACATTCTCCTGATGATCGCGGGGAATATAGGAAAATCCGAAGCATTCTCAAGGGGGTCGTTTCACCACCCGTTAAATGCGTTCCGCTCACATAGGGCAGACACGATTGGAATGCCACATGTACCTCAAGAAAGTAGACGGTCCAAGGGCCGTGAATTTGCCGGACGGGTCGGTCATGACGCGCGCCGACCTGCCGCCGGCCGATACGAAGCGCTGGGTCGCCTCGCGCAAGGCAATTGTCGTGCGCGCCGTTCTATATGGCCTTCTGACGCAGCAACAGGCGCTGGATCGTTACAATTTGAGCGAAGATGAACTGCTCGAATGGGTCCGTGCCATCGCCACTTTCGGTGAAGAAGCCTTGAAAGCAACGGCCGTTCAAAAATTCAGACAACCCTAGAGGGTCATACTTTCGTATACGACCATCGATTCCGGTATGAGACTATCAACTCTCGCCATGGTAAAGTAATCAAGCGTTAACCTATTTTGGTCAATTTCGTTGTTGTACTTAATTTCATGAACGGAGACAGCCTATGCGAGTGCTGCTGGTTGAAGACGATCCGACGACATCCAAAAGTATCGAGTTGATGCTGACCCATGCCAATTTGAATGTCTATGCCACTGATCTTGGTGAAGAAGGCATAGATCTGGCCAAGTTGTACGATTACGATTTAATTCTCCTCGATCTCAATCTGCCGGATATGAACGGGCATGAAGTGCTGCGTCAGCTGCGTCTGGCGCGCATCGAGACGCCAATCCTGATTCTCTCGGGATCGGATGATACCGATAACAAGATCAAGGGATTCGGCTTTGGTGCCGACGATTATCTGACAAAGCCGTTCCATCGGGACGAGCTTATCGCGCGAATTCACGCCATTATCCGCCGATCGAAGGGACATTCCCAGTCGATCATCAAGACCGGAAAGATCTCGGTCAATCTGGATGCCAAGACGGTGGAGGTGGGCGGGACCTCGGTGCATCTGACCGGCAAGGAATACCAGATGCTGGAACTGCTCAGCCTGCGAAAAGGCACCACGCTGACCAAGGAAATGTTCCTCAATCACCTCTATGGCGGAATGGACGAGCCCGAACTCAAGATCATCGACGTCTTCATCTGCAAGTTGCGCAAGAAACTGTCCGAGGCGACCGGTGACGAGAGCTACATCGAAACCGTCTGGGGACGCGGCTATGTCCTCCGGGACCCCGAGAGCGGCAAGGACCGTGCAACGCCCATCGCCATCGGCGCCTGAGCAGACCCGTCGAACCTGCGACAGGCTCTGGACCTGCGCCGGTCCGCCGCCTATCACTGAGCCCGGAATGCGACTGTCAGAGGGCCGGAACCGGTGGACGAGATTACGGTGGACGAGCTGAGCGAGGCGGAAGCTCGCGACGAACTTGCAAGGCTTGCCGGTCTGCTGGCGCAGGCGAATACGGCCTATCACACCAGCGACGCGCCCGAGATTTCGGACGCGGAATATGACCGGCTCAAGCGGCGCAATGCCGCTATCGAGGCGCGTTTCCCGCAGTTGAAACGCGACGACAGCCCGAGCGAGGTTATCGGTGCCGCCCCGGCAGAGGGCTTTGCCAAGGTCACGCATGATGTGCGCATGCTCTCGCTCGGCAATGCCTTCGAGCCGGACGAGATCACCGAGTTCGACACACGTGTGCGCCGGTTTCTGGGATTGGGCGCAGAGGCCGACCTGCTTTACACGGCTGAGCCCAAGATCGACGGGCTTTCGCTGAGTCTGCGCTATGAAAAGGGCCGCCTTGTTCAGGCGGCCACGCGCGGGGATGGTGCCGTGGGCGAGAATGTCACCGCGAATGCCCGCACGGTTGACGACATCCCCGAGACGATCGACGGCGCGCCGGATCTGCTGGAAGTGCGCGGCGAAGTCTACATGAGCCATGCCGATTTTTCGGCGCTGAACGAACGTCAGACTGCCAAGGGGCAGAAGAGCTTTGCCAATCCGCGCAACGCCGCCGCTGGAAGCCTGCGCCAGCTCGATGCCGAAATCACCCGCGCGCGGCCGCTGCGATTCTTTGCCTATGCCTGGGGCGCATTGTCCGAAGCGCTGAGCGACACGCAGATGGGCGCGATCACCCGGCTGGAAGAGCTGGGGTTCCAGACCAACCCGCTTACAGAACTCTGCAATGGCCCGGACGAGATCCTTGCCCAATATGCCCAGATCGAAGAGCAGCGCGCGACGCTCGGCTATGACATCGACGGCGTGGTCTACAAGGTGAACGATCTGGCGCTTCAGGGGCGGCTCGGATTTCGCTCGACCACACCGCGATGGGCGCTGGCGCACAAGTTTCCCGCCGAACTGGCCTGGACGCGGCTCGATTCCATCGACATCCAGGTCGGGCGCACCGGCGCGCTCAGCCCCGTAGCGCGCCTCGCGCCGGTGACCGTGGGCGGCGTGGTGGTCAGCAACGCGACGCTGCACAACGAGGATTACATTGCCGGGAAGGATTCGAACGGCGCGCCGATCCGCGAGGGGCGCGATATCCGCATCGGCGACTGGGTACAGGTCTATCGTGCGGGGGATGTCATTCCCAAGATCGCCGATGTGGACCTGTCAAAAAGGCCCGATGATTCAGAGCCTTATGTCTTTCCGACACAGTGCCCGCAATGTCAGAGCGATGCGATCCGCGAGGAGGGAGACGCCGTGCGCCGCTGTTCCGGCGGGCTCATCTGTCCGGCGCAGGCGGTGGAAAAGCTCAAGCATTTCGTGAGCCGCGCCGCTTTCGACATCGAAGGGCTGGGGGCGAAGCAGGTCGAGCAATTTTACCTAGACGGCTGGATCAAGGAGCCGGCGGATATCTTCGATCTGCAGGAGACTTACGGCTCGGGCCTGCAGCAGCTCAAGAATCGGGAGGGATGGGGTGACAAGTCTGCGCAGAATCTCTTTTCGGCCATTCAGGAACGCCGCAAGATCGCCCTGCGCCGCCTGATCTTTGCACTGGGGCTGCGGCATGTCGGAGAACAGGCCTCGGCGCTGCTCGCCCGCCATTACGGCACGTGGGAAAATTTTGAATCCGCGATGCGGGCCGCCGCGGATCCCGAGAATTCCGCCTACACAGACCTTCTGGCTATCGACGGGGTCGGCAAGGTCATGGCGCAGTCGCTCACGGCGAGCTTCGCGCAGGACGCCGAGCGGGCCTCGATCGACCGGCTGGTGGCGCATCTCGACGTGCAGGAGGCGGAACGGCCCAAGACCGATGGCAGCCCGGTGGCGGGCAAGACGGTGGTTTTTACCGGATCGCTCGAACGCATGACGCGGGCCGAGGCCAAGGCGCGTGCGGAATCTCTGGGCGCCAAGGTGTCGGGATCGGTTTCGGCCAAGACGGATATCCTCGTGGCCGGGCCGGGGGCAGGGTCGAAGGAAAAGAAGGCGGTCGAGCTTGGCATCGAGATTCTGGACGAAGATGGCTGGCTGACCCTGATCGGGCAGGCATGAGCGGCCGCCCCGAGGTGCTGTTTCCGCTCTTCGCTGCGCTGACGAGCCTCGCCGGGGTCGGCCCGAAGAGCGCGCAACTGCTGGAGCAGATCGATATCGTCGCGCCCCGGGACCTCGCCTTCACGCTGCCGCATTCCGGCATCGACCGGGCTCTGCGTGCGTCCGTGAAAGATGCGATTCTGCCCGGCGTGGTCACGGTCGAGGTCGAGATCGGCCAGCATCGCCCGCCCCGCAGCAAGGGTGGTGCCTACCGCATCACGGTTCAGGACAGCGAAACCGCCTTTCAGGTGATCTTCTTCCATGCGCGCGGCGACTATCTCACGAAGCTTCTGCCGACCGGAGAGCGCCGCATCCTCTCGGGCCGGGTCGAGCTCTTCGACGGCGTGGCACAGATGGTGCATCCCGACCACGTGCTGCCGCCGGATGAGGCCGAGGCGCTGCCATCCTATGAACCGGTCTATCCGCTGACCTCCGGTCTGACGCTGAAGACCATGACCAAGGCGGTGGTGGATGTGATCGACCGGCTGCCGGATCTGGCCGAATGGATCGATCCCGGCCAGAAGACCAGGGAGGGCTGGCCGGACTGGCGCGAAGCGCTGCGTCAGGCACATGCGCCGGGCTCCCAGACGGATCTTGCGGCGAGCGCGCCCGCGCGGATGCGGCTCGCTTATGACGAGTTCATGGCGCACCAGCTGACCCTGGCGTTGGCGCGGGCGAATCGTCGCCGCAGCGCGGGAATAACCTCGGTCGGCACCGGTGTCTTGCGCAACAAGGTGCTGAATTCGCTTCCATATCGGCCAACCGGCGCCCAATTGCGCGCCATCGACGAGATCATTGCGGACATGGCTCACCCTGAGCGGATGAACCGTCTGCTGCAGGGTGATGTGGGGTCGGGAAAGACGCTCGTGGCTTTCATGGCGCTGCTCGTCGCGGTCGAATCGGGCGGGCAGGGTGTGATGATGGCCCCTACCGAAATTCTGGCGCGCCAGCATCTCGAGGGGTTGCAGCCGCTGGCCGAGGCTGCGGGTGTCGTGCTGGAACTGCTCACCGGGCGCGACAAGGGCAGCGAACGTCAGGCCAAGCTCGCGGCGCTGCAACGGGGCGATATCCAGATCCTTGTCGGCACCCATGCGGTGTTTCAGAAAGACGTGGAATTCCGAGATCTTCGCATCGCCATCGTCGACGAACAGCACCGTTTCGGCGTACGTCAGCGGATGGAGCTGGGGCGCAAGGGGGCGGGGGCGGATGTGCTGGTGATGACGGCCACGCCAATTCCGCGCAGCCTCGCACTCGCCCAGTATGGCGACATGGAAGTGTCGGTGCTGGACGAAAAGCCGCCTGGTCGCAAACCGATCCAGACCGCACTCGTGTCGGTCGAGCGGCTTGACGAGGTGGTGAACCATCTCCGCCGCGCGATTGCCGAGGGGCGGCAGGCCTACTGGGTCTGTCCGCTGGTCGAGGAGAGCGAGCAGGTCACGCTCATGGCCGCCGAACAGCGGTTCCAGCGTTTGCGCGCCGTGCTGGGCGAGGGCGTCGTGGGACTGGTGCACGGACAGTTGCCGCCTGCCGAAAAGGATGCAGCGATGGCGGAATTCGTGGCCGGGCGGACCTCCGTTCTGGTGGCGACCACGGTGATCGAGGTGGGCGTGAACGTGCCCAATGCCACGATCATGGTGGTCGAGCAGGCCGAGAGTTTTGGCCTCGCGCAACTGCACCAGCTCCGCGGGCGTGTCGGGCGCGGCGACAAGGCTTCGACCTGTCTGCTGCTCTATCAGCCGCCGCTGGGCGAAACCGGCATGAAGCGGCTGACCACCTTGCGCGAGACCGAGGACGGGTTCCGGATTTCAGAGGTCGATCTCGAGATGCGTGGCTCTGGTGATCTGATCGGCACCGCACAGTCGGGGCTGCCGAAGTTCCGAATCGGGGATATGGAACACCAGGCGGGACTCATGGCGGTGGCGCAGTCCGACGCGCGTGCTTTGCTGGCCGCCGACCCCGGTCTGACCGGTCCGAGGGGGCAGGCGGCGCGGGTTCTGCTCTGGCTCATGCGGCAGGACGAGGCGATCAGGCTGATTTCCGTCGGCTGATAACTCTCTGAAATCGGACGCTTTTCCTAATGCTATGCCGTTTTGTTCTCTTTTGTTCTCATAAAGTTCTTTACACAAGGTTAATTAAATGAGAACAAAGAGGCAACAAAGAGATGTTCAAACGGAGGTTACACCATGTTCGATCAGATCAAGATTGCCGCCCAACGGTCGCGGGCCACGCTTTTGACCGACGCCATCGGCGCCGTCAGTCTGATCGTCATGCTGATTGTTGCCCTGCATCTTCCCGGTCTTGCCTGACCCGAGTTTACTGCCTGCGTGAACTGTGCCGGGCGCTCCCGCATCCTGTCCCAAATTCGATGCGCCGCGACTGACACTGCCTGTCCCGTCCCGAACGGGGGCCGCCTTACCCCCAAGCCGGAGCCGATCCCGGGTCCCCACAGTTTGCGCCACTTGCCGCCGCCTTCATCCCCGAAGTGCGGCGGCTTTTTTATGTGCCGGGTGGTTGTCCTTGACGGAAAAGGCTCAGGCGCTCTGCGCTTCGCGGACCTTCTCGACGGCCTCGGCAGAGGCTTCGAGCGTCAGGAGGATCGAGGCATGCCGGTTCTTGTAATCGACGGCAGGGCGCAGAACTTCGAGCCCGTCAAAGGGTTCAGCCGGCGCAGGGCCGCCAGACTTCAGCATCGCGCGCAGCGAATCTCGCGCCTCGATGATCTGATCCGGGGTGCAGCCAACGATGGCCGACCCGACCACCGAAGCCGCCGCCTGACCCAAGGCACAGGCCTTCACGTCCTGACCATAAGCGCTGACGCGGCCATCCTGCATTGACAGATCCACGGTCACGGTCGAGCCACAGAGCGGCGAGCGTTTCTTGACCGTCGCATCAGGCTCGGAAAGCCGCGTCGTATTAGGGATATCCGCCGCAAGCGCCAGAATGCGGGTCGAATAGAGCTTGATCAGATCGCTTTCGCCGGACATGGCTTTTCCTTTGACTGTCTGATCCATAAATAGGCTTCAAATCCGACGATGCAAAAAGGTTTTTGACGATGCCCTTCGATCCCTCGACTTTGGTCTATGACAGCCGCGGACTGATTCCTGCGATCGCGCAGGACGCGGATAGCGGCGAGGTGCTGATGATGGCCTGGATGAACGCCGAATCCGTCGCGCGCACGCTCTCATCCGGGCGGGTGACCTACTGGTCGCGCTCCCGCGCCGCCTTCTGGATCAAGGGTGAGACATCTGGCCATGTGCAGGAGCTTGTCGATCTGCGCGTGGATTGCGATCGCGACAGCGTTCTGGTGGTCGTCCGGCAGACTGGCCCGGCCTGTCACACAGACCGGCGTAGCTGCTTTTACACGGCGGTTCGCGAAGGGGAAGAGGTCGAACTGATGGCGCCCATGTCGTAAGTGAGGATAACGGACAGCTTACAACCCGACCATGGCGCGAATTTCCTGCGGTGTGTGACCCTCGGCACGATAAAGCGCGATGGCGCGCGCGTCGTCTCGTTTGGCCAGACGCTTTCCAGCCTCGTCCCGGATAAGCGGATGGTGGTGGTATTCGGGAGAGGGTAGGCCCATAAGGTGCTGCAACAGAACATGAATCTGCGTTGCTTCAAACAGATCGGCGCCGCGGACGACATGGGTTATCTGCTGCTCGGCATCATCCAGAACGACGGAAAGATGATAGGACGTCCCCATGTCCCGCCGCGCGAGCACCACATCACCGACATGAGCGATCAGACTTGCGGGCTTCACCACGATCTTACCGCTTTCTCCGGAGGGAGACGCGCCCGTTTCCATGAACGAAATCAATTTTTTGTCTTCCAATTCTAACGTGGCCAGCGCCGCTTCGAGATCAAGCCGGAGCGCTGGTCCGGCGGGGCGGTGCTCCGGCCGCGGTTTCGTGCGGCAGGTGCCGGGATAGACCATGCCATCGGGGCCCATGACCGGAGCGGCACCTTCCTGCGGAGCGCTCGCGGCATCGGCGATGTCGCGGCGGGTGCAGGTGCAGGGAAAGAGCAGCCCGCGCGACCAGAGCGAGTCGAGCGCAGCCTCGTAGACGCTCTGACGGTCGGATTGCCGCAGGGGCGTCGCATCCCATTTCAGGCCGAGCCAATGCAGGTCCTCCTGAATCTGGCTTTCCCATTCCGGCTTGCTCCGGGCCCGGTCGATATCTTCGATCCGCAGGAAAAAGCGGCCCTTCCGGGCACGTGCCATGTCATGCGCCAGAATGGCGGAATAGGCATGGCCAAGATGCAGGGGGCCGGTCGGTGACGGCGCAAATCGGGTCGTGAAGATCAATTCTTCTCAAGGATATAGACAGTGGACTTCAGGTCTATCCCCGGCAGGTGCGCACCATGCTTGGCATGCAGCAGAGTGGCGTTTCCGGTGTCGAGCTGTTCATGCACCCGGGCCATGGTGCCACGCTGCTTGCGCGCATGATCGCAGAAGGAAAACACCAGCTTGTTGCCCTTCACGAGCTTGGTCATCAGCATGTCGAGCAGGCTGATCGGCGCGGCGCCAGCCACCAACACGCCGACTGCCGTGATCGCGGCATATGTTCCGGGCAAAAAATCCGGCGGGGTATTGGGCGCAACAAGGTCAAGATTGCGGTAAAGAACCTTGTCGCCGGCGAGGGAGAGCATTTCTTCCGAAACGTCGCAGCCATCGATGACGCGGAATCCCGCATGCTTGAAGGCCTGCCCGCAAAGCCCTGTTCCGCAGCCGAAATCAAGGATCGGCGCGCCCTGATCCGGCAAGTATTGCGCCAGCGCCTTGGCAGCCCGTGCCGGGGTGGCATAGCCGTTCTCCACGAGGTCGGATTCATAGCTGGGGGACCAGGCGTCATAAAGCGCCCGAGTCTCTTGCGGCGATTTGGCGCCGTAGACCTTTTCCAGAAATGTCCCTGCCATTCAGGCAGTAAATCACTCCGCGGCGTCTGCGTCCAGTGTCTGAGCCGTCAGCCAATCGGTCCAGGCCGTCTTTGCACGGTCGGTGTAGCCCTTGTAGCGCGTCACACGGCCGCGTCTGCCACCTTTTACGCCATCCAGCGGACGGAAGAGGCCGAAATTCACGTTCATCGGCTGAAAGGTCTTCGCCTCGGCCCCGCCGGTGATGTGATGCACGAGTGCGCCGTGGGCACTGTCCTGCGGCACCTGCGGCAGGTCCATGCCTTGAAGCTCGGCTGTGGCCAGACGCCCGGCCAGAAGGCCCATCGCCGCGGATTCCACATAGCCCTCGACCCCGGTGATCTGGCCTGCGAAGCGGATATTCGGCTTTGATTTCAGACGCATCTGATGATCGAGCAGCGTGGGGGAGTTCAGGAAGGTATTGCGATGGATGCCACCAAGCCGCGCGAATTGCGCCTCTTCGAGGCCCGGAATCATCCGCAGCACCTCTTTCTGGGCACCGTATTTCATCTTGGTCTGGAAGCCGACGATGTTGAACAGGGTGCCAAGCGCGTTGTCGCGCCGCAACTGCACAACGGCATGCGCCTTGATGTCGGGCTGGTGCGGATTGGTGAGGCCCACGGGCTTCATCGGGCCGTGGCGCAGGGTTTCGCGCCCGCGCTCGGCCATGACCTCGATCGGAAGGCAGCCGTCGAAATAGCCTGCAGTCTCGCCTTCGTGAAACTCGGTCTTCTCGGCGGCCAGAAGCGCGTCGATGAAGGCCTCGTAAGTGTCCTTGTCCATTGGGCAATTGAGATAGGCGCGCTGTTCTTCCTCGGTCTCGCCCTTGTCATAGCGCGACTGCATCCAGGCTTTGGACATGTCGATGCTGTCGGCATAGAGGATCGGCGCGATGGCGTCGAAAAAGGCCAGCGCCTCGGTGCCGGTTTCCCTCTGGATCGCCTTGCCCAGACCTTCGGATGTCAGCGGGCCGGTCGCGATGATCCAGTGGCCCTCATCGGGCAATTCCGAGATTTCCTCGTAGGAAATCCGGATGTTGGGGTGCGCGTTCAGCCGTGCGGTCACGGTCTGCGCAAAAGCCTCGCGGTCCACGGCCAGCGCGCCACCGGCGGGCAGGCGATGTTCATGCGCCGTGTCGATGATCAGACCGCCCGCTGCGCGCATTTCCCAATGCAGCAGACCGACCGCATTCTGCTCGGAATCGTCCGAGCGGAACGAGTTGGAGCAAACCATTTCGCCAAGGTTTTCAGTCTTGTGCGCAAAGGTCTTCACCTTTGGGCGCATCTCGTGAAGCACCACCTGGATGCCGCGGTTTGCAGCCTGCCAAGCGGCCTCGGATCCGGCCATTCCGCCGCCGACGATATGAAGTTCCTGTGTCATGAGGAGGCATTTAGGTGCTTTGACGCGACTTGTCACGAGGGATCGGACCACGCGGTCAGGGTTGCGACCAGTCGGGATCGCGTTTTTCGAGAAATGCCGCGATGCCTTCGGCCGTGTCGCGGTCCAGCATGTTCTGGACCATGACCTCGCCCGTATAGGCATAGGCGCGATCGAGCGGCATCTGGAGCTGTTCGTAGAAGGCCTGTTTGCCGATCGTGACGGCCGAGCCGAGTTTGGCGGCGATGGTTTGCGCGAGCGCCTGCGTTTCCTCCTCGAGGGCGGCGTGTGGAACGACGCGGTTCACGAGACCGAGTTCGGCGGCGCGGCTGGCATCGATGAAGGTTCCTGTCGTCAGCATCTCGAAGGCCTGCTTGCGGGTGATATTGCGGGAGAGGGCGACCATCGGGGTCGAGCAGAAGAGGCCGATATTCACGCCATTGACGCCGAATCGTGTACCCTCGGCCGCGACGGCGAGATCGCAAGACGCGACCAGCTGGCAGCCTGCCGCCGTCGCGATGCCGTGGACCTGGGCGATGACCGGCTGGGGCAGGCGCGGCAGGGTCTGCATCAGCGCGGCGCAGCGGTCGAAGAGATCCCGGAAGTAAGCAGCGCCCCCGTCCTCGGATTGCCGCCCAGTGCTCATCTCCCTGAGGTCATGACCGGCGCAGAAGGCCTTTCCGGCGCCGGAGAGGATGATCGCGCGGATCGTGCGATCCTCGGCCACGGCGTCCAGTTCCGCCTGCAAGGCCGCGATCATCGCATCCGACAGGGGGTTGAGCCGGTCGGGAGCGTTGAGTTGCAGATGCCGCACGGCACCGGTGTCTTTGCGGATCACGATTGGCATCTTGTCCTCCCGATCGGATGACGGCAGCTTAGCCGGGCCGGTCAGGGGAGGACAAGCATGGCGCTGAAAGTGACAGCCGAAGAGATGGGACCGTTCCTGGACGAGGTTTTTCCGCAAGTGCGTGGCATGTTCGGGATCGACCTCCTTGACGAGGATCTGCTGGTGATGCGCCTGTTCGTGAAGGAAGAGCACCTTCGCCCGGGAGGCACTGTGTCAGGGCCGTCGATGTTCGCGCTCGCGGATGTGGCGGCCTACGTGGCCACCATGGCGCGCATCGGGCATGAAGCGCTTGCGGTGACCACGAACTGTTCCATCGACTTCATGCGCAAGCCCGCCGCGGGCGCCGATTTGCTGGCGCAGTGCCGCGTGCTGAAGCTCGGGCGGGCGCTGTCGGTCTGCGATGTGCTGCTCTATTCCGAGGGAGTGGCAGAACCGGTGGCCCGCGCATCGCTGACCTATTCCCTGCCGCCCGCGCGCTGAGGTCAGCAGCGGGGGCCGCCCCCCGCACCCCCGGGATATTTGACACCCGAAGAAGGAGGGAGGCGGTCCTGGCTTCTTCGGGACAAAAATATCCCCGCCGGAGGCAGTAAAACTTACAATCTGCGGCAAACAGCACAAAAAAAGGGCGCGGCAGAACCGCGCCCAGGGAAGAGGTCCGGCAGGTCAGGGATCAGCCCTGCCAGAACATACGGCTGGCCTCGTGCCGTGCGGCGTGCGAGTCCAGACCGATGTCTTTCAGCAGATGCGGCTCGAGCCGGGCGAGCGCCTTGCGGGTCCGGTGTCGGGTGCTCCACTTGGTCAGCACCACCGCCGCGAACAACGCAAAGGCCGGCAGCGGGGCGAGTTGAGACTCGGCGCTGAGAAAGGCGAGATGCGGGGCGTGTGATGCCTGTGCCATGGAAAGCTCCTTGAAATTGTATTGACACAATGTAGCGATTTTGCTACGCTTAATTGATACAATGTCGATTGTGTGACGTCGAGAGAAAGATTGTAATGGATACAATTCTGGATCGTTATGAGTGCGGAGGGGCTGGCCCCAAATATCGCGCCGTTGCCGGGGCGATCCGTTCCGCAGTAGAGGAGGGCGCACTTTGCGTCGGGGACCGGCTGCCCCCGGTACGCGAACTTGCCTGGTCGCTGGGTATAACGCCGGGCACCGTGGCGCGCGCCTATACGGTGCTCACGGATGAGGGCGCCCTGCGCGCAGAGGTCGGGCGGGGGACGTTCGTTGCGATCCCGGGCGCGCGCGATCAGGTTCGCGACATCAAGTGGCAGCAGCATAATGCGCCCGAGGAGACCGACCAGGTCAGTCTGTTTTCGCCGAAGCTGCCGGATATGGGGCAGGTCGACATGATCCGCGACGCTTTCGCCATGCTGGCGCAGCGGCCCTCGGCTGATCTTCTGAATTACCCCTCGCGTGCCGGATTCGAACCGGCGCGGCGTGCGGTCATGGGGTGGCTCGAGGGGACACCGCTGGGACCGCTCGACCAAGAGGATATCGTGCTGAGCCATGGCGGGCAGAACGGCATATCGCTGGTGATGCAGGCGGTTCTGCGGGGGCGGCGGCCGGTCGTGCTGCTGGAGGAGTTGACCTATGTCGGCTTCCGGCGTGCGGCAGAGCTGTTGCGGGCCGAGGTGGTCGGCGTGCCGATGGATGCGCAGGGTATCATTCCCGAAGCGCTGGAGGCGCTGGTGCGCAAGCACGAGGCACAGCTGCTCTGCACCTCGCCGGAGATGCACAATCCGACGGGGCTTTTCACGCCGCTGGAGCGGCGGCAAGAGATTGCAGAGGTGGCGCGGCGGACCGGCCTGCAGATCCTCGAGGATGATTGCTACAGGGTGGGGCGCTCGCGCGAGCTGTCCTATCGGGCGCTGCTGCCCGGGCAGAGCTGGTACGTCTCGTCGATCTCCAAGACCATCACGCCGGCGTTGCGGATCGGCTTTGCCGTGGCACCGCAGGAGCGGCGGGCCGATCTGCGGCGAGTGGCAGAACACGGTTTCTTTGGTGTGGCGCGCCCGCTCGCGGATCTGACCGAGGATATCCTGACCCGCCCCGGGACCCCGGCTTTGATGACGGATGTGCGCGAAGAACTGGAGCGCTATGTGCGCGTGGCGGTGAATGTGCTCGGCGGGCACGACCTCGTCTGGCGCGCCGATATGCCGTTCCTGTGGCTGCAATTGCCTGCGGGTTGGCGGGCAGGGGCCTTCTGTCAGGCAGCCGAGGCGCAGGGCGTGCAGGTGCGCGCGGCGGACGAATTTGCGCTGCGCGACGGGTTCGCGCCCCATGCAGTGCGGATCGGGGTCAATGCGCAGGTGACGCTCGCGAGTTTCGAAGCGGCTGTGGGGCGGCTGCGGCGGCTGCTGGACAACCCGCCCGAGCAGATCTCGGTCTGAGGCAGGTGCGCGCAGTCGATCTCGCAGAGCGTTTGTGCCGCGCGCGCTGACTTCCGGCGCGGACTGGCAGGCGAGCCCGTCGGGGACGGATCGGGGCGGGTGAAGGCATGCAAATTTGGGGTATATGAATACCGTAATTGCAAAGCATTGTTTTAGAACGATTAATTATGGATCGACACGCTTGACTGTGCGTGCGCAGCCCGTATAACCCGGCAATCGGATTTCGCGGGCCTGTGCCCCATGCATCGGTCCGGAACACGTCTAACCAAGGGTAACCCCATATGAAAACCTTCTCTGCAACACCTGCAGACATCGAGAAGAAATGGATCATCATCGACGCCGAAGGCGTGGTGCTGGGCCGTCTCGCATCGATCGTCGCCATGCGCCTGCGTGGCAAGCACAAGCCGTCCTTCACGCCGCACATGGATATGGGCGATAACGTGATCATCATCAACGCCGACAAGGTGCAGATGACCGGCAACAAGCGTCAGGAAAACTTCTACTGGCACACCGGCCATCCGGGCGGCATCAAGTCCCGCACCAAGCAGCAGATCCTTGAGGGTGCACACCCCGAGCGTGTCGTCGTTCAGGCGATCAAGCGCATGCTGCCGGGCAACCGTCTGAGCCGCTCCGTCATGACCAACCTGCGCGTCTATGCAGGCGGCGAGCATCCCCACGAGGCGCAGAGCCCCGAAGTGCTGGATGTGAAGTCGATGAACTCCAAGAACACCCGGGTGGCAAAATAATGGCTGAACAGATCAACTCCCTCGAAGAGCTGGGCACTGCCGCCGGCGTCGAAAACGTGGTCGAGATGGCCGCCCCCCGTGAGCCGCAGCGTGATGCTCTGGGTCGCGCCTATGCCACCGGCAAGCGCAAGGATGCTGTCGCCCGCGTCTGGATCAAGCCGGGCTCCGGCAAGGTCATCGTGAATGGCAAGCCGATCAACGAATATTTCGCGCGTCCCGTGCTGCAGATGATCCTGAAGCAGCCTTTCACGATCTCGGGCACCGAAGGCCAGTTCGACGTGAACGCCACCGTCAAGGGCGGCGGTCTTTCGGGTCAGGCCGGCGCCGTGAAGCATGGCGTCTCGAAGGCGCTGCAGCTTTATGATCCCTCGCTGCGCGCAGCTCTGAAAGCTGCCGGCTTCCTCACCCGCGACAGCCGCGTCGTGGAACGCAAGAAGTTCGGTCGCGCCAAGGCCCGCAAGAGCTTCCAGTTCTCCAAGCGCTGATACAAGCTTTGGATATTTTGTGGAAAGGGCGGCCTCAGGGCCGCCCTTTTTGCGTTTCACCCGGCAAGATGGGCATGGGCCCAGGCCTCGTGCGCTTCCGGAAATCTGGACAGGCAGTAGGCGTAATCCGGGGCGAAGGCGTCAAAGACCTCCCGGGCGAGATCGGGGTGGACACCGGACCGGTCGCCAGAATCGTTCACCCTCTGGGCGCTGGCCGCCATGTCCGGCGCGACACCGGCGAAATCGCTCAGCCGCTGCACGGCTTCCGGCGTGAACATCGTCTCGAACAGACCGAGATAGGGCCGCTCGGGTCCGAAGGCCGCGTCGATGTTGCGCAGCGACGTCTCGTAGGACACGCCGATGCCGTTCCGGACAGCTGACCTGAACGCATCCTCGAAACCCGCGCTGCTTCGATCCGCCTCAAGACGTCCCTTGCGGCGCCGCATCTTCAGGATGGACCACGCGCGTTCGATGGGATCGCGCATCACGAAGACCGGCTTGACCGTGATGCCCCGCGCGGCAAAACGCGCGTCGATCTCGCTCAGGACGGAGACCGGCAGCCCCGCATAACCCGGGGTGATATCGCCGGTGAGATGGATTCCGGGCTGCGCGAGGCGCTGCTCGAAATAGTCGAAATAGCGGGCCGGATCCTGTTGCAGCCGATATCGCAGCACGTTGCCCTTGACGGGCCGTCCGAACCCGGCCGCGAGGGCCGCTTCCACCCGATGCCATAGCCCCGGCTTCGCGATGCGGTACCGGTGATTTTCAGGCAGGTGCACAGCATCCCAGATCTGGTATTCGCCGAGCCGCCCCATATCGACACCCTCGGAGCGGTGCAGATAGGTCTGGATCCAGGTTGTCCCAGATTTCGATGCCCCGAGTCCAAGGATAAAGCTTTTCTCTGCCATTCTTCCGTCCTGTTGTCTTGAGCGACCGCCACAGCGGCCGGGCTTACTTCATCTTCTCGGGGTCTTAAAATATCCCCGCCGGAGGCAGGGATGTTTTCTGGTGCCCCGTTTGCCCCTGCATCCCACGCCTCAGACGTCCGGTGGCAAAAGACCCAGGCCGCGCAGGTAGATCCCGATGCCCGATTCCAGAAGATCCTCTGGCGGGTAGGGACTTTGCGTGCCGGGGGAATTGCGCGCGTAAAGCTCGACGACCCCGTGGCTCAGCGCCCAGATATGGGCCGAGACCATTGCGGCGGGCGGTCTTTTGGCGGGCGGGATATGCTGGGAAAGGCCAGCCGCCGCGCGTTCCTGCACGCCGCGCGCACGGGCGGAAATGGCCGCGAGCTCTGGCGAATGATTGACCGAGATGCCGCTTTCGAACATCGCGATGTAGTGGCCGGGATACTTGCGCGCGAATGCCAGATAGGCGCGCCCCGTCGCCTCGAATGCGGCGAGGGCCGAGGGCTGGCCGCTGTCATAGGCGTATTGCATGAGATCGGCGAAGATCTCGTAACCCTGCAGGGCGGCTTCAGCGATCAGGTCCTCGCGCCCCGAAAAGTGCCGGTAGACTGCCGCCGGAGTGACGCCGGCCTGCTTTGCAGCTTCGGACAGAGTGAAGCCGGTCGGGCCCTTCTCCTCGATCAGGGTCAGGGCGGCATCGACCAGCGCCTGTGCGAGGTTGCCGTGATGGTAGCCGCGTTTAGGCATCCCAGAGCGCGGGTCCGCCGCAGATCTTCTCGTCGATCTGGCCGAGGGCCTTGGCATCCTTCTTCGGATAATCGAGCGCGCAGAGCACGGTGCGGATCGCCGCCAGCCTTGCGCGCCGCTTGTCGTCCGAGCGAATCACCGTCCATGGCGCGGGCTGGGTGTGTGTCAGGGTCAGGGTCTCGGGGATGGCTTTGGAATAGGCGTCCCAGCGTTTCAGACCCTCAACATCGATCCAGCTCAGTTTCCACTGTTTCAGCGGATCCTTCTCGCGATCGAGGAACCGGCGCAGCTGTTCGGCCTGACCGACATTGAGCCAGAGTTTGAAGAGGTGGATACCGTCCTCGACCAGCATCTTTTCGAAATCGGGAACCTGCGCAAAGAAATGCTGGCGCTCTTCGGACGTACAGAAGTCGAAGACATGCTCGACCACACCGCGATTGTACCAGGAGCGGTCGAAGAACACGATCTCGCCCGCGGCCGGAAGATGCGTGATGTAGCGCTGGAAATACCATTGCGTCGCCTCGGTATCCGAGGGTTTGGGCAGGGCGACCACGCGCGCACCACGTGGATTGAGGTTTTCGCGGAAGCGCTTGATCGTGCCGCCCTTGCCGCCTGCATCGCGACCCTCGAAAAGGATGGCGATGCGCTCTCCGGTTTCCTTGGCCCAGGACTGCATCTTGACCAGCTCGATCTGGAGCTTCTCGAGATCTTTTTCATAGGCCTTTTTCGGCATGATCTCGGAATAAGGGTAGTTCGGGCTCAGGATATCGTCCTTGTCGGCGCGATGGATGGCGTCGCGCACCTCCTTCGGGGCGTCGTTCTCGAAAAAGGCGCTGATCGCACCGTCAAAAGGAAGATCCATGAGAGTTGTCCTGTCTTTTGCGGGCAATATGGGATGTTAAGCCGGTTAACGCAATGCGGGGCCCGGCCCCATTGGCCTGCGATCCGGAGTGAGCAGGCCCGAGGGCGTCTCCGACCTCAGCGAAGTCCCGCCTTGCGCGCGGCCCGGTTGATCGCATCCACGACCGCCTGTGGCTGGGCATGGTGCGGCATGTGCCCGATCCCCGGCAGCACCGTGAGCTGGCTGTTGGGGAGCAGGGCGTCGAGGGGACGCGCATGCACATCGAGCGGCACTGTCGTGTCCGCGGCGCCATGCACCAGCTCCACCGGGATGGTGATGCCGGAATAGCGTTTCGACATCTCGACCACATGCGGGCGCAGGCTGTCCACCTGCCGGCCATTGGCGCGCAGGGAAGATCTGCGCAGGGTGAGGCCCGGGCCGACATATTGCGCATAGCCGTTCGGCACGGCGTTCGGCGCAAAGATCCCGGCCACGGTCTTGTTGATGCGCTCCTCGTCGGCAAAGGCCGTAACGAAGGGAGGAACCACTGCGCCACCGATGGAAGAGCCGAGAACGGTGTAGGAGAGGCCCAGATCGCCGGGCCAGGGCATCGTCGCGCCCGACACGATGACCAGCGCTGCCGCAGGATGATCGAGGCCCCAGGCCATCGCGACGGAGCCGCCATAGGAGTGACCCAGAACGATGGGACGTTCCACGCCCAGCTTCTGCGCCGCGGCCCAGAGCATGTCAGCCTGCTCCGCCGGGCTTTCCGCGTTGCGGTTGAACGCGCCGCCATAAGCGTCCGACGCCCGGTCTGTATAGCCGAGGCCGGGGCGGTCGAAGGCGATGACGCGGTAATTGCCCTTCACCCGGTCGACGAAATCGAAGGTGAAATCGCGCAGGTTGCCCGAAGCGCCATGGATCAGCACAAGATCGGGGCCGGAGCCCGTCACGAAGGCATGCACCTGCCGACCGTCGCCCACATCGATGAACTGCCCGATGGGAGGCCATTCGCGCAAAGCCTCCGTTTCGCGTGTTTCGGCGCGGCGGTCCACCAGCGCGGTACAGCCGGCCAGAAAGGCGAGCGAGAGGAACATCAGGATACGGGCACTCATCATACAGACACCTATGGGTTACTTGCGCAGATCGGTGCTAGCCGTGCCGATCTGCGTCATGTCGAAGGGAGTCGTGAGGTAGAGCTCGGACACCCAGTTGCCATAGAGAAGATGCGCATGACTGCGCCAGCGATTCAGCGGGCGCTGGCTCGGATCGTCTGACGGATAGTAGTTCGCCGGCACGTTGATCGGATTTCCCGCAGTAATGTCGCGGTCATATTCCTGCTTCAGCGTGTCGCTGTCATATTCGAGGTGGTTGAAGATGTAGAGTGCGCGGTGCTCGGTATCCTCGACGAGGCAGGGGCCGGTATCGGCGCTGTCGATCAGCACAGGCAGGCCCGCGGCCTCGATCTCGTCACGGCGCAGCTCGGTCCAGCGGCTGACCGGGATCACCATGTCGTCGGAGAATCCGCGCAGATAGGGCGAGGCGGGAGCGAGGTTCTGATGCCGCACGCAGCCGAACGCCTTTTTCTCCAGCAGATGCTTGGGCACCTTGTGGAAATGGTGGATCATCGCCATGCCGCCCCAGCAGACGCCGAAGGTGGAATGCACATGCGTCTGGGTCCATTCGAACACCCGTGTCAGTTCTTCCCAGTAGGTGACGTCGGTATAGTCCAGATGCTCGATCGGGGCGCCGGTGATGATGAGGCCGTCGAACTTTTCCCCGCTCGCCTCGACTTCGGCGAAGGGGCGGTAGAACGCTTCCATATGCTCGGCGGCGGTGTTCTTCGTCTCATGCTCGGACATGCGGATCAGGCTGAATTCGATCTGCAGCGGATTCGCCCCGATGAGGCGGGCGAACTGCGTCTCGGTCTGGATCTTCTTGGGCATGAGGTTCAGCAGACCGATCCGGATCGGGCGGATGTCCTGATGGGAGGCCGCATCCTCGGGCATGACCATGACGCCCTCGCGCGACAGGACGGCATAGGCGGGCAGGTCGGAGGGCAGCTTTATCGGCATCGGTAAGTCCTTGGCAGTCGTCGCATGTACCGGGCGTGGCAGAGATAGGCCAGTGCCGCGGGCATCACAAGCACCCGGTACGTCGCAGAAGATGAGGGCGGCGCCCGCAGGTCATGCCGAGCTGCCAGTGGCCTTTTCCAGCGCGGCGGCGATCACGTCATCGAAGCCGGCCGCCGTGGTGACCTCGGCCAGATCGGGTGCTTCGACCGTGATGCCCCAGTTGCGCGCCATCGCCTCGTAGCGTGGCTGCCGGTGGGCCAGCGCCTGAGCATAGGTCCAGCGGATGAAGGCATCGGGGTCGACATCCGCCTCGGCGCATCCCTGCAGGTTCAGGTAGTCTTTCCATGCCCGCGACAGGAATTCCGGCTGGTAGGCCATGGGCTTTGGCGCGCGGTCAAACCGGCGGATCAGCTCTTCGGTATGGGCCTCGGTGCCGCGGATCCAGACCATCAGGCAATGGCGCGACAGCTCCGTCAGGATCGGGTCCGCCGGATCCTCGGGATCGACCCATTCGCAGATCGACCCGCCGGTATCGCAGACAAAATGCGGATAGCCATAAAGATCCTCGGCCCTGTCGATGAAATAGCCTGTGTCGAGCAGCGCCTGCCTTTCTGCGCGCGCGAACTGGTCCTGACGGCGCTGGTAGGTGGCCATGGGCAGGCCACCTTTCGCCTCGGATCCGGGCTTGCCGAGATAGGCCGAGACGGCGGCGAGATTGTGGAAGGTGATGTTCGAGCCGATATAGATCGAATCGCTCATAAGCAGGTCACGGAGGAAGGGAACCTTCATCGCCTGCTGCTTGGCATTGTCGGCGATGTATTCGCCCATGTAGCGGGTGCCGATGCGGTAATCGATCGAGTAGTGGAACCAGTCGCCGGCCGCGCGCAGGGCGTTCGAGACATGTGTCTTGCCAAGACCCGACATGGCGAACAGCACGACGCGTTTGCGGGGCGCAGCGCGCCAGGCATCGGCAGAGTCATAGAGCATGGGCGCGCGCCTTCTGGCTTGAGGTGTCTGGCCGTTCGTATCCAGCGCAAGCGGCGCCGTCAAACCCCGGGTCGGAACCACTGCATTCCGCGTGATCCGAGTGATGCTATGAAAAAAGCCGCCCGGACCTTGCGGTGCGGGCGGCTTATGGTCGGTTTCGGGTTTGGGTTCAGAAAGTCATTTCCGCCCGGAAGCCGATACCCACGGAGGAGTTGTCGCGGAACTCTGCGACGGAGTTCCCGCCGATGCCCGCATCCGCATCCCCAAGCTTGGAATAGTTGATGCCGCCCGAAAACTTCATCGGTCCGTTCACATAGTTTCCGCCAATCGTCACGCCGAACAGCCCGTCGGTCGGGCCGAGGGGCGAGACGGTGTCGTCACCGGTCTCGGGCTCGAAGAGCAGAGAGATGGAGCCTGCGAACTGCTCGTTGAACTGGCGGCCGAGGCCGAGCGTGAAGCGGTGCGAATCCTCGAGGTTCACGAGGTCCGAGCCTAGCGTCGTCGGGACGACGTCCACGGCAGAATACTCTGCCCAGCGGTAGCTTGCCAGCAGCAGGGTGCCCGGCGCGATACCGGTCTGGAAGTCGAGGTTCAGCGATTGCGGCGTCACGTATTCGACGTCGCTCTCGAATTCCATGCCGAACAGGTTCTCGGTCGTGTCGGCCTCGTGCTCCGTCTCGAAGCTGTAGGTCGCGGCAAAGCGCAGCGCGATGTCCGGAATCTCGTAGGCCGCGCCGATCACGTAACCGAGGGAATAGTCATCCTCCATCTCGAAATCGTAGCCGCCATTGGCGTTGAACGATTGAATCTGAGCAGGCAACTGCGTGCCCAGCGCATTCAATGTTGCCGCGCCGTACCGGTTCACGATGCTGCTCTGAGCTGCCGGGTCACCCAAAGCGGCTGCGCCGAGTGTCGCAGCATCGAGACCGGGAACCTGTGATGCCACGGCTGCGGTGGAAATTGCCCCGGCATAAGCCTGACCGTTCAGAGCCACATCTGCCGAGACGCGCTGCGCCTTGATCCCGCCGAAGACGCTGAAGCGGTCGTTGATCCTGTAGCGACCGACAAAGGTGATCGCATCCGAGCTCAGATCCGCCGATGTTCCACCAAGACTGCTAGTGAGAGGGCTGTTGTTGTAGTCGACATTCACGCCGTAGGGCTGGTCGAGGATGACCGAATAGCTGATCTGCTCATTCACCCTGTTGGTGTAGGTCAGGCCCGTCTGGGTAAAGCTCTCGCCGACATCGTAGTCGTTGCCGCCCGCATCCTCGCCGGTGACCGAGGGCTCGACATAGCCAAAGCTCAGCGCGGCGGTGTTGTCGGCGTCAAAGACGCTCAGAACGCTTTGCCCCGAGCGATCGAGCCCTGCGGCCGAAACCGATCCGGCAGCAAGGGCGAGCGCGGAGGCGCTGACCAGTATTCTTTTCATTGTGTTTTCATCCCTGAATTGAACTCTCTCCTAGGATGCAACGGTACAGGCGATCACATTTCGGTCAATCTTTGACCAAGCGTCATGCTGACGTCACAGAGCGTTACGTCACGTTGCGGCCACAGGTCGGGTCTCGTGCCAGATATTGTAGTAGTTCGCGGCGAAGATGACGGCAGCTCCCAGGATCACGAACGGGTCGAGAGGTTCCGCATAGACCAGCATTCCGAGAATCGCGATCACCGGCAACCTCACGAAATCGATCGGCATCACGACCGTCGCGGGAGCGATGCGCAGCGCGGTGGTGAGGCAGAAATGCGCGAGCAGACCGGCGCAGCCGATCACCACGATCCAGGGCCAGTTGCCCGCCATGGGCCAGGCGATGTCACCGTCAAGACCGGCGCAGATCACGCCAAAGACGGCCTGCATCAGCGTGAGGTAGAAGAGGATGCAGGTGATCGTCTCTGTCCGGGTGAGGCGGCGGGTGAACACCGCAGATCCTGCAAAACCGATCGCGGCGCAGGCTGCAGCCAGCAGGCCGATGTCGACGGTTTCCGGGCTGGGGCGCGCGACGATCAGGATGCCGATGAAACCGAACAGCGCCGAGATCGCGCGCGTGCGTGTCAGCCGCTCGCCCAGCACCAGCGGCGAGAGCACCATGACCCAGAGCGGGGAGGTGAATTCCAGAGCGAAGACCTGTGCCAACGGGATCGCGGTGATCGCGTAGAACCACAGGTTCTGACCTGTGAAATGGCTGATGTTGCGGATCAGGTGGAGTCCGAGGCTGCGGGTCGTGATCTGCGTGCGTGTCCGCGCGAGGGTCGAGACGACCAGCACGATGCAGAGGCCGATCAGGCTGCGATACATCATGATCTCGAAGGTATCGAGGTCGAGGCTCACCGCGCGTCCGGCGACGGCCATCGAGGTGAAGGAGACGATTGCGCCGATCATCCAGAGGCAGGCACGCAGGGTGTCGCTCATGGATTCGTGTTCAGGGTCATGTGGTTGTCTCCTTCTCCTGCCACGCATCTGCCCAGACCGGGCAGCGATTGGCAAGGCGGGATCAGACCTCGGAGATGCCGTAGTCGCGCGCCATGCCGTCGGTCAGGGTGTACCAGGCGCTGGAGCGGGTGCGGACCTGATGCGCGTCGAAGGCGGCCCTGTCGGCGAAGAGTTCGGACACCGCGAAGACGCCCGGTGCCGTCTCGACCACTTCGAATTCGAGGCAGCCGGGCTCTGCACGCGTCAGTGCGATGTGATCGGGCAGGGCGTCGCGCACCTTCTGCTGCTGATCGGCACCGCATGTGAGCGTGCCGGTGAGGTGGATCATTCCCACTCGATTGTACCCGGGGGCTTCGAAGTCACGTCGTAGGTCACGCGGTTGATGCCCTTGACTTCGTTGATGATCCGCGTGGCGGTCTCGCCCAGGAACTCATGCGTGAAGGGATAATAATCCGCCGTCATGCCGTCGACCGATGTCACGGCGCGCAGCGCGCAGGCGAAATCATAGGTCCGCCCGTCGCCCATCACACCCACGGTGCGCACCGGCAGGATCGCGACGAAGGCCTGCCAGATCTCGTCATAAAGGTCGTGCTTGCGGATCTGGTCGATAAAGACCGCATCGGCCTTGCGCAGGATCTCGAGCTTTTCGCGGGTGATCTCTCCGGGGCAGCGGATCGCGAGACCCGGTCCGGGAAAGGGGTGGCGCCCGATGAAGCTGTCGGGCAGGCCCAACTCGCGCCCCAGAGCGCGCACTTCGTCCTTGAACAGTTCGCGCAGCGGTTCGACCAGCTTCAGGCCCATCTTTTCTGGCAGGCCGCCGACATTGTGGTGGCTCTTGATTGTCACGGACGGTCCGCCGCTGAAGGACACGGATTCGATCACGTCCGGATAGAGCGTGCCCTGTGCAAGGAATTCGGCGCCTTCGATATCGTTGGCGTATTTCTGGAAGACATCGATGAACAGCCCGCCGATGATCTTTCGCTTGGTCTCGGGGTCGCTCACGCCGTCGAGCTTGCCGAGGAAAAGTTCGGATTCGTCGGCGTGGATCAGGGGCAGGTTGTAGTGCTCGCGGAACATGGTGACGACTTCGGTCGCCTCGTTCAGGCGCAGCAGGCCATGATCGACAAAGACGCATGTGAGCTGTTCGCCGATCGCCTCGTGGATGAGGATCGCCGCGACGGAGCTGTCGACGCCACCGGACAGGGCACAGATGACCTTCTTGTCGCCGACCTGTTCCCGGATCTTGCGGATCGCCTCTTCGCGGTAGGCCTCCATCGTCCAGTCACCGGTGAAGCCCGCATCCTTCACGAAGTTCTCGTAAAGCGTGCGGCCGTTCGGGGTGTGGTGCACTTCGGGGTGGAACTGCACGGCATAGAACCGGCGCTCGAGATCCGCCGTGATCGCAAAGGGCGCATGCGGCGAGGTGCCGTAGACCGCGAAACCCGGCGCAATTTTCGAGACGTGATCGCCGTGGCTCATCCAGACCTGTTCGCGCGTTTCGAGAAACCAGCCGTTGAGCAGGTCGATGCGCTCTTCGGTCGGGGTCACGTAGGCGCGCCCGAATTCGGCGGTGCCATCGCCACGTTCGACGTGACCGCCGAGCATGTGCATCATCACCTGCTGGCCGTAACATATGCCGAGCACCGGTACGCCGAGCTCGAAAACCTCTGCCGGGGGCTGCGGCGAGCCCTCGTCAAAGACCGAGGCGGGGCCGCCCGACAGGATCACGGCCTTGGGCGCGAATTCGGTCAGAAAGGCCGGGGTCACGGCGTTGAAAGGGTGAATTTCGCAATAGACGTTCAGCTCTCGCAGGCGGCGCGCGATCAGCTGCGTCACCTGACTGCCAAAGTCCACGATCAACAGGCGGTCATGCTGGGTCTGGGTCATGCCAGCCCATTAGGGCCAAGAGCGCCCCTGCGCAAGAGGTCAGTCACGGGGCAGGGCGGGCTCGCGCACTGCGCGGGTCCCGGTGAGCCGGTCGCGCCTGTCCTGTGATGCTCCAATGCAATACAAGCCGATACCGCGCACTGCCTCAGTTGATCGGGGCCAGCAAGTCGTAGGCGGTCACCAGTTGGCGCACGCCGTGGCTGTGCTCTTCCTCGAACACGTTGCCCGCCGCCGCCCAGCGGTTCAGCGACGAGATATCCAGTCTCGCGCATTGCGGGCGGACGTTCCACGTCACCTGCATGGGCGAGCACTGCTCCTGCGTGTAGATCGGCCCGGTGGTCGAACCGGGGAACAGGACCGGAGCGCCGGTGTCCGTAGGCAGGGCGGCAGGTTGAAAACGTCCGCTGGGGGAGACCGTGACATCGGCAAAATCCGCGAAGTCCAGGGCGCTTGGGTCATTCACGACGAGGAAGGCCTGCGCCTCGACCCGCAGTTGCGGATTGCTGCAGCTTTCGGAAGAGCATGATCCAAGTCCCGGTCCCGGGCTCACGTCGCAGGAGGTGTAGACCCAGTGCACCTCGATCGTGTCGCCGGGCTTGACCCCGTGAAACGCGCCGTGGCCGCCGCTAGGATCGGTCAACTCGGCGGGGGTGAGCGATGGCGTGTCATTGCACTGATAGCCACCGTTCTCGCCCTTACCTGCATAGATCGAAAAGCCCGGGCCCTTGTGTTCGGCATTCGTATGCGTGTGCAGGTTGCAGAGGTTCATGATCTCCGGCGCGGGCGCCGGGGAAAAGCTGCGCGAATTGTTCCCGAGGCGCATGCTGATGTCGCGCGGCGTTTGCGGGCCGAAACCGAGGCAGAGGTCTTCGGCATGGGCCGGGACGGCGGCAAGAGCGAAAAGGACGAGGCAGGAGGCAAGGGCATGTCGGGTCATGGCAAATCCATTGTGTTGAAATGTCAAAATGTCGAAATGGACAAGATACCGGTTGGCCGGGAACACTCTGCACGGCCTGACTGCGTTGTGCCCCGCTTTCCCTCAATACTCCCTTAAAGTCGGGGTTTTCGGCAAATCGACAGCTTTTCACGTGGGCCACCGCAGCGGGTCGGTGCAGAGATATGCCGCGATGTCGCTTTTGCACCAGACTCGCCGCTATTCTGTTCCGTCCCCCGGTTTCGCTGGTTTAAGGAAACGCAACGGCGACAGACACGACAGGGATGGCGGACATGGCAGAGGCAGGCATTCAGCGCAGGGTACGCGGCGGCGGCGGGGCGGCCCGACGGGCCGAACGCTCGGCCATCAGCGTCGAGACCGCGCGATATATCGAGCGCAACATCCCCAATTTCGAGGTGCTGACCGAAGAGGCGCTGGAGATCATCGAAACCAATGCCGAAACGGTTCTGGCGACCATCGGCGTCAACTTCGTCAACAATCCCGCGGCCTTGAAGCGCTGGCAGGATGCCGGGGCCGAGATCGAGGGCGAACGTGTCCGTATCCCGCGGGGGCTTGCCCGTAAGCTGTGCAGCACGGCGCCCGGCCAATATACACAGCATGCCCGCAACCCGGAGCGCAACGTGGTTGTGGGCGGCAAGAACCTTGTCCTCGCGCCGGTCTATGGCCCACCCTTCGTGCATGATGCTGAACGCGGCCGCCGCTATGCCACGATCGAGGATTTCCGGAACTTCGTGAAGCTCGGCTACATGTCCAAATGGCTGCACCATTCCGGCGGCACGGTCTGCGAGCCGACGGACATTCCTGTGAACAAGCGCCATCTCGACATGCTGCACGCGCATATGACGCTGTCGGACAAGCCTTTCATGGGCTCGGTCACCGAACCGAGCCGGGCGCAGGACAGCGTCGAGATGTGCGAAGTGCTGTTCGGCAGACAGTTCGTGCAGGACAATACGGTGATGACGAGCCTCATCAACATCAACTCGCCGATGACCTTCGACGACACGATGATGGGCGCGCTGGAGATCTATGCCGCCAACAATCAGGCCTGCATCATCTCGCCCTTCATCGTCGGGGGGGCCATGGCGCCGGTTTCGGTCGCGGGCACCCTCACGCAGGTGCTGGCGGAGGTGCTGGCCGGCATCGCCTATTCCCAGCTGGTGCGCCCCGGTGCGCCAGTGATCTTCGGTGCCTTCGTCACATCGATCGACATGAATTCCGGCGCGCCCACCTTCGGCACGCCCGAGGCGTCCCTCATCACCTACGGCGCGGGACAGCTCGCGCGGCGGATGGGGCTGCCCTACCGGTCGGCCGGTTCGTTCTGCGGATCGAAACTGCCGGATGCGCAGGCGGCCTACGAGACATCCAACTCGCTGAATATGGGGCTTTTGTCCGGCGTGAACTTCATGCTGCACGCTTGCGGCTGGCTCGAAGGCGGGCTCGTGTCATCATATGAGAAATTCGTGATGGATGCCGACCAGCTTGGCATCCTGCATCATCTCGCGCGCGGCGTCCAGTTCGACGAAAACGCCCAGGCGATGGATGCCATAGCCGAGGTCGGGCCGGGAGGGCATTATCTTGGCTGCGCGCACACGCAGGCGAATTTCAAGTCGGCGTTCTGGCGCTCGGACCTGTTCGATTACAAGCCCTACGAGACCTGGAGCGAGGAGGGCGCCCGCGATACCATGGCGCTCGCCACGGCGCGGGTGAAACGGCAGCTCGACACCTATCAGCAGCCGCCCCTCGATCCCGGTATCGCCGAGGCGCTGGATGCCTTCGTCGCGCGCAAGAAGGCGTCCATGCCCGACGCCTTCCTCTAACTCACGGCCCGCAGCGGCAGGAAGGACGCGGCGCGCAGCAGTTGCGCTTCGCCCATCATGGCCACCAGCACCTCGATGTGGCGGCTGAGCGAGTAGCCCGCGACACTGGCCGTGCGCTGCATCTCCAGATCCTGTTCCATGTCGATCAGACGATCCAGCGCCACTCCGCTGCGGGGCAGGCTGGACGCCCCCAGCAGTCTGTGCAGATGCGTGTTGCGCCGGTAATCGGCGACGCCGAACCGGGCGGTCCGGATCAGGAGCCGCGGGCGGCGAATGGATTCGAGAATGCGAAGAGAGTCGGTCATGGGGCGTCTCCGTGGTTTCTGAGACCCGAAGATGGCACAACCCATGAGCGTGTTGCGCCCTGCGCCAAGAGACCGCCCGCGCCGTTCACAACTGTTTATAATTTAGCAACAATTCTTACATAAGCGTAAAATTGTTAACTCTCAGGTAACGATAAGAGACAAAAGCTGCTCAATGTCCTGGGGATATCTCTGTGGATAATTCAACCGATAAGGAAGCCGGACCATGATCCGCAGCACGCGCTACGAACCCGAATACACCCTGCCTGGCTGGGTGCCGGAAGCCGCGCGAAACTACCTTGTTCACATTGAAACCGGCCTGCCGATCCGGGCCCTGGCAAGACAGGCGGGCTGCCATGCCTCGACCGTTCTGCGCCAGGTGCGCAAACTGGAAAGCAGGCGCGACGATCCCCTTGTTGATGCGGCGCTGCGCCGATTGGGTCAACACCTCTTTCAACCGGCTGACGGACAGCATGAAAAGGAACCTGCCAATATGGATGCTTCAGTCTCGGCACATCCGACAAATATCGACCAGACGACCTTGGCCCGCGAGGCGCGCCGTATCCTGCGCCGCCTCAGCGAGACCGGAGCGGTCCTGGCGGTTGCTGCCGAAATGGAAAAAGCGGTCGTCGTGCGCGACACGGCCGAGGGCGGCGCGACCCGCACCGCCGTCGTCGACAGCACGATCGCGCAGGCCATGGCGCTCAAGGACTGGATATCCTGTGTCGCTCCGGGGCGCATCGCGCGCTACCGGATCACGTCGGCGGGTCGTGCGGCGCTGTCGCAACTCATGGCGGAACAGGAAAGCCGTCTGCGCGGCTTTGCCGAGAGCCAGACCGGATTTGCGGGGCAGGTGACCGGGCGTGCCGCAGAGGCGGAGATGGAGCGGCAGGCGCTGGACCCGCGCGGCGCGCGCACACGCTATGCGGTCTGCGACAGTCCGCTCGCGGCTTTGGCCCGGAGGCGCGACCGTGACGGCAGCCCGTTCCTGAGTGACGATCTCGTCAGCGCCGGCGAACGTCTGCGCGAGGATTTCGAGCTGAGCCAGATCGGTCCGCGCGTGGCCCAGAACTGGGACCATTTCCTGACCGGCGGTTTCAGCAAGAGCCAGTGCGGCACCGAGATACCGCGCGGCGCCGAAAACGCCCGGGCCCGTGTCACGGCGGCGCTGACCGAACTTGGCCCCGGCCTCGCCGATGTGGCGGTGCGGTGCTGCTGCCATCTGGAAGGGCTCGAAACGGCGGAAAAGCGGATGGGCTGGTCGGCGCGGTCGGGCAAGATCGTCCTGCGCATCGCGCTGCAGCGCCTGCGCCGCCACTATGACAGGACGATCGGGGTAGGCGGTGGCCTGATCGGCTGACAGGCTGTGGCCATGCTTCCGAAGGCCGAGATGCTTCTCGACTTGTTTACCAGGATGAAAAAGGGCGGCCCGCCGGGGCCGCCCTTTCGCTTGGTCATGATGTTACGCGGATCGAGTTACTCGGCCGCCTGCACCTTGGTGTCATCCGTGACCGGCACGGCATTCACATCGCTCGGATTTTCGAGCGCGTGCCGCACACCTGCCGCGTAGTCGGGATGCACACGGTTCAGCACAGCGAGCCAACGCTCGGTCACGCTTTCCGAGCACGGCCCCATCGCGGCGGCCATGTTGAAGTGCAGCCGGTCCCGCTCTTCCTGGCTCAGTACCTCTGCATATAGCGCGCGGGGCTGGACGAAATCGGCATCGGTGACCTCCTGCGGATAGCGGAACGCCTCGGGGTCGATCCTGAGTGGGGGCTCCATCACCGACTCATCCGCAACCGGGCCGCCATACTGGTTGGGCTCGTAATATGCGTCAGGGTTGTCGAAATCGTTGGTGAAGAACCGCATCGCGCCATCCTTGTGATAGTGCTGCACTTCGGTGCCTTTCGCCTCGTTGGCGGGCAGGGCCTCGTAATGGGTGCCAAGGCGATAGCGGTGCGCGTCCGCATACGACCAGACACGCGCCTGCAGCATCTTGTCGGGGCTGAAGCCGATGCCCGGCACGACATTGGACGGCGAATAGGCGGCATTCTCGACATACTGGAAGTAGTTCGGCGCGTTCCGGTTCATTTCCAGCTCACCCACTTCGATCAGCGGGAACTGGTCATGCGGCCAGATCTTGGTCACGTCGAACGGGTTGAAGGCGACCTCGTTGGCCTGCTCCTCTTCCATCACCTGGATCTTCAGCGTCCATTTCGGGAAATCGCCGGAATCGATCGCGTTGTAGAGATCCTCCTGATAGCTTTCCCGCGTCTTGCCGATCAGCTTTTCGGCCTCGGAATTGGTGTAATGCTTGTGGCCCTGCTGGGTCTTGAAGTGGAACTTGACCCAAGTCCGTTTGCCGTCTTCGTTCCACATGCTGAAAGTGTGCGAGCCGTAGCCGTTCATGTGCATCGGGTTCACGGGAATGCCGCGATCCGACATCAGGATCGTCACCTGATGGACAGACTCGGGCTGGGCTGCCCAGAAGTCGAACATCGCTTCGGGGGAGCGCATGTTGGTGCGCGGATGGCGCTTTTGCGTGCGGATGAAGTCGGGGAACTTGTAGGCGTCGCGGACAAAGAAGATGGGTGTGTTGTTGCCCACCATGTCCCAGTTGCCTTCTTCTGTGTAGAACTTGAGCGAAAAGCCCCGCACGTCGCGTTCCGCGTCCGCCGCACCTGCCTCACCGGCCACTGTGGACCAGCGCGACAGCACGTCGCAGGTATTTCCGACCTTGGAAAACAGCTTTGCCCGCGTCAGGTGCGAGATGTCATGCGTGACGGTGAAAGTGCCGATGGCACCCCAGCCCTTGGCGTGCACGGTCCGCTCGGGAATCCGTTCGCGGTTCTGGTGGGCCAGTTTCTCGATCAGCTGATAATCTTCGAGCAGCAGGGGCCCGCGCGGGCCCGCCGTCTTGGATGTGTCGTTGGTCGGCACCGGTGCGCCGCCGGTCGTTGTCAGACGCTTGGTCATGATCATGTCCTCCGAGTTTTCTCGTTCACTCGAAAAACAACTGCGCAGGAAGAATCGTTCCTGCGCTCGGGGGTCATGAAATTGTGAAGTCGCGCGCGATCGCATGCATCTGAGAAGAGAGGGCAGAGCCCCACCGCATACATGCCGCGTCAGATGCCCCGGGCCGCTTGGCCCGTGCGGAGCGCGCCCATCGGATCGAAGTTATTGCGAAAGGGCGCAGGGGGAACTCTTTAAAACTCTGGGATGATCCGCATTGCATGACAGTTATGCGGTACTGGTACTGCCCCCTGCTGTGTCTTATGATAGAGAGCATGAGTTAAAATTTTGGCTGGGGGAATACCACGTGCGAGATCTCAAGATACCCGAGCAGCGCCACCCCGAAAAGGCGCACCGCGCGGACAATGCGCAGCCCAAGAAGCCCGACTGGATCCGTGTCCGCGCGCCCGGTGGCCAGGGATACGCCGACACCCGAAAGATCATGCGCGAGCACAAGCTCGTCACCGTCTGCGAAGAGGCGGGGTGCCCCAATGTCGGCGAGTGCTGGTCGCAGGGCCATGCCACGATGATGATCATGGGAGATATCTGCACGCGCGGCTGCACCTTCTGCAACATCGCGACCGGGCGCCCCGAAACGCTCGACGTCTTCGAGCCGGGCCGGGTGGCCGATGCAGTCCAGAAACTTGGCCTGAACCACGTCGTGATCACATCGGTCGATCGGGACGATCTGGATGATGGCGGGGCGGATCACTTCGCCCAGACCATCCGCGCCATCCGTCACCGCGCGCCCGCCACGACGATCGAGATCCTGACGCCCGACTTCCTGAAATGTGCGCCTTCGGTGCTGAAAACCGTGGTCGCCGCGAAACCCGACGTGTTCAACCACAACCTCGAAACCGTGCCCGGCCTCTATCCTTCGGTTCGTCCCGGCGCGCGCTACTTCCACTCGCTGCGCCTGCTTCAGCGGGTCAAGGAGATGGATCCGTCGATCTTCACCAAATCCGGCATCATGGTCGGCCTTGGCGAAGAGCGCGAGTCGGTGATGCAGGTCATGGACGACATGCGCGCCGCGGATGTCGATTTCCTGACGATCGGCCAGTACCTGCAGCCGACGCCCAAGCACCATGCCGTCGACCGCTTCGTGCATCCGGACGAATTTGCAAGCTACGAGCGGGCTGCCATCGGCAAGGGATTCCTGATGGTCTCTGCCACGCCGCTCACACGCTCCTCCTACCATGCGGGCGACGACTTCGCGCAGTTGCGTGCGGCGCGCGAACGGAAGCTGGCGCAGGTCTGAGCTTCGGCGTCACTGCGCGGGGAGCGCCTTGAGGTAGGCGGCGACGGCATTGCGGTCTTCGGCAGAGAGCTTTCCGAAGTTCTCGACCACTTCGACCATGTGACCGCCGACACTGTCGAAATCGGGCGTGAAGCCGGTTTCGAGGTAATAGGCGATATCCGTCGCCGACCAGTCGAGCGCCCCCGGCGTCAGTGCCGGGATCTTTCCCGACCCGCTCGGATTCGCCGCACCGCTGAGCCAGGCATCCCGGTTCAGCGCCCCGAGCGCGTTGCGCGGCGTGTGGCATTCGCCGCAATGGGCCAGCGCCTCGACGAGGTAGCGCCCGCGCTCGAGATCGCCGGATGTGTCCTTCATCACCCAGTCATCCGTGAGGTATAGAAGCTTCCAGGCGCCGATGCCGGCACGGATATTGAAGGGAAAGCCGATCTCGTGCGGCTGGCTCGCCTCGGCGCTGGGCGGCAGCGTCTGCAGGTAGGCCCAGAGGTCCGCAACATCCTGCCGTTCCATGTGAATATAGGCAGTATATGGGAATGCGGGGTAGAGATGCTGTCCCTCGGGCGAGATGCCCCGCGTCACGGCACTGGCAAAGTCGGTGAGGCTCCAATCGCCGATCCCGGCAGCCGGATCGGGCGAGATGTTGGGGGCCACGAAGATCCCGAACTGCGACGGAAATTTTTGACCGCCTGCCAGAACGAGCTTGTCTTCACCCTTGGCATCGGGGGCGTGATGGCACGAGGCACATCCGGCCGCCGTGAACACCGTCTTGCCATGTGTCGCGTCGCCGGACATGTCGGCATAGACCCTCGCCTCTACGGGACGGGGGCGGGTGACAAACAGACCGATACCGGCGACCATGACGGCCGCCAGTATCACGAGCATCAGAACCTTGCGCATGGGGATCGTCAGTTGTCCGACGCGCGGTGCTTGTCATGGCAGGCCTTGCAGGCCTCGCCGACCTTGCCAAGCGCCGGACCGACCGCTTCCTGACCGGTGCCGGCCACTTCCTGCATGCCCGTCACCGCGGTGCCCAATCCTTCCCATTTCGAAAGGAAATCCTCGCGCTCGTCCCAGATCGAGGGCAGGGCGCGGGTGCCCTCGATGGTCATGTTGTCGGTGCCTTCAGGCCAGAGAGGAGGCTGATAGACATGCGACACGGCGACGAGCGAATCCGCGGAATGCTGTGCCATTTCGGCGTCATAGGGCGTCTCGCCCTTAGCCATGGCCCCCAGAATGCCGAGGTTGACGGCAAGAATGCGGAACTGTCCCTGCCGGGCCTTCAGCTCGCCTGAAAAATCGGTTTGGGCCAGTGCTGCGGTGCTGGTGAAAACGGCCAGCCCGGTGATCAGGAAAATGGTTTTTTTCATCTTGAACTCCCTATGGATGATCCAAGGTAACCCGGTATCCGCAATGTCGCGCAACAAAAATTTTTGTGACAAGGCTGCCCGCCGCCAAACCACTCTCCCAGGCTCCATTCAACCATCGCGACACTCCTTGGTTCAGGCTCACTCCGAGGCTTCTCCGGGTCGAAAATATCCCCGCCGGAGGCTTTGGCACGGCGCAGCCCATACATCCGCGCCTCATGGTCTCGGCGGTCGCGCACCAATCACCGAGACCTGTGCCGCATCCGAGCCCGGCACGGCGGCCGCACAGAGGTCAGGCAATGTTGCCTGCGGCCTCCGCGCTCTCGGCCTCTGCGGTTTCTGGAAAACGCACCTTGCCGATATAGGGCAGGTTGCGGTTGCGCTGGGCATAATCGATGCCGTAGCCCACGACGAATTCGTCCGGGATCTCGAACCCGGTCCAGTCGGCGCGGAAATCAACTTCGCGCCGCGACGGCTTGTCGAGCAGCGCGATGGTGCGCAGGCGCGCGGGATTGCGCGAGCGCAGCAGGTTGTTGACATGGCTCAGCGTGTACCCGGTATCGATGATGTCCTCGACCACGAGCACGTCGCGCCCCTCGATCTGGCCGCGCAGGTCCTTGAGGATGCGCACCTCACGGCTCGATTGCATCGCATCGCCATAGGAGGAGACTTCGAGGAAATCGACCTCGACCGGGAGCGTGAGTTCGCGCACGAGATCGGCGATGAACACGAAGGAGCCGCGCAGCAGCCCGACCACCACCAGCTTGTCGGTGCCTTCGAACTCGGCGTGGATCTTCTGGCAGAGCACCTCGATCCGGGCGGCGATCGCCTTGGCCGAAATCATCTCGTCTATCACGTAGGGACGTTGTGTCATTGGCCTCTCATGCTGGATTTGCCTTGAATTTCCGGGCGCAGCATACGACATGCTGCGCCAATGTCACGGCGCAAACGGGCCATGACGCAACAGGACAAGAGGCCCCATGCCCACGCATTCCGAGACCCGGACGCTGCCCTATACCGCGCAACAGATGTATGATCTGGTGGCCGATGTAGAGGATTATCCGAAATTTCTGCCCTGGTGTTCGGCCGCGCGCATCCGGTCCGTCACGCCCGAGGGCGAGGCCGAGGTCATGCTGGCCGACCTCGTGATCAGCTTCAAGGTGTTCCGGGAACGCTTCGGCAGCCGGGTGACCCTGTACGCCGACGACATGAAGATCGACACGGAATATCTCGACGGGCCTTTCCGCTACCTGAAGTCGAACTGGTCCTTCCGTGACCTCGATCAGGGTTGCGAAGTGGCTTTCTACGTCGATTTCGAATTCAAGAACGCCATGCTGCAGCGGATCATCGGCTTGGTGTTCAACGAAGCGATGCAGCGCATCGTGCGCGCCTTCGAGCGCCGCGCGGCAGAGCTTTACGGCTGAGACACCGGTGATATGGTGCCCCCCGTAACGCATGGGGGGCGCGCGATGAAGGATCAGGCAACCGGAACGGACATTACCGGGGCGCTCGCTGTCTTTGCCGCGACGCTGGACGCCGCCGTCGTTCCCGAGGCCGTGATGGCCGTGATGCGCCTTTCGATCCTCGACTGGTTGGCGGTGGGCCTTGCCGGTCGGGACGAACCTGTCGCGTCAGCTGTCCGCGCCCTTGCCCTCGACGAAGGCGGCGCAGGGCAGGCGCATGCGATCGGCCTGAAGCTTCGCGTCCCGGCCCGGATGGCGGCGCTGGTCAACGGTTCGGTGAGCCATGCGCTCGACTATGACGACACTCATTTCGCCCATATCGGCCATCCCTCGGTCGCCGTGGTCTCGGCCGCGCTCGCGATGGCTGAGCGTGTCGGTGCCTCGGGTACCGCGTTTCAGATCGCTGCGCTGATCGGCTGCGAAGCGTCTGTGCGCGTCGGTCTGTGGCTCGGGCGGGGGCATTATCAGGGCGGGTTTCATCAGACCGCAACGGCGGGGGCCTTTGGCGCGGGCCTCGCGGCGGGTCGGCTGATGGGGCTGACATCGGATCAGATGGCGGATGTGCTGGGGCTGCTGGCCACCCGAGCCTCGGGGCTGAAATCGCAGTTCGGGAGCATGGGAAAGCCCTTCAACGCCGGTATTGCCGCCGCAAACGGTGTCGAAGCCGCGCTTCTGGTCGCAAACGGCTTTCAGCCGCGCCGGGACGCTCTCGAGGTCGCGCAGGGGTTCGGCCCGACGCATCACGGCGCCGCCGAGATGACGGCGCTCGATGGCATCGGCACCGACTGGCATTTCGCCGAGATCAGCCACAAGTTCCACGCCTGCTGTCACGGATTGCACGCCGCGCTCGAGGCGCTGGTCGGGATCAGCGGTATCGACGCGGCGCAGGTATCGCAGATCCGGGTCACAACCCATCCGCGCTGGCTCAGCGTGTGCAACATTGCCGATCCGCAGAACGGCCTGCAGGCCAAGTTCTCCTATGCGCAGGTGCTGGCGATGCGCCTGCTCGGACATGACACGGCGCGGCTTGAAACCTATTGCGACGCGCTTTGTGCCGATCCGGAAGTTATTGCCTTGCGGCGACGGGTCGATGTCACCGGGGACGAGGCCGTGCCAGAGACGGCCAGCAAGGTGACGGTCGTTCTGAAGGATGGGACGGAGCACGACTCGGCGCATGACCTGACGCAGCCGATGTCGCTGGAGGCGCGGCGCGCAAAGGTGCTGGCCAAGGCCGAAAGCCTCCTCGGAGCGGCCCGCCTTGCAGAGCTGACGGACCTTGTCGACGGTCGGGCGCCGCCGGGAATGCTGGGAGCTGCGCTGGTCTGAGAGGGCGCCAGGGCGGCAAGAGCCGGGCGCCTGTCTCTCAGCCACGCTCCAGGGCGTCGAGGATCAGTTCCAGCGCATGTCGCGTCGCCGCCGCGCGCACCTGCCCACGCCCAAGGGCGCCGAATTCGATGGTTTCGGTGCGCACCGCGCCAACCTGAGCGAGACCGAAGCACACCCGTCCCTCGGGCTTGAACTCGGACCCGCCGGGGCCCGCGATTCCGCTGATCGACACGGCGATATCTGCCGATGCGCTGGCCTTCGCGCCCGTGGCCATCTCGGCACAGACCTCCTCGGATACCGCACCATGTGAGTCCAGGGTCGCGGCAGACACGCCGAGCATCTCCTGCTTGGCAAGGTTGGAATAGGTGACAAAGCCCCGCTCGAAGATTGCCGAGGACCCGGCCACGTCGGTCAGCGCAGCGGCGACCATGCCGCCGGTGCAGCTTTCGGCGCAGGTCACTTTCACACCTGCCGCCAATGCCTTTGCCAGGATCTGTTCTGCGAGAGTGTCGTTCACATCAGCAATCCGTGCGCGACGCCCGCCAGCACGATCGAGACCAGCGCGGCAAAGACCCCGGCGACCACGTCGTCCAGCATGACGCCGACCGCATCCCCCCGCCGGTCTGCCATGCCCACGAGCCAGGGCTTCCAGATATCGAAGAGCCGGAACAGCAGGAACCCCGCCACCCAGCCGGGCCAAAGCCGCGTCACCTCGACACCCATCATGCCCGCGCCATAGGAGATCGGCAGCAGCGCTATCCACTGTCCCACGACCTCGTCGATCACGATTTCGGAGGGATCGTGGTTTTCCTTGCCCGCAATTTCCTGCGTGGTCGCCCAGCAGCCAAGCGCAAAGACCGCGACGATCGCGGCGAGCGCCAGCCAGAAGCCGCCAAGCACGTGCAGCACCCAGAACAGCGGCAGCGCCGCGAGCGCGCCCCATGTGCCCGGGGCAGGGCGCAGATAGCCGATCCCGAGGACGGTTGCGATGAGGCGGCTCATATCCGCACCAGCGTCGCGGTGGCGAGCGCCGCAATCCCTTCGCCGCGCCCGGTGAAGCCGAGCCGCTCCGACGTGGTCGCCTTGACCGACACCTGATCCATCCGCAATTCCATGATTCCTGCCATTGCCTCCATCATCGCGGCCGCATGCGGGCCGATCTTGGGATATTCGCATATCAGCGTCACGTCGACATTGCCGATCTCGTAGCCTTTTTCGCGCGCCAGACCGACCGCATGACGCAGGAAGATGTGGCTTTCCGCGCCCTTCCACTGCGGGTCGGAGGGCGGGAAGTGCCGCCCGATATCGCCTTGCGCCAGCGCGCCGTAAAGCGCGTCGGTCACCGCATGCATCCCGACATCGGCGTCCGAATGCCCGTCCAGCCCGCGCTCATGCGCGACGCGGACACCGCAGAGCATGACATGATCCCCGTCACAGAACCTGTGCACGTCGAACCCGTTGCCTAGGCGAATATCCATTCCACTCTCCAGTAGCGCTGCGGCCCGGGCAAAGTCTTCGGGCCCCGTGATCTTGAGGTTGCTTTCATCACCCGGGGTGATCACCACGTCCAGCCCCGCCGCCCGCGCCACCGCGACGTCATCCGCGGCACCGCCGGGATGCGCGCGATGCGCGTCGAGGATCGCGCCGAAGCGGAAGCCCTGCGGCGTCTGTGCCCGGAACAGACCGGCGCGGTCGCTGGTCCCGCTCACCCGGCCCTCGGCACCGGTCCAGAGCGCATCGGTCACCGGCAGGGCGGGGGCGGCGCCCGGGGCAAGCTCCAGCGCCGCGAGCACCGCGTCGATCACAGGCCGCGTGACGCAGGGCCGGGCCACATCGTGGATCAGCACCAGGTCCGGAGCGATTCCCGCCAGCGATTCGAGCCCCGCACGTACCGAGGCCGCACGCTCGGCCCCGCCCGTCACCAGCGTCACCGGAAGGCCGTCGCAGACCGCCTGTGCCCGCGGCATGTCGTCCGGGGCCACGACCATCACCACGTGATCCAGATGGGCGAATTTCTCGAGCGCCCAGCGGGCGACCGTTTTGCCGCCAAGCATCTGCCATTGCTTGGGAACCGGGCCGCCCGCGCGGGTGCCTCGGCCTGCGGCGACGATCAATGCGGCAATGCTCATGGCAGTTCCTCTTTCTCCGCACCGTTTAGGCCCTGCGCGAAGCCTGTGCAATCTTTTGCGAAAATCCGCTTAAGAATTAGGCAAATGGAGATTGTGCGGATGCGAAAAGCCCTGCGGTCATTGTATGATAGGGCAGCCCGCGCTACCTGCTAACCAATTGCACAAGGAATAGGCGCTTGAGTATCAGGCTCGCTCACACAAACCTGTCCTCTTCGGTCCTTCTGGCCCCGCTCGCGGGAATCACCGACCTGCCATTCCGCGCGCTCGTCTCGGGATTCGGCGCGGGCCTCGTGGTGAGCGAGATGGTCGCGAGCCAGGAGATGGTCCAGAACCGCCGCGGCACGCGCGAGCGGGCTGAACTGGGTCTCGATGCGGCCCGCACCTCGGTCCAGCTCGCCGGGCGCGACGCCTACTGGATGGCCGAGGCGGCGCGCATGGTCGCAGCCAACGGCGCGCGGGTAATCGACATCAACATGGGCTGCCCGGCGAAAAAGGTGGTCGGGGGCTATTCCGGCTCAGCACTGATGCGCGACCCGGACCATGCGCTCGGCCTGATCGATGCGGTGGTCGGCGCAGTCGATGTGCCGGTGACGCTCAAGATGCGGCTTGGCTGGGATTCGGACTGTTTCAACGCGCCGGATCTTGCCCGCCGGGCCGAAGCTGCGGGCGTGCAGATGGTCGTCGTGCATGGCCGCACGCGCTGCCAGTTCTACAAGGGGAGCGCCGATTGGGCCGCGATCCGCGCGGTCAAGGAGGCCGTGAGCATCCCCGTTGTGGCCAATGGCGACATCACCGACGCCGCGACCGCCCGCGCCGCGCTCGATGCTTCGGGCGCGGATGGCGTGATGGTCGGGCGCGGGGCGCAGGGCAGGCCCTGGGCTCTGGCAGAGATCGCTGCGACCCTTGCGGGCAATCCCGCCCCGGCGATCCCCGAAGGCTCCGCGCTGAGCGAAATGATCCGTAGCCATTACGAAGCGATGCTGGCCTTTTACGGACCGGAGCTCGGTGTTCGCGTCGCCCGAAAGCATCTGGGCTGGTACATGGATCAGGCGGGCACACCTCACGACCTGCGCCGCCGAATCCTGACCGAAGCGACGCCTGCAACCGTGCTCGCCCTGCTTGGGGACGCCGTCGCAAGCCCTGACAGGGTCGCCGCATGAACGCCGAAACCGACCTCATGCTCTGGTCCTCGCTGCCCGTGCCGGCCATCCTGCTGGATGCCGACGAGCGGATCGCCGATATGAACTCGGCCGCCGAAGGTTTCATGAACAACTCCTCCAAATGGCTCATGGGACAGCCGATCTGGGACCGGCTCGCCGTCGATGCGCCGCTCGAGGAAAGCCTTGCCCGGGCGCGCGCCAATGGCACGCCGCTTTTCGTCAACGATGTCGATGTCGGTACAGGGCGCCGCGCGCCGCTGGTCTGCAACCTGCAGATGGCTCCGGTGCAGGGCCGCCCTGGCTGGACGATCCTGCTGATCAGCCCGCGCGAACTGGCCGGGCGGATGACGCAGAGCCATTCGGTGAAATCGGCCGCGAAATCCGCGATCGGGATGGCCGAGATGCTGGCGCACGAGATCAAAAACCCGCTGGCCGGCATCACCGGTGCCGCTCAGCTGCTGTCGATGTCGCTCACTAAGGATGATCTGGAGCTGACCGACCTGATCGTCGCCGAAACGCGCCGCATCGTGAAACTGCTCGAACAGGTCGAACAGTTCGGCAATCTCTCTCCGCCCGAACGGCGTGAGGTGAACATTCACGACGTGCTGGACCGGTCCCGGCGCTCGGCGCTGCTCGGTTTCGGCGCGCACATGAAGATCATCGAGGATTACGACCCCTCGCTGCCCCTGGCGCATGGAGATCCCGATCAGCTGCTGCAGGTCGTGCTGAACCTGCTCAAGAACGCCTCTGAGGCGGCAGATCACAAGGGCGGCACGATCCGGCTGCACTCCTTTTACGAG
>JBBSNW010000037.1:0-47557 GCA_038260405.1 Rhodobacterales bacterium | reverse complement strand
TTGCCAACAACCTGGGTCAGATCCAATCCCTTATCCGCGAGCGTACCGGCCAGTGAGCGTCCAGATCCACACCCTTTCCAACGGCCTGCGCGTCGTGACCGAAAACATGCCCGGCCTGAAATCCGCCAGTGTCGGCATCTGGGTTTCCGCTGGCGGGCGACACGAGCGGCCGGAGCAGAACGGGATTGCGCATTTCCTCGAGCACATGGCCTTCAAGGGCACGAAAACGCGCAGCGCCCTGCAGATCGCCGAGGCGATCGAGGATGTGGGCGGCTACATCAACGCCTATACCAGCCGCGAAGTGACCGCCTATTACGCGCGGGTTCTCGCGGCGGATGTGGGCCTCGGCCTTGACGTCATCGCCGACATCCTGATGAACCCGGTCTTCGATCCCAAGGAGATCGAGACCGAGCGGCACGTGATCCTGCAGGAGATCGGCCAGGCTCTGGACACGCCCGACGACGTGATCTTCGACTGGCTGCAGGAAAAGGCCTATCCGGATCAGCCGATCGGGCGCACGATCCTCGGTGAGGCGGCGAATGTGAACGCCTTTTCGCGCGACGATCTGGCGGGCTTCGTGAAAGAGCATTACGGCCCCGACCAGATGATCCTGTCCGCCGCCGGTGCCGTCGATCACGACACGCTGGTCGCACAGGCGGAAAAGCTCTTCTCGCACATGGTACCGCGCGATGCGAACCGCGCCGATGTCGCGACCTTCGCAGGTGGCGAGGCGCGGCGGCAGAAGAAGCTCGAGCAGGCACATTTCGCGCTGGCCTTCGAGAGCCCGGGCTACCGGGACGAGGGTTTCTATACCGGGCAGGTCTATTCCATCGCGCTCGGCGGTGGCATGTCGAGCCGCCTGTTCCAGGAGGTGCGCGAAAAGCGTGGCCTCTGCTACACGATCTTCGCGCAGTCCGGCGCCTATGACGATACCGGCATGACCACGATCTATGCCGGCACCAGCGGCGACGAGGTCGGAGACCTCGCCAACATCACCATCGACGAGATGAAGCGCGCTGCCTCCGACATGACGCCGGAAGAGGTCGCCCGCGCCCGGGCTCAGATGAAGGCGGGCCTCCTGATGGGTCTCGAGAGCCCGTCGAGCCGCGCCGAGCGGCTCGCCCGGATGATCCAGATCTGGGGCGAGGTGCCTCCGATCGAGGAAACCGTGGCACGGATCGATGCGGTCACGACCGGCGATGTGAAGGCCTTTGCCGAAAAGCTGGTCGGCACCGCGCCGGCGGCGCTTGCCCTCTACGGTCCGGTCAAGAAGGCCCCGAGCCTCGCCGAACTGCAGGCCCGTCGGGTCGCCTGATGCTGCTGATGCGGCGCAAGCTCCGGATCGAAACGGAGAGGATGACGCTGCGACCGCCGCATCATGCGGATTTCAACATCTGGACCGCCCTGCGCCAGGACAGCGAGCCGTTCCTCACCCCGTGGGAGCCGAGCTGGGCGCAGGACCATCTGAGCCGAAAGGCCTTCACCAACCGGGTCTACTGGGCCAACCGCTCGATCGCGAACGGCTCGGCCGTGCCGCTCTTCCTCTACCGGCGCGACGACAATGCGCTGCTCGGGGCAATCACGCTCGACAACCTGCGACGCGGCCCGGCGCAGGCCGGTACCCTCGGCTACTGGATCGGCCAGCCCTTCGCGCGGCAGGGGTACATGGCAGAGGCGATCGAGGCGATGGTGCACCACGCCTATGAACGTCTCGATCTCAGCCGGATCGAAGCCGCCTGCCTGCCCGAGAACGTCGCCTCGCGCGGGTTGCTCGAACGCTCCGGCTTCAAATACGAGGGTGTTGCGCAAAGCTATCTGCAGATCAACGGCCGCTGGCGCACCCATGTGCTCTATGCCGCGCTGCGCACGGATCGGCGCGGGCGCACGCAGGTCGGCTGACTTCGCGAACTGCCCGCGGCGTGACCCACGCAATTGTGGGCTGACGTTGCGGAATGTCGCGTTATCCTCCAAGGCAGGAGGACCTTGCCAATGATCCGAACCTTGATGCCCGCCCTTGCCCTGACGCTCGCTGCTGGCACTGCCTACGCGCAGGAGCCCCGCCGCCCCAGCCACTGCATCGCGATCGCCGATGCGGCGCCCGGGCTGGAATACCTCCAGAAGGCCAGCTTTAAGGACCCCGTTTCCGACTATTCGGTACGCATAAGCTACATCTCGCATGCCTCCTTCCTGATCCAAACGCCCGGGGGGCTCAACGCGGTCACCGATTTCACCGGCTATATCGGCAACACGACCCTCATTCCCGATATCGTCACGATGAACCACGCGCATGACACTCATTGGACGGCCAATCCCGACCCCGCGATTCCCCATGCCCTGCCCGGCTGGGGCCCCTTCGGAGAAGGGATCGAACATCATGTCGATCTCGGTGAAATGCTCGTGCGCAACGTCTCGACCGACATCCGCTCGCAATTCGGCGGGCGCGAGGATAACGGCAATTCGATCTTCGTCTTCGAGGTCGAGGGCCTCTGCATCGGCCATCTCGGCCACCTGCATCACGAACCGAACGATCAGCAATATGCGGCGCTCGGCCGGCTCGACGTGGTGATGGTTCCGGTGGATGGCGGCTACACGATGGAGCAGGCCGCGATGATCCGCGTGGTCGAGCGGCTGCGATCCAGCGTGGTGATCCCGATGCACTGGTTCTCGGGCCGCGCGCTCGACACGTTCCTGACGGGGATCGAGGACAGCCTCGCCATCGACAGACGCGGCACCAGCAGTCTCGAGATCTCCCTGCGCGATCTGCCCCCGCGCCCCACCGTCATCGTGCTCGAGCCGCAATGGCTGAGCGATGCGGAATGACCCTGCGCACCGCGACGCCCCAACTCCCTGGATCCTGAACTCCCTTAGCCGCAGGAACAGCCCCCCGTTTCTCCGGGTCATAAATATCCCGGGGGAGTCGCCCGAAGGGCGACGGGGGCAGCGCCCCCTACACCTGAATCAGACAGCGCCCCGCTACTCCGAATGCGGGCAGCACCCCCGCCGCGATTCCATCCCACACCCCCCTTTGGTTCCGGCGCGCGCCGGGCTAAGTGTCGCTCAGAACCTTTCCGGGAGACCCACGTGACCCTTGCCCCCGCCGACGACGCCTTCGCCGAAAACCTGAAACAGGACCTGCCCGAAGGCACCCTGCGCGCAACCGAGCCGCGCTATCTCGAAGAGCCGCGTGGCCGCTGGGCGGGCATCTCCCGGCATGTCGCCTTGCCCCGGAGCGCTGAAGAGGTCGCCTCCATCCTCAGGGCCTGCAGCAAGGCCGGTGTCGGCGTCGTGCCCTATGGCGGCGGCACGGGGCTCGTGGGCGGGCAGATCGCACCCGACACGATGCCGGAGCCCCTGATCCTGTCGCTCGAGCGGATGAACGCGATCCGCGGTGTCTATGCCGAGGAGAACGTGCTGATCGCCGAGGCCGGCGCAATCCTCGCGGATGTCCAGAGCGCCGCGACCGATGCCGGGAGGCTTTTTCCGCTGTCGCTCGCCTCCGAAGGCTCGGCCCGTATCGGCGGGCTGTTGGCGACGAATGCGGGTGGGGTGAACGTGCTGCGCTACGGTAATACCCGCGATCTGGTACTTGGGCTCGAGGCAGTTCTCCCGGACGGCCAGATCTGGCATGGCCTCCGGCGGCTGCGCAAGGACAATACCGGTTACGATCTGCGCCACCTGCTGATCGGAGCCGAAGGCACGCTTGGCATCATCACCGCCGCGTCGCTCAAGCTCTCGCCCATTCCCGCCGGGCACGGCACCGCCCTGATGATCGTGCAAAGCCCTGCCGCAGCGCTCAAGCTCCTGTCGATGGCGCGCAGCCAGATGGGCGAAGGCATCTCCGCCTTCGAGATCATGAGCCGCATGGGGCTCGAATTCCTCGCCGACAGGGTGCCGGACGTGCGCCAGCCCTTTGCCGACAAGCCCGACTGGATGGTGCTGATCGATGTGGGGCTCGCCCGCGGGCTGGACCCGGCAGAGGCGCTCGAGACGCTGTTTGCCGAAGCGCACGATGCCGGGCTCGTCAGCGACGGGCTGATCGCGCAGTCAGAGGCGCAGGCAGACGATTTCTGGTCGGTGCGCGAACGCATCCCCGAGGCGAACCGCCTGATCGGCGCGGTGTCGAGCCACGACATCTCGGTCCCGCTCGGAGCCATTCCGGATTTCATCGCCCGAGGCTACGAGGTGATCGCCGAGATCGGAGAGTTCCGCATCAACTGCTTCGGCCATGTGGGCGACGGCAACCTGCATTACAACATCTTTCCGATGCCGGGCCGCAGCCGCGCGGACCACGACAACCAGCGCGACGAGATCAAGCGCGCGCTGCATGACCTCTGTCATGAAATGGGCGGCTCGGTGAGCGCCGAACACGGCATCGGGCGGCTCAAGGTCGCCGATCTGGAGCGTTACGGCGATCCGGCCAAGCTCGGCGCGATGCGCGCGATCAAGGACGCGCTCGATCCGGTCGGCATCATGAATCCCGGCGCGATCCTGCGACTCGCGTGAGGTGTCACACTGATCTCGGCAGGCAATACGCTCTAGCGTGACGCGACAAAGACGCAACCGTCGGAAATCAGCTCCGGTTGCGTCTGGCACAGCCCCTTGGCCGTCTGGAAGGCCGACAGCACCTTGGGCACATAATCGCGCGTTTCCGCATAGGGCGGCACGCCGTTGTTCTGACCGATCGAATTCTCACCCGCATTATATCCGGCAAGGACCAGGATCGGGTCGCCGTCGAATTTCTCCATCAGCAAATCCAGAAAGGCCACACCGCCCCGGATGTTCTGCGTGGCGTTCAGGCTGTCGGACACGCCGAACCGGCTGGCGGTCGCGGGCATGAGCTGCATGAGCCCCTGCGCGCCTGCCTTGCTGACCGCATCGACCCTGCCGCCCGATTCCACCGCCATCACCGCCAATACCAGCGCCGGAGACACCTTCGTGCCCACGGTCGACAAAAGAATGTCGCGCCCATGCGCCCGGGCGATGTTGGAGAGGTCCTGCAGGCGCGGCGCCGACACCCCTCCCCCGACGGGCGGATTTCCCAAACGGATCAGCGCCGGTTCGAGCCGTCCGGGACCGCTCGCGGCAAGTTCCGGCGACACCGACTCCCAGAACCACGCATAGCGCCCCGTTCCGTTGCTGCGCCCGCCGGGAACGAGTGGCACGACCGCGGCCGCGGCGGCCGGCACGGGTTTCGGGCGCGCAGGCTGCGGCACGATCTGCACGGTGATGCGCTTCTTCGTCTCGGCCTTGGGCGGCTTCACGAACTTTGCGGAGAAATCCGCAAAGGGAGGCGGCGCCTCGGCATGGGCCGGGACGGCAAGGGAGACGGCCACAAGGGCCGCACAAAGACGCGGAATCTGCATGGGGTGCTCTGCCAGCCTCTGTTTTCGTTTTTTCGCATTCTGGCACAGAAATGGCCAAACACCAATATTGGTGCGGAACGGGAAATATTGCAGCGTCGCAATGCGCGCCATTCGCCACAAAGCACCCGGCAATTAACCAAAGATCACGATTTAAAATACTTATTATCAATGGGTTGTGTAAAAAATCGTCCTGTCACGCTTAAACCTCAACAAGGCTCCATTCGAGCCAAAATGCTGCCCCAATCCGACGGCTATATCCTCACATGCCGAGACGGAAGCGGGCAGTAAGAGAGACACCCGCGCAGACCTTCGCTTCGGTGAAACCAGAGCAAAGCAAAACCAACGGAGACATACCAATGATCAATTTCATCAAGACATTTCGCGATGATGAAGACGGCGCAGTGACAGTCGACTGGGTCGTCCTGACCGCAGCCGTCGTCGGGCTGGCAATTGCAGCGTATTCTAGCATTCAAACTTCGGCTCTTACGCTGATTGGCAAGGCAGCAACTGAAGTTGGCACCCAGACAGCGACAGCCGCGATTCCAGAATAATAAATAGTCTTCACATCGCGAAATATTGCAGGCCGTCTGTCTTAAGACTGACGGCCTCAAACAGACTAATTTTCGCATTGTCGCTGCAGAGGGTGCCGTAATGTCCCAATTGCTCCGCACTTTTTTCAATGATGAGAAAGGCGCTGTAACCGTTGATTGGATCGTGATCACTGCCGCTGTCGTGGGAATGTCCGCAATAGGTTTCTACCTCTTGGAGGACGCTTCGCTCGAATTGATGCAAACTGCGGGAGAAGCGGTGGCCGCCGAAGCGGTTCGGTAGCGTCAAGTACCACTCCACACCGAAGCGAATGTAGCGGTCGGTAAGTTTGCCCCGCTCAGCAGCTCGTAAGGTCGACCCTTTCAATCAAGCCGTGGATTTTCGTGCCAGATCGTAAAAAATGAATATCTGCGAGGCTCTTAGCCTAGAACCCCGTCTGTCCATCCCGCAAGTAAATGCGCTGCCAACGGTTATAAAGGAACACACATGCGACTCGTATTTGGACTCGTGCTGCTGGCCGGCCTGGGTTTGGCCGGTTTCGCAGTGCACATGGCTCAGACTTACATCGGCGCCTATCAGAACGCGCTTGAAGCGGAACGCGCCAAGTCGAATGACGCCGTCCCGATGACACAGATCTATGTCGCGAACCGCGCCATCGCTTATGGCGAGACCCTCAAAGCCGAAGACGTCCGGCTGACCGCCTGGCCCAACGAGGCCCTGCCCGAGGAATACTTCGACGAAAAGACCCCGCTGCTGGTCGAAGGTGACAAGCCCCGCGTGGCCGTGCGCGAGATCGAGAAGAACGAAGCGATCATGGCCATCAAGGTGTCGGAGCCGGGTGGGGATGCCGGTCTCACTTCGCGGCTGGAGCGTGGACAGCGCGCCTTTGCGATCAAGGTCGACGTGGCCAGTGGCGTTTCCGGCTTTCTGCGTCCCGGCGACCGCGTCGACGTGTACTGGACCGGGCGCGCCCCTGGCGGTGACCCCAACCTGCCGCAGGGCGACATCACCAAGCTGATCGAAACCGGCGTGCAGCTGATCGCCATCGACCAGCAGGCCAATGCCAACGGTTCTGATGCAACGATCGCGCGCACCGTGACCGTCTCCGCAAGCCCGCAACAGGTTGCAGCGCTCGCCCAGGCGCAATCGACGGGAGGGTTGTCGCTTTCCCTGATGGGGGCGCTCGACGATACGGTGGCGCAGGTCGAAGAGGTGGATCAGCGCTCGCTTCTGGGCATTTCCCGCACGGAGCCCGAGACCCAAACCGTCGCGCCCGAGGTCTGCACCATCCGCACGCGCCGGGGTGCAGAGGTTGTCGATATCCCGATCCCCTGCACGAACTGAGGCACAAACCAATGCCTTATCAGTGTCTTGTGACATGTCTCGCCCGGCACGGGGCTTCATCGCGCAGTCTGAAAATCCTCTCTGTTGCCCATTACCCACATAAGAAATGTACGCGAAGTCATTGATTATTGCAAAAAAACTCAAAGTGACGCAGAGTTTCGGGAAATGCGGGCGACAAGATCCGCGACAGAGGCGTGATCGAAAGGGCTGGTCACATGAGATTTGATCGATTCATCGCGGCGGCCCTTCTCGGGCTGGCGCTCGGCGCTGTTCCGGCAGCGCATGACGCGCAGGCGCAGACCCTGTCCGTGGTCCAATCCGGAACGGAATCGGCGCTCAACGTGCCGATGAACCGCGCGGTTGTCGTGGAAAGTGATCAACCTTTCGCCGAACTGAGCGTCGCCAACCCGGCCATCGCCGATGTCTCGGCCCTGTCGGACCGCTCGATCTACGTGCTGGGCAAGGCGCCGGGCACGACGACCCTGACCATTCTGGACGGCACCGGACGGCTTATCACCAATGTAGACGTGCGGGTCGCCCCGGACGTCACCGAATTCAAGGAACGCCTGCGCCAGATCCTGCCGGGCGAAACCATCGAAGTGCGCACCGCCAATGACGGCATCGTCCTGTCGGGCACGGTGTCCAGCACGCAGAAGCTCCAGCGCGCCCTCGATCTCGCGGAACGCTATGCGCCCGAGCGGGTGTCGAACCTGATGGGTGTCGGCGGCGTGCAGCAGGTCATGCTCAAGGTCCGCTTTGCCGAAATGCAGCGTTCGGTCGCCAAGAGCCTCGGCGCGTCGCTTTCGGCGACGGAAAATCGCAGCGGCGGCCGCGTGGGCGTGGCCTCGGAAACCGGTACGTTCCTCTCCGGCAACAACGCGCTCGGCCAGCCGATCACGACCACCCCCGGCTCCGTCGGTGCCGCGCTTTTCGGGTTTGACGTCGGCAGCGTCGAAGTCGGCATTCTTCTCGAAGCTCTCGAAAACAAGGGCATGGTGCGCACGCTGGCAGAACCCAACCTCACCGCCCTGTCCGGGCAGGAGGCCAAGTTTCTGGCGGGCGGCGAATATCCGGTGCCGGTGGCGCAGGAAGGCGGCACGGTCACCATCGAATTCAAGCCCTTCGGTGTCGAGCTGAACTTCATCCCACGCGTCGTCGACGGCGATCTGATCAACCTCGAAATGAAGGCGGCTGTGTCCTCGATCGACTCGTCGACCGGCATCAACCTGGACAGTATCCAGGTCGACGGTTTCAAGCGGCGCGAGACGTCGACCACGGTCGAGCTGCGGGATGGCGAGAGCTTTGCCGTTGCAGGTCTGCTGCAGGATGATTTCCGCGACGCCAACAGCCAGGTGCCCTGGCTGGGCGACATTCCGGTTCTGGGCGCGCTGTTCCGCAGTGCCGAATACCAGCGTCAGCAGTCGGAGCTAGTCATCATCGTGACGCCGCATCTGGTGACCCCGACCCGCGGCGAAGCCCTTGCCCTGCCCACGGATCGTGTGCGGCCGCCCTCTGAAAAGGATCTGTTCCTGTTCGGCAACGTCGCCAATGACAGCCGCAAACCCACGCGGGGCGGTGCCGGTGAAGTTGCCAAGCAGGATTTCAACGGCTCCTATGGCTATGTGATGGACTGAGGCGATGCGGGCGCACATGTATTCAAGATTTTTTGTGACGCTGGGATGCCTTTCCGCCCTGACAGGCTGTGCAGGCTCCGGCAGTGGCCGCGAAGCCGGTGCGCTGGTCGACACCGGCAATTTCGGCAACGCCACAATGAACAACACTTTGATCATGACTGGTGAAAAGCAATACGCCTATGATCTGTCCCAGCGCTTTGCGAGCGAAGTCGGGACCACGGTCAATTTTGCCTTCAACAGCGCGGTTCTGGATGTCGCGGCGCGCGACACGCTGCGTCGGCAGGCGCACTGGATCCGTCAGTTCCCCGAGGTTCGCTTCCGGGTCTATGGGCATACCGACGCGGTCGGGCCCAACGGCTACAACAAGGCGCTTGGCCTGCAGCGTGCCCAGGCCGTGGTGCGCTATCTCGGCAGCCAGGGCATCAGCACGTCGCGGCTCGAGGCCGTCGTGTCCTTCGGCGAGACCCAGCCCCTGATCGTGACCGAGGGCAGGGAACGGCGCAACCGCCGCACCGTGACCGAGGTTTCGGGCTTTGTCGCCGGAAACCAGATGGTTCTGGACGGCAAATATGCCGAGATCATCTATCGTGACTATGTCCGCAGCGCCGAGGCGCCCACCGGGTTGACCGGCAGCGCCGTCCAGGCGGTGGGCGACGGCGGCTAACCTCCGCCGCGGACAGCATCGTCACGCAATACCGTACAATTACGGTTTTTTGGCCCAAATGTTGCCGCCTTTGGCTGAGACTCTATCAGCCAAAGGAAGGGTGAGTCCGATGCGAGTCGGCCGCCCATTCCGGAGGTGACCGGTAGGGCGTTCAAGAAGTGTCGCACCCCTTACGTTCCGGAGCCTGAGAAGCAAAGGACGTGACGTTATGAGTGGTTCAAATTCCCTTTCCAACGATCCTGACCCGATCAGGGCCTGCACGGTGAGCCGGGATGTGCAGAATTTCGACCTACTGATCGAGGACATGGAAGCGATCCTTGGCGAAGGCTGGGGCGATCTGGGATTTGACGACGCACAGGTCTTTCTGGCTCAGGAGGACGCAAGTTCGCTGGAATTCATCGCCATGGCAGTCGACGAGATCGACGAAGGCGACCTTGGCAAGCTGATGGCGATCATCGCTGCAGCCAAGGCGCGTGGCATCAAGGTGATCCTGATCGCCGAGGATGTGACGCCGACCTCGCTGCACCAGCTGCTGCGCAGCGGTGCCGACGAATTCGTACCCTACCCCCTGCCGGAGGACGAACTGAAGGAGGCAGTCCAGCGCCTGCGACGTCCTGCGGTCGAAGCGGCCCCCGCCGGGGCGGTCACAGAGGGCGAATCCAAGGGCGTGAAGCTGCGCGGCGGTGGCGACGGTGTGCTGATCGCTGTGCAGAGCATGGCGGGTGGTGCCGGCGGAACCACGCTCGCGGTCAATCTGGCCTGGGAACTGGTGAATACCGGCAAGACCAAACCGCCGCGGGTCTGCCTGATCGACCTCGGCCTGCAATTCGGCTCGGTCGCGACCTATCTCGACCTCGAACGGCGGGAGGCGGTCGTCGAACTCCTTTCGGATGTCGAGAGCATGGATGGCGAGAGTTTCGGCCAGGCGCTCACCACGTTCGAGGACAAGCTCCACGTCCTGACCTCGCCCGCCGATGTGCTTCCGCTCGACATCATCGGGCCGAGCGAGATGCAGAAGGTGATCGACATCGCCCGCGAGCACTACGATTTCGTCGTGATCGACATGCCGCCGAGCTTCGTGCACTGGTCCGAGACGGTGCTGTCCGCGGCGCAGGTCTATTTCGCGATGATCGAGCTCGACATGCGCTCGGCCCAGAACCTGATCCGGCTCAAGCGCATGCTGCAATCCGAGGATCTGGCCTTCGACAAGGTGCGGTTCGTGCTGAACCGCTGTCCGAGATTCACCGATCTGCAGGGCAAGAGCCGGGCCAAGCGGATGGCCGAAAGCCTTGGCATCCGGATCGACCTGCAGCTTCCCGATGGCGGGCGCGCCGTGATGGATGCAGGCGATCACGGCATTCCGCTGGCCAGCCATGCGGCCAAGAACCCGCTGCGCAAGGAAATCGCCAAGCTGGCACAATCGCTGCACGATCTCGGCCGGTCCGAAGCCGAAGCCGCCTGAAGGAACTGGAACCATGTTTTCGCGCTACAAAAAGAGCACCGGCACGCCGGTTCCCGCCCCCGTCGCGGAGGTTGTACCGCAATTGCAGCCGGTCGAAACCTCGAAGATATCGATGCGCAAGCCGATGCCGAGCCGTCCAGGCGAGGTTGCCGCGGGCGATAAGGACAAGAAGCGCAAGGAACGCCTGAGCGACATCAAGGTCGAGCTGCACCGCGCTTTGCTGGACAACCTAAACCTTGCCGCGCTGGATACCGCCTCCGAAAAGGATCTGCGCGACGAGATCAATTCCATCGCAACGGAAACGCTGCAGGAAAAGGGGCTCGTGCTGAACCGCGAGGAACGGCACGTCCTGAATCAGGAGCTTTATGACGAGGTGAAGGGGCTCGGGCCGCTCGAGACGCTGCTCAAGGACGACTCGGTTTCGGATATCCTCGTCAACGGGCCACACCAGATCTTCATCGAGCGCGGCGGCAAGCTGACCCTGTCGGACGTCACCTTCAAGGATGAGCGCCACCTGATGCGGATCATCGACAAGATCGTGTCCGCCGTCGGTCGGCGCGTCGATGAATCCAACCCCTATGTCGACGCCCGCCTTGGCGATGGCTCGCGTTTCAACGCGATGGTGCCGCCGATCGCTGTCGACGGATCGCTCGTCTCGATCCGGAAGTTCAAGAAGGACAAGCTCGGGATCGACGATCTGGTGAAATTCGGTGCCTTCACCGAAGAGATGGCCGTCTACCTGCAGGCGGCCGTGGCCTGCCGTCTGAACATCATCGTCTCGGGTGGTACGGGTTCCGGCAAGACGACCACGCTGAACGCGCTCTCCTCCTTCATCGACGACAGCGAACGCATCCTCACGATCGAGGATACGGCGGAACTCCAGCTTCAGCAGACCCATGTGGGCCGGATGGAGAGCCGCCCCGCCAACGTCGAGGGCCGGGGCGCCGTCACCCCGCGCGACTGTCTCAGGAACGCGCTGCGGATGCGCCCGGACCGCATCATCGTCGGCGAAACGCGCGGCGAGGAAGTCATCGACATGCTGCAGGCCATGAACACCGGCCATGACGGGTCGATGACCACGATCCACGCGAACTCGGCCCGGGACGGCATTTCGCGTCTCGAAAACATGATCGCGATGGCCGGCATGGAAATGCCGCTCAAGGCGATGCGCTCGCAGATCTCTTCGGCCGTGAACCTGATCGTGCAGGCCTCGCGGCTTCAGGACGGCTCGCGCCGCATGACCTCGATCACCGAGATCACCGGGATGGAGGGCGACGTCATCTCGATGCAGGAACTCTTCCGTTACCAGCGGGTCGGCCTGACACCGGAAAACAAGATCATCGGCCATTTCACCGCGACGGGGGTGCGAAGCCATTATTCGGAGCGGTTCAAGATGTGGGGATACGACGTGCCCGCCTCGATCTACGAACCCATGGGACGGGGATAACAGAGATGCTGAGCGCAGAACCCATCATTTACGGGGCGATCTTCATCGGCGTACTCGTGATCGTCGAGGGCCTTTACCTCGTCACTTTCGGCAAATCCATCAGCCTCAACAGCCGGGTCAACCGCCGCCTGCAGATGCTCGACAAGGGCAGCCGCCGCGACGAGGTGCTCGCCACGCTGCGCAAGGAAATGGACCAGCACATGCGCTCGCGCTCGGTGCCGCTCTATTCCATGCTCGCGGACCGGGCACAGAAGGCCGCCATCGCCTTCACCCCGAAGCAGCTGATCATGATCATGGGCGCCGTGAGCCTTGCAGCCTTTGTCGGCCTCACCATCGGCACCGAAGCCTCGGTCGCGGTCCGGCTGCTCATGGGGCTCGTGATGGGCGTCGGCGGGGTGTTCATGTGGGTGAACTCGAAGGCAAAGAAGCGGCTGAGCATGATCGAGGAACAGCTGCCGGATGCCGTCGAGTTGATGGTGCGCTCGCTGCGCGTCGGCCATCCGTTCTCGTCAGCGATCTCGATCGTCTCGAAGGAGATAAAGGATCCGCTCGCCACCGAATTCGGCATCATTTCGGACGAGGCCACCTATGGCCGCGACATCGGCGAGGCGCTCAAGCACATGGCCGAACGCCTCGACATGCAGGATCTGCGCTTTCTTGCCGTGGCCGTCGCGATCCAGCAGCAGTCGGGCGGCAACCTCGCCGAGATCCTCGAAGGTCTGGCCCGCGTGATCCGCGCCCGCTTCCGCCTGTTCCGCAGGGTAAAGGCGATCACCGCCGAAGCGCAGTGGTCGGGCAAGTTCCTGTCCGGCTTTCCTGTCGGTGCGCTGATCGTGATCCAGCTGACCGATCCGCATTATTACGACGGCGTGCTGGATCACCCCTGGTTCATCCCGGCCTGCTTCATCGTCGGCATCTTCCTCGCACTCAATCTTTTCGTGATGCGTATCCTGGTCAATATCAAAGTCTGAGGGGCTGACGCCAATGGATCTCTTTTCCAATCTGAACGACCGGGTCGTCGATCTGCTGGGCCCGGCCGGGCCGCTGATGGTGGTCGCGGGGCTCGCGCTGCTGTTCATCCTCGCGACCATCCCGGTGCTGCTGATGCAGAAGCCGGATCCGATGGAAAAGCTGCGCAAGACGGGCCGCGAAAGGCTCCAGGACGAGACGAAGGCCGTCCTGCGCGACAAGAGCCGCAACGAGAAACTGAACAAGTACGCGCAGTTTCTGGAGCCGCAGGACGAACAGGAGCTGAGCGCCATCCGCATGAAGCTGCTTCAGGCGGGTTATCGCAGCAAGGATGCGGTGCGTTATTTCTACTTTGCGCAGTTCACTCTGGGCGTCGGCCTGCTGATCGCGGGGGTGAGCTATTTCCTGCTTTTCATCGGCAAGGATCAGGCGAGCACCCAGCAGACGCTGATGTATATCCTCGGCCCCGGCGCGGTGGGCTACATGGCCCCGAAATACTGGATCACCCGCCGGGTCGCGGAACGCAAGGAAGAGATCGTGAGCGGCTTTCCGGATGCGCTCGACATGATGCTGGTCTGCGTCGAGGCCGGCCAGTCCATGGATCAGGCCATCGTGCGCGTCGGCAAGGAGCTTTACGCCTCCTATCCCAGCCTCGCGGATGAATTCGAGATCGTCAGCCATGAAATGAAGGCCGGCAAGGACAAGGCGCTGGTGCTGTCGGACATGTCCGAACGCTGCGGCGTGCAGGACGTGTCGTCCTTCGTGACCGTTCTCAGCCAGTCGCAGACCTTCGGCACCTCGATCTCGGACGCGCTGCGGGTCTATGCGGACGAGATGCGCGACAAGCGCGTGATGCGGGCCGAGGAAAAGGCAAACAAGTTGCCGACAAAGATGACATTGACCACTATGATGCTCACTGTTCCGCCGCTTCTGATCATTCTGGTCGGACCCTCCGCGGTGGGCATCACGGAAATGGGCAATATCGGAAAATAACACATGCGCCTGACCCTCTGGGGATGCGTGATCGCGACGCTTGCAACCGCCGCCTGCTCCACGGGCGGCGAGGAACCCTTGCCACAGAACCCTTTCGCGCCCGGCATCGACACCGAAGCCGAAGCGGTGGATGGCCTGCTGGTCGGCCACCGGCTGATGGATGCGGGGGAATATGACCTGGCACTCGACGCCTTTCGCCGTGCCGCCGCCAAGGAAGGACTGACCGGCGAAGTGCTGAACGCGCTCGGCACCGTGAACCTTGCGCTGGGCCGTCTCGGTCAGGCCGAAACCCTGTTGCGGCAGTCGGTCGAGAAGGAGCCGGAATGGCCGGAGGCCTGGAACAATCTCGGCGTCGTGCTGATCGAGGCTGGCAAGGTGCCCGAAGCCAGCGAAGTCTTCCGCAAGGCCTATGCGCTGGACAATGGTCAAAGTGACTCAATCCGCGACAATTTGCGCTTGTCGCTCGCAAAAATGGACAATGCGCTCTATGGTGCCACGCAAGAGCAAGATTACAAACTGGTGCGACGGGCAAGCGGGAGCTACCTGATCCGGTCGACGCCATGACGAGGCAAGAGCAGTAAAAGGACGCAACAAATGCGCCACCCCATCCTTGTTTCCCTCTGCTTTGCAGGGATCTCGACTCTGTCTGCCTGTAGCGGCCAATATGACCGCAGTCTCGAGGCCACCAAGGCGATGAAAAACCTGAACGTCGTGGATGAAAGCAACCTCAACGACGTGATGCTGACGGTGTCGGACCCCAATGAAGGTGTTTCCTATTTCCAGCGCGCGCTCACGAACGACCCCGACAAGCTCGAATTGCAACGCGGTCTCGCCACTTCGCTGATCCGCGCCCAGCGCAGCACCGAAGGCGTGGGCGCCTGGAAGGCGGTCACCGTAAACAAGGATTCCACGAACGAGGATTCGGTCGAACTGGCCGATGCCCAGATCCGTGCCGGTCAGTGGAAAGAGGCCGAAGCAACCCTGAACACCGTCCCCCCGACCCACGAGACGTTCAAGCGTTACCGGCTCGAGGCGATGATCGCGGACAGCAACAAGAACTGGAGCAAGGCCGACAGTTTCTATGAAACCGCCGTCGGCCTCACGACGCAGCCAGCCTCGGTCATGAACAATTGGGGCTTTTCCAAGCTGACCCGCGGTGATCTTCCCGAGGCAGAGCGTCTGTTCACCCAGACCCTGCGTCAGGATCCCGACATGTTCACCGCAAAGAACAACCTCGTTCTCGCGCGCGGGGCACAGGGAAATTACGTCCTGCCGGTGATGCAGATGACCCAGATCGAACGCGCGCAACTGCTGCACACGCTTGGCCTCTCGGCCGTCAAGCGCGGCGATGTCGAGACCGGCAAGACGCTGTTCCGCGAGGCGATCGACACCCATCCCCAGTATTTCGAAGCCGCCGTGCGCAGCCTTGCCGCGCTGGAATCCGGCACCGTCAACTGAGGCATCCGGCATGGGCCTGACCAGTTTCGCCGCATTGTGGTTCGCGCCCTTCGTGGTGCCGATCTGTCTCTATGTCTGCTACACGGATCTGAGCGAGATGCGGATCCGCAATCACGCTGTCGTGGCGCTCTTCGCGGTTTATGCGGTTGTCGGGCTGATCGCCCTGCCCATTGACATCTATCTATGGCGCTACGCGCATCTGGTGGTGATTTTGCTCGCAGGCCTCCTGCTCAACGCCGCTGGTGCGATGGGGGCCGGGGATGCCAAGTTCCTGGCCGCGGCGGCCCCGTTCGTCGCGGTGTCGGATCTGCGGCTGCTCATGGTCCTGTTCACCGCCAATCTGCTCGCGGCCTTCATTGCGCACCGGCTCGCACGGGCTTCCCGCCTGCGCCGCCTCGCACCGGGCTGGAAAAGCTGGACGGCGGGCAACAAGTTTCCGATGGGCCTCGCACTTGGCGGCACGCTGGCACTCTACCTGCTGATGGCCATCTTCTACGGCGCCTGATCCGCGCCGGGTCTGACTGCTGGTTATCCGTCACGATGCCCCCTGCCCCGCAACTGTCGCGACGGGGTCCAAAACCTGCCACAAACCGCGTGTTTCCTGTCGTGGAACAATGACAGGCCCCTCCCGATGAACATGCAAACTGCCGCCGTCCTGGCGCCCGCGCCGCCCAAGCGTCTGGAGGAGCTCCAGCTGCCGATGGTGATGATGCGGGACATCGTGCTCAAGACCCTGTTTCGCAAGAACACCAATGTCGTGAGCGAGCTGGCCCATGCCATCTGCCTGCCGATCCCGATCACGCAGGAACTGATCGACTTGGCGCGCGGCCAGTCCCTGCTCGAGGCGATGGGCACGCTCAGCGCCTCTTCGGGGTCCGAGATGTCCTACCAGCTGACCGATTCCGGCAGGGCGCGCGCGCTGGATGCGCTGGCCCAGTCGGAATATTTCGGGCCAATGCCGGTGCCGCTGCATCTCTACGGCGAACAGGTCAAGCGCCAGTCGATCAAGAACGCCCATGTCACGCGTGATCAGCTCACCGGAGCGATGGGCCATCTGATCCTGCCACCGGATCTTCTCTCCAATCTCGGTCCGGCCGTCGGCGCAGGCCGCTCGATCCTCATGTACGGCCCCCCCGGCAACGGCAAATCATCGATCTCGAACGGAATACGCAAGGCGATGGGCGACAGGATCTACGTTCCGCGCGCCATAGAATATTCCGGTCAGGTCATCACGGTCTACGACCCGATCGTGCATTCCGCCGCCGAGGAACAGGTCGAGGATCCGACCGCCCTGCGCCGTCGCTGTCGGTTCGACACCCGTTACGTGATCTGCCAGCGCCCCACCGTCATCACCGGGGGCGAGCTGTCGCTGAACATGCTCGATCTGGTCTACAACCCCACCGCAAGGACCTACCAGGCGCCGCTGCAGCTCAAATCCACGGGCGGGATCTTCATCGTCGATGACCTTGGCCGACAGGCAGAATCACCACAGAAACTGGTCAACCGCTGGATCGTGCCGCTCGAGGAAGGACGGGACATCCTATCGCTCCAGTCGGGCGAGAAGTTCGAAGTGCCCTTCGACACGCTGGTGATCTTTTCCACCAACTTCCACCCGAACGAGATCTTCGACACTGCGGCCCTGCGCCGGATCTTCTTCAAGATCAAGATCGACGGACCCAACCAGGAGGATTTCCTCAAGATCTTCGCGATGGTCGCCCGCAGGAAGAGGATGACGCTCGACGAGGAGAGCCTGATTCACCTGCTCAAGGACAAGTATCCGACGATCAACAACGTCTATGCCAACTACCAGCCGGGTTTCCTGATCGACCAAATGATCGCGGTCTGCGATTTCGAAGGCATTCCCTACAAGATGACACCCGAGCTGGTCGACCGTGCCTGGTCCAACATGTTCGTGAAGGACGAGACAATCGTGAAATGACCCTGCGGCGGTGTACGGATGCAAGCGGGCGGACCCGGAATTTCCGCTTGACGCGCCCCCCCAGCTTTCGTACCCAGCCGCACGGTACGGCGCGGTAGCTCAGTTGGTTAGAGCGATCGACTCATAATCGATAGGTCGGGAGTTCAAGTCTCCCCCACGCCACCACCGATCTTCTTCACGATGTGCATATCGCGCGGCGCCGCCATGACCGGAGTTGCAAGAGTTGCTCTCGGCGCTCCCGCGAATCGTCTTGTGACGGACATACGCGCGTCACCATGGCTGCGGGGCCGTGCAACGCCAACTCTAGACGTCCGCGGTATCCAACGCACCGGATGAACCTCTTCTGGACAGAGCCTCCTGAACCGCGGCGCGCAGCTGGATCCGGTCGATCGGCTTTTGCAGGAAGGCGAGGTTGCGGATCGCAGGCGACTTTCTGAGAGTTCGGTCGGACTGGTATCCCGACATCAGGATGATCCTCACGGACGGGTAGTTTTGAAGAAGCGTCAAGGCCAGCGCATCGCCCTGCATCTCGCCCGGCATCGACAGGTCGGACAGCACGAGATCCGGCAGGGGATCCGCGGCCAGAACCAGGAGGGCCTGTTCGGCGCTCTTCGCGATTGTCACGTGATGACCATCGAGCTGCAGCTGACGGGCAAGGATCCGGGTGACCTGCACCTCGTCATCGACGACCAGAATATCGCTGCCCCCCGCCGCCTCCCGGTTGCGCATCTGCGATGTCGACTCCGCGGGTTGGTCGGGTTGACTGACCAGCGGGAAGACCATGGACACCGTCAGCCCCTGGCCGCGTTCGCTCGACAGCGTCATGCCCCCGCCCGACTGTCGGCAGAACCCCGACACCACCGAAAGCCCGAGCCCCGTCCCGTCACCGACATCCTTGGTGGTGAAGAACGGCTCTGCAGCGCGGGCCAGAATGTCGGGCGGCATCCCGGGGCCCCGGTCGCGCACCGAAACCGTGACGTAGGAGCCGTCCGGGAGGGCCTCGCCCTCGCTGAAGCCCAGAACGGTTTCCTTAGCCAGATGCTCGACCTGTGAGGAGATGAGGATCCAGCCGCCACGGGGCTGTGCGTCGCGTGCATTGATGAGGATGTTCAGAAGCGCCTGCTGCATGTTCGCCACGTCGACCTCGATGATTGCACCGGGGGAAGCCAGATCTGTCTGAAGCGAGATGTTTGCCGGGCAGATCCGCCGGAACATCGTCAGAGTCGTCTCGATGAGGTCGTCCAACCGGCTTGGAAGCGGTTCGAGCCGGGATTTACGGCCATAGGCCAGCAACTGCCGGGTCAGTTGCGCCGCCTGGTTCGAGGCGGAAATCGCCTCGCGGATGTATTTTGCCCGCTGGCTTTCGTCTTCATCCTCCCCGATCAGTTCGAGATTGCCGAGGATCACCGTCAGCGTGTTGTTGAAATCATGCGCCACGCCACCCACCAGGTTACCCAGCGCCTCAACCTTCTGCGTGCGGACCACGGCCAGTTCCGTGGCCTGACGGGCACGTTCGCTGTCGCGCAGAAGGGCGTTCGAGAGATAGGCACGCCGTTCGGAAAGGTTGGTGAGATGGGCGAAATAGATCGCTGCGGAAACGGTCGTGCAGATCATCATGTAGGTCAGGATGGCCGCGCGCAGATCCGCCGTCACGAGATCCTGCATCGCCGCATAAAGCGCAACACTGCACAGCAGGATCGGCCCGATGATGACGATCGGAAGGATCTTGCGCGCCATTTCGCTGCCCCGTTCCGGAGCCGTCAGAACCGACATCCATCCGACAGTCGGCGCCGTCATCAGCAGGGACAGGAACAGCGCAACCAGCGAAATGGCCGTCTGCAACGCAATTTCCGTGTAGATCTCGGTCAGGAACAGCACCTCCGCGCTGAAGATGTAGCCCAGCACGGAAATCGCCGCCACGCTCAGCCCGAGCGTGGCGCAAAGCGTGGAAATCATCCCGAACCTTGCGCCCGTCATGGCCCGCGCCAGAAGCGTCGCCGCGAGCAGGAGATTGCAAAGGGTGGTGGCCAGCGACATGGCATCCGCCCTATTGGAGATCCGCGAAAACGGCTGGATGACATGCGCCACGAATACGAGAAGCAGGATGGCCACGCCGCAGAGCAGTTTCGCCGTACGGTAGCCAGACCAATGGCACAGGGCCGCGCCGACACCCCCGACCAGCAGACAGAGCGCGGTTTCGGGAGCCATCACCGGATAGCCGTCGAAGATCTGCAGCAGGACCGGCACGCCGATCACCCATCCCGGAACCAGCGTCAGCGCCACCGCCGCGATGCAGAGCAAAGCCATCCAGAGCCCATACTTGCGGAACCGCATCGCGATGCGCTGGTCCTCGTATGTCAGCGGCAAGCGCGCCTCTTTGGGCAGGCTGAACATATCGTCGCAACCCTAACGTGAATCGATCACTCCAGCAGTCTGTAGCCGGGTCCTTGGCGGGGTCAAGAGCGCTCGCCGACGCACCGTCCGACAGCGACGCATAGGAAATCGGAGGAATGCGCTGCATGCAGGATCTGGGAAAAGAGGTTTGAATAGGCCGACGTGCATTGGAGCAACCCTGTTGCCTTGCCAACCCATTGCAAGAATGGGCGAAAACTGCTCGACATATACTCGGGACAAATGAGCGGGCCGCCTTTCCTTCGCAAAAGACCCGCCGCTCGCGTCACGCCGTTGCCGAGTCCGTACAATTGCGGAAACATGCCAACCGGAGCGCTTTTCTTTGGTCAATCGATCGCCTACATTGCGCCGCGTCGAGACGTGATGATTTGCAACAGGTATCCTCCATAGGCCTACATGATCCTTAGAAAACTTGCATGCCTGTTCCCCCTGCTTCTGGCCCTCGTGCTTGGCGGGTGCGCGACATCTCCCGAAATGCGGACCACTCCGGACGATGCGAAGATCGCCGAACTGACGCGCGCCATTCGCGGCCTCGGCCCCGATGTCGATCCGACCGAGGCAGCCCGCGCCGCGCGCGTCGCCGTACAGTATCCCCGGCGGCTGGCGGTGGAATACAACGTCACCGATCCCGCGATCATCCACAACATGAAGGTGAATGCCGGGCTGCGTCCGCGCGGGCTGTGCTGGCACTGGGCGCATGACATGGAAGCGCGGCTGCGGCAGGAGGATTTCCGCACGCTCGACCTCCACCAGTCCATCGCCAATGCCGATGCGACCTTCCGCATCGAACACAGCTCGGTCGTGATCAGCGCGCGGGGAGACGACATGTATGAGGGGCTCGTGCTCGACCCCTGGCGCTTTGGCGGCACGCTCTACTGGGGCCCGCCGCTCGAGGATACGTCCTACAAGTGGCGCCCCCGGCAGGAAGTCTGGGATTACAAGCGCGAGCGCCGCGCGGGGCTGAATCCGGCGCCGCTTTAGGATGCCTGCGGTATTCCCTTGCTCCGGGCCCAGGACGTAACTGACGGGACGCGCTGAAACCGGATTGCGCCTGCCCTGCGCGCTCACCTTCCATAGGATCAGCCGCGCGCAAGCTTCTCAGCCCTTCGCCCCGATGAAGGCCGTCGCCTCGATCTCGAGCAGCGCCTCGTCCTCGACCAGCGCCTGAACGACCACCATCGTCATAGCCGGGAAGTGTCGCCCCAGCACGCTCTGGTAGACCTTTCCGATCTCGGACTGGTGCGCGAGATAGGTGCGCTTGTCGGTCACGAACCAGGTCAGCCGCAGGATATCGCATGCGGACCCGCCCGCCGTCTCGACCACGGTCAGGATGTTGCGCAGGGCCTGCTCCATCTGGCCGATGAAATCCTTTGCCTCGAAGACCTGATCGCCGGTCCAGCCGATCTGCCCGCCGACATAGAGCGTGCCGTCCGCGCCCAGCATGCCATTGGCATATCCCTTCGCAGGGGCCCAGCCTTCGGGGTGAATGATACGGTGGCTCATCGGGATACTCCGGTGTCAGAAATCAGTCTGGCGCGGAGCATGTCCGGCCATGGAACGGGATTGCCCGCGGCATCGACATTCACGAGCGTCGAGCGGGCCTGGAAACGCAGCTCATCGCCGCAGGTGGCGGTGAAGGCAAGCCCAAGTGAGGTGCGTCCGGGCGCGGCATGGTCCAGCGCAAGGTCCAGAACATCGCCGTGGCGCGACACCTTGCGGAAGGTCGCGGTGATCTCGGCCGTCGGCACCGCGCCTGTTGCATGCACGGTTTCGAACGGCCAGGCGAGCACCTCGTCGAAGAAGGCTTCGACACAGTCGTTGATCATCTCGAAATAGCGCGGGTAAAAGACGATCCCTGCCGGATCGCAATGGCGGAACAGCACCTTCTGGGCGAAATGGAATGTCATCTGAGTCCTGTCTCGCGCGGTTCAGCCATCGGCCTTGGGTTTCAGGGCAAAGCGCTGGATCTTGCCGGTCTGCGTCTTGGGCAGGGCCGTGCAGAAGATCACCGAGCGGGGGTATTTGAAGGGCGCGATCGCCGCCTTCACATGGTCCTGCAACGCCTTGACCATGACCTCGTCCGCGGTGTGCCCCTCGGCCACCACCACATGCGCCTGCACGATCATGCCGCGCTCATCGTCCGGCACGCCGATCACCGCACATTCCGTCACGGCCGAGTGCGAGAGCAAAGCCGCTTCGACCTCGGGCCCCGCGATGTTGTATCCCGAGGACACGATCATGTCGTCGTTGCGCGCGGCAAAGTGCAGATAGCCGTCAGCGTCCATCGCAAAGGCATCGCCGGTGATGTTCCAGCCATCGAGCACATATCCCGCCTGCCGGTCATCGGCGAGGTAGCGGCACCCCGTCGGCCCGCGCACCGCAAGGCGCCCTACCGTGCCGCGCGGCACCTCCTGCCCCTCGGCGTCGATCACCTTCGCCTCGTAGCCGCCCACGGGCTTGCCGGTGCAGGCGGGCTTGTGATCGTCGAAGCGATTGGAGACAAAGATATGCAGCATCTCGGTCGCGCCGATCCCGTCGAGCATCGGCTTGCCGGTCTTCTGCATCCAGGCCTCGTAGATCGGCGCGGGCAGGGTCTCGCCCGCCGATACGGCTGCGCGCAGCGAGGACAGATCCGCGCCCTCCTCCATGGCCTGCAGCATCACGCGGTAGGCGGTCGGCGCGGTGAAACAGATCGTCGCCTTATATTTCTGGATGATCTCGATCATGTTGGGTGGAGAGGCGTTCTCGAGCAGCGTCGCCGCCGCCCCGAACCGCAGCGGAAAGACCGCAAGCCCGCCAAGCCCGAAGGTGAAGGCCAGAGGCGGCGAGCCGACGAAGACGTCTTCGGGAGTGACGCCCAGCACCTCGGCGGCATAGCCGTCGGCGATGATCATGAGGTCTCGGTGGAAATGCATCGTCGCCTTGGGCGAGCCCGTCGTGCCGGAGGTGAAGCCCAGCAGCGCCACATCGTCCCGCCCCGTCGGCACCGCGTCGAAGAGTACGGATTTCTCGAGCGCCAGCCGGTCGAGTTCGGCATCGTGGTTCGAGGTGCCGTCGAACCCCACCACGGTGGTCAGGAACCGGCTGTCCCTGGCGCAGGCGGCAAGCTCGTCCATCAGCCGCATGTCGCAGAGCGCATGGCTGATCTCGGCCTTGTCGACGATGGCCGACAGCTCGCCCGCCCGCAGCATCGGCATGGTATTGACCACCACCGCGCCCACCTTGGTCGCGGCCAGCCAGCAGGCCACCATCGCCGGATTATTGGCCGACCGGATCAGCACCCGGTTGCCGGGCTTCACCCCGAAATCCTCGACCAGCACATGCGCGAGCCGGTTGGTCCAGTCGGCCAGTTCCTTGTAGGTGCGCCTGCGCCCGTTGCCGATCAGCGCCGTGCGATCGCCGAAACCCCGCGCGACCATCGCATCGGTAAGCTCGACCCCGGCATTCATCCGTTCGGGATAGTCGAACGTCTCGAGCCGGAATTCGGGCCACATCTGCGGCGGCGGCAGGTTGTCCCGCGCAAAGCTGTCCACATGCGCTGAGGGCCCGAGCGCCATCATGCGTTCGCCTCTTCCGGCAGGAATTCGACCTCGTGCTGCGCCGAAAGCTCGATCATCCGCGCCACATTGGTGAGATCGTCCAGCGCCACGAACAGATCCCGGAGCCTGCCCGCCGGCGACACCCAGAAAAGCGCCCGCGCGGGCTTGTCGGACTTGTTGAAATAGCCGTGCGGGATGCCCTTGGGCATGCGGACAAGATCCCCGGCCCGCGCCTTGGACCAGACGCCGTCGAGCTTCAGATCGAGCTCGCCCTCCTGCACGAGGATGAATTCGTCCTGTGTCGGGTGGATATGGACCGGCACGAACTGCCCGGGCTCGGAATTCGTCTCGAAGGCAAAGCTCGTCTCGCCCACCGCCTTGGGGTAATAGGTCTGCCCCAGGATGTTCCAGCGCACACCGTCATACCCGGTGCCGTTTTCGGTGATGCCTTTCACGAGGTCGGTCATGGTCGGTGCTCCTGTAAAAAGGGGTGAGAAATCAGAGGTCGGTGCGGACGTGCCAAAGCTCCGGAAACAGTTCGACCGCCAGCATCATCTTGAGGTAGTCGACACCTCCGGTCCCGCCTGTGCCGCGCTTGAACCCGATCACCCGTTCCACCGTGGTGACATGGTTGAACCGCCAGCGGCGGAAGTAATCCTCGAGATCGACGAGCTTTTCCGCCAGCTCGTAAAGTGTCCAATGCGCCGTCGTGCCGCGATAGACCGTCGACCAGAGCGCCATCACGGAGGGATCCTCGGCATGCGGCTCCTGCGACGGCGCGGCCGTCAGATCCGCGGGCAGATCCCAGCCCTGCCGAGCGGCATGGGCCAGCACCTCCTGATAGAGGCTCAGTCGCCCCAGTTCGGCGTCGAGCTGCCCCAGAGCATCCGCGTCATGCGCATGCGGTTTCAGCATGGCCCTGTTGCGGTTGCCCAGCGCGAATTCCACCAGCCGGTATTGCAGCGACTGAAACCCCGAGGAGCGACCGAGCCGGTCGCGGAAGGTCGTGTAATCGCTCGGCGTCATGGTGCGCAGCACGTCCCAGGCGGAATTGAGCTGTTCCATGATCCGGCTCACGCGGGCCAGCATCTTGAACGCCTCCGCCAGACGATCCGCCGCGATGGCCCGCCGCGCCATGTCCAGCTCCGAGAGCATGAGCTTCATCCAGAGCTCCGAGGTCTGGTGCTGGATGATGAACAGCAGCTCGTCCGGCGCCTCCGACAGCGGGTGCTGCGCGCTCAGCAGCTTGTCGAGGCCCAGATAATCGCCATAGGACATCCGGTCGGCAAAATCGGTCTCGGCGCCATGATCACTCATGTGCCGAACTCCGCCAGCGTGGCGCGCGCGATGATCACCTTCTGCACGTCCGACGCCCCTTCGTAGATCCTGAGCGCCCGGATATCGCGGTACAAGCGCTCGACCACCGCCCCGGCACGCACGCCGTCCCCGCCATGCAGCTGCACGGCGGAGTCGATCACCTTCTGCGCCTCGTCCGTGGCGAAAAGCTTCGCCATCGCCGCCTCACGCGTCACCCTTGGCGCGCCCCTGTCTTTGGCCCAGGCGGCGCGATAGACCAGCAGGGCGCTGGCATCGACCCGCAGAGCCATTTCGGCCAGATGCGCCTGCACCATCTGCAGATCGGCGAGCGCCCCCCCCTGCACGTGCCGCGCCTGCACCCGCTCCAGCGTCTCGTCGAGAGCCCGGCGCGCGAAGCCGAGCGCGGCCGCAGCCACCGTCGTGCGGAAAACGTCCAGCACCGACATGGCGATCCGGAACCCCTGCCCCGGCTGCCCGATCATGGCCGCGGCAGGCACCCGGCAGGCATCGAAGCGCAACCGCGCGAGCGGATGCGGTGCGATGGTCTCGAGCCGTTCGGCGACGACAAGACCCGGCGTATCGGCAGGCACCAGAAAGGCCGAAAGCCCCTTGGCGCCCGGCCCCTCGCCCGTGCGGGCAAAGACCGTATAGACATCCGCGATGCCGCCATTCGAGATCCAGGTCTTTTCGCCCTCCAGCACGTAGTGATTGCCATCGAGCGTCGCGGTCATCGTGGAATTGGCGACATCCGAGCCCGATTGCGGCTCGGTCAGCGCAAAGGCTGCAATTGCGAGGCCGCAGCGCGTCAGGGGAAGCCAGTCGGCCTGCTGTTCAGGCGAGCCGAACAGCGACACCGCCCCCATGCCCAGACCCTGCATGGCAAAGGCAAAATCGGCAAGCCCGTCATGCCGCGCAAGCGTCTCGCGCGCGAGGCACAACTTGCGCACATCAAAGGGCTGCGGATCGCCCGGATCGGCCGCCGTCGCCTCCAGCCAGCCGCCTTCGCCCAGCGCCTTCACCAGCGAGCGGCAGGCGGCGTCTGTATCGCCGTGATCGATGCCCGCCAGCGCAGACGCGGCCCAGTCATCAAGCGCGAGCGTCCACTCTCCATGCGCTGCGTCCAGAAACGGCCAGTCCAGAAACGACCTATCCGCCATGAAAGACCCGCCCCTTCATCTTGCCCGATAAACTCCCGCCGGAGGCTCCCACGCTCAGTCCCCCTCGAAGACCGGCCGGGACTTGGCGACGAACGCCTCGTAGGCCCGGGTGAAATCGCCGGTCTGCATGCAGATCGCCTGCGCCTGCGCCTCGGCCTCGATCGCCTGCTCGAGCCCCATCGACCATTCCTGCATCAGCATGGTCTTGGTCATCATGTGCGCGAAATTCGGCCCCGCCGCGATCTGCTGCGCGAGTTCGAGCGACTCCTCCTCCAGCGCATCCGCTGCGACGAGCCGATTGTAGAACCCCCAGGCGGCGCCTTCCTCGGCCGACATCGTGCGGCCCGAATAGAGCAGTTCCGCCGCACGTCCCTGCCCGATGAGCCGCGGCAGGATCGCGCAGGCCCCCATGTCGCAACCGGCGAGGCCGACGCGCGTGAACAGGAACGCGGTTTTCGCCCCGGGCGTCGCGAGCCGCATGTCCGATGCCATCGCGATGATCGCGCCCGCTCCGACGCAGATCCCGTCCACCGCCGCGATCACCGGCTTTCCGCAATTCAGGATCGCCTTGACGAGGTCGCCGGTCATCCGGGTGAAGGCCAGAAGCTCCTTCATGTTCATCCGTGTGAGTGGCCCGATGATGTCGTGCACGTCCCCGCCGGAACTGAAATTCCCGCCATTCGAACCAAAGACCACCACCCGGACCGTGTCGTCATAGACAAGGTCCCGGAACCAGTCGCGCAGCTCGGCATAGCTCTCGAAGGTCAGCGGGTTCTTGCGGTCCGGCCGGTCCAGCGCGACATGGGCGATCCCGTCGCGCAGTTCGCAGCGGAAATGCGTCACATCCGTTCTCATGGCCCCTCCTCGCGATGCGTGACCGCATCGAACCGTGTGACGAGATCGCTCGCCTCCTCCGCGCTGAAATCACCCAGCAATTCGTCGATCCAGAGCTCATGCGCGGCGGCTTGCCGGGCGAACTCCTCCTGTCCCTTGCGGGTCATCCGCACCAGCGTCGCGCGCCGGTCGCCCGGCACCTGCACGCGCACGACCAAGCCATCCTCGGCCAGCCGGTCGACGATGCCGGTGACATTGCCGTTGGAAACCCGCAGCACGCCCGACAGCGCCGACATCTTCAGCCCCGTCTCGAACCGCGACAGGGCGGCCATCACGTCGAACCGCGGCAGCGTCGATCCGAATTCGCGGCGCAGCCGTTCACGCAGTTCCGCCTCGACCCCGCGCGAGCTCTTCAGCATCCGCAGCCAGAGCCGCAGGCGCGCCTTGGAAGTCTTCGTGCCTGCAAAGGCGTCGGGTTGCGTGCTCATGTCTCTCCTCCCGACAGCGACAGCGTGTGGCCGTTGACCGAGCGCGCCGCATCCGAGCAGAGCCAGAGCGCCGCGCCCGCGACCTCGTCGGTCTGGATCAGACGCTTCTGCGGATTGCCCTTCGTCAGCTCTGCAATGGCTTCTTCGGCGGTCTTGCCCGTCTTCTCGACGATGTTGCGCACGAAGCGGTCCAGCATCGGCGTCTCGATGAATCCCGGGCAGAGCGCATTCACGGTGATGCCGGTCTTCGCCAGTTCCAGCGCCAGCGCGCGTGTCAGCCCGACAAGGCCATGTTTGGCCGCGACATAGCCCGCGACATAGGGAAACCCCTTGAGCCCGGCGGTCGAGGCAACGGCGATCATCCGGCCCCAGCCCGCCGCCTTCATGTCGCCCAGCGCGGCCTGCCAGACGTTGAAGGCCCCGGTCACGTTGACGGCGAACATCGCCTCGAGATCCTGCGCCGTCATCTTCGCGAACGGCTTGCTGTCCGCCGCGCCGGCATTGGCGACGACCACGTCGACCGGTCCCCGCTCGGCGCGGGCAGCGTCGAAGGCGGCGCTGACGGCTGCGGCATCCGTCACGTCGCAGACCTGCCAGGGCAGTTCCTGCGCGGCGAGCGTGGCTTCGGTGCGGCCCAGAATGGTGACCTCCGCGCCCTCGGCCGCAAAAAGCCGCGCCATGTCGGCCCCGACGCCCGAACCGCCGCCACTGATCACCACATGCCTGCCCTTGACGCTCATGCCCGGGCCACCTCAGCGTCGCGGTCGGCGAGACGCCAGGCCTGATCCCGGCCCGGCTGGTAAGGCAGCGGCCAGCTTTCCTGACGATCACCCAGTTCCGTGGCTGCATGCAGCAGCCAGTAGGGATCCGAAAGATGCGGGCGGGCAAGGCAGACCAGATCGGCCCGGCCCGCCATGAGGATGGAATTCACGTGATCCGCCTCGAAGATGTTGCCGACGGCCATCGTGGGGATCCCGGTCTCGTTGCGGATGCGATCCGAAAACGGCGTCTGGAACATGCGGCCATAGACCGGGCGCGCATCGGTCGAGGTTTGCCCTGCCGAGACGTCGACGATGTCGGCCCCGGCGGCGGCGAACATCTTCGCGATTTCGACGGAGTCCTCGGGAGAGAGCCCCTGGTCGCTCCAGTCCGTGGCCGAGATGCGGACCGACATCGGCTTGTGCCCGGGCCAGACGGCCCGCATCGCGGCAAAAACCTCGAGCGGAAAGCGCATCCGGTTTTCGAGCGTGCCGCCATATGCGTCCGCGCGGACATTCGACAGGGGCGAGATGAAGGACGAGACGAGATAGCCGTGCGCGGCATGCAGTTCGATCATGTCGAAACCGGCACGTTCCGCCATTTCTGCGGCCGACACGAACTGCGCCGTGACCGCGTCCATGTCATCCCGGCTCATCTCGCGCGGCGTATCGTTTTCCTCCGACCATGGCAGGGCAGAGGCCGAGATCAGCGGCCAGTTGCCGGACGGGAGCGTCTTGTCCATCCCCTCCCACCCAATTCGGGTCGAGCCCTTGCGCCCCGAATGTCCGATCTGGCAGCAGATCTTCGCCTCGGTCTCGGCATGAACGAAATCGACGAGCCGTTTCCAGGCGGCTTCGTGCTCCGGCGCATAGAGGCCCGGACAGCCCGGAGTGATCCGGCCCGTGGCCGACACGCAGGTCATTTCGGTATAGACCAGCCCCGCGCCGCCCTTGGCGCGTTCGCCGTAATGGATCAGATGCCAGTCGGTGGGGCAGCCGTCGATCGCCTTGTACTGCGCCATCGGGGAAACCACGACACGGTTCTTCAGCGTCATGCCGCGCAGGCGGAACGGCGCGAACATCGGCGCGCGGGCCGGGCCATTCGGCTGGATCGCCGAAGGATCGCCGACCTGCACGCCAGCCTGTTCCTGGAACCAGCGTTCGGCCTGACCCAGCCATGCGGGATCGCGGGCGCGCAAGTTTTCGTGGCTGATCCGCTGCGAGCGCGTGAGCAGGGAATAATTGAGCTGAATGGGGTCGAGGTCGAGATAACGCTCCACCTCCTCGAACCATTCGACCGAATTGCGCGCGGCCGATTGCAGGCGGAGCACTTCGAGCTGGCGCTGATCCTCGTAGGACTGGAATGCCTCGGCCACGCTCGGCCGGGTGGTAAGGTTCTCGGCCAGCGCGATCGCGGATTCCAGCGCGAGTTTCGTGCCGGACCCGATCGAAAAATGCGCCGTCGCGGCGGCATCCCCCAGCAGGACGACATTCTCGTGGCTCCAGCGCTGGCAGAGCACGCGGGGGAAACGGATCCAGGCGGAGCCGCGGATATGGTTGGCGTTGGTCATCAGGGGGTGGCCGCCAAGATGGTCACGGAAGATTTCCTCGCAGGTCGCGATGCTTTCCTGCTGGCTCATCTCGGCGAAACCGTATGCATCATAGGTCGCCTGCGAGCATTCGACGATGAAGGTCGCGGTGTCGGCATCGAACTGGTAGGCATGCGCCCAGAGCCAGCCCTTCTCGGTCTTCTCGAAGATGAAGGTGAAGGCGTCGTCGAATTTCTGCCGCGTTCCGAGCCAGACGAACTGGCAGGCGCGCAGGTCGATATCCGGCTGAAAGGCGCCCTCAAAGGCGCTGCGGGTTCGGGAGTTCAGACCGTCACAGGCCACCACGACATCATAATCCTGCATGTAATCCGAAGCGGGGCCGACCTCGGTCGAAAACCGCAGATCGACGCCGAGCTCGCGGGCGCGGTCCTGCAGGATCGTGAGCAGCCGCTTACGCCCGATGCCGCAGAAACCGTGACCGGTCGAGACGACATTCTGTCCCTGATGCACCAGTGCAACATCGTCCCAGTAGGCGAAATGCTCGCGGATCGTCGCGGCGCTCACCGCATCGTTGCGCGCAAGATTGTCGAGGGTTTCGTCCGAGAGCACCACGCCCCAGCCGAACGTGTCATCGGCGCGGTTGCGCTCGAACAGGATCACCTCGGCCTGCGGCTGGCGCAGCTTGAGCGATATCGCGAAATAGAGGCCTGCGGGCCCTCCGCCGAGACATGCGATACGCATGGCGTTCCCCCTGTCGGTGGTGCGGACCTGCCGCCCCGACTCGAAGGCTAGGCTCGCCGGATTTATATTTCAAGCAAAAATGTTTTGAGCTTGAAATACTTTTGGGATCTGCCTAGCGTCGGATCAATCCGGCCTGTCGGAGCCGCGGTTTGGCGGTGGTTCGGCGGGGTGCGAGGGCCGCATGGACAAGGTCTTTCCTGTCGATCAGGGTGCTTTTCAGCGGCGTGGCAACGCGCGGAATCGAAAGGAAAATCCGAATGACGGGCTTTACGGTCACCGACTGGGACGACGCCTACGAGAACGGGCGCCACATTCCGAACGGATCGGACTGGCCAGGCCTGTGGGTCGCGCCCGCCGCCAGATTCCGCGAGGAGAGCCGCAACCGGCTCGACATCGCTTACGGCGATTCCGCGCGGGCCAGATACGACCTGTTCCTGCCCGCAGGCACCCCGAAGGGGCTCTTCGTCTTCGTGCATGGCGGCTACTGGGTCGCGCTCGACAAATCCTACTGGTCGCATCTCGCGCAAGGCCCTGTCGAGAGCGGCTGGGCCGTGGCCATCCCGTCCTACGACCTCTGCCCGCAGGTGAGCATCGCGCAGATCACCACGCAGATCGGCGCGGCCATCGACCATGCGGCGGGCGAGCTCGCTGGGCCCATTGTGCTGTCGGGCCATTCGGCAGGAGGGCATCTGGTGACGGCCATGATGTGCGAGGGCACGCCTCTGGCTAAAGCGACGCAGCAGCGTTTGCGGCATGTGGTGTCGATTTCGGGCCTGCATGATCTGCGCCCAATGCTGATGACGAAGCGGAACGCAGACCTGCAGCTGGACAGGGTGTCTGCCAGCGCGGGCAGTCCGGCGCTGCAACATCCGCTGACAGGGGTGAGGATGACTGCCTGGGTGGGCGGTGCGGAGCGGCATGAATTCCTGCGCCAGACCCAACTTCTGGCCAATATCTGGCATGGTCTCGGCTGTGACACCCATGCCGTCGTGGAGCCTGACCGCCACCACTTCAACGTGATCGACGGGCTGGCGAGACCCGCTTCACTCTTGACGCGGACCGCCCTGAAAGATCCTGATGAAGAATGAGGCGGGCGCCGCGACGCGGATCGGGAAAAAGGAAGACGGCAAAAGACTCACTTGACCGATGGTAAGCTTCAAGCCTTAAATATCTACATACAAAATATTCGCGCTCAAAGAATGCTGACACCGAAAAACCGGGCGGCGGGGCGCACCAACAACGGGAGTAACGAGATGAAGACAAGAACAAGAGTGCTGGCATCCACCTTTGCCGCCCTGTCCGCCACCCTGCCCGCCTCGGCGCAGGACCTGCCTTCGGCGAATGACGATGTGCTCAAGATCGGGCTGATCTACACGCTGTCCGGCCCGGCCGCCGCACTTGGAACGCAGGCGCGGGACGGCTTCTTGCTGGCCGTGGACCAGATCAAGGAACTCGGCGGGATGCCGACCGAAATCATCATCGTCGATGACGAGCAGCGCCCCGATCTGGCGGCGGACAAGGCGCGCGAGCTGGTCGCGCGGGACGAGGTCGATTTCGTCGTCGGTCCGATCTTCTCCAACATCCTCGGCGCGATCCACAAGCCGGTGACCGAGACGGGGACGATCCTGATTTCGACGAATGCGGGCAGCTCGAGCTATGCCGGCCCCGAATGCAACGAGAATTTCTTCGCCACCTCCTACCAGAACGACCAGAACCACGAGGTGATGGGCGCCTATGCCGAGCAGCAGGGCTTTACCAACGTCTTCCTGATGGCGCCGAACTACCAGGCCGGTCAGGACAGCCTGAGCGGGTTCAAGCATTCCTATACCGGCGGCATCGCGGGCGAGGTGTTCACCGAGCTCGGCCAGCTCGATTTCAGCTCCGAACTGGCACAGATCGCGGCATTCCAGCCCGATGCCCTGTTCACCTTCATGCCGGGCGGCATGGGTGTGAACCTCGTGAAGCAATACAGCCAGGCGGGCCTGACCACGATCCCGTTCCTGTCGGCCTTCACCGTCGACGAAACCACCCTGCCGGCCACGCAGGACGCCGCTGTCGGCCTGATGGGGGGTGCGAACTGGGCGCCCGACATGGACAATGCGGCGAACAAGGCCTTCGTCGAAGGCTACCTTGCCGCCTATGACGCGGTGCCGGGAACCTATGCGATGCAGGCCTATGACGCCGCACAGCTGATCGATTCCGCGGTGCGCGCGGTCAACGGAGACCTCAGAGACCGCGCCGCTCTCAAGGCCGCGCTGCATGAAGCTGACTTCGATAGCCCGCGCGGTGATTTCAGCTTTGGCAACAACAACTTCCCGATCCAGGACTTCTATCTGGTCAAGGCGGAAAAGCGCGAGGACGGCAAGTACCAGACCGCGATCGTCGAGAAGATCTTCGACGACTACACCGACACTTACGCCGATCAGTGCCCGATGTGATCTGAACACGCCACGGGCCGGAGAGACGCATGACCAACCTGTTCATCCTGCAGCTTCTGAACGGCGCGCAGCTTGGGGTCCTTCTGTTCCTCATCGCCGCCGGTCTCACGCTGGTATTCGGGATCATGGATGTGATCAATCTGGCCCATGGCGTGCTCTACATGATCGGGGCCTACCTCATCGCGACCTTTGCCGCCCTCACGGGCAGCTTCTGGGCCGGGCTGCTGCTGATGCTGCCCGCCGCCCTTGTCGTCGGCCTGGTGATCGAGAGGCTGGTGATCCGGCCGCTCTATGCCCGCTCGCATCTCGATCAGGTGCTCGCGACCTTCGGGCTCGTGATGATCGTGAACGAAGGCGTCAAGATCCTCTGGGGCACCTCGCCGCTCTCGGTGCCGATGCCTGAACTGCTGGACGGGTCGATCCCTCTGATCGGCCCGCTGCAATACCCCGTATACCGGCTTGCGATCATCGCGGCGGGGCTCGCGGTCGCGGCGGGGCTCTATGTCGTGGTGAACCACACGCGCATCGGCATGCTGCTGCGCGCCGGGGCCACCAACCGCGAGATGGTGTCGGCGCTGGGGGTGAACATCCGCAAGCTCTTCTCGCTGGTCTTTGCGCTCGGTGCGGTTCTCGCCTGCTTTGCTGGGGCCATCGTCGCGCCCATCCTCTCCGTCGATACCGGAATGGGGGAAAGCGTGCTGATCCTGACCTTCGTGGTCGTGGTGATCGGCGGGATCGGGTCGATCCGCGGCGCCTTTCTGGGCGCCTTGCTGGTGGCGATCGTGGACACGCTGGGCAAGACCTTCGGGCCCATCCTGCTGCGCTACGTGATGGAACCGGCGGCGGCGGGCCAGACCGGACGGATGCTCGCGCCGATGCTGGTCTACATCCTGATGGCGGCGATCCTCTCCGCCCGCCCGCAGGGTCTCTTCGGGCAAAAGACCTCATGAACATGACGACCGCGACACGCCGGCCGATGATGATCCCGGCGCGGATCTGGCTCGCGCTGCTGATCTTTGCCGGGTTCACCGCATTGCCGCTGATCGCTCTGGTGACCGACGATCCCTTCCTGCTCCTGATCGGCACACGCATCCTCGCCTATGCGATCGCGGCGATGGCGCTGGATCTCATCCTTGGTTACGGCGCGATGGTCAGCTTCGGGCATGCCGCCTATCTCGGCTTCGGCAGCTATGCTGTGGCGATCCTCAACAGCTATGGCGTGACCGATCTCGGGCTGCACATTCTGGTCGCCGTCGCCGTCTCGGCGCTCTTCGCGCTGATAACGGGCGCGATCTCCCTGCGCACGCGGGGCGTCTACTTCATCATGATCACGCTCGCCTTCGGTCAGATGGCCTATTTCTTCTTCGTCTCGCTCTCGGCCTATGGCGGCGATGACGGCACGCCGCTCGGCGCGCGGTCGACCCTGTTCGGCAGCGGGGCACTGGAAAGCGATCTTGTGCTGTTCTACGTCGCGCTCGTCCTGCTTGTCGTCCTCTTCGCCGTCGCAACGCGCATCGTCGGCTCCCGCTTTGGACGGGTGCTGATCGGCACGCGCGAAAATCCGGTCAGGATGGAGGCGATCGGCCTCTCGCCTTTCCGCTACCAGCTGACCGCCTTCGTGATCTCGGGATGCATGACTTCCGTCGCAGGCGTGATCCTTGCCAATCAGGCCGAGTTCGTCTCGCCCGCCTTCATGTCCTGGCACCGGTCCGGCGAGCTGATCGTGATGGTCGTGCTCGGCGGGATCGGCAACCTCACCGGCGCCATCGGCGGCGCTGTCGTGGCGCTCCTGCTCGAGGACTGGCTCGCCGTGCTGACCGAGCACTGGCGGCTGCTCTTCGGGGTCTTCCTGATCCTCATGGTGCTTTATTCACCGCACGGGATCACCGGAGCGCTTCAGCGGCTCACGGGAGGACGGAAATGAGCCTTCTGTCGGTGTGGGGCCTCTGCAAGAATTACGGCGCGCTCGAGGTGACGAAAGACGTCTCGCTCGAGGTACAGCCGGGCGAACTCCATGCGATCATCGGCCCCAACGGTGCCGGCAAGACGACGCTGATCGGGCAGCTTGCCGGGCAGATCGCGCCGGATTCGGGCTCCGTCTCGCTCGGCGGGCATGACATCACCCGTCGGTCGATGGCCGAAAGGGTGCATCTCGGCCTTGCCCGCTCCTTCCAGATCACCTCGATCCTGCCGCGCTTCACCGTGCTCGAGAATGTGGCGCTTGCGGTTCAGGCGCGCTCTGGCTCGTCCTTCCGGTTCTTCGCGCCGGTCGCCTCCGAAAAGGCGCTGAACGACGCGGCCCTGCAGGCGCTGATCGAAGCCGGGCTCGAGGATCGCGCCGGGATGCGTGCTTCTGCGCTCTCGCACGGCGAGCATCGGAGACTGGAGCTCGCCATAGCGCTCGCCACCGAGCCCCGGGTGCTGTTGCTCGACGAACCGCTGGCGGGCACCGGGGGCGAAGAGGCCGAGGCCTTCGTGCAGCGGCTGCGCGGGCTCAAGGGGCGCTTTGCGACCGTGCTGATCGAACACGACATGGAGGCGGTCTTTGCCCTCGCCGACCGCATTTCGGTGTTGGTCTACGGCGAGATCATCGCTTCGGGCACGCCGGAGGTCATTCGCAACGACCCGAAGGTGCGCGCCGCCTACCTTGGTGACGAGGAGGCCGCCTGATGCTCGACGTTTCCGGCCTGCAAGCCGCCTATGGCGAAAGCCGCATCCTCTTCGGCATCGACCTGCATGTGGCCAAGGGCGAGGTCGTGACCCTGCTCGGGCGCAACGGCATGGGCAAGACGACGACGATCCGCGCCATATTCGGCCTGCTGCGCCCGACGGCGGGCCGCGTGATGATCGACGGGCAGGACCTCACCGGCGCCGCGCCGCATCTGGTGGCGGGTGCGGGTCTGGGCCTCGTGCCCGAAGGGCGGCAGATCTTTCCGACCCTCACCGTGCAGGAGAACCTGCAGGCGACCGCGACACGGGGCAAATGGACCCTCGAGCGGATCTACGAGCTGTTCCCCCGCCTGCAGGAACGCAAGCGCAACATGGGCAACCAGCTGTCGGGCGGCGAACAGCAGATGCTGGCGATCGGCCGCGCGCTCATGACCAATCCGCGCCTGGTGGTGCTGGACGAAGCGACCGAGGGTCTGGCCCCGCTGATCCGCGCCGATATCTGGGCTTGCCTCACGCGGCTCAAGGCCGAAGGTGAGGCGATCCTCGTGATCGACAAGAATGTCGACGCGCTGACGCGGTTCGCAGACCGTCACGTGGTGATCGAGAAGGGCCGCGTGGTCTGGCAGGGCAGCACGGCCGAGATTCTCGCGACGCCAGAGGTCAAGGACCGCTTCCTCCATGTCTGACGCGCGCCAGAGGATCATGCAGAAGACATTGATACCCCGGTAGCTCCCCCGGAGCTTCTACGAGCTGTTGCATGTCAGACACGCAGGGCGATGCCGTCCACATTTTCCCCGCCTCCAAGCGACGGAAACCGTCAGATTCCACGTTGAACCCGAAACACTGGAACGGGGACGCGTAGACCATGCCGACCATCGAGAGAAACTCCGCCGCCAGAGCCAGTGAATCAGTCTGACGCAGACCTGTGCCGCAAGCATCGCGCCGATTCAATTTCGGGTGTGCTGGCAGCCGCAGCCATTGGCATCCCCGGGACCGAAGCTATGGTTGCGCCACCTCCCCTCGGGCCCGCTCTCCAACCCGGCGCCCGCTTGTTGAACGAAAGACCTGATTTATGACGCTGCGCCCTCCCGTTATCGCTCTCGTGACCCTCTCCCTCGCGGCCTGTACCGCCGTTGGACCGGATTACGAGGCACCGAACATCGCGCTGGCCGCGTCCTATGCCGAAGGCGGCTCCGCACCGGTCGGCACGGTCAGTCAGCAGCTTTGGTGGACGGATTATCAGGACAGGACGCTGAACGCGCTGGTGGACCGGGGCCTTGCGCAGAACCTAGACATCCGAACTTCGATCGAGCGCATCAACGAGGCACAGGCAAGCCTGCGCACCACCGGCCTGCCTGCGCTGGTGAACGGATCGCTGAGCGGCAATCTCGAAAGAACGGGGGCGGAAGGCGTGAGCTATACGCAGGACACCTCGGCCTCGTTCAACCCCTCGATCATGCTCGATCTCTTCGGCGGCGAGCGGCGTGCCCGCGAACAGGCCCTTGCGCAGCTCGATGCGGCGCAGCTCGATGTGGGCGTCGCACGGCTCGCATTCCTGTCGGCCCTGGTGTCGAACTACATCGACGCGCGCTATTTCCAGGAGGCGCTGGCCATCACCCGCCAGAACCTGAGCAGCCGGGGCGAGACGCTCGACCTCGTGCAGCGCCAGCGCAGCGCCGGAACCGTCTCGGATCTGGACGTGGCGCGCGCGCAGGCACTTTATGACGAGACGCGGGCGAATATCCCTTCGCTCGAGGCGAATTTCCTCGCCACGGTCTATGCGCTCGCGACCCTGCTGGCGGAACCGGCCCAGCCGCTGATCGCAAGCCTCCAGCAGGGCGCACCGCAGCCGCGCGCCCGGGCCCGCACCAGCGCCGGTGTGCCTGCCGACCTGCTGCGCAACCGCCCGGATGTGCGCTCGGCGGAACGTGATCTTGCCGCTTCGGTCGCCGCGATCGGCGTCGCCGAGGCCGAGCTTTATCCCGCGCTGAGTCTCGGCGGGACGGTGACGAGTGCGGCGACGCGCAGCTGGACCTTCGGCCCGGCCCTCTCCATTCCGGTGCTGTCCCAGCCCCTGCTGCGCGGAAACCGCAATCAGGCGATCAGCCGCGCGAAGCAGGCGGAGCTGACCTGGCGCAACTCGGTCCTCTCGGCGGTCGAAGAGGTGCAGTCGGCACAGACCTCCTACAGCCGCAGCGTGAGGACGGTGTCGGCGACCCGCGATGCGCTGCGCTCCTATGAACGCGTCGTCGAACTGTCGCGCGCCACCTACGAAGGCGGTACGACCAACCTGCTCGACCTGCTGGATTCCGAACGCTCGCGCGGCAGCGCGCAGCTCTCGCTCGCGCAGTCTGTGCGGGAACTCGCGAACAACTGGGGCACCCTGCAGATCGCCGCCGGTCGGGGCTGGAACTACCGCCGCTAGGTCATGTTTCAGGCACTCTCTGAGGGCTGCGGGGTTTAAGCGACCCCGAAGCCTGCTAGGTAGCAGGGCGACACAGTTGAAAGGACCGCAGGTGCTGTCTGCCCGGGATCTGACCAAGAGCTTTGCCACCTCCGAAGGGCCGCTGCAGGTTCTGCGCGGCGTCTCGGTCGATGTGGCCGCGGGCGAAAGCGTGGCCCTGACCGGCGAGAGCGGATCGGGCAAGAGCACGCTGCTGCATCTTCTGGGGTGCCTCGACGCGCCCGACAGCGGGACGATCCTGCTGCAGGACAAACCGCTGCACGATCTCGACGAGGCGGGCCGTGCCGGAATCCGCCGCAGCCGGGTCAGCGTGATCTTCCAGCAGCTGAACCTGATCCCGTCGCTGACCGTCGCGCAGAACCTCGGCTTTCAGGCGCGTCTCGCCGGGCGGCTCGATCCGGAATGGCAGGAAGAGATCGCCGACAGGCTCGGCCTTTCGGCGCTTCTCGATCGCTACCCCGAACAGCTCTCGGGTGGGCAGCAGCAGCGGGTCGCGATCGGGCGCTCCCTCGCCATCCGCCCCGACATGGTGCTGGCGGACGAACCGACCGGCAATCTCGACGAGGCGACGGCGGACAGGGTGCTCGACCTGCTGCTGGAGGGCGTGGCGCGCAGCCGTTCGGCGCTGCTGATGGTGACGCATTCGCCAAGGCTTGCGGCGCGGCTGGGACGCGTACTGCATCTGCAGGAAGGACGATTGCGGTGAACGCGGCGACCTTTCAGGCGCTCTGGTCGCACTGGCGCCGCCACAAGGTGCAGCTCGCGACACTGGTGATGGGCCTCGCGCTCGCGACAGCACTCTGGTCGGGTGTCCAGGCCATCAACGCCGAGGCGCGACGCAGTTACGGCGAAGCGGCGGCACTGCTGGGACAGGACCAGCTCGACCGGCTGGAAGCGCCCGGCGGCGTCACCGAGGCGCAATTTGCGGCGCTGCGCCGCGCGGGCTGGGATGTGAGCCCCGTGGTCGAGGGAACGCTCGCCTCCGGTCTGCGCATCGTCGGAGTGGACCCGCTGAGCGCGCCGCCGCAGCCCGCTCTTTCTGCACTTGCCAACGACACGGAGGCGCTCGCCGCCTTTCTGGGAGAGGGGTTTCTGCTGGTCGCTCCCGAAACCGCCGCGCGGCTTGAGGCGCAGGACCTGCCGCCCCTGCGTCCTTCGGCGGATGTGCCTCCGGGTACCGCGATCACCGATATCGGCGTCGCGTTGCGTCTGCTGCGGACCGACCGGCTAGGCCACCTGCTGGTCGCCCGGGACCAACCGATGGGCCTGCCGGAGCTCGCAGATGTCACGACCCTCCGCCGGGTCACGCCCGAGGATACATCCTCGCTTGCGCAGCTCACCGACAGCTTTCACCTCAACCTCACGGCCTTCGGCCTGCTGTCATTCGCGGTGGGGCTGTTCATCGTGCAATCCGCCATCGGTCTCGCCTTCGAACAGCGCCGATCGGCGTTCCGCACGCTGCGTGCGCTGGGGGTCAGCCTGCGGCGTCTGATGGTGTTGCTGGCGCTGGAGCTTGGGGGGATCGCACTCTTCGCCGGCATTGCCGGCATCGCGCTCGGCTATGCCATCGCGGCCGCGCTGCTGCCCGGCGTCGCGGGCACCCTGCGCGGCCTTTACGGTGCGCAGGTGTCGGACACGCTGAGCTTCGATCCGCTCTGGGCGGCTTCCGCGCTCGGCATCGCTCTGCTCGGCGTGGCCGCCGCGGGTGCGCAGGCGCTCTGGCGCGTGGCCCGGATGCCGCTGCTCGCCCCTGCGCAGCCGCGCGCCTGGGCGATGGCGTCGGTGCGCGCGATCCGGATGCAGACCGCCGCCGCCATCACGCTGCTCATTGCGGCGGCGGCGCTGGCTTTCTGGGGCGGCTCGCTGCTGGCGGGGTTCGCCTGCCTTGCGGCGCTGCTGATCGGGGCCGCGCTGGCGCTTCCGGTCGTGCTGCTGGCGTTGCTGCGGGGCGCCGCCCTGCTGCCGCGCGGGCCACTCGGCGAATGGCTGGTTGCGGATGCGCGCCAGCAGGTCCCGGCCCTGTCGCTGGCGCTGATGGCGCTGCTGCTCGCGCTGGCGGCGAATGTGGGCGTCGGCACGATGGTCGGATCCTTCCGCACCACGTTCGTCGGGTGGCTGGACCAGCGGCTCGCCTCGGAGCTCTACATCACCACCCGCACCCCGGACGAGGCCGATGCGATCCGCACCTATCTTGCCCCGCGCAGCGATGCGGTTCTGCCGATCTGGTCCGTCGGGATCACCCTGCGCGGCGCCCCGGCCACGATCTACGGCGTCGCGGATGATGCCACCTATCGCGACAACTGGCCGCTTCTTTCCGCCCGGCAAGATGCCTGGGACAGGCTCGCCGACGGGGACGGCGTGCTGGTGAACGAACAGATGGCCCGGCGCGACGGCCTCGACCTTGGCGATCCGCTGCAACTGGCCGAGAATTGGCAAATTCCGGTCGTGGGGATCTATTCCGACTACGGCAACCCGCAGGCGCAGCTCATCGCCGGGACCGAGGCGCTCGCCGCCCGCTATCCGGAGCAGCCCGTGCTGCGCTTTGCCGTGCGCATCGATCCGGAGCGCGTTCCGCAGGTGATCGACGATCTGCGCGAGCGGTTCGATCTGCCGGAGGACGCGCTGCGCGATCAGGCCGAGGTCAAGGCGCTGTCGCTGCGGATCTTCGACCAGACCTTCCTCGTGACCGGGGCGCTGAATGTCCTCACGCTGGGGGTTGCGGGGTTTGCCATGCTGACCAGCCTGCTCACCCTGTCGTCGCTGCGCCTGCCGCAGGTGGCGCCGGTCTGGGCCATGGGAGTCGCGCCCCGGCAGATCGCATTGGCCGAACTCGCACGCACCGCGCTGCTCGCGGCACTGACCTGGGCACTGGCGGTTCCGGTGGGGCTGGCGCTCGCCTGGGTGTTGCTGGCCGTGGTGAACGTGCAGGCCTTCGGCTGGCGCCTGCCGATGCAGGTCTTTCCCGGCGGCTGGTTCTGGCTCGGCCTCTGGGCGCTGGTGGCGGCGCTTCTGGCGAGCGTCTGGCCGGTCTGGCGCCTGATGTCGATGCCCGGCGGGCAGTTGCTGCGGGTGTTCGCCAATGACCGCTAGGCCCCTCACAGCGCTCTGGGTCACCCTGTGGATCTGCCTCGCGGCGCCGGCCGGGGCGCAGGGCTTTGCGGGCCTTGGCACAGATGCCGAAGGCTTTGCCCTGCCCGATGCCGAAACCACGCTGACTTTTCCCGAAGATCACGGGGCCCATCCCGAATTCCGCATCGAATGGTGGTACCTCACCGCCAATTTGCGCGGCGATGACGGGCAGGACTATGGCGTGCAATGGACGCTGTTCCGCTCGGCACTGGCGCCAGAAGCGGGCAGCGGCTGGAAGACGCCGCAGATCTGGATGGGCCATGCGGCGGTGACATCGGCGCAGGAACACCGCTTCGCGCAAAAGCTGGCGCGCGGCGGCATCGGACAGGCGGGCGTCGAGACCGCGCCGTTCGAGGCCCAAATCGACGACTGGTCCCTGCGCAGCCTCTCCGGAACGGGCGATCCGCTGGATGCGGTCGAACTGCAGGCCCGCGGTGCCGATTTTGCCTACGACCTCACGCTGCAGGCGGACGGGCCGCTGGTCCTGCAGGGGGATGACGGCTTTTCGGTGAAATCGCCCAGTGGCGAGGCGAGTTTCTATTATTCGCAGCCTTTCTATGATGTGACAGGCACGTTGACCCTGCCCGACGGCGATGTCGGGGTGACCGGGCAGGCCTGGCTCGACCGGGAATGGTCCTCCCAGCCGCTGGCCGAGGATCAGGAGGGCTGGGACTGGCTGTCGCTGCATTTCGACGACGGATCGAAACTGATGGGCTTCGGCCTGCGCGACGCCTCGGGCGGACATTTCACCTCGGCCACATGGGTGTCGCCCGCGGGCGAGGTCACGGCCTATGGGGACGGGGCGCTCACTCTGGAACCGCTGGAAACGGTCGAGGTCGCGGACCGCGACGTTCCGGTACGCTGGCGCGTGGCTCTGCCCGCGCGCGGGGTCATGATCGAAACGACGCCGCTGAACCCGCAGGCCTGGATGGGCACGCTGTTCCCCTATTGGGAGGGTCCGCTGAAATTCGAGGGCAGCCATAGCGGTCGAGGATATCTGGAGATGACGGGATATGAGTGATCCGGCCACGCTCGGCGACATGTGGAGGAGGCCTGCGGATTGCCCCTGCGCGATGAGCGGTTAGAGTACGGCGCGGGCGGATAAGGGACACCACATGTTCATCGGGATCGATATCGGCACTTCGGGCGTGAAGGTGAGCCTCACGGATGATGCGCTGCAGCCGCTGGCCTCGGCCACTGCGCCTCTCACGACGTCGCACCCCAGAAGTGGCTACAGCGAGCAGGATCCGCGCGACTGGTGGCGCGCCGTCCGGACAGCTCTCGCCGATGTGCTGGAGACCCAGCCCAGGGCGCGCCGGGAGCTGCGCGGGATCGGCCTCTCCGGACAGATGCATGGTGCCGTCCTGCTCGACGCGCAAAGACAGGTGATCCGCCCGGCGATCCTGTGGAATGACGGGCGCAGCGACGCCGAATGTGCCCACCTCATGCAGGATGGCGATGCACTGGCGGCGAAGGCCGGCGTGCGGCCCATGGCGGGTTTCACCGCGCCCAAGATCCTGTGGCTCAGGACACACGAGCCCGACACCTATGCGCGCATCCGCCACATCCTTTTGCCCAAGGATTACATCGGACTGCAACTGCACGGAAATCTCGTCACCGACCCCTGCGACGCTGCCGGCACCTGGTGGTTCGATCAGGCCGCGCGCAGCTGGTCACCCGAGCTCTGCGCCGCGACGGCGACGGATCCGGACTGGCTGCCGCAAGTCCGCGAAGGGACCGAGATCGCGGGGCATCTTTCTGCGCAGGCCGCTGACCTTCTGGGGCTTCCACCGGGCATACCGGTTGCAGCAGGCGGCGGAGACGCCGCCGCCGGGGCGATCGCCGTGGGTGCGGTGCAGGATGGGTTGGGCTTCGTCTCCCTGGGCACCTCGGGACAGCTCTTCGTCACGACCGGCACCTTCCGGGCCGCCCCCGCAATGGGCATTCATTCCTATGCCCATTGCGTGCCGGACCTCTGGTTCCAGATGGCGGCAATGCTGAACGGCGCGCGGCCCCTCAGCTGGTTCGCGGAAATGACCGGCATGCCTGTCGCGACGCTCCTGCAGGAGGCGGCAGGCGCCCGCCCGGACCGGGTTCCGCTCTTCCTTCCCTATCTCACCGGCGAGCGCACGCCGCATGGCGATGCCAGGATCCGCGGCGCGTTCTACGGGCTTGGCGACGATACCGGGCGCGCCGAGATGATGCGCGCCATCGTCGATGCCATCGCCTACAGCTTTGCCGATGCCCGTGACGCGATCGCGACCGTGACGCCGGTGCCCGCGCCACTTCTGGCGATCGGCGGCGGCAGCAAGAGCGACCTCCTACTGCAGACCATCGCGGACGTGATCGGAGTGACGCTGCTGCGTGGCGAGGATTCCGCCGTCGGCCCCGCCCTCGGAGCGGCGCGCCTTGCCGCCGTCGCCGCCGGGGCCGCCCGCCTCGCGGATATCGGGCAGGCCCCCGCGATCACCGCGACATTCGAACCGGTGCAGCGGCCGGGACATGCCGACCGCCTTGCCTCCTTCCGCGCACTTTACGGCGCACTCAAACAGGTCAGGGATCTCCCGCGCTGAGGTTTCTTCCGGAAACGTCCCCGCACCCGCTCGAACCCCCTGCTGCATGCAGAGGCCGGAGCCTCCGGCGGGAGTTTATCTGGCAAGATGAAGACGATGCCAGTCCTCTGCATATTCATCTTGCCAGACAAACTCCGGGGGAGGCTGCCGCAGGCAGACGGGGGCTGGCCCCCTGCAAGGGTATGATCGCGCACAACCTTTGGTCTGTATCCCGCGACTGAGCGCGAGACGTTTCGCATTTTTCTGCCGGAATGGGAGGCAACGCGTCCACGACGCGCTTGATCCCGGTCAGAACTCTGGACTGACCGAGGATACCTGCCTAGCCGGTCTGATCCACGTAACTCTGCAGCGTCGCCTCCACCCCGTCAGACCAGAGCCGGTCGAGCCAGGCGGCGAAGGCCGACTGGAAGGCGTCCGACTCCGCCAGGGCCCCGAAGACCGCCTCGTTGGTGAGGAAGGCGGAGGGAGTCTCCTTCGCTTCGAGGGCGAGCCGGGTCAGCATTTCGGCATTGTCGTCATTGACCAGCATCGGCTCACCGGCATCGTCCGTGCCCGCACAGTAGCGGCACCAGAGCGCGACTTCGAGGGCAAGGCCCTGGAAGGCGTTGTTCTCGGCCAGCGCCTCGGTGATGATCGGCAGCACGAATTTGGGCTGACGGTTGGAGCCGTCGAGGCAGAGCCGCTGGACGGTGTCGCCGACCTCGGGGTTCGAGAAGCGTTCGAGGATCTTCGCGAAATAGTCCTCGTAGCTGACGCCCGGGATCGGTTTCAGCGAGGGGACGCATTCGCGCGTCTCGATCGCGGTCAGCCAGGCGCGGATGCGTGGATCGGCCATCGCGTCATGCACGAAGTGGTGCCCGAGCAGCGCCGAGGGATAGGCGATGGCCGCGTGGCCACCATTGAGAATGCGCAGCTTCATCAGCTCGTAAGGCGCGACATCCTCCACAAATTCGGCGCCCACGTCTTCCAGAGCCGGGCGGCCCTGTGGAAAGGTATCCTCCAGCACCCATTGGCGGAAGGGTTCGCAGACCACAGGCACCGCGTCGGTGATGCCGAACCTGTCGGACACCATCGCGCGTTCGCGATCGGAAGTTGCCGGGGTGATGCAATCCACCATCGAGTTCGGGAAGGTGATGTTGGCCTCGATCCAGTCGGCGAAATCCGGGTCGGAGAGCCGCGCGAGACCGGTGACCGTCTGTTTTGCCACATGGCCGTTTTCCGGCAGGTTGTCGCAGGACAGCACCGTGAACGGATCGAGCCCCGCATCCCGGCGCAGGCGCAATGCCTTGATGATCATGCCGAAGACGCTTTTCGGCGCATCGGGGGTCCCCGCATCCGCCGCCATGTCCGCGTGGGCGGCATCGAAGCCGCCGGTTCGGGCGTTCACGTAATAGCCGCCTTCGGTGATGGTGAGCGACACGATGCGGATCTCCGGGCTCGCCATGCGGGCCACGGTCTTTTCGGCCTCGACTTCGACGAAGTCGATCATGGCGCCCGTCACCCGGGCAGAGAGGCCCTCGGGGTCGAGTTCGACCACGGTCGTGAGCCAGTCCTGCGCCGCGAGACGCTCGCGCATGGCCGCATCGCCCGGCCGCACACCTGCGCCCACAAGCGCCCAGTCATGGCTCGCGCCCGTCGCGAAGAGACGGTCGAGATAGACCGCCATATGCGCGCGGTGAAAGTTGCCCACGCCGACATGCAGGATGCCGGGGGTCAGTGCGCTGCGGTCATAGGCCGGGGCGGCGACGCCCTCGGGCAGGTGTTTGAGTGCAGAATTATCGAGGTGCAGTGCCATCAGCTCATCCAGTTTCCGCCATCGACGTTGAAGCATTGGGCGACGATGTAGTCGGCCTCTGGCGTGGCGAGGAAGATCGCCATGCCGGTGAGGTCCTGCGCCGTGCCCATGCGGCCATAGGGGACCGCCGCGCCGACCTGCTGCTTCTTTTCGCCGGGTTTCAGGTTTTCGTATTTCGCAAAGAAGGCATCGACGCCGTCCCAGTGCTCGCCATCGACCACACCGGGCGCGATCGCGTTCACGTTGATGCCGTGTTCGATCAGGTTCAGGCCCGCCGATTGCGTAAGGCTGATCACCGCCGCCTTGGAGGCGCAGTAGACCGCGACGAGCGATTCGCCCCGGCGCCCGGCCTGGGAGGCCATGTTGATGATCTTGCCCCCCTGACCGCGCGCGATCATCGCCCTGGCCACCGCCTGCATCATGAAGAGCGTGCCGGCCACGTTGATGCCGAATACGCGGTTGTAGTCGGCGCGCTCGATCTCGACGAGGGGCGAGGCGGAGAAGATCGCGGCATTGTTGATCAGGATGTCGATGCCCCCCAGCGTATCAGTGGCCTCGGCCACGCAGGCCTCGATGCTGGCGGGATCGGAGACATCCACATGGATCGCCTCGGCGCCGATTTCCCCTGCGGTCTTCTGCGCCGCCTCGAGGTTGATGTCCGCAATCGCGACGCGCGCACCTTCGGCGATGTAGGCTTCGGCGAAGCTGCGCCCGATGCCGCGGGCGGCGCCGGTGATCAGCGCAGTTTTTCCCTCCAGTCGTTTCATGCGAGGCGCAGTCCGGAATCGTCAAAGCGGTGCAGCTTGGCCATATCAGGGGTCAGATAGACCGTATCGCCCGACTTGAATTCGACCTCGCCCGAGACGCGGACGGTGATGTCCTCGCCAAGGCCGGTGTCGTGGACATAGAAGAACGTGTCCGAGCCGAGATGTTCGGAGACACCGACGCGACCCTTCCATGTGCCTTCCGTATCCGAGACCGACAGATGTTCGGGGCGGATGCCGATGGTCTTGCAGCCATGCTTGCCCGCCTCGCCGCCTTCGATCAGGTTCATCTTGGGCGAGCCGATGAAGCCCGCGACGAAGACGTTGCGCGGCGTGCGGTAAAGCTCCAGCGGCGAGCCGACCTGTTCGATATGGCCCGCACGCAGCACCACGATCTTGTCGGCCATGGTCATCGCCTCGACCTGATCGTGCGTCACGTAGATCATCGTGGTCTTGAGCCGCGAGTGCAATTCCGTGATCTCGAGCCGCATGCCGACGCGCAAAGCGGCGTCGAGGTTCGAGAGCGGTTCGTCGAACAGGAACGCCGCCGGTTCGCGCACGATCGCACGGCCGATGGCGACACGCTGGCGCTGCCCGCCCGAGAGCTGCCCGGGACGGCGGTCGATGTAATCGGTGAGGTTCAGGATCTTGGCGGCATTGTCGATCCGCCGCTTCTGCTCGTCCTCGGACATGCCCGCCATCTTGAGCGGGAAGGCAATATTCTTGCGCACCGACATGTGCGGATAGAGCGCGTAGCTCTGGAACACCATCGCGAGGCCGCGCTTGGCAGGCGGCAGTTCGGTGGCGTTCTGGCCGTCGATGCGGATCTCACCGCCGCTCACGTCTTCGAGACCGGCGATCAGGCGCAGCAGCGTGGACTTGCCGCAGCCCGAGGGGCCGACGAAGACGACGAATTCGCCATCCTCGATGGTCAGGTCCAGCGGCGGGATGACCTCCACTTCGCCGAAGCGTTTGGCCACCTTGTCGAGAGTAATGCGTCCCATAATCTTGGTTCCTTATTTCACGGCGCCGAAGGTGAGGCCACGGACGAGCTGTTTCTGGCTGAACCAGCCCATGATGAGGATCGGCGCGATGGCCATGGTGCT
>JBBSNW010000036.1:0-50236 GCA_038260405.1 Rhodobacterales bacterium | reverse complement strand
TAATTGCGCGCAGCAGGTCATGGGGCGGGAAGCCATGAGGATCTCTTGCTGGATGCCAATTGCGAGCACCGGCTCGAAAAGTGACCTCGATCAGGGCTGCGCGTCCGCCTCGCGTGCGGCTTCGGCATTTTCGGCTGCCCATTCTGCCGCCGCCTCCACTGCCACGGGCGACGTCGTGGGCAGCAGGTTCAGATAGCTCTCTGTCTCGTCCACAGGTATTACCGCGCGCTGAGTCATGCGGTAGAGCGCGTAAAGAGCGATGGCGCCGAAGGTCACGCCGAGCACCAGCCAGAACGCATAAGGATCAAACCCCTGCATGGCCCATCCGGTGACGAGCGGCCCGGCTATGGCGCCCAAGCCAAAGGTGAACACGAGCCCACCGGAGGCGGCGGGCATGTCGTCGGCCGACAGCGAGTCATTTGTATAGGCCAGAAACAGGGCATAAAGCGGCGTCGTGACCCCGCCGGCCAGAAAAGCCGCCGCCATCAGCGGCCACAACCCGCCCCCCGCGATCCAGACCACAAAGCAGGATGCCGCGCCGAGGCAGGAGGCGCCGAAGATCAGCTTGCGCCGGTCCATCCTGTCTGAAAGCCAGCCGATGGGGTATTGAAGCACCAGCGCTCCGGCAAACAGCATCGCGACGAAAAGCGCGATCTGCGCGGCGCTGAGACCGATCTGGGTGCCAAAGACCGCGCCCATGCCCGATTGCGTGGCGTAGACGCTGCCCAGCAGGAAGATACCGACCGTGCCCAGAGGCGAGCCCTTGAAGAGCGCGCGCAGGGGCATCGGGCGGGCGACCTGGACCACGGGGACCGTGGCGGCGGACAGAAGGATCGGTGCGAAGGAGATCGATACGAGGATCGAGGCACCGATGAAGAGCGCCGAGGTTCCCGCATCGCCCAGTGTCAGAAGCCCCTGCGCGCCGATGATGCCCAGCGTCTGCGCGATCATGTAGGCCGACAGCACCTTGCCCCGGGTCTCGTTGGTGGCGGCGGCATTCAGCCAGCTTTCGGCAGCGACGTAGATTCCCGACATGCAGAAGCCGACAAGCAGCCGCAGCACTGTCCAGGCCCAGGGCTCGGTCAGCAGTGGAAAGGCGATCAGCCCCGCCGACATGAAACTTCCGAGCGCCGCAAAGACACGCACATGCCCGACCCGCTGGATCAGCAGCGGGGTCAGGCGTGCGCCCGACAGGAAGCCCATGAAATAACCCGAAGTGACGATGGCGAGTTCGGTGGCCGAAAATCCCTCGATCCCGCCGCGCAGGCCGATCAGCGTGAAATGCATGCCGTTGCCCAGCATGATGAGCACGATACCAAGCAGAAGGGCCCATACTCCGGACAAGACTTTGATCATGGGTTATCCTTTCGCAGCAGTGGGGTGGCGCACGCATTCTCTGCCTTTCCCACAGTTCAGCCGCCGCCAACGTCGCGGCAGCGCCGCATATGTAATCAATTGCGACGAAGAGCCCGAGGCGGAGCGATTTGCCATCTTCCTTGAACGGTGAGCGGAGTTTTGAAAGAAGTGGCGGAAGATTATCATGGCTCTCAAGGCGCTACTGTCATCGATACGAGGACATCCGTAGCTTTCGGGAAGCGTTCGAACGTGCGCCATCTGTGGCTTGGTCAGCCGGACAGATTGCTCATGGTTATATTATCCTTGGTAAAAGCTAGAGCCAGCCTTGGCGCTTGAAGAAGAGATAAGGCAGGATCGCGGAGAGTACCATCAGACCGAGAGCGAACGGATAGCCGAAGGTCCAGCCCAGTTCGGGCATATGGGCGAAATTCATGCCGTAGATCGACGCGATCAGGGTGGGTGGCAGAAAGACCACGGCAGCGACCGAGAAGATCTTGATGATGGCGTTCTGCTCGATGTTGATCATGCCCAGCGTCGCGTCGAGAAGAAAGGTGATCTTCTGCGACAGGAAACTGTCGTGATCCGCCAGCGAGCGCACGTCGCGCGACAGTGTCTTGATGCGTTCGCGAAGGACCTTGTCGCTCTTGCGCTGCATGGCACCCTGACCGAGAAATCCGATAAGGCGTTCCAGCGTCACCAGGCTGTCGCGGATATTTGAGATCAGGTCGCCCTTTCGCCCGATGGATTCAAGAACCTGCTGAAAATCTCGGCTCTGGGTGGGCATGGCACCCTTGTGCTGGAAGATGTTGCGCGAAATGGAATCGATGTCTTGCCCTGCGCGTTCTAGGATATCCGCCAGCCGGTCCACGATCGCCTCGAGCAGGGCGACGAGCACGCCTTCACCCGTCTCGCAGCCCATCGGGGCCTTTTCGGCGCGGATGGGAAAGGTCTGAAAGGCGCGGGGTTCGTGGTAGCGCACCGTGATCAGCCGGTTGCCCACCAGCACGAAGGAGACCGGCGCCATGACGGGATCGTCGCCATCGGCCTGTGCCGGGAGAAGCGCTGTCATGAACGAGGCGCCGTTCTGGGAGTAGAGCCGCGACGAGATCTCGATCTCTTCCATCTCGTCCTTGGTCGGAATATCGACACCGAGCTCTCGCTCGACATCGTCCTCTTCCGTACCGCTCGGATTCATCAGGTCGATCCAGACGACTTCACTGTAGCCCTCGCGCAGCGGGTCCACCTGCCGCAAAAGACCAGACTCGTTCACATATCCGGCGATCATCGGCGTTTTCCTTGTTTAATGCGCGGCTGACGGCCCGACCTGTCCATGTCGCCTTGTAGTCCAGACAGTCCAATGATGCCAGATATCTGCAGGCGATACCGACGGGCGAACAATACGTTTGCTCGCTTGCGCCTGCAGGATGACACATCTGTTCAACAGTACGGCAATCACCGTATCAGAAGACCGCGACCGAAGCTGCGAGGATGACCGCGACTGTCATGGTGAATGGAACGATGACCGCCACGACGAAGATGTCGCCATAGCTTTGCCTGTGGGTCAGCCCGGTGATCGCAAGGAGCGTGATGACGGCCCCGTTATGCGGCAATGCGTCGAATCCGCCGGAGGACAGCGCCACGACGCGGTGCATGATCTCGGGGTCGATCCCGGCGGACTGGGCGCTTTCCATGAACTGCTCGCCCAGTGTCGCCAGCGCGATGGACATGCCGCCCGAAGCCGATCCGGTGATGCCCGCCAGCACGTTGGTGGCGACTGCGGACGAAATCAGCGGATTGGGCGAGATCCCGAGAACAGCGTCGCGGATCACCGCAAAGGCCGGAAGCGATGCGATGACCGCGCCGTAGCCGACTTCGGAGGCGGTGTTGAATACCGGCAGAAGCGATCCCATCGTGCCCTTGTTGTAGCTTTCCATGAGGTCGAGAAACCGCGACCAGTTCAGCGCGGTGCAGATCAGGATCGATATCACGAGTGATGCGATGATCGCCCAGATTCCTTTCACATCCTCCAGCGCGATGCCGCCATAGGCGTCCTGTCCGAGGTAGGAGGCGTCCATGGCGGGGATCACGAGATAGGTGAAAGCCGCGTTCAGCACGATGACCGTGATCACCGGCAGCAGTGCGATGAGGATGGAGGGCAGTGCCTGATCGGGCGCGTCGGAGTCCGCATCGGTGCGGGCATGATCGCCATAGCCTTCGCCTGCAGCATTTGCACTTGCACGGCGGCGGTTGAGCCAGAGAATCCCGAAGATCATCATGCCGAGACCTGCGGCGGTGCCGAAGAACGGCGCGGCGAAGGGCGTCGTGCCAAAATAGGGCATCGGGATCGCATTCTGGATCGCCGGGGTGCCCGGGAAAGCCGTCATAGTGAAAGTGAAGGACCCGAGCGCGAGCGCCGCCGGAAGCAGCCGCTTGGGCGTGTCGGACCGGCGAAACAACGCATTCGCAATGGGATAGACGGCGAAGGCCACGACGAAAAGCGACACACCGCCATAGGTCAGCACACCGCAGGCCAGAACGACGGCGGCGATGGACTGGCCGGACCCCATCTTTTCCGTGAACCACTCCGCGATTGTCCGGGCTGATCCTGAGTCCGCCATGAGCTTTCCGAAGATTGCGCCCAGCAGGAACAGAGGAAAGAACTTGAGAAGGTAGTTGCCAAGGGCGGGCATGAAGACCTGCGTGTATGTCGCCAGAAGCGGCAAACCGCCCGCCATCCATGTCGCCAGAAGCGCGAGGATTGGCGCCAGGATCAGCACGTTGATCCCGCGATAGGCCAGATACATCAGCAGACCGAGCGACAAAAAAATTCCGATAAGACCCATGAGGCTCCCCCAAGTTACCCTCCGAGCGCCAACCTTGATCCGGTCGTGACCGGTTCGCGATCAGCTCGTAAGTCGTTGGGCGGATACTTGAAGCCGCAGGGCATGGGGTCAAGCAGGTAACCGGCACGCTTGCCGCATGGTCACCTTCAGGTAGTCGCGCCGTAACATTCATCGCGCGTAAGGAGAGTCGCTTTTGGCAACATCCAGATGACCGGCTGACTTGAAAATTGGCTTGGTTCGAGGCGCAGAATGCCCCGTGATGTATGGCAAGGCTCTGCGTCGATCACCGACGAGCTATCAGGAGCTCCCGCATATTTGCGGAATTCATCGGTTTGGAAAGTGCAAAACCCTGCAGGTAGTCGCATTGGAGTTCACGCAGGATGGCGATATGCGCATTGGTTTCCACGCCTTCGGCCACAACCTCGATATCCAGCATCTTCCCGATCCGGATGATCGTTTCCAGCAATCCGCGCCGCTTGGGGGAATGGACGATCGGCTCCACCAGTTCCCGGTCGATCTTCAATCGCTTGGGTGAGATCCGCAGCAGGCTGATGATCGACGCATGGCCGGTCCCGAAGTCGTCGATCTCGACATCGACTCCCATGGATTGTAAGAGACTCAAATTCGCGCTGATCGTCGCGTCTTCGCCATCGAGAAATACGGATTCAAGGAGCTCGAAAACGATCTTCCCAGGCGGAAGTTTCATTCTCTGAAGCCAAGTTCCCAGATCGGGATCCGATATTCGGTGCGCTGAGACGTTGACGGATATATGAGGCACCGAAAGGCCCTCTGCCTCCCAACATTCGAGGTCTGTCAGCACCTGGCACAGCACGAGTTCATCCAGCTTTGCAATGAGGCCCATATCCTCGGCTGCGCTCAGGAATTGATCTGGCATAATTAATCCGGATGTCGGACTCTCCCATCTCACGAGGGCCTCGATTCCGCTAAGTTTCATTGTTTGCGCATCGAATTGTGGCTGGTAGTGACAGGTAATCTCGTTGTGCTCAAAGGCGCTGATCAGGGCATCCTGGATTTTTATCCGCTCGCTGGTCTGAGTCTTCATGTGAGGTTCGTAGAATTGCCAAATTCCGCGACCGCTCTTCTTTGCATGATAAAGCGCAATATCGGCGAGAATGAGGAGGCTGCTTTCCGATTGCTCCTGACGATCGAGCGCGGCAATACCGATACTGATACCCGCCTTTATTCGGATCTTGTTGTAGAAAAAAGGCATGCTGAAAGCTTGAATGATCTGCTCTGCGAGCGCTTCCATGACTACCCGATTCTGCGCTTGTGGAAACAGGGCGACGAATTCATCCCCACCGACACGCGCCACCAGAACGTCTTTTGGCAGGTATTTTTTCATGATCGACGCCGCATGTTTCAGCGTGAAATCCCCGGCGTCGTGCCCGAAATTATCGTTGATCTGCTTGAACCTGTCGATGTCGAGATGCATTGCCCCCATCAGGTCGCTCTCATTCTCAGAGCTCTGGACGAGGAAGACCTCGTCCAATCGACGCCGGTTGGCGAGGCCGGTCAATGGGTCGTGCCGACTTTCGTATTCCAGCCGATTGCGCGCCTGTTCCAATGCCACGGTCTTCTGGTGATCTTTCGTCAGGTCGAGATTGACGCCGATGTAACGATCACCGCCTTCCACATCATGAACAAATTTGCCGCGCGTTCGAATGAACTTCTCAATTCCATCTGCCGTCATGATCCGGAAATCGCAAGCGATGTCCCTTTTCTCGAGCTGACATGAATGAAAATGCGCCATCGTGGCGTCGCGATCGTCCGGATGAATCATCTTGGACCAGTCTGTTTCGGATCGAAGGGTCAAATTGTCCCGCAGCCCGAACATCTTGAGAGAACGATCATCCCAGATTGCGTTTTTCGTCTCGATCCGTTGTTCCCATTGTCCCATCTCAGCTGCTTCGATGGCAAGTCCCAGTCTTTCGGCAAGCCGTGCCCGTTCAAGTTCGACAAATTTGAGATCACTTATATCGGTATCGGTACCAATGATTCGCACCGGCAGACCATTTTCATCTCGGCGCACGACACGTCCTCGGCTGAGGATCCAGATCCAATGGCCATCGGCATGACGCTGGCGAAACGTGTAATTCACGACATCCGTGGCACCGGATTCCTGCAATGCAACCTGTTCCTTGACCCTTCCGACATCGTCGGGATGGATTGTCTTCAGCCAGTCCTCAGTCGTCTCCGCGGCGGCCGCACCTATGGATATCCCCCTTATTTCACGCCAGGTGTCCGACAGGAAATGCCGGTCCAATTCGAAGTCGTGGTCCCAAACGCCCTGATTTGCACTCAGCACCGCAGTCTTCCAGCGCAATTCTCTCCGAGCGAGATCGTCGAGATCCGCGGCGGCAGTCGGGTTGTTGAAGGCATCCAGGATCGATTGATCCGGCAATGCAGAGGTGATCAGAACTTGCTGGAACAGAAATCCGGTGAGGCGATCGTCCCTGTCCTTCAGTGATACGACGGACCAAAGTTCAGGGCCGGTATTCAAGGACAGTGTGATACCGAGTTTCACCTGCGTCGCAATCCCTTCCACCACTTCGTCAATCCAGGAAGACACGGCTGAAATCGCCGCAGGACAAAGTATATCCGACAGGTCCGTCCCGACCAGCACGTGACACTGGGATTCGAGAAGCAGCGACGAGGCTTTTTCGTTGGCGATTGTGATCGTGCGGTGAAGACCCACGACAAAGGCCGGAACCTCGAGGTCTTTTATGGCATGCTCGAGTGAGCCTCGAAGGTCGACGTCCATCTCAGGCCTCATGGTGATGGTTGCATTCCTTCACCGAGCAATTTCTTCAGACTTCCAACTCCGCCGGAAACTTTCGGTAATTCTGCATAATATTTAAATTTTTTCTGATGAATACGCAACCAATTATATAGCGATACAGTTGTCAGAGTGGTCCAAATAGCTCTGTAAGGTCAGAACCTTACGATCCGCTGCCATAAATCGCTCAGGCATGTGAATGTGATGGAGATCGTTTCACTTTTTTGCGCAGTCACTGGCGGAAAACTTCTGAGCAAAGGCATCGCTGGGCAGTGTGGCGCAGAACCTCATGATCTGGCAAGATCCACTGTCGGCTTTAATCCACAGGGAGGCGACCTCCTGTTGCGTTTGAATTGGTCGCGCTAATCGGTAAATGTCTTGGCCGTTTCCGTGTTGCGGTGCCTGAATCCTGCGAGAATATGCCAGACGGCCAGAACCTCCAATTTTATCGGGTGATCCGTGAGAACGACGGCGACCAGCCACCCGATGCCACCGCCTGCAATCGCAAAGCTCGTTTCCACCATGGAGAGATCAAAGCCGTGCGGGGAAAAAAGGATGATCATCGACGGAACAAGGGCTGTTCCGACAGTGAGCAGGATGCTTCGCTGTGATGCTATGGCCAGCTCGGTCCACGTCATGGAAATGGCACGGCGAATGAAGAGCAGGGCGACAAACATCTGCAATGGCGCAATGATGAGCAAGCTCGCGGCGACGGCGGTCAGGCTGATATTGGCAGCAACGATGACAGCGAGGATCGAGGGGGGCAGGCAGATGAGGCTCGACCAGAGCGCATCCCGGATCTTTCCTACGCTGACAAGGACGGGAAAGGTCATGAAGGCCGGGGCCATGGTCATCGTCGCAATCGCAATGATGCGAACCAGGGGCGGGGTCTCTGTCCATTGTGCGCCCAGAAGGATCGCTACCACGGGGTTTGCAAGAAGTGCGAGCATCATCAACGTGGGCCACTGGATGGCGGACATCAGCGTGTGCCCCCGCAGGTAACTTGTCTTGAGGTTTCCCCCCATGCGGGACTGCATCGCCATTGCAGGCAACACGACGGGTTGCAGCGCAGAGACGAGCGCCCGATCCGGCAGTTGGCAGACCGTGACGGCGCGGGCATATATACCGACAGCATCCACCCCCAAAATCCGTCCGAGCGCCATCCTCGGCAGAAGCTCGTAGGCCTGGTTGAGAACCGTAATGGACGATGAAATTGCTCCGAACGACAAAATGCGCCGCGCGTTGTGGAACGACGGCCGGAAAACCCAGAATTCCGGCCGGACAAAGATGGCGCCTATCACCAGTACCAAGCCGGACGCGACGATGCCCCAGACATAGCTGACAGGGCCGAAGCCCCACGTGGCAAGGCCGATGGTCACGACGGCATTCACGATGGCCACCGTCACGTTCAGGACCGCGAGAACGGAGAAGGACAGGTCGCGTTGCAGCAGGGCCAGAATAGGGTTGCCGAAGGGCGCGATCACGAAGGCCAATGTCGCGACGACCAGCAGATGCCTCAATCCCGGTTCCCGGAAGAACGCTGAAATCAGATCTGCCGACAGGTAGATCCCCAGTGCCAAGCCAAGGGATATCAGCAAGGTGATCGTGAATGCGGTCCGGACGGTCTCGCGTTCCAGGGTTTTCTCCTGGACGATGAAGATCCCGGTGCCGAAGATGCGGAGGTTTTCAACCAGGAGGATCACCGTGCTTGCGAGCAAGTAGAGCCCGATCTCCGACGGCGTCAGGATTCGAGACATGGCCGCGAGCGTCACCACGCTTATGATCTGGGAGGCATATTTGTCCGCCACGGAGGCGATGACACTGCGACGAATGGCACTCATGATTGTTTGGTCCGTCCGAGGTCTGATGTTGATGTGACAACATCCTGTGGAAAAAGATGAGGCTGTCCCATCCAGGCCAGAAAAATTTTAATGTCGGAGCTTCGTTTCAGCCGATGCGTGGCCAATCGGGCATGGCCGACAGCGCCATCAAATTCTGCACGATACTTATGAATGAATTGCTGAGGCTGCTTGTCCTCGGCCACCCTGCTTTTGGACAGGAAACTGCCCGTATACTGTGAAAGTGCGTTGCAGGCGCCCGAAGCATCCCCACCTGACTGGGGTTCCACATAATTCATGACCATTTTGGGACGACGCGGTTGATCGGGAATTTCGGTACAATCGACGCTAATTCTGGTATCTGCGACCAGAAACGCGACCGCGTCGAACCCGAGGTTGAAGGTGCTGCTGCCCAGAACCTGCGTGATGTTTCCACCATCGCTATTCCGGTTCGGCAGCGTGACACACCGGGCGTCCCGACTTTCGAGCATCGGATCTGGAAATCTTTTGGCAAAGAGGAAGTGTTTGCGAGCGTCGGTTTGTTGCAAAAGCTTCTGTGGCACGGCTCCAGAACGTCGTCTGCTTCGACGTAAAACGGTGTTACAATCGCGACGCGCATGTTGTTGGTCCACCTTATGCCTTGCCACTACATGCTTTTTTCAACTGCACTTGCTCCAAGAACCCTACCAGACGGATACCGCGGTTGTTATTTGTTCCTTTGATGATCCGGCCCATGGAAAGATCGAAGGGATGGCCCAAAAGGCGTAGTCCAGTGCCCTCCTGATCCCTGAAAGATTGGGTTTTCTTGGAGTGACCCGATTGCGGGCGAACTCGGGCGTCCGGTTTCCATCCGCGAGGCTAAGGGTCGGCGAGCTAAAATCAGAACAGGAGACATCTTTTGACACAAGCTCTGTAAGGGTGCATCCGAGCTTGCGTTGGGCGGCGTTTCGAAAGGATTCAAATTGCTGATAAAAAAAGGAATTTCTTGAAGTCAGGGCGAAAGAGACAATGCGCAGGATAAAGGCCCATCTGACGATATAAATTTGAGAATTGTTAAGCCCCGGCCTCTATCCGTTAGCTGAACAATGGCAGAGTCGTGCAAAAAATGTTTCAGATGCGTTTTCCCAAGATGTTCCGTGCGCTTCCCATAAAGCATCGTCTGGTCGTGTCGGGCGCGATCTCCATCTTAACCGTGGCACTTTTGGGGGGCATCGCGCTCTACAGTCTCTGGAAAGGGACGATTGATCTCGACCATCAGATCACTGCAACGAACTCCGTTCGACACCAGATGATGGCGGACATGATGCATGATGGTCTCGTTGCAAACGTGTCCCTGGCGGTTATCGGGGGCCCTGCCTTATCCGAAGAGGGCATGACGGAACAACGAGATGCCTTTGCCGAAGATGCCGATACGTTTCGCAGCAACATGGCATCTCTGCTGGATCTAGATCTGCCGGAGGAGGTGCGGGCTCAGGTCCTCAAAAGCATACCTTTGGTCGAGGACTACATCAGCATGGCCGGACAGACGATCGAAACTGCTTTCACAGATGAGAAGAAAGGACGCGCTGCCTTGCCGCCCTTTATGGCCATGTTCGACCGGCTCGAAGTGGACCTCGCGCAGATGGGCGACATGATCCAGCAGAATGCAATCGGGTCGGCTTCCTCTGTTCAGCAACATGCGCGCGAGCTGATATATTTTGTACTGGCCTCACTGGCCTGCAGCATACTGGGGATTTCTTATAGTGCGAGACGGGTGACATTGTCGATTTCCAAGCCGCTCGAGCGCTTGGGCGTCGCCTTGAAGGAAGTTGCGCACGGCGAATTCGGAATTCGCATCGCTGACGCCATGCGAGATGACGATTTCGGCAACATCGCACGCGATGTCGACCAAATTTCTGCACGCATCGTTGCCTCGCTCAGCGAACAGAGCGCGCAGAGGGAACAGAGCGAGATGGTGATATCTACCCTTGCGGCAGGTCTGTCTGAGATGGCTGCGGGAAATCTGAGCGAACAGATAGATCGGCAGTTTCATTCCGAATACGAACCTCTGCGCCGGTCCTATAACGAAACTCTCGACCGATTGAATATCCTGATGAGGCAGGTCGTGATTGCCAGCAAGAGCATCGAATCCCGCTCTTCCGTGATCAGTCAGGCCTCCCACGACTTGTCGCAACGCACCGAAACTCAGGCTGCCACTCTTGAGGAGACCGCGGCCGCTCTTGAGATGCTCACGAGCAGCGTCAAGGCCGCCGCGATCAATGCCAAAAAAGTCGAGGCTGCAGTCGACCTTGCCCGCCACGATGTCGAAAACAGCGGCAAGATCGTCGAAGGTGCCGTCATGGCGATGCGCGAGATCGAAGCTTCGTCCAGTCAGATTTCTCGTATCATCGGGGTGATCGACGATATCGCGTTTCAGACCAATCTGCTGGCGCTCAATGCAGGCGTAGAGGCTGCAAGGGCAGGGGAATCGGGACGCGGTTTTGCGGTCGTCGCTTCGGAAGTTCGGGCGCTTGCGCAACGATCCGCTGGTGCTGCAAATGAAATCAAGGGGTTGATCAATGCGAGTTCGCAACATGTCGAGGAAGGCGTGCGCAAGATCAACGGCGCCGGTCAGTCCCTTTCTTCTGTCGTGACGAAGGTCACGGAAATATCCCAGCTGGCCTCGAACCTGGCCAATGAGACCCTGGAACAGGCCAACGGCCTTGTCGAGATAAACATCGGTGTGAGCCAGTTGGATCAGGTGACACAACGCAATGCGGCTATGGTCGAGGAGTCCGGCATGGCCATCCGGCAAATGGATGGTGACACGGCAAACCTCAATCAACTCATCGACAAGTTCTCGCTTCTGGACGACGGCTTGGAGGGGCACAGCGCGCAAGAGCCTGAAATCAGATATGCGCGATCTGCTTGACGCTGAGCGTCAGGTGCGCCGATGCCCGGGGAGAGAAAAGGTTCACGTAACCCCGGCGATTTCTGCGGTGCTGAGCAAGTTCACCCCTCGAGCGGAAAGAAAATCGTGATCGAGAAAATGGATGCGAACCCCACCACGATGTTCATCGGCACGCCGATCTTCAGGAAGTCGGCAAAACGATAGGCTCCCGCGCCGTAGACGAGCGTATTGGTCTGATAACCGATCGGGGTCGCAAAGCTGGCAGAGGCCCCGATCATCACCGCCACCACAAAGGCACGGGGATCAAGCCCGAGCGATGTGGCCAATCCGATGGCGATCGGTGTCAGGATGACCGCGACCGCGTTGTTGGTTACCAGTTCCGTCAGCACCGAGGTCAGGGTGTAGACCGCTGCAAGGGCCAGAATAGGGGAGAGTCCGCCGAGATATGGCGCGATGGACGTCACCACCGCCTCGACGGCTCCGGTAGCCTCCAGTCCCGTTCCGACGATCAGCATCGAAAAGATCAGGATCAGGATCGACGCGTCGATCGATCCCCAGGCTTCGTCATTGTCGATGCAGCGCAGGACCAGGATCCCTGCCACGGCCAGAAGTGCGAGTATTCCGATGGGCAGCACATCAAAGGCGGCAAGGCCAACGACAGCGATGATTGCGAGCACGGCGATCGGTGCCTGCTTGCGGCGATAAGGCCGACCGGACGGGCCTGAAACGGCAACCAGATCGCCGCTGCGGGACAAAGCCTCGAATGCTTCTGCTGGACCTTCCAGCAGGAGGCGATCCGCGGGCTTGAGTTTGGTGCTCGGCAGGTCGGCGCCAGGAATGTGCCGGTGACGGCTGACAGCCACCACCCTCACGCCGTAGCGCCCCCCGAGGCCCAACTGCGCGAGGGGCACACTGGTCAGACCTCTGCGGGGTGCCACCATCGCCTCGGCCAGGATCAGGGGAGACTCCGATTTTCCCGGCATCTTTCGCGTCGCACCAGTGCGCACACCCTCCATCGCATAAAGTGTAAGCGCCTCGGAAGTCGTCGTCAGCAGGATCAGAGCGTCGCCCTTGCGCAGCTCGATCTCGGCCAGACCGCTGCGCAGGATGCGGGCACCCCGTCGCAAGCCGGTCAAACGGATATGGGGCCGGTTCAGGTCAGCGACGTCGCCAAGCCGCTGACCGATGAAGGGAGCATCGTCCAGCAGGGTCACCTCGGTCAGGAAGTCCGGCTGAACATCCATGGCGGCGCTCGTCTCTCGCCGCGACGGCAGCAGGCGTGGCGCGGCGAGGAGCATGAACGCCAGACCTGTCAGGGCCGATATGATCCCGACCGGCGCAATCTCGAAAATACCAAAGGCCTCGAGCCCGGCATCGCGCGCCACCCCGTCCACGAGGAGGTTGGTCGATGTGCCGATCAGGGTGCACGTTCCTCCGAGGATCGCTGCATAAGAGAGCGGAATCAATAGCTTGGTGGGGGCGAGGTTCAGCGCCCCTGCGAGACGGATCACGATGGGGATGAGGACCAGCACAAGCGGCGTGTTGTTGACGAAGGCCGAAGCGATCACGGCGACGCCAAAAAAGCCGGCCAGGCCGAGCAGGGGAGAGGTGCGGGCCCGCGAGATGACGGCATCGGCCAGCGCATCGAGCACGCCGGTGCGCACCAGCGCTCCCGACAGGACGAACATCGCGGCGATTGTGATCGGCGCCGAGTTGCCGAACACATCCATCACCTGATCGGTCGGCGCGAGTCCGAGAATGACGAAGAGAGCCGCGCCGCCAGCAGCAGTGACATCCGGAGGATAGCGTTCGGACGCGAAGGCGACAAACAGGCCTAGAACCAGAAGCAACGCCACCACGGCGTCATGCTCTGCAATAAACGACATCATTCTACGAAACTCCGGCATGATGCGGCAGATCCGCATCTTCTCGTCCAATAGCAAACGCCTTTCGGGTCGCCAAGTTCCAACTCCATGATTTCAATGGCTTGGGTCGGCGGAAAAATGCCTTTGCGCTCGCAGCAGTCATGCAGGAAACCATTTGCCAAGGGATCACGGGAGAGACGCGATCTCAGCGCTGTCGGGAAGAGATCAACATGCCATCTGGCACTGGACCCTTCGCAGCCGACCTTTTTCATCAGGCTCGCTGCGGAACGGAAACACCGTAGCGGACCTGCAGCAGAGCCGGGATCACAGGCTCTCAACGCCGCTGCAAAAAGACCGGCTGTCATACAAGTTTCGCAAATCTGTCGCGTCTTCGCTGATGTCTTGTCATCGAAAGGCAGGAAGCATCCACGACATCTAAATCCTTCATGGAGTTTCCCTCATGCCGCGCATTTCCTTCACTCGCCGCCAGACCCTTCTGGGCAGTGCCGCTCTCGGTGCCTCATTGGCGATGCCTTCCCTTTCGCGCGCGCAGTCGCGCCCCATGATCACGCATGGCGTCATGTCGGGCGATGTCGCCCATGACGGGGCGGTGATCTGGAGCCGTGCGGATCGCGATGCCAAGATGATGGTCGAATGGGCCACGACCGAAAGCATGTCGGATGCGCGCGCCGTACCTGGTCTGGCCGTCGGGTCGCCCACAGACCATACCGGCAAGCTGGCCCTGACCGGCCTGCCCAGCGATCAGGATATCTTCTACCGCGTGACGATGGCGGACCTTTCCGACGGCACACTGTCGGCTCCGCTCTCGGGCAAGTTCCGCACAGTTCCTATGGGCAGCCGAGATGTGAGTTTCGTGTGGTCGGGCGATACGGCCGGGCAGGGCTGGGGCATCGACGAGGACCGTGGCGGCATGACCACCTATGCCACGATGATGGGTCACAACCCGGATTTCTTCCTGCATTCGGGTGATACCGTCTATGCGGACGGCCCGCTTGAGGAAGAGGTCGACCTGGCCGATGGCACGATCTGGAAGAACATCGTGACACCCGCAAAGACGAAGGTGGCCGAGACACTGGAGGAATTCCGAGGGCAGCATCTCTACAACTACATGGATCGCAACGTTCAGGCCTTCAACGCCTCCGTGCCGATGATCGCCCAGTGGGACGATCACGAGGTGACGAACAACTGGTATCCCGACGAGGTGCTTGCCAGCGACGACCGCTACGAGGTGAAGTCGATGCAGCTGCTTTCGGCGCGGGCGGCGCGGGCGTTTCACGACATGATGCCGACACGGCAGACCCTGAGCGAGCCGATGCGGGTCTATCGCAAGGTGTCCTACGGCCCGCTGCTGGATATCTTCGTGATCGACATGCGCACCTATCGCGGTGACAACACCGCCAATACCGAGGCCGAGGGCACGCCCTTTCTCGGGGCCGAACAACTGGCCTGGCTCAAGCGCGAGATGGTGAACTCGACCGCGACCTGGAAGGTGATCGCCTCCGACATGCCCATCGGGATGATGGTGCGCGACGGCGATACCAACATGGAGAACGGCGCCAATGGGGACGGGCCGGTTCTGGGGCGCGAAAAGGACATCGCCGCTGTGCTGTCCTTTATCAAGGCCGCGCAGATCGCGAACACCGTCTGGCTCACGGCGGATGTGCATTACACCGCAGCACACCACTATTCACCCGACCGCGCGGTCTTTCAGGACTTCGAACCGTTCTGGGAATTCGTTTCCGGTCCGCTGCATGCGGGGACATTCGGCCCGTCGGAATATGACAACACCTTCGGACCCGAGGTGCGTTTCACCAAGCATCCCGAAGAGGGGCAGGCGAACCTGCCACCGAGCGACGGTCTGCAATTCTTCGGCAAGGTCGACATCGCCGCGGACACTGGCGTTATGACGGTGAGACTGATGGACAGTGCGGATGTCGAGCTTTGGTCGGTGGAACTCGATCCTACGCGGACCTGAAACCTCAGTCGGGCAGGGCGGCTCTCTCGGGTCGCCCTGCCTCGCTCCGCAAAGGCGCCTGAAATTCAGATGGAAACACGGGCCAGCAGGGTTTCGCGATCAATCTCGGCACGCGGGCCTTCGAGCACCACGGCGCCTCGATTCACGGCAAAAAAACTGTCGGCAAGACCATAGGTGAAGTCGAAATACTGTTCGACCAGAATGATCGCCATATCCCCCTGATCCCGCAGTTTCGATATCACGCGGCCGATCTGCTGGATGATGTTGGGCTGGATGCCCTCGGTCGGTTCGTCGAGCAGCAGGACGCGTGGCTTTGTTATCAGCGCGCGCGCGATGGCCAGCTGCTGCTGCTGCCCACCCGAGAGATCGCCGCCCCGTCGGTTGACGAATTCCTTGAGGATCGGAAACAACTCCCAGATCTGCTCGGGCACCTTGTGCTCAGCCTTGGGAAGGCAGGCAAATCCGGATTCAAGGTTCTCCATCACAGTCATGAGGGGAAAGACCTCGCGCCCCTGTGGAACATAGGCGATCCCGGCGCGCGCGGCCTGATATGCGGTCGGATGATCGAGCGGGTGGCCATCCAGCGTCATTGTGCCGCCAGAATAAGGGTGGCGTCCGGCAATGGCCTTGAGCAGGGACGTCTTGCCCACACCGTTGGTGCCCATCACGGCCGTGACCTCGCCCGGCCGCGCCTTGAGGGAGATCCCGTGCAGGATCTGGCTCTGGCCATAATGCAAGGTGAGGTTGTCTACGCTCAGCATGGCTTATCTCCCCAGATAGACATCGATCACATCCTGGTTCTTCGTCACGTGGTCGAGCGACCCTTCCGCCAGAACCGAGCCTTCGTTCAGCACCGTAACCCGACAATCGAGACGTCGCACGAATTCCATGTCATGCTCGACGACCACGACAGCGCGCGTGCGCGCCGCGCGTTTCAGAAGGTCCGTGGTGTGTTCGCGCTCTGCCGGTGTCATCCCGGCGGCGGGTTCGTCCACCAGCAGCAGGCGCGGATCCTGCGCCAGCAGCATCCCGATCTCGAGCCATTGCTTCTGCCCGTGGCTCAACTCTCCAGAGCGGCGGGTGAGGTGATCGGTCATCCCGATCTCGCGGGCGATCTCCTCGATCCGCTGAGCGCCCGTCGGGGTCTTGCGGTAGAGCAGCACGTCGAACGGGCCGCGCGGGTTGCTGAGCGCCATTGCGAGGTTCTCGCGTACCGTCTGCGCTTCGAAGACGGTGGGCTTCTGGAACTTGCGCCCGATGCCCGACCGGGCGATCTGGCTTTCCGACATCTTGAGCAGCGACACGGATTTTTCGCCAAAGATCACGCGGCCCTCATCCGGGCGGGTCTTGCCGGTGATGATGTCCATGAAGGTGGTCTTTCCGGCACCGTTCGGACCGATGATGGCGCGCAATTCCGGTTCGCCGATCTGGAAGCTGAGATTGTTGATCGCGCGGAATCCGTCGAAGGAGACCGATACGCCGGAGAGTTCGAGCAGGGTCTTCATCTGTCCTGCTCCTCTTCACGCCGCAACGCGCTGTTGTCGGGGCCGATATCGCCTGTGCGCGCGGGGGCGGGGCGGATCGCGATCAGATCGAACAAACCGCCGATCCCCTTGGGAAAGAACAGCGTCACGGCGACGAAGCTGAAGCCGAGCAGCACGAGCCACCAGTCGGTCCATTCGATCGTGTAGAAGCCGAGCGGAATGGCGGGCGCCCCGCCGCCGGTGAACCAGGAGGACAGGAGCGAGACCAGGGCCGCGCCGAGCACGGCGCCGTAAAGCCGCCCACGCCCGCCGATCGCAACCCAGACCGCGAGGTAGATCGAGGCGATGGGCGCGATCTCGGCCGGATTGATGATGCCCGCCTGCGGATAGTATAGCGCGCCCGCGATGCCCGAAATGATGGCTGTGAGGGTGAAGACGAAGAGCTTGTAGGTCTCGACATGGTAGCCGAGGAAGCGCACGCGGGACTCATTGTCCCTTATGCCGCGGACCACGCTGCCCATCTTGCCCGACACGACCCAGGCGAAGAGGACGTAGCCAAGGGCGAGCGCGAGCGCCGAGGCCCAGAAGAAGGCGAGCGATATCACTGCCTGCGGCGTGCGTTCGAAGCCGGGGATGTTCTGCAATCCCGAGAGGCCATTGTTTCCGCGAAGGCCGCTGTCATTCTGAAAGAGGTAGAGCGAGAGGGCCAGCGTCATCGCCTGTGTGAGGATCGAGAGGTACACGCCCGTGACGCGCGAACGGAAGGCGAGCCAGCCGAAGACCAGCGCCAGCAGCCCCGGCACCATCACGACCATCAGCAGCTGCAGGAAAAGCGAATCCGAAAAGGCCCAGAGCCAGGGAAAGTCCGTGGCCCCCACGACGCCAAAGATCTGCTGCCCCACGGCATCGGTGATCTCTTCCGGCGTGGGCGGGATGGCGGCGGAATTCAGGCTGCGCACAACGATGATCTCGGTCCGCGCATACATCAGCCACATGCCGATCGCATAGCCGCCGATCCCGAAGAACGCGAAATGGCCGAGGCTGAGGATGCCGCAATAGCCCCAGACGACATCCATCGCCACGGCGACGAGGCAGAGGCAGAGCGTCTTGCCGAGCGTCTTCACGAAACTGGTGGAGAGCAGGCCGACGCCCGCCGTCTCGGACAGGACCGTGACGCACAGGGTGAAGAAACCGAGGGCTGCGAGGAACCACAGCACCGAGGGGTTTCTGGACAGGAAGCCCTGTTTCATGTCGCGGCTCCTTTCTGATCTTGGATGTCCTTGCCGAAACCGGGAAGGGGGCCAGCCCCCTCTTGGCCTGCGGCCAATTCACCCCCGGAATTTCTTTGGCAAGATGAAGCCGGGGAGAAGGCTCCTGAATTCATCTTGCCAGATAAACTTCCGCCGGAGGCAAGAAAGCTCGTTGGGTGATCGGCAAGGCCGGCCGCTTTGGGGCGTTTATCAACCATGGTCAATCTCCCGCCGCGCGGCCCTTGAGGGCGACGATGCCCTTGGGGCGGAACTGGATGAAGAGGATGATGAACAGGATCATGTAGGTCTGCGCGGCGAGCGTATTCGACGGGTTGAACCATTCGATGCTCTTCTGCAGCCCGCCGATCAGGCTCGCCCCGGCGAGTGTGCCCCAGACGTTGCCGACGCCGCCTACAACGACCGTCATGAAGCTCTGCACAATGTAGTCCGATCCCATTTCCGAGGTGACCTTGGCGTAGAGGCCGATCGCGACGCCGGCGATTCCGGCAATCCCGGAGCCGAGGCCAAAGGTCAGCATGTTGATGCGGTCGGGGTTGATGCCCATCGACGCCGCCATGCCGGGGTTCTGGGTCACCGAGCGGACCTCGAGCCCGAGGCGGGTCTTCTTGAGCACAAACAGGATCAGGCCGAGGAAGATCAGCGCCAGGACGAAGATCGCGATGCGGATATTGGCGATCTGGACCACGTCGTTGATCACCCAGGCGCCATCGAGCCAGCTCGGGGAGGTCAGGGGGCGTGCCTGGGTGCCGAAGATGTTCTTGGCGAGCTGTTGCAGGGCGATCGAGATGCCGAAGGTCGCGAGCAGCGTCTCGAGCGGGCGGTGGTAGAGGTAGCGGATCACCAAACGCTCCATTGCGACGCCGGCCCCGAAGGTAACGGCGAAGGCGAGCGGGAGGGCCACAAGGAGCGAGAGGGTGTAGTCCGGGATGAAGAGCTGCACCACATATCCGGTATAGGCGCCCATCATGATGAATTCGCCATGCGCCATGTTGATCACCCCCATGACGCCGAAGGTGATGGCGAGGCCGATGGCGGCCAGGAAATAGATCGAGGCGAGCGACAGTGCGTCCATGCCGATATCGATGAACTGATAGCGGGCGACGCGAGCTTCGACCTCGTCGAGTGCGGTGCGGGCGGCGTCGGTGACGGCCGGGTCGTCCTCGGTATAGGCGTCGAAGAAGGTGTTGGAGGACAAGGCGGCGGTGCGGATCTCGGGTGTGACCTGTGGCGGCACGGTGCCCGCCTCGGCCAGCGCATCATAGGCCGCGCTGCGGTTGGTCTCGCTGCCCAGCTGGCCGACAGGAAGGCCTCCGACGCGCCCGTCGACAATATTCGCGGTGAGCGCGGCCTTGATCGCCTCCGACGGAATGGGAGCGGGGGCGAGATCGGCCGAGACGAGGCGGCTATAGGCTTCGGCCTCCGAAATGTCCGAGCCGACCTCGAGGATGCGCGCGACGTTGATGCCTTCCGGCACGCTTGGGGCAACTTCGGAAGTCGTCGTGAGGATGAGGTTGAGCACCGAACGCGTTTCGACGTCCAGCGCCGAGGAGAGTTCGTTGATCGCGGCGATCCGGTCTTCGGTGGAGGCTCCGAACCGGGCGCGCAGATGCCCTGTGAGCCGCTCCTTGCGCTGCTTGAGGGCGCGATCCTCCTCGCCCTCGATGGAGGCGCGCAGGGGGTCGATCTGATCGGCGTCGGGGCTGCGCGAGATCGCGTCGAGCGCCGCCACGCGCCTGGAGCGGTCAGGATCGGAGAGCTGGAACTGCACCAGTGCAGCACCGATCACGCGGCGCACCCCGCCATTGGGGCGGATTTCCGTCATCACATCGGCGGGCGCGGTCCCTGCAGGCTCGCCGGTGGTCATGTTGGTGAGCGCGTAGGCGTTACCTTCCCGCACGGCATAGAAGAAAAGGCCGTCGGTCGAGCGCTGGAACACGCCCTTGTCCTGCCAGCGTTCGAGAAAGGTCGCGACATTCGGCTGGCCCGTGGCCACGAGATCCGCGATCACCTCACCCACGCTGCGGCGGCCCGGATTCGCCACCTCGTCCGCATGGCGCTGCAGGACGGTCTGAAGGTCCTCGGAGGGGTTCTGCTCTGTCGTCTGGGCCCGGAGGCCGGACACGGAGAGGCAGAGCGCAAGGGCAAGAAGGAGCGCGCGAAGCATGAATACCGCCTGTCAGGTAAGATCGTTCAGAAGAAGGACGGGCGCGGAAGGGAGACTCCGCGCCCGCGAAACGCTGCTCAGTAGTTGGATTTCATCTGAATGCAGGTTTCGGTCTGGGTGTTGTACATGCCGCAGCCAAGCTCTTTCCAATCCGAGGTCAGGACCGCGGATTCGGGCAGGTAGTCGGTCCAGGCATCGCCCGGCACCGGCTCGGTCTGGGAGATGATGTCGAACTGGCCGTCGGCGCGGATTTCACCGATCAGCACCGGCTTGGAGAGGTGGTGGTTGGTGCCCATCACGGCCGTGGTGCCGGTCAGGTTCGGGAATTCCTGACCCCACATCGCCTCGCGGACGGCATCGACATCGGTGGTGCCGGCCTGTTCGACGGCATTCACCCACATGTTGAAGCCGATATAATGCGCCTCCATCGGGTCGTTGGTCACCCGCTTTTCGTCCCCGATATAGGCGTGCCATTGCTTGATGAATTCGGCATTCGCCGGGGTGTCCGCCGTCATGAAATAGTTCCAGGCGGCGAGGTGGCCGACCAGGTTGGAAGTGTCGAGGCCCGAGAGCTCCTCTTCACCGACCGAAAAGGCCACGACCGGGATGTCGTCGGCAGAAACGTTGGCGGCGGCCAGTTCCTTGTAAAAACCGATATTCGCATCGCCGTTGATCGTCGAGATCACGCCGACCTGCTTGCCATCGGCGCCAAGTGCGACGACGTCGGACACGATCGTGGCCCAATCGGATTGCCCGAACGGCGTGTAGTTCACGAAGATATCCTCTTCCGCGATGCCGTTGTCCTTGAGGTAGGCCTCGAGGATGCGGTTCGTCGTGCGCGGATAGACGTAGTCGGTGCCGAGCAGGGCGAACTTCTCGACGCCCAGTTCTTCGAGGAAGTAGTCGACCGCCGGGATCGCCTGCTGGTTCGGCGCGGCGCCGGTGTAGAACACGTTGCGCGAGCTTTCCTCACCCTCGTACTGCACGGGGTAGAAGTAGAGCGCGTTCAGCTCCTCGAGGATTGGCAAGACGGCCTTGCGGCTTGAAGAAGTCCAGCTGCCGAATGTCACGACGACCTTGTCGTTGGAAATCAGCTCGCGGGCCTTTTCCGCAAAGAGCGGCCAGTCGGAGGCAGGGTCCTTCACGACCGCTTCGAGCTGGCAGCCCAGAAGGCCGCCCTTCTCGTTCTGCTTTTCGATCAGCATCAGCATGGTGTCTTTGAGCGTCGTTTCTGAAATCGCCATGGTGCCGGAAAGGGAATGCAGCACGCCGACCTTGATCGGACAGTCCTGCGCCGAGGCGGCACCGGCCATTCCAACAAGCGCCGTGGTGGCAAGTGCTGTGAGTGAAAGCTTGGAAAACATCTAGTCCATCCCATTGTGGTGCGGCATGTCGGACGCGGGCCGTGGAGCAGAGCCCAACGCGGAGTCCCACCCGGCGTCCCGCCGCAGCGTTTTTGTCTTGGGTGCGGCCGGTCAGCAAAAATCCGTCACGCGTTACCCTGCGCATCCTTAATGAAGGCGCGTCGTCAGGTTGGTCAAAGCGGCGAAGGCGCGCCACACATCCTGCGGTCTTGGAAGACCACCTGAAGGAACCTGCCCGTTTTGTGGGCGGTTTGTTGCGGTTTCGTTATGTTTTTGGGCGCCTTGATGTGTTTCGCGCCCGTATTTTCGGCTATCGACTGCGATAGGCCATGTTTATTGCGCAAAATCGCTAGTGACGGGATCTCTTTTAGCGTGTGTCGCGGAGAGGCGCGCCTAATTAATGAGCTATTTCGATCCTCGTTGCCTTGCGGCTGAATTATCGGTTTTACTTACCGTGTCACAGATGATGTGTTGTTGTTGAAGTACTTACACTCATGACCGGACGGGATGACCTCGTGTTCAATGAAATGCTCAACGGTGCTGAGGTGCGCGCGGCTTACCAAAGTCTCGAACGCTGGCACAAATCCATGCCCGACGATCTGCGCAGCCTCAAGCAGAGTGAGGCGGAGAACCTGTTCAAGCGCGTCGGCATCACCTTCGCAGTCTACGGAGAAGGCGGCGATCCCGAGCGCCTGATCCCTTTCGACATGTTTCCGCGGGTCTTCACCGACACCGAATGGCGCAAGCTCGACCGTGGCATCCGGCAGCGCGCTGCCGCGCTGAACGCCTTTCTGGCGGATGTCTACGACCGTGGCGAGATCATCAAGGCCGGGCGCATCCCCGAGCATCTGATCACCCGCAACGCAGCCTTCGAGAAGGCCGCGATCGGGTTCCGCCCGCCGCGCAGCGTCTATTCGCATATCGTCGGCATCGACCTCGTTCGTACCGGCACAGACCAGTTCTACGTGCTCGAGGACAATTGCCGCACTCCGTCTGGTGTGAGCTACATGCTGCAGAACCGCGAAATCATGATGCGGATGTTCCCGCAGCTTTTCGTGGAAAACCGCATTGCGCCTGTCGACGGCTATGCCCGCCTTCTGAAAAAGACGCTGGCCTCGGTCGCGCCGGAGAAATGCGACAGCGAGCCGACCGTGGTCATCCTGACGCCCGGCCAGTTCAACAGTGCCTATTACGAACATTCCTTCCTCGCCGACCTCATGGGCGTGGAGCTTGTCGAAGGGCAGGACCTGTTCGTCGAGGGTGATTTCGTCTGGATGAAGACGACCGAGGGCCCGAGGAAGGTCGACGTGATCTATCGGCGGCTCGATGATGACTTTATCGACCCGCTGTGCTTCCGCCCGGATTCGATGCTGGGCGTGCCGGGCCTCATGTCCGTCTATCGCTCGGGCGGCGTGAACATCTGTTCATGCCCGGGGGCAGGGGTCGCGGATGACAAGGCAATCTACACCTACGTACCCGAGATGATCCGCTTCTATCTCGGCGAGGCGCCGATCCTCGAGAACGTGCCGACCTGGCAATGCGCCAAGCAGGACGACTACAAGTACGTGATGGAGCATCTGCCGGAGCTGGTCGTGAAGGAGGTCCACGGATCCGGCGGCTACGGCATGCTGGTGGGCCCCGCGGCGGACAAGAGCACGATCGAACTTTTCCGTCAGAAGATCGTCGAAAATCCCGGCAATTACATCGCGCAGCCCACGCTCTCGCTGTCGGCCTGTCCGACCTTCGTGGATGCCGGTATTGCGCCGCGCCATGTCGATCTGCGGCCGTATTGCCTTGTCGGTGAAACGATTGAACTGGTGCCCGGCGGCCTGACCCGCGTGGCGCTGACCGAAGGCTCTCTTGTGGTGAATTCCAGCCAGGGCGGCGGCGTGAAAGACACATGGGTACTGGCGGAGTGACAACATGCTGAGTCGGACGGCCAATCACCTTTACTGGATGGCGCGCTATATCGAGCGTGCCGAAACCACCGCGCGCCTGCTCGAGGTAGGGGGGCGCAACGCGCTGATGCCCGATATCGGCGGCGGATTTCGCAACGACTGGGAAGCGATCCTGCAGGCCAACGGCACGCTGGAGATGTTCAACGACAAGTACAGCGAGACGGTCCAGCGCAACATCGAGACATTCCTGTTCTTTGACGCGGACAATCCGTCTTCGGTCCTGTCCTGCATCAACATGGCGCGTGAAAACGCCCGGGTCGTGCGCACCGCGCTGACCTCCTCGGTCTGGGATGCGATCAACGGCGCCTACCAGGAGCTCAAGCAGTTCCAGCGCACCGAACGCAGCAAGGTCGAGCTGACCGACCTCACCGAGTGGACCCTGCGGGCCACCGCCCTGATCCGGGGCTGCATCGAGACGACGCAGCTGCGAAACGACGGCTATCATTTCATGGGCACAGGTTTCGGGATCGAGCGGGGCGACAACACCTCGCGCATGCTCGACGTGAAATACTATGTGCTTCTGCCCAGCCTCAGCTATGTCGGTTCGGGTCTGGACCAGTCCCAGTGGGTGACACTGCTGCGGTCGATGTCCGCTTACCGCGCCTTCAACTGGACCTATCCCGGAGAATTGTCGGCCGCCAAGATCGCGGACTTCCTGATCCTGAACCGGATGTTTCCGCGCTCGCTGCTCTCCGCGGTCTATCAGACCTGCGATCACCTCGATCACCTCGGGCGCGGCTATGGCGGCACGACACCGGCCCAGACCAAAGTGCGCGAAATCCTCGCCGAACTTGCCGAGGCCAGTGTCGAGGACATTTTCGAGGAAGGCCTGCACGAATTCCTGATCCGCTTCATGCGTCGGAATGGCGAGCTGGCCTTCACCGTACAGGAAAGTTATTTGCAGGGGATGCCGAGATGAGGCTGAGCGTCAGACATGTCACGCGCTATTCGTATGATTCACCTGCACGGGCGCTGGTGCAGACGCACAAGCTGATCCCGTCCCACTGCGCCAGCCAGAACATCCTGGAATGGAACGTGTCCGTGGGCGATGCCATCCGCGGAGCCGCATTTCGCGATTCCGCCGGAGACATGATCGAAACCATCTCGGTGCGCGGCCCGGTCGACGAGCTGGTCATCGAGGTGACCGGCGAGGTCGAGACGGTGGATCTGTTCGGGGTGCTGCGCAATCACCGCGAATGTGTGCCTCCGACGACCTATCTGCGCTCGACGCGCATGATACGGCCCGACAGCGCGCTGCGTGACCTCTCTGCCGAGGCTTTGGGCGGCATGGAGGGGGAGTCGGATCTGAACCGCGCCCATGCGCTCGCCCGCGCGGTGAATGACGCGATCGCCTATGTTCCCGGCGAAACCGAGGAGATGACGACGGCGGCAGAAGCGCTGTCCGGGGGCAAGGGCGTCTGTCAGGACCACACCCATGCTCTGATCGCCGTGGCGCATGCTGCGGAGATTCCGGCGCGCTACGTGGCCGGTTACCTGCATTCGGGCGCGGATGCCATGGGAGAGGCAAGCCATGCCTGGGCCGAACTCTTCGTGCCGGGGCTTGGCTGGGTAGGGTTCGATGCCGCGAACCGTTGCTGCCCGGATGAACGCTACATTCGGCTCTGTTCCGGCTACGACTCACAGGACGCCGCACCGATCCGCGGCATTCTGAATGCGGGTGTAGAGGAACATCTCGACGTCTCTGTCGCCGTTATGTCGCAGCATCAGCAGTAACACCCTTTCAACACCTTTGTGAGAGGCTATAACGCAGCGTGCGCATTGCGGCTGCTTGAGATTGAGCCTAGGACTTGGTCTAACCATTTTGGGGATGTTGGCGCGATGACCTATTGTGTGGGTTTGCTTCTCGACGCCGGGGTAGTGCTTTTGTCGGATACTCGGACCAATGCGGGTCTCGACAATATCGCGATCTACCGGAAAATGTTCACGTTCCAGGTTCCTGGCGACCGCGTGATCGCGATCATGACCGCCGGAAGCCTGTCGGTGACGCAGACGGCCATCGCGCGGCTGACGGATGCAGCCGAGGATCCTGATGCGGATGAAACCGTGTCCATTCTGAAGGCGCCGACCATGCTCAAGGTGGCGCAGATCGTCGGGAACATGCTCTCCGACGTCACGGTAGAGGTGTCGACGAAGATCCACCGCATGAATCAGGGCGCAAGCGCCTCGATGATCGTCGCCGGACAGCGCAAGGACGGCCCGATGCGGATGTTCCTGATCTACAAGGAAGGCAACTTCATCGAGGCGACGGCCGATACGCCCTATCTTCAGATCGGCGAACACAAATACGGCAAGCCGATCCTGGACCGCGTGATCACGCCCGAAACTTCTCTGGCCGAAGCGAAGAAAGCTGTGCTCCTGTCGATGGATTCAACGCTGCGCTCCAATCTCAGCGTCGGCATGCCCCTTGATATGGCGGTGATCAAGACCGATGCTCTCGAAGTTTCCGAACAGCGGCGCATCGAGCCGACGGATGAGGGTTTTGCCAGGATGAGCAGCGCCTGGTCCAAGGCGCTGAAAGACGGGTTTCAGCAGATCGACATGGTCTGACCTTTCGCGCCTTGAGCAAGCGGAAACAGATACGTTCAACGGACCCCGAAATCAATGAAGCCGCGCTTTCCGGGCGCGGCTTCTGCGTTTTTGCGCCGGTCTGACGGATCAGCCATAGACCAGCCTCGGCAGCCAGGTGATGATCTTCGGAAAGTACATGCAGAGCAGCAGTCCGACCACCTGCAGGAACAGGAAGGGCAGAGCAGATTTGAAGATGTCCGACATCGGTATCTCGGCCGGAGCGACGCCCCGCAGGTAGAACAAAGCATAGCCGAAGGGTGGCGAGAGAAAGCTCATCTGCATGTTCACGAGGTAGAGCACGCCAAACCACAGTACCAGATCATCCGGCGAGGCGAGCCCGAAGGAGTCGGCGCCCAGTGACCTGATGATCGGCACGAATATCGGCACGCAGAGCAGCAGGATGCCGACCCAGTCGAGGAACATGCCCAAGACGACGAGCACGATCATCATGATCACGAGAATGCCCCACGGCCCGAAACCGGTGGCCTGAAGGGCGTTCTGCACGAATTGCTGCCCGCCTTCGAGCACGTAGAGGCCGACGAAGATCGTCGCACCGAACATGATCCAGATTACCATGGCAGAGGCCTTGAGTGTGGTGATCGACGCCTCGCGGATGGTCTGCCAGTCGAGCTTGCGATGGATGGCGGCGACGATGAAGGCGCCGAAGGTGCCGATTCCGGCCGCCTCGACCGGCGTTGCGACACCGGTGAAGATCACGCCCAGAACCACGATGATCAGCACGATCGGGGCTGACATGTTACCCATCAGCTGAATCTTTTCGCGGGTCGAGATCCGCTCCTCCATCGGGATGGGGGGCCCGAGCTTCGGATTGATGTAACTGCGCAGCACGACATAGAGGATGTACATGCCCGACAGCATCAGGCCCGGAATGACGGCGCCGATGAAGAGTTCGCCCACCGATTGCTCGGCGACGACCGCATAGATGATCGCGAGGATCGATGGCGGGATCAGGATGCCGAGTGTGCCGCCGGCCATGATCGAGCCCATGGCGATCTTGGGGTCATAGCCGCGTTTCAGCATCGCCGGCAGGGCGATGATGCCCATGGTGACGACCGCCGCTCCGATCACGCCGACCATCGCCGCAAGGATCGTCGAGGCGATGATCGTCGCCGCGGCAAGTCCGCCCTTAACGCCCCCGAGCACCTTGTAAATCACGTCGAACATGTCGTTGATGATTCCGGCGCGTTCGAGCATCGAGGCCATGAAGATGAACAACGGGATTGCCGAGAGCTGATAATTTGTCATCAGTGGAAAGATCCGCGACGGCACGATGTTGAGCGCCCTCTCGTCCCCCAATACGAAGAGAAACACGCAAGCGAGGCCGCCGGTCACGAAGGCCAGCGGCAGGCCCGCCATCAGCAGCACCAGCAATGAGCCGAACATGATCAGCGTGAGCCACTCGATTCCGATATCAAGTCCCATGGATCAGTTCCCTTCCATCACGGCGCGCACGTCCTGCGCAAGCTTCGAGATGCCCTGAAGCACCAGAAGCAGGCCGCCCACGACCATGACCCATTTCATCGGCCACAAGGGCACCTCCCATTCGTTGAAACTGATTTCTCCCCAGCGGATCGCCGGGTCGGTCCATTGCCCCATGTCCCAGTTTCCGATCATCTCGCCGAGCGAGATCGAGCCGCGCGCCCAGTCCGAGAACAGGCTGTTCCCGGTGGCGACGGCATTTGAGTCGAAGGCGAAGATGTAGCTGGTCCAGAGCAGGGTGCCCGCGAAGATGAAGAAGAAGACCGATGTCAACAGATCGACCCAGGCCTTGTTGGTGCGCTTCAAAGGCGCATAGAAGATGTCGACCCTCACATGCGCCTCGGTCAGCATCGCGTAGGACCCGGCGATCAGGTACTGCATGCCGAACATCAGATACATGGATTCATGCGCCCAGTTGGTGGGCGAGCCGAAGACATAGCGGCTGATTACCTCGAAATAGTAAACGAAAACAGCGATCACCGCCCAGTAGCTGACGAATTCACCGGCAAACAGCGAGGTACGATCGATCCAGCCGGTCCAGCCCGGCGAGACCCAGTCGGCATCTTCCTTGCGCTCGGATTCCTCCAGCTGCTGCAAGGCGCGTTCAGATTCGGAGATGTCCTCTTGTGGCGGCAGGTTGGCATTCGCGAGCTTGACCATCCGATGCATCAGAAGCGCATCGATGGCCATGCCGATCAGCAGAAGCCAGAAAGCATATTTCGCGACATTCGACCAATAGGTGAGATCGGCCAGCGCCTTGTCCGCCGCCGGACGCGACGTTGCGAGATCGCTTTCTGCCTGCGCGATCTGTGCGTTACCCTCGCTGAGCCGGGTCTCGGCACGTTCGATGTCCCGTTCGGCCCTGCGAACCGCAAAGGTGCCTTCTTCGGCATCTTCCAGAGCCTGGCGCAGTTCGGGCAGGTCTGCCTCGGCAGCGGCCACGCGTCCGGTCTCTCGATCGAGGATGCGTTCTGCCATTCGCACCGTGTTGTTGGCGTTGGAGACGACGGAGCGGGCCTCCTGTCCCTGCGCATTCGCGAAGAGGATGGCGAGGAAGACCGGAACGAAGAGCAATCCCAAGAGGTTGCGCAAATAGAACCGGTGGAGACCCAGCATGCCGCCGCAGAGCAGGATGAAGTACCCAAGGCTCAGCGAATAGGTGCGTCGCTCCGGACGAGGCTGACGGGCCAGGATCATGGCGATGATCGGAAAGATGATCAGGCCGACCCAGTATGCCCAATGCGGCAGTGAAAAATCGAGATTGGGCATGTCACCCCTCGTTCTGATTATTGTTTTCATGTCGCGCGACACGGGCCCGCGCAGGAATAGTGCGGGCCCGGTCCGTCGCTGCAGGTACGGTCAGAGATCCAGCGTCAGGCCTTCGATCAGATCCGGCGTCACGTAACCCAGAGAACCCGACATCATGTAGTCGAGCTGGATCTTGAACACGCGCGCCGCATCCTTGTCGCGGTTTGCGTAGTCGAACCAGATCGGCACGGCCACCTCGGTCATCAGCTCCACATCGTCCTGGCTGAGGCGGGTGATCTCGGTTCCGTCCGCCTCGAATTTTGGCCAGGCTTCCTGGTTCGCCTTCTGAATCTCGGCATGGTGATGGATCGAATAGGCCTTGGTTTCCATTTCCATGAACTGCTTCATCTCGGGCGACAGCGCCTCCCAGGCCGGCATGCTCACGGTGATGTCCATGAGATCAACAGGCTGATAGACCGACATGAACCCCGGAGGTCCCATGATGATGTATTTCGTCACCTGGCTGAAGCCGAGCGCATAGTTGACAGCCGGGCCGGTATAATCGGCGACGTCGATGGTGCCTTTTTCAAGTGCCGGAAAGATCTCCGAACCGGGCAGAACAGTCGTTTCAGCACCAAGCTCGTTGAAGACCTCCGCCACCATGCCGCCGGGCATGCGCATCTTGCGGCCACGGAAGTCGTCGATCGAGCGGATCGGCACCTTGGAATGGATCAGGTTGGCGTCATGCTGGACCGGTCCGATGTAATACATCCCTTGCGCGGCATAAAGTTCGCGCGCGATTTCAAGGCCGCCGAGGCCATAGAAGAAGACATCGAATTCATGTGGATTGCGCAACCCCAGCGGGTAGGAGGTAAGGAACGTCGCCGCAGGAATGATGCCCTGCGCGTAGATGGTGAAGGGGTTGACCGCGTCCAGAACGCCGTTCTTGACCGCGTCGAAAAGCTGGAAATCTCCGACGACGTCGTTTGCACCGAAGGGCGTGAAAGTCAGCTCTCCACCGGTCTTTTCCTGGATGCTGGCGCACCAGTCCTTGAAGATCTGCAGCCCTGCGCCGCCGGGCCAGCTTGTTTGGATCTTCCAGTTGGTACCGTCGGCCGCGGCCGTTGCGATATGTGGCGCGGCCAGTCCAGCGGCGCCAAGACCGGCAATACCGGCCAGCGCCTTGCGACGCGATACGTTCCTATTGTTCATCTGTTCCTCCCGTTGGACTGCCGCCTTGCTGGCGGCTTGTTCCATCCTCTCCCGTGAATGGTATGAAAAATTTATCGAACAAAGATGAATTGGTAAAGGTTTCTCTCCAATTGCCGCAAGAAATCTGTGCAGTCCATGAATCGTCTTATTAAAACAATGTGATATCCGCTGCTTCCCGGACGAGTTTTACGACCGAGGCTGATGCAGGTTCCACAGTTCCCGGCACGAGAAACTGGCTGGCCTGACCCGATGCGGGCCAGAACCTGATGCGGCGTGCCGAGGTACCGCCGACGCTTTCACCGATGCAGGGAATGGCCTCGTTCGCCAGGAATTCCTTTGCAAATGCGGCGTTCGAAGCGCCGATATCACGCAGGCTGCTATTCATTGAGGCGCCGCCGAACACTTTGGCAACCAGCCTATCCTTGCGCGCACCACGTTTCAGCAGTCCGTTTATGAGCAGTTCCATGGAATAGGCGCCGTAGCGAAAGCTCTCACCCGCCTTGCCGTCCCGCTGCGGAAGCAGGAAATGGTTCATGCCGCCGACGCCCGCAGTCGCGTCGGTCATGCACACCGCAACGCAGGAACCCAGAACAGTCGTCAGAACGACATTCGGATCGAGGTCGATGGCATAATCCCCTTGAATGACGTTGATCAGTTTTTCTTGTTTTTTCAATTGCATGGCAGATGTTCTTTTTAACTGGCGGATGTCTGGTCACTGCAGGTCCGCAGCACGGATCGGCAGATCTGGTCGAGGGGCAGGCTGCTGGCTGCGGCGCCCAGCTCCACGGCAGCCCGCGGCATGCCGTAGACCGTGGAGGTTGCGGCATCCTGGGCCAGCGTGGTCGCTCCGGCTTTGCGGAGAGCCAACATGCCTTCGGCTCCGTCCCGTCCCATTCCGGTCAGAAGCACCGCAGCGCAACGTCGCGCAATGGGTAGTGCAGATTCGAACAGCATATCCACCGAGGGCATGTGACCACTGCGCGCCTGTCCACTCTTCATGCGAACGCGCAATAAAGTGCCGCATTCCAGTTGCAGATGTGACAGACAGCCTGCTGCGACGAGTACCTGGCCGCGCCGCAGTTCTTCACCGTCCTGCGCCAGCCTCACGCTGCTGGCACACTGACGGTCAAGCAGAGTTGCGAGGCTTGCTCCAAATCCACGTCCAGTATGCTGCACGATCAACGTCGCGGGTCCGTCGGCAGGATAACCGCCCAGCACGGTCAGGAGAGCATCGACACCGCCTGTCGACGCTCCGATCAGTACGATCTTTTCGTCCCGTCCCAGGCTTTGAGACTGCGCAGGAGCCGTGCTGCGCGGCGCAGGACGCAAGCCTGAACGCGTGACGTTCTGGATCATGTCCGCAATCCGATCGATTGACATGCCAGCATCCACCGGGAAAAGATCGGATTTAGCATTACTCGCTTGGGGAGCCCTAAGCGTCCGGTCGGGTGCGGAGACGACCAGCCAGCGTATGTCCATTGTTTGGAACAGCGCTCTCATCACCTCGAACTCTGGCAGGTTGGCCATATGCTGATCGATCAGGACGACTTTCGGCGATTTTTCTTCGACAATCGTATAGGTTTGCATGAGGTCCGTCGTCTCACGCAGGACCGAAAAACCGGGCCTTTGAATGAGGCCCTCAACCAGGCGGCAGCGCTGCCTTTGGTCACTCATCGCGATGACGATTGTCACATTCTGCATGACGTACCTTTTTGAAGATCGGTTTTGGCTCGCGCATGAAGCTGTCCAGGGGCGAGAGGTCTATTGGAGCGAATATTGATGCGGCATTGCGTTTCCTGCATCTTGCTTGATCAGGCTTTTCAAACTGTCGACTCAGAATTCGGTATAATTGTGTGACGTATCCTCCAATTTTGCGCCGGAAAGGCGTGCCGCCATGTCGCGCAGGGGAATGTGCGACGTGAGTTCGGAAAGTCTCAGACTCCGGTTCTCGGACATGTTTTCCTGCATTGCGTCGAGCAGGAATGCGATGGATTGCAGTGATTGGCTTAGAAGATCGATCTCTTGTAAGGATTTGATCGCCGATGGCGAAAGTTTCAGATCGTCGCGCGCAAGTATCGCTTCGATTTCGCGCTCGAAAGCTTCGGCACTTATCAGGAGACGGCCGATCTCCGAGACAATCCGTCCCGTCATCTGTCGTGGTGAACAGGTTATGGAATTGACCTGATGCTTCACAGTTTGCCCACCACGCTTTCGATGCATTGGCGCATTGAGGCCGAGGTGAAAGGCTTCTTGATCATGTTGTTCAGTCCCAATGCCTTGGCTTGTGTCACCATGTCTGGGGTTGGTTTCCCAGTGACCAGAATGAAGCCTATACGCTGCGTCGCTTTATTCATGCGCAGCGCCTTGAGCAGGCCCAATCCATCCAGTTCCGGCATGTTGTAGTCGGACAGGACCAGATGCACGGGGGTTCCGATCATCTTCTGAAGCGCATCCTTACCGTTGTTCTCGGTCAGGTAATTCTTGATGCCGATTTCGTCGAGCGCTTGCGTGATCAGACCCCGGCTGGTGGACATGTCGTCGACGACCATCACACGAAGAGATTCTTTAAGACCCATTTTTTTCTCCTAGTTCCCGGCGCCATGTGCCGAGGGCTGGCTTTTCTGATAGGCCGTGACACCGATGCTTCGGAATGCGCTCGATGCTGAACCCGTGATCCGCTCTGAATGGCCGATGAAAAGATGCCCAGACGGAGAGAGTGCATTCTGAAATCGGCCCCATAAACGCCGCTGTGTTTCGGCATCGAAATAGATCGTGACGTTGCGGCAGAAAATCACGTCGAAAGGACCTTTGACGGGCCAATCGGAAATGAGATTCAGCACACCGAATGAGACCAGTTCTCGGGCAATATCACCAATCCTGAACGTCTTCTGCTCTGAGGTATTCAGGTCCAGAAACCTGTGCATCGATACCGGAATCGCCTCGAGTTCAGTCGTTGGATAGCTGGCCTCGCAGGCGCGGGCCAGAATCTTGGGATCTATGTCCGTCGCCAGGATTTTGATGTCATATTTTGAAGCGTCGGGCAAAGCGCCGAGGAGGGAAAGCGCAAGTGAATAGGGTTCTTGCCCGGATGAGCAGCCGGCCGACCAGATGCGGACCCGCCCGCCATGCTTGGCCTGAGCCAAAAGCTCTGGCATAACGGATGTCATGAGCGTGTTAAAGTGATGGGACTCGCGGAAAAAATGCGTGACATTGGTTGTGAGAGCCGACAGGAGTTCTGTTTTCTCTGCGTCTTCGTTTTTTTGCGATAGCAGCGACAAATATTCATCGAATGAGCCGAGCTTGCGCAGTCTCAGTCTTTTAGCCAGACGCGAATAGACAAGAGGCTTCTTGCTGTCAGCGAGATTTAGGCCGAATTCAGCCTTGGCCACCTTGGCAATACGAGCAAAATCCGCGTCAGTGAATTCGAACTCTCGTGCAGGAAGTTCGGATGTCTGGACGGTGGTCATGCCGCGACTCCTGAATCTGATCCAAGAACGGCGTCGAGATTCACGACCCTGATCATTTCCTCGTCGACCGCGATGACACCTTGGATGCTGTTGCGAGTTGCCTCGGACTTTATGTCGGGGGTCTGCTGGATCGTGTCCGTGTTCACAGACAGGATCTCGGAAACAGATTCCACCAGCAGGCCGATCGTGTTTCCACCGGCAGCAGCAACGATGACCACGTTTCGTTCATTGTCCGGGGTCTGGCCAAGACCGAACCGGGCAGCGAGATCGAAAATAGGGATGACCGCCCCTCGCAGGTTCATCACACCAAGTACGTCGCTGGGCGTGTGCGGAAGTGCGGTCACCGGTGCCCACCGGCGGATTTCACGGATCTGGGTGATTTCCAGGCAATAGCTCTGACTGCCGGCAGAGAAGGCGACAAACTCGAAGGTCTTGCCTTCGGAGACTTCAGATGTGGGCAGCATGTCGAAGCTCCTCTTGTGTTGGAATGATGGGGATAGGGGCGACGTCACCCGAATTGAGTTTGACCAGTTCTTCAGGATCCAGGATCAGCGCGATCTTGCCATCGCCCAGGATCGTGGCAGCCGAAACACCAGGGATTCGGCCGTAATTGCTCTCGAGGCTCTTGATGACAACCTGGCGCTGATCGTGAATGGCTTCGACCCGCAGAGCATTGAGTTCTTGCATCTCGGTTTCCACGAGAAGCAGCACACCGTTGCCGTTCGCGTCGCTCTTGCGCACGAGCCCCAGGTTCTGGGCGACGTCGACGATAGGCACATAGCGCCCGCGCACCCTGAGCAATTCACCTGTAACGCCGATCCGGTGCAGATCGCGGGCATGTGGCGTCACCGTTTCCAGGATCGAGGCTATGGGAATAACCATCGTCTCTTGTGCCACCGAGATGACAAAGCCGTCCATCACAGCAAGCGTGAGCGGCAGGACGATGGTGAAAGTCGTCCCCTTGCCCGGGGTGGAGACGATGGAGACGCGTCCCCCCAGCGCCTGAACGGCGTTCTTGACGACATCCATGCCGACCCCGCGACCGGAGAGGTTCGAAACCTCGCTCGCCGTCGAGAACCCGGGCAGGAAGAGAAGATTGTCGATTTCGGTCTCGGTCAGTTCTGCGTCGGGAGGGAGAAGGCCCTTGCGGATCGCGGTTTCGAGAATGCGTGGACGATTCAATCCGGCACCGTCATCGCCTATCTCGATGAATACACTGCCCGAGCGGTGCGCTGCGGACATGCGGATGGTGCCGACCTCGTCCTTGCCGACGGCAAGTCGTTTTTCGGGAGTTTCAAGTCCGTGATCCACGGCATTGCGCACCATGTGCGTCAGCGGGTCGGCCAGACGTTCGATCACGGTCTTGTCGACCTCGGTGGAATCCCCGACAGTAACCATGCGGGCGCTCTTGCCTGTGGCATCGGAGGCTTCGCGCACGATCCTCGACATGCGCTGGAACAGCGGCTTTACCGGCTGGGCGCGGATGGCCATGACGCCTTCCTGAATGTCGCGCGCCAGCAATTTGTAAGCCTCAAGTTCGTTTGTCAGATTGGCACCGGACGGAAGATCGAGCTCTTCGATGCGTTGGACGATCATGGCCTGGTTGATGATCAACTCGCCCACGGTATTGATCAGGCGGTCGACGCGGTCGAGATCGACGCGCAGAGTAGGTTTCGGGCCGCGACCGTCACGATCTGCAGACTGGGCCGACCCCGCCGCGCTCGTCGCGGTCGATGTCGTCGATCCAAGACTCGCCACAGGTTCGGGCGTGGATGTCTGCGTCGGGATCCGACGCGCTTCGGGTGTCTCGACAGGTTTCGGAGGCTCACGCGGCGCATCCGTGGGGGGCAGCAGCGAAATACTGATGTCGCACAGAGATTCTACGAACTCGAAAAGTTCATGCAGAACGATTTCACTCTCACCTGTCACAAGGCTCAGATGCCAGACGATGCGCGGGTCCGATGGATCGAGTTCGCCAAACGCCGGCACTGCAGAGGTGTCCGCGCTGACCGTCAATGTCCCGAGTTCCGCCAGGGCGTCGAACAGCAGAAGCGGTTCATGGCCATTCTCGAACAGGGCGGGTTTTGGCGCGAAGCGTATCGAAATCGTCTGGGTCGAGGGCGTTTCGGAGACTTCCGGAATGTCGGGAAAAGCGGGGGCCGTGTCGAAGTCTAGACCCATCGCCTCGAAGACGAACTCTTCTTCCTGATCTTCCTCCCCAAGATACTTGTGCAGCTCGGCAAGCACGACGGCCTGAATATCCCGGTTCGGGTCGCGGTCGTCGCGCGATGCCTCGACAAGATCGGCCAGCTGATCTCCGGCCCTCTGAAACAGACGCAAGAGGTCGGGATCCACATCGAGCGTGTCCGATCTGACCTTGTCCAGCACCGTCTCGAAAGCATGAGCGAAGCTCACCAGTTCATCAAGGCCGAATGCCCCGGCGCCGCCCTTGATCGAATGCACGGCGCGGAAGACGGCGTTCACCGTCTCCTTGCTGTGGTCAGGATCTTCCATCTCGGCCAGGCCTTCTACCAGCGCCTCGAGAAGCTCCTCACATTCCTCAAAGAATGTGTCGCGGATGGAGGGTTGTCCGGACATGTCAGGCCGCATGCCCGGTCAGGCGCCGCAGCACCGACACAAGAGAGGCATCGTCGAAGGGTTTCACGATCCAGCCAGTCGCCCCGGCATCGCGCGCGCGCGCCTTGAGGTCATCCGAGCTTTCTGTGGTCAGCACGATGATCGGCACGCTGGTACGGTCGCGGGTGCGGAGCGTTTCGATCACGCCATAGCCATCCATGTTCGGCATGTTGATGTCGGTGATCACCACGTCCGGATTCACCTCGGCGAACCGTTCGACCCCTTCAACCCCGTCGCAGGCGCTGTGGAATTCAAAGCCGGCTGTTTCCAGCGACAGCCGCAACAGGTTGCGGATGGTGCGCGAGTCATCAATGGCGAGGACTTTTGTCTTCATTGTTGAGGTTCCTTGTCGAAATGGTCGGGCGACAGGCCCAGGCGCTCGAGACCGGAGCGGAAAGCGGGAGACATGTCAGTGATCTGAAAATCGAGTCCATCGATCTGCCATTGCCGTTCGGCGCTGATCAGGATCTGCAGGCGATAGGCGTCCAGGCGATGCACGTCGCGGGCGGACAGGGTGACGGGCGCGGGGCCGACATCCTTGAGAAAGCTCAGCAGCGGATCGATACCTTGCCGCGGCCGCTGCGCCGACAAAGCGTGAAAATTCAATGAGTTTGCCATGACGCCGTTGCACCAGTCCCGTGTCGGTTAGGGCGTATTCCCGAGTCACTTCCCCGGGTTCCGCTACCGGCACAGTCATACGTGCGGTGTCTTAATAAACCGTTCCGACCTCCCGGTACAGAACGGTCGCAGATCGTCTCAGCTTTCGTAGCGCGTGCGCCCGCGACGGCTGGTATCCAGCGGCAGGTTCATATGCAGTGGCTGATGCGCGCGCTGGGCACAGGCCTGGCGGGGGCAGACATGGCAGTTGATGCCGATCTGACTGAACAGTCCGGGTCCTTCCAGATTATAGGGACGGGAATAACCGATCCGCTCGGCGTGGATGTGCTCGCATCCGATGGCGACGACAAGCCTGCGATCCTGTGTCTGGCGGCTGAAAACCGGCCGGTCCGTGGTGCGGCTGATGGTGAAGAACTGCGCACCGTCCGGCAGTTCGACGAATTGCGGCAGGATCATCCCCGGCATTCGAAAGGCGCCGTGCAGGTCCCAGACAGGGCAGGCGCCGCCCTCTTCGGCGAGGGTGAAGGCGGTCGCGTTGAACCGTTTGGTCACATTACCTGCGCGGTCGACACGCAGGAAAAAGAAGGGAATTCCCCGAGCTCCGTCACGCTGCAGGGTGGTCAGGCGGTGGCAAACCTGTTCGAAGCTCACCCCGAAAGCTGCGGCGATCCGGTCGATATCGTAATCGGTTTCCTGCGCGAGCGAGAGCACCTCGTCATAGGGCATCAGCAGGGCGGCTGCGAAATAGTTGGTGAGCTCTACGCGCAGCCGCGCAAGGCCGGCCTCGGTCTCAATTCCGCTGGTGGTCGCCAGCGACTCGACGATCGGCGCCGCTTCGACGAGGCCGAGGACATGCGCGAGCTGAAAGATCCGGTTGGTGTGATCCAGCGCCTCCGACAGCGCCACGCTGTGATGTGGCTGATCGAAGGCGCGCAACGTCTCGGGCATGTCGCTGACGCGTCGCACCTCTGTCTGGATGTTGTGCTCGATGCGCAGATGGCGCTTGAGAAGGGCATACATGTCGTCATGCGGCCCGCCGATCCGGGCGCCGACTGCCTCGGCTGCGCGCTCGAGCCCGTCGAAATGATTCCCGTGATCGCGAAAGAAATCGTGGATCTGGGTTTCGGGTGTCGTGAGTCTCAGGCTGGAGGCGGCGTCCGATCCGGCGAGCCGCTTGACCTGATCGACCACGGAGCGGTGCGCCTGGTAGAGCTGCACCAAACGCGCCACCAACCGGGGCGCATGATCTACGGCAGCGCGCAACTCCGTGAGATCCGGCTGTTCCGCCGCAAACAGCGGATCACGCATCAGGGCGCGCAGATCGGCCAGTTGCGACGCCTCGTTGTCCTGCACAAGACTGCGCCCATCGATTCCGTAAGCCTCGGTCAGCGCCATCAGCACCTGCACGGAAAGACTTCGCTGATTGTTCTCGAGCAGATTCACATAGGCAGGGCTGATCGACAGTCGCCGGGCCATTTCGGCCTGGGTATGCCCGTTCTGCCGTCTCAGTTGCCTCAATTGGGGGCCGACGAGTGTTTTGGTCATGATTACAACATTACAATAGTTGTGGCTGTTGCGGTAATGATTAACACGTTTACGCCTTTTGTCGTGATATTTTCTTGCGTCAAGTTATGTAAGTGTGAGGACTTGCGAGGGGATGCGGATGATGCCGCACGCATAAAGAAAGTCCGCACACTTGGAGGAGTTAACATGACAAACACATTCACTCGGCGTGTTGCCCTGGCGATGACCGCCACGTCTGCCTTGATCGCGGCCACGGCCACATCGGCACTGGCGCAGGACTGGAAGCCGATCAAGCCCGTTGAAATGGTGATCATGGCCGGGCAGGGCGGTGGCGCGGACCGTCTCGCGCGCCTTTTCCAGTCGATGATCCAGCGCGAAAACCTTTCGAGCATGCCAATTCTGCCGGTGAACAAGGGCGGCGGTTCCGGGGCAGAGGCTCTGCGCTACCTCAAGGACAAAGAAGGTGACGCGTATACGCTCATGGCGACGCTCAACAGCTATTACACCACGCCTCTGCAGACAGATATCGGCGTCGATATCGAGGAATTCACGCCCATCGCCCGGATGGCGATCGACACGTTCGTGCTTTGGGTCAATGCAGACAGCGGAATTACGAATCTCGACGAATATCTCGCTGCAGTGAAAGAGGCCGGTGAGGACTGGAAGATGGGCGGCACCGGCACGAACGCCGAAGACAGCCTTGTCACGGCGATGCTGGAGCAGGAGTTCGACGTCAAGATGACCTACGTGCCCTATGAGGGAGGCGGAGACGGTGCCAAGGCGCTGGCTGGCGGCCATATCAATTCCACCGTGAACAATCCCTCCGAAGCAATGGGCTTTTACAATGCCGGAATGGCGGTTCCGATCGCGGCTTTCACGGCCGAACGCATTCCTGCCTTCCCGGATACCCCGACCATGACAGAACTTGGTCATGACCTTGTCTATTCGATGCAGCGCTCCTTTGTCGCCCCGAAGGACATGCCGGCAGAAGCGGTGGCCTATTACACCGAGATGTTCTCCAAGCTGAATGATCTGCCAGAATGGCAGAAATACACTCAGGACGAGGCGCTGGATGCGGATTTCCTGACCGGAGAGGACCTTCAGGCCTATTTCCTGCTCGAGCGTGAAAAACACGCCGCGCTTCTGAAGGCAATGGCAGAAGGCTCTTCCTGACTGCCTGCCACAAGGACAACCAGGCCGGGGCGCAACGATTGCCCCGGCTTTTTGACGTAGACTTACCTGCCTTCCAGGAGGATCCATCCCATGCTTGCTGCTGACCGCGCGATAGCTGGCGCACTGATGGCGCTATCCGTCTATTTCATGGTGCACGCCACCGTCCTGCCGATCGGCTGGAACGGCGAGACCGGCGGCCCGGGGGGTGGCGGATTTCCGTTCTGGCTCTCGGCGGTCATGTTCATTTGCTCGACGGGCATTCTGCTCAAGACGTTCCGCCCTCAGGCGCGTTCGGGCACCTTCTTTGACATGTCGATGATCCGCTCCGTCATCGCGGTCGTGATCTCGCTGGTGGTGACCATCGCTTTGATCCCGATCATCGGCACCTATCTCGCGCTACCGCTGTTCCTGTTCTGGTATCTCAGGATCTATGGCGGTCATGGCTGGGCAGTCACTCTGCCGATAATGATCCTCACGCCGGTCTTCCTGTTCTTTTTCTTCGAGGTGACGGTCAAGATCCTGTTGCCGAAGGGGTATACAGAGCCGCTTTTCTATCCCCTCTACGCAATATTCTTCTGAGAGGCAGATATCATGGATATGTTCGTTCATCTGGCGGACGGTTTCGCCACCTCGCTGACGCCCCTCAACATACTGATCGTCCTTCTGGGTGTAACCGCGGGGCTATTCATCGGCGCGATGCCGGGGCTCGGTTCGGTCAACGGGGTGGCCATCGTGCTGCCGCTGACATTTGTCGTTCCTCCGTCCTCGGCGATCATCCTGCTGGCGGCGATCTATTACGGCGCGATGTATGGCGGGGCGATATCTTCGATCCTGCTGGGGATACCCGGCGCCTCGACGGCCGTTGCGACGACCTTCGACGGCCGACCCATGGCGCAGCAGGGCAAGGCCGGCCTTGCCTTGATTGCCGCTGCCGTTGCGTCCTTTGTGGGCGGCACGATTTCAGTTGTCATGTTCACCCTGTTTGCCGAACCTTTGGCCGATATTGCACTCAGCTTTGGCTCGGCAGAGGAATTTGCGCTGGTTCTCATGGCCTTCACGACCTTTGTCGGATTGGGCGGGGATGATGTGCTGAAGACCATCGTGATGATCTGTCTCGGCCTCGTCCTTTCGACCGTGGGTCTTGACCTTATATCAGGTCAGCCTCGCATGATCTTCTTTGACCAGCCCGGCTTCTATTCGGGGATCAGCTTCCTCGTGCTTGCCATCGGAGTCTATGGCATCGGCGAGGTGCTCTATACCATCGAGACGTCAAAGACCGCGCCCGCCGTCACACCTGCGAAAATCACGCTCAAGGATCTGTGGTTCGGCCTGAAGGCGATGAACAAGTTGTGGCGCACCATGACGATGGGTTCGGTTCTGGGCTTTTTCGTCGGCATGTTGCCTGCAGCCGGCGCCACACCGGCGGCGCTGATGTCATACGGCATTGCGAAATCGACATCCAAGACCGGCAAAACGTTCGGAAAAGGCAATATCGAAGGCGTTGTGGCGCCAGAGACCGCCAATAACGCCGCCTCGACGGGATCGCTCCTGCCCATGCTGACGCTTGGCATTCCGGGATCGCCCACAACGGCACTGCTTCTGGGCGGCATGGTCATGTGGGGCCTTGTGCCGGGGCCGATGCTGTTCATTGAGGATCCGGATTTCGTCTGGGGACTTATCTCTTCGCTCTACGTTGCGAATTTCGCGGCTGTCGCGATCAATATCGCGCTTATTCCGCTGTTCGTCTGGGCATTGCGCATGCCGTTTACCGTGCTCTGTTCCATCGTGCTGGTGCTTTGCATCGTCGGGGGCTATGCCCCGAGCCAGAAGATGCATGACGTCTGGCTGATCGCCGGTTTCGGTATTGCGGGGTATCTGTTGCGCAAGGCGGATTACCCTATGGCTCCTCTGGTGCTGGCGCTTGTGCTGGGGCCGCTCATGGAGAAGAGTTTTCGCCAGACCCTGATTGCCGAGCGTGGAGATATGATGGCATTCATCGATCGTCCGCTATCTGCGACGTTCATGGGGCTTGCCTTGATTTTCTTTCTGCTGCCGTTCATCAATTACTTGCGCAGAACGGCCAAGCGAAAAATGGCCCCGGCGGAATGACCGGGACGGGACTATGGAAGGACTGACATCATGACGATTCTCAAAGATCTCATCGCTCCGCACGGCGATGCGGCCCCGGCTATCGGCGCGCCCGGCCGCGAGTGGCTCACCTATGGCGGCCTGCGCACCCTGGCGGATGATGTGGCCGGGATGCTGCACGGCTTCGGGATCGGGCGCGGCGACCGTGTCGCCATCGTGCTGGCCAACGGGCCGGAAATGGCGACCGCCTTCGTCACGATCGCCCAGGCTGCGACCACTGCACCGCTGAACCCGGCCTATCGCGAAGATGAATATGCCTTCTATCTCGAAGACCTGAAGGCCAAGGCGCTGGTGGTCGAAGCGGGCTATGACGGCCCTGCGCTGGCAGCCGGACAGAAACTGGGCCTCAGCATCCTGCGGGTCGAGGTCGCAGATGGCGCTCCGGCCGGACACTTCACGCTCAGCGCGGACGGCGACACCGAAGGCACCTATGATGCCGCTGCGCCAGAGGCCGATGATGTCGCGCTGATCCTGCACACCTCGGGCACGACCTCGAGGCCCAAGATCGTTCCGCTGCTGCAATCCAATGTCGCCGCGTCGGCGCAGAATATCGGGGCCTCGCTCGGCCTTGCCGCAACCGACCGCTGCCTGAACGTGATGCCGCTGTTTCATATCCACGGGCTGCTGGCGGCCGTCTCCGCCTCGCTCGCCGCGGGTGGGTCGATCTGGTGCGCCCCGGGCTTCAACGCGTTGCAGTTCTTTTCCTGGATGAAGGAGGCGAAGCCGAGCTGGTACACCGCCGTTCCGACCATGCATCAGGCCATCCTGTCGCGCGCTGGGCGTAATGAGGAGACGATCAAGGACGTGCCTCTGCGCTTCCTGCGCTCCTCCTCCGCCTCGCTGCCTGCACAGGTCATGGCACAGCTGAACGAGGTTTTCGGCGTCCCGGTCATCGAAGCCTATGGCATGACAGAGGCCGCGCATCAGATGTGCTGCAACCCGTTCGACATGCAGAAACCCGGATCGGTCGGCAAGGCCGCCGGGCCTGAAGTGGCCGTGGCGCATGAATCCGAGGACAAGATCATCGACGGCACCGGCGAGGTCGTGATCTCGGGTGCGAACGTGACCCCAGGCTATGAAGGCAACCCTGAAGCCAATGCAAAGAATTTCTTCGAGAGTGATGGCAAGCGCTGGTTCCGCACCGGCGATCAGGGCAAGATCGACGAGGACGGGTTCCTGCATCTCACCGGGCGTCTCAAGGAAATCATCAACCGCGGCGGCGAGAAGGTGTCGCCGCTCGAGGTCGATGGTGTCCTGATGGATCACCCTGCAGTGGGCCAGGTCGTGACCTTTGCCCTGCCGCATCCCAAGCTCGGCGAAGAGGTTGCGGCCTGCGTCGTTCTCAAGGAAGGGCAGGAGGCGACGGAACGCGAGATCCGCGACTTCGCGGCGGAGCGCATGGCCGATTTCAAGGTGCCGCGCAAGGTGATCATCCTCGACGAGATTCCCAAAGGAGCGACCGGCAAGATGCAGCGCATCGGTCTCGCCGAGAAGCTGGGGCTTGTGGCGGACGCCTGAGAGCAGCCCGGCGTTTTCCCGCATGGCAGGCGCCGGAGCCTCCGGCGGGAGTTTATTTGGCAAGATGAAGGGAGCGGGACGGTCCTTTTGCGGGGGCGTCGCGTGGTGGTGAGACGATGAAGATTTGTGTGTTCGGTGCTGGCGCGATCGGCGGCTACATGGGCGTGAAGCTGGCGCAGGCGGGGGCGGATGTGAGCCTTGTGGCGCGCGGGCCGCATCTGGCGGCGATGCAGGCAAACGGTCTGAAGCTGATCGAGGAGGGCGGCGAGGAGACCGTGGTCCAGGTGACCGCTTCCGAGGATCCTGCCGAGATCGGTGTGCAGGATTACGTGATCGTGACGCTCAAGGCGCATTCCGTGCCGGGCGTGGTGGACAGGATGCAGCCGCTGATAGGTCCGGATACGACGATCGTGAGTGGCGTCAACGGGGTGCCGTGGTGGTATTTCCACAAGATCGGCGGCGATCTCGAAGGCACGCGTCTGGAATCTGTCGATCCCGGCAACAAGCAGTGGGACGGTTTCGGCCCCGATCGCGTGCTGGGCTGCGTGGTCTATCCGGCCGCAGAGGTGATCGAGCCCGGCGTGATCAAGCATATCGAGGGCAACCGGTTTTCGCTGGGCGAGCCGGACGGGTCGAAGTCGGAGCGTGCTTTGGCATTGTCGAAGGCGCTGTCCGAAGCTGGTTTGAAGGCGCCGGTGCGTCCGCGTCTGCGCGACGAGATCTGGGTCAAGCTCTGGGGCAACCTGTCCTTCAATCCGATTTCGGCGCTGACCCACGCGACGCTGGATGTGCTCTGCACCGATCCGGGGACGCGGGCCGTGGCGAAGGGCATGATGCTCGAGGCGCAGACGGTTGCCGAGAAGCTCGGCGTGAAATTCCCCATCGACGTGGAAAAACGCATCGATGGCGGGGCGGCGGTCGGTGCGCACCGCACGTCGATGCTTCAGGATCTGGATCAGGGGCGCCCGATGGAGATCGACGCCCTGATCGGATCGGTGCAGGAGCTCGGACGGGTCACCGGGACGCCGACGCCGACGATCGACACGGTTCTGGCGCTCGTGCAGTTGCGAGGGCGCTCGGCAGGGCTTTACGGCTGAGGCCGGGGGAGCGGGTTTACGGTCGGGAACTGGTTCCAGATGATGGCGACCTGCGAGTATCCGATCCGAGCCGTCCTCGTTATCTGAGGCGCTGACCGTATGCAGTTTTTCGTGCGGCGACCTCGTCGCTTTCGCCCCTTTCCTTGGCGCATGGTCTTCGTGAAAAGCATGCGGCTCTGAGCCGGAAGACCAGCAGGCCGGCTAAATTTCTGCCCTCTGTTGTCATTCGGCGCTGATTCAGGGATTTTATGTAGATCCGAATAGATCCAAGGTTGGCAGATGCAGGATATCGACTCGGCCCGTCCCGATGACATTCACGGTCTGCGACGCGCTTGAACTTCATCGTCTACGCCAATGCCGTGCTGCTGATGGGCATGGGCGCGCTCATGGCGCTTGTCGCGGCCCTTTTTCCGGAAACGCGTGAGGAATTCCTCGTGGCGTCGCTCGTCACGTCCCTCTCCGGTGCGCTGATCTCGATCTCGGTCTCCCACCACGTCACGGATTTCCGCAGGCTGCACATCTTCCTGTTGACCGGGAGCATCTGGATCACCGGCGCCACGGCCGGAGCTTTGCCGTTGTGGCTCTGGCAGATGTCCGCCACGGATGCCTTCTTCGAAGCGATGTCCGGCATCACCACGACCGGATCGACGGTGATGACCGGGCTCGACACGACCTCCGGCGGGATCCTGATCTGGCGGGCCGTGTTGCAATGGATCGGCGGACTTGGATTCATCGTGGCGGGGATCGCCCTGCTGCCTATCCTGCGGGTCGGGGGGATGCAGCTTTTCCGGGCCGAAAGCTCCGAGCGGGGCGAGAAGGAGATGGCGAGCGCGACGCGTTTCGCCGGCGCCACCTTCTGGGTCTACACGTCGCTCACGCTGCTCTGCACGGCGACTTACCTCGCCGGGGGCATGACCTTGTTCGAGGCGGTCGCACATGCCTTCGCCACGGTGTCCTCGGGCGGCTACTCCACCTCAGATTCCTCCTTCGGCCATTTCGAGAACCCGTTCCTGCACTGGGCCGCGACCGTCTTCATGATTTCGGGCGCATTGCCCTTTGCATGGTACATCCGTGGGCTCAAGGGACGGTCTTTCCGGAACGAGCAGGTCTGGGCCCTGATGCGGTTCTTCGCGGTCGTAATCCTGCTCCTGACGATCTGGCGGGTCGTCACGGGGCATACGCCGATCTTCGAAACGCTGCGTCTCGTCGCCTTCAACGTTGTTTCCGTGGTCACGACCACCGGCTTTGCCACGACCGACTACACCACCTGGGGACCCTTTGCCGCCACTGCGTTCTTTGCGCTTACCGCGGTCGGCGGATGCACGGGCTCCACGGCGGGGGGAGCAAAGGCCATGCGCTGGATCATCTTCGTGCGCAGTCTCAGGGCGCAAATCCGCAGGACCAATTCGCCCCATGCCATCACGACGATCCGTTATGAAGGGCGAACGGTCGAGCGGGATGTGATCGGCGGCGTGCTCGTTTTCTTCGTGTTCTACGCCTCAACCGTGAGCCTCCTGGCCTTCGCCCTCGGGCTATACGGGCTCGATCTGGCGACCTCGGTCAGTGGCGCGCTGACCGCCGTGGCGAATGTCGGCCCGGGTGTGGGCAATGTCATCGGACCGGCCGGCACGTTTGCGTCGTTGCAAGATGGCGCAAAGTGGCTGCTCTGCTTCGGGATGTATGTCGGGCGCCTCGAAATGCTGACCGTCTATGTCCTGCTGACCGCAGCCTTCTGGCGCGAGGTCGTCTGACGGATCGAAAGGGCGCAAGGGCCGCTTGGTTACTTATTTTAGTGCAGGACTTCGGGAACGTTCTGCAGCTGCCACGCACGCAGCCAAAGTCTGAAACGCTACCGTTTCAGAGGGCGATTCATTCTTAAGAGAAAGAATGAATAAACGCGCGCAAGTAAATGAAATGCTTGGAGGCGGGTACCGGAATCGAACCGGTCTACACGGATTTGCAATCCAATCGTTTCCGCAAGGATAACAACGCTCTAACCCCGAAAAAGTATCAGGACAAAGCCAGAACGGGCGGTGAACATGATACCCGGCAAAAACCTGCTCCGACAAAAGAAAACCCCGGAACGCTGGGGGGCGCTGCCGGGGCAAAAGAGACGTTTGAAGGGCTTCTTCGAGATCAAATATGCCAGATCCGCAATATCCGCGCAACTCACTTCTGGGACCGTAACGCGAATTGCATCGCCTCGATTCCGAGCATTCGGAGGGCGCTGGCATGAACCTTATCCCCGTATCCCGTGACATTACCGGCGCGATGCTCGAAGCCCCTGGCGGCTTTGTCGTGAGCGTCTTTCATCACCCGAGCAATCGAGCGCTCTACGGTTTCGAACATTCCTCGGATGGCGCGCTGGAATGGCTCTACGCCTCACGGCTGATCTTCGACAACCCGGAGGGCAACGCATGAACGCCTCGACCATGAGAATGAGCGATTGCGGCACTGGCGCAATCCAGATTTCCCGTGATCACGGATGGGCAGTGTTCCCAGCCAAGATCGAAGGCAAGTCGAAAAGTTCCTATAAATCCGCCAAATACAGCGGCGGGCGGAACTGGGGCGCGACATCAGATCCGGAACAGGTAAGGGCAGATTTTCTGCGCTGGCCTGCGGCTCTTGTCGGGATCGCAACGCAGGAATCCGGGCTTGTCGTTCTCGACCTGGACAACAAGAACGGCGTCAATGGTGTTGAATGGCTGGCCGACAAGATCACCGAACACGGCGAATGGCCTGACACCGTAGAGGCAATGTCACCCTCGGGCGGCTGGCACGTGTATTTCAATTATCCCGACTTCGACCCCAAGACATGCCAAGGCGAAATGGCGCCGGGTGTGGACGTGCGCGGGCATGGTGGGATGGTTCTGGCACCCCCGAGCAAGAAACCCGGTCAGGAAAAAGGCTACTATTGGAAGAACCCGCCGGGGCTCTTTGATGTGGCCGACGCCCCGCAGTGGGTGCTGGATCTTCTGCCGCGCCGCGAAGGGCCAAAGCAGAAGGATGGGGCGGAAGGCGCTTTCGATTTCAACACCGGAAGCCGCTGGAAGGCTGTCGAGGATTACAGACGGCTTGTTCTGGACGCCAGCACCGACGGAAAAAAGCACGAGGCGACCCGCGATATTGCGAACTCGCTGGCCGGGCAGGGCGTCACACAAAAGTTTGCGACTGGGCTCATTCAGGCGATCTGCCCAGTGTGGGACGAAAACCTGCAAAAAAGCATCGACAGCGCCTTTGAGAAATTCAGTGGCAACAAGCATCGTCACGTTGGCGCCGACCTGATCCGCGACGACAAGGGCCTGCCGATCTGGAACATGGCGAACGCTGTCACGCTTCTGAGCGATCACGACGATTGGCAGGGCGTCCTGGGGTACAACGCTTTCACGGTGCGCCGTGTCGTGCTCCGGGCAATACCTGGGCAGACCGGCGGCACCTTCCCGCGCACCTTGGAAGATGACGATTACTCAGCTGCGCAGCAATGGTTCAATCGCAATGGCTTTCCCAAGGCCACGGCGCCAATCGTAGAAAGCGCGGTGCGCAAGGTTTGTCGCAATCGAACCTTTGACCCCCTGACGGACTACCTCGACGGGCTGAAATGGGACGGCACTTTGCGGCTTAAGAGTTGGCTCTGGGACTACTGCGGCACTGACATTAACGACTATACGTCCGAGGCTGGAATGCGGTGGTGCATCTCTGCCGTCGCGCGGGCCTACAAGCCCGGATGCAAGGCCGATCACATGCTTGTTCTCGAAGGCGAGCAGGGGCAGCGCAAGTCAACGGCGCTTTCCACCCTGGCGGGCGAAGATTGGTTCTCGGATGCCTTGCCGCAGATGGGGACCAAAGACGCCAGCAGCTACCTGCGGGGCAAGTGGATCATCGAGATTGCCGAACTGGAAGCCATGCGCCGCGAGATGGACGGCATCAAGGCATTCATCACCCGGCAAACAGAGACGTTCCGCCCTGCCTACGGACGCGAAGAGGTGAGCGAGCCGCGCCGCTGTGTTTTTGCTGGGACCACAAACAAGGATGATTGGCAGCGGGACGAAACAGGTGGGCGGCGGTTCTGGCCTATCAAGGTCGGTGTGATTGATGTTCCCGCACTGGAAGCGGACCGCGATCAGCTTTGGGCCGAGGCAGTGCAGATGTTCCGCAAAGGCGAACGATGGTGGATGCAGGGCGACATCGAGGTCATGGCGCAGGAAGAGGTGTCGTATCGGCAGGCCGACGACCCTTGGCTGTCAAACATCGACGCTGCGGTGAGCGGGCTGAAAGAGGTGTCACCCAAGCAGGTGCTGTCAGAACTGGGCATCGCCCAGGCAGACATGACACCGGCCCTCAGCAAGCGCGTTGCGCAGGCTCTCGTGTCGATGGGCTGGCGCCGCGAAGGCCGCTTTACCACCGCAGCAAACAAGGGTGCTTTTCGTTACGTGCCGTGCGGTGAAGCAAGGTGAAGCAAGGTGAAGCAAAAACCGCAAAAGGTGAAGCAGTGAAGCAGGTGAAGCAGTTTCTTAGACAACTCCAGAAAACAGCTAAGTTGTTGTTTTATATAGAGCAGAAGAGAGTAGTGGGTGAAAATATAAATGTTAAGGAAACTGCTTCACCTCCTTCACCTCCTTCACCGTACGTTACGGTAACCAAAGGCAGGCTTATGCTGACTCTTGAACTGACTCACAAGATCTTGTATAACATTAGTCAACAAGACCCTGCTGATGGCGGGGCTTGGTATTTAGTTTCCGCAACGCTGATGGCCGAGCGCGAAATGTGATCCTCAAGCCGAGGTCGCTTTCGCGTGTCTTGGCTCAATCAACGGAAACGAAAAATGTTCAAAATCACAGACGAAGTTAACGCAATCTCCGCCCGCAAGGGTGCGCTGGATTTCCACAATCGCCACGGCATCAAGTCGCTGAACGATCTCGCACCGCACACCCTGTCCTGGGCCGACCTCAACGGGCTGGAAAAGGACGCGCGCAAGGAAGCGTCCGCAATGCTGGACCGGATGCCTGCCGCAACCGACGAGCAGCGGGGCAGTGTCGAACAGGCGGTGGACGGCTTCACAGGTCTGATGGAGGCGATCCGTTCCGAAAAGGACGAGCGCACCTTCCTGGGCGATAAAGGGCCGCGTGAGAATGTCGAGACTGCCCGCCGCATGGCCAAGCGTCCCGGATCAGAACCCGGAATGGTCCGCACCGATGGCTCGAACGACGAGGCGGCGGATATCTGCTATGCCCTCAAGCCCGAAGAACGGTTCAGCACCTGGGCTAAGTCTCGCGGCCACGGCAACAGCGAATATCGCGGGCTCTCGGTTGGTCAATATCTCCGCAGCATGGTCATCGGCGGCAAGACCGACATCGAGCGTCGTGCATTGTCCGAAGGTTCTGACAGCGCAGGCGGATACACCGTACCGACCGAACTTTCCGCAACGCTGATCGACCTCGCGCGCGCTCAAAGCGTCGTCATGCGGGCCGGCGCAATGTCTGTTCCTCTCACCAGCGACACGAACAACATTGCCAAGCTTCTAAGCGATCCTGTTCCTGTATGGCGCGCTGAGGCCGGAAACGTCGCGGAATCAGATCCGACATTCGGTCTGGTGCAGATGATCCCGCGCAGCCTTGCGGTGCAAATGAAGGTGTCCGTCGAACTGATGGAGGACAGCCTTAACCTTGCGACCGAACTGCC
>JBBSNW010000035.1:0-50301 GCA_038260405.1 Rhodobacterales bacterium | reverse complement strand
GGGCCGAGGCAATGTGATGTCATGGATGTGATGCTGCGCGATCTCGAACCGGAGGATGTGGGCTGGCTGGTGGCGCAGCACGGCGACCTTTATGCGCGCGCCGAGGGCTTTGACGAGACGTTCGGCGCGCTTGTGGCAGATATCCTCGAGACCTATCAGCGCGAACGCGACCCGTCTTGTGAACGGGCGTGGATCGCCGTGCAGGGGACTCAGCGGCTCGGCAGCATTTTCTGCGTGCGCCATGACCCGGAAACCGCAAAGCTGCGGCTCTTCCTGCTCACCCCCGAAGCCCGTGGCAAGGGGTTGGGGTTGCGCCTGCTTACGGTCTGCATGGATTATGCGCGCGTGCACGGCTATAGGCGCATGGTGCTCTGGACGCATGAAAGCCACAGGGCCGCATGTGCGCTCTACGCCCGCAATGGTTGGCAGCTGGTCGGTTCCAGACCGGTGCACAGCTTTGGCGTCGATCTTGTGGAACAGGCCTGGGAAATCGAACTTTAGTTGATCTCGACGGTCTGACGCAGCGTGCCCGACGCACGGTCGAAGATCAGGATACGGCTGTCTCCTGTCACAACGGCGTACCAGTCGGGGCCCTGCGTGAAGGCGGTGGCGGTAGCGCCATCCGGCAGGGTGATGGTCGCGGGCAAAGGCGCGCGCTGGTCACGGTAGCGGATGACAATCAGCGTGATGATGATTAGAAGCCCGACGATCATGGTGGCTGTCAGCGTCGTGACAAGCAACCGCAGGAATTTCAGATTGGCCGGCTCGGGCAGGGGCGGCTCGGGGGTATCGTTCATGGCGTCCAACGTGTTGCGGGTGGTGATTGGCGCGGCACCGCCGCCGCGCCTTGATAAGGCGCTGGCGCGCGATGTGCCAGAGGAAGCGGCGCTGTCGCGCACCAGGCTCGCCCGGCTGATCGGCGACGGGCATGTGTCGCGCGCTGGCGAGGTCCTGGAAGATCCCAAGGCAAAGGTCGCCGAGGGGGATGCCATCGACATCGTGGTGCCGCAGGCGGAAGAAAGCCATATCGGCCCCGAGGCGATCGCGCTCGACATCCTGCACGAGGATTCCGACCTCATCGTGGTGAACAAGCCGGTGGGCATGGTGGTGCATCCGGCGCCGGGCTCGCCGTCCGGCACGCTGGTGAATGCCTTGCTGCATCATTTCGGGGATGACCTTTCCGGTGTCGGCGGCGAGAAGCGCCCCGGGATCGTGCACCGGATCGACAAGGATACGAGCGGATTGCTGGTCGTGGCAAAGTCCGACCGTGCGCATCATGGACTCGCCGCGCAGTTCGAGGCGCATACGGTGGCGCGCTCCTACCGGGCGCTGTGTTACGGCGCACCCGATACCGGCGATCCGCGGTTGCGGGGGGTGCGGGGCGTCTCGGTCGAACCCGGCGCCGTGATCAAGGTGACGACGCAGCTGGCACGGCACCGGACGGACCGCCAGAAACAGGCGGTATTCTTCGGACAGGGGCGGCATGCGGTGACGCGGGCGCGGGTGCTCGACACGTTCGGAACTCCGCCGACGCTGGCGCTGCTGGAATGTCGGCTCGAAACCGGGCGCACCCACCAGATCAGGGTACACATGGCGCATATCGGCCATGGGCTGGTGGGCGATCCGACCTATGGCGGGCGGCGCAAGCTGGCAGCCTCGGCGGTGTCGGCGGAAGCGGCAGAGGCGGTGCAGGGATTCTCGCGCCAGGCGCTGCATGCGGCGGAACTGGGCTTCGAACACCCGGTGAGCGGAGAGTGGATGTCGTTCGAGGCGCCGCTTCCCGAGGATATGGAGACGCTGATTGCGCATCTGCGGAGCTGACGGGCCGTTGCAAACAGCACATGCGCGTGAGCGCACTGACATGAGGGATCCACTTCGCAGGTGTTTGCGTTAACCTCATAACAACGAAGCGCATGATATGCGCTTGTAACCCCTCGGGCCGCCGCCCATATTGATGTTAAGCGTCTAAACATAGCGCGGCCCCGATATATTGGAGGGAAGAGGGATGAGCAACTATGGCAATCTGCCGGCACCGTCACCGGAAGGCGGGCTGAGCCGTTATCTGCAACAGATCCGGAAATTTCCGCTGCTCGAGCCGGAAGAAGAATACATGCTCGCCAAGCGCTGGGTCGAAGAGCAGGATACCGAGGCCGCGCACCGGATGGTGACGTCACACCTGCGGCTCGCCGCCAAGATCGCCATGGGGTATCGCGGCTACGGACTGCCACAGGCCGAGGTGATTTCTGAGGCGAATGTGGGCCTTATGCAGGCGGTGAAGCGGTTCGATCCCGAAAAGGGCTTCCGCCTTGCGACCTATGCGATGTGGTGGATCCGCGCCTCGATCCAGGAATACATCCTGCGGTCGTGGTCGCTGGTGAAGATGGGCACGACATCGGGCCAGAAAAAGCTGTTCTTCAACCTCCGCAAGGCCAAATCGCGCATCGGCGCGCTTGAGGATGGCGATCTGCGGCCCGAACACGTGGCCAAGATCGCGACCGATCTGGGCGTGACGGAGACCGAGGTCATCTCGATGAACCGGCGTCTGTCGGGTGGCGATGCCTCGCTGAACGCGACCGTTGGAGCCGAGGGCGAAGGGTCCATGCAGTGGCAGGACTGGCTCGAGGATGAGGATGCGGATCAGGCGGGCGATTATGCCGAGCGCGACGAGCTTGAGGCGCGCCGCGCGCTGCTCGCCAGCGCGATGGATGTGCTGAACGACCGCGAGAAGGACATCCTCACCCAGCGGCGGCTTGCCGATCAGGCGGTCACGCTGGAGGACCTGAGCAGCCAGTACGACGTGAGCCGCGAACGGATCCGCCAGATCGAGGTGCGAGCCTTCGAAAAGCTTCAGAAGCGCATGCGCGACCTCGCGCGCGAGCAGGGTATGATGGCGCAGGCCTGAACAGGTCTCGTTGGGAATTCGGAACGGCGGTCGGAACTCCGGCCGCCGTTTCTGTTTCAGGGGAGTGCCAGAAGACCTTTCATGCCTCCGGCGGGAGTTTATCTTGCAAGATGAAGGGGAGGGCGGCTCGCAGCACTCTGGTCTTTCCGGTTGTGTTCGCGCTAGCAGTGGGTGGATCAGGCAAGGGAGCGGAACATGGCGAACACGGTAAGATGGGGCATTCTGGGTGCGTCGAACTTTGCGAGGAACCAGATGGCTCCGGCGATCCATCTGGCTGCGGGCGGGGAGCTGGTGGCGCTCGCGACCTCGAACCCGGCCAAGGCGGCGGGTGTCAGGGAGATGGTGCCGGGTCTGCAGATACATGACAGCTATGACGCGCTGCTGGCCGATCCCGGGATCGATGCGGTCTATATCCCGCTGCCCAATCACCTGCATGTGGAATGGGCCACGAAGGCGGCCGAGGCGGGCAAGCATGTGCTCTGCGAAAAGCCCATCGCGCTGGAAGCAAGCGAGATTGATGATCTGATCGCGTTGCGGGACCGCACGGGACTGCTGATCGCCGAGGCCTTCATGATCCTGCATCATCCGCAATGGATCAAGGCGCGCGCGCTCTACCGAGAGGGTGTGCTGGGCCGGACGACCCGTGTCGCCGCGGCCTTCAGCTACAACAATCCGGACCCGAACAATATTCGCAACCGCAAGAATATCGGCGGCGGGGGGCTTCGGGATATCGGGGTCTACATCTTTGGCGCGACCCGTTTTGTGACCGGGGAAGAGCCCGAGGCGATCCTGTCGACGCAGGTCGACTGGGACGGGGATGTCGACACGACGGCCCATCTCATCGCGCGCTTCCCGTCCTTTCACTATACCGGCATGGTGTCGATGCGGATGGCGCCCTATCAGGAGATGGTGTTTCATGGCGAAGAGGCGACGATGAAGCTGACCGCGCCCTTCAATGCCCGGGTCTTTGGCGAGGCACGGATCGAACTGTCGGGGCCGGACCAGACGACGCGGGTCTGGCGCTTCACGGCCGACGACCACTATCTGCGGCAGGTCGAGGCGTTCAATGCGTCGGTGCGCGGTGGCGCGGAATTTGCCTGCCCGCTGGAATTTTCGCGCGGGACGCAGACGATGATGGATATGGTGTTCGATGCGGAGCGCTGACCGGCCCCGCGCTGGCGAGGGCAGGGTGCTGAAACGAGAAAGGCCCGGCAGTGTACCTGCCGGGCCTTTCTCGTTCCGGGTGTCGGAGCGTCAGGCCGCGTTGCTGTTCGCGGCCGTCGGCTTCTTGCCCGAGTTCGAATCGATGAAGTTCAGGACCAGCGGGCGGATGTTGTTGCGCCAGCTCTTGCCCGCGAAGATGCCGTAATGTCCCGCGCCGGGCTCGAGATGGCTTGCCTTCATCGAGTCGGGCAGGCCGGTGCAGAGTGCGAGGGCCGCGACGCACTGGCCGGGCGCAGAGATGTCGTCATTCGCGCCCTCGACGGTCTTGACCGCGACCTTTGTGATCTTGCCGATATCCACGTGCTTTCCGTTCACCACGAATTCGTTCTTCGCGATCTCGCCGTTCTTGAAGATCCGCTCGACCGTGGAGAGGTAGAATTCTGCCGGCATGTCCATCACGGCGAGATATTCGTCGTAAAAGCGGTTATGCGGGTCGTGATCCGTCGCCTCACCGCGCGCGACGCGCATGATCTGGTCGCTGAAGGCCTTGTAATGACGGTCGAGATTCATCGACACGAAGGAGGACAGCTGCAGCAGGCCGGGGTAGACAAGCCGCCCGACCCCCGGATAAGAGAAGCCAACGCGCTGGATTGCGGTCTCTTCCAGTTGACCCATCGTGACGCGGCGTCCAAAGTCGGTAACATCCGTCGGGGTTGCATCGGGGTCGATCGGACCGCCGATCAGCGTGAGCGAGCGAGGCTGCGCGTCGGGATCTTCCGCGGCGAGGTAGGCGGTGGCCGCCAGTGTAAGAGGCGCTGGCTGGCAGACTGCGATCACATGAGTGTCGGGGCCAAGATGACGCATGAATTCAACGAGGTAGAGGGTGTAATCCTCGATATCGAACTTGCCGGCGCTGACCGGTACGGCGCGGGCATTGTGCCAGTCGGTGACGTAGACCTCGCAATCGGGAATGAGCGATATGACCGTCGAGCGCAGCAGTGTGGCGTAGTGGCCGGACATCGGCGCGACGAGAAGGATCTTGCGCGGCTGTTCGGCGCGGCCGGACACCTTGAAGTGCAGCAGGTTGCCGAAGGGCCGCGTCACGACGGTTTCGATATCGACCGTGTGATCCCTGCCATCGGAGCAGGTGATCGAGCGGATGCCCCAATCCGGCTTGGCGTTCATGCGCTCGAAACTGCGTTCTGCGACCTCGCCCCAGGCGGCCATCCACTGGATCGCCGGGTTGGAAAAGAGTGCGAAAGCCGGGTAGGACGCCATGGTTCGCGCGGTTGCGCCCAGCCATTGATTGGTGTTCCTGCATGTTTCCATGAGGTCGTATGTCGCCATGTGGCGCATGATGCGTCTCCTTGTTGCCGGAACGGGGTCCGGACCAAATCGTCGCTTTGCCCCCCGACTGAGGCGACGGTATTCTGCACAGCAGCGAAGATAGGGGGGAAATCTCGCAATGACAACTAATGACATGGTCGCATCCGAAGAACTGGAGCGGCTGAACGAAAACCTGGCCAAGGTCGAAGCCCTGACACAACGCCTTCTGACGGCTATGGGCAGCAAGCAGCGGGTCAATCCTGCCCTGTCCGGTCCGGGCAATGACATCTACGGCAAGGCGATGAGCGCATACTGGCAGGAATGGGTTCAGAATCCGTCAAAAATTCTCGAACATCAGATCAGTTTCTGGGGCAAGTCCGTCACTCATTTCGTCGAGGCGCAGCAGGCGCTGGCCAAGGGCAAGCTGCAGGCGCCCGAGGATCCCGGCCCCAAGGACAAGCGGTTCGCGAACCCGCTCTGGGACACGCATCCGTATTTCAACTTCATCAAGCAGCAATACATGATCAACGCCGCGGCCGTGCAGCAGGCGGTCGAGGATATCGACGACATGGAGCCGGTGGAAAAGCGGCGCCTGCGTTACTTTGCGCGCCAGATCGTCGACATGATGGCACCGACGAACTTCTTCTCGACCAATCCGGATGCGCTGCAGAAGGCGGTCGAGACCGAGGGTGCCTCGCTGGTGAAGGGGCTGGAAAACCTCGTCGCGGATCTCGAGGCCAATAATGGCGAGCTCGTCGTGCGGCTGGTCGACGAGGGCGCCTTCGAGATCGGCAAGAACATCGCGACGGCCAAGGGAGAGGTGGTCTATCGCAACCGGATGATGGAGCTGATCCAGTACAGCCCCACCACAGACAAGGTGCGCGAGACGCCGATCGTGCTGTTTCCGCCCTGGATCAACAAATTCTACATCCTCGACCTCAAGCCCGAGAACAGCCTGATCCGCTGGGTCGTGGATCAGGGCTATACCCTCTTCGTGGTGAGCTGGGTCAACCCCGACGAAAGCTTTGCCGATGTCGGGCTCGACACTTACATCGAGGAAGGTTTCCTGACCGCGATCAACGAGGTCAAGTCGATCACGCAGCAGGAGAAGGTGAACGCGGTCGGCTACTGCATCGCCGGCACGACGCTGGCGCTGACCCTGTCGCTGATGAAGCAGGAGGGCGACACGTCGATCAAGTCCGCGACCTTCTTCACTGCGCTCACCGATTTCAGCGATCAGGGAGAATTCACGCCCTTCCTGCAGAATGACTTCATCGACGGCATCGAGGATGAGATCGGTGATACCGGGCTGCTCAAGTCGTTCATCATGGCGCGCACCTTCTCGTTTCTGCGCTCGAACGACCTGATCTATGGTCCCGCGATCAAGAGCTACATGATGGGTGAGACACCGCCCGCCTTCGACCTGCTGTACTGGAACGGGGATGGCGCGAACCTGCCCGGCAAGATGGCGGTGCAGTATCTGCGGCGGCTCTGCCAGGACAACAAGTTCGCCGAGGGAGAATTCGAACTGATGGGGCACACGCTGAGCCTGAAGGATGTCTCCGTGCCGCTGATGTCGATCTCCTGCGAGACGGATCACATCGCCGCCTGGAAGGATTGTTACCGGGGTGTGCAGAAGATGGGCAGCCGGTCCAAGACCTTTGTGATGTCGGAATCCGGACATATCGCGGGCATCGTCAACCCTCCGAGCAAGAAGAAGTACGGCCATTACACCAATGACGATCTGGGCCCGACGCCAGAGGACTGGCTGAAGGCGGCGGAGTACAATCAGGGGTCCTGGTGGCCGCGCTGGGAGGCCTGGCTTGCCAAGCGGTCAGGCAAGTGGGTGGAGGCCCGCGCGCCAGGCGATTCGGAGCATCCAACCCTTGAATCGGCGCCCGGTAGCTATGTGAAGGTCAAGGCCAGACAGTCGAATCAATAGGTTGCAGATTTTTGCTGCAGCGCAGCATTTACTCTTGAAATGCCGCGCTGCAGCATGCATATTAGGTGCAGCTTAAGAAAAGGCGGGGTGGGCCCGCCATAAGCGAAAGGATGATTACTATGGCTGCCAAGGCACAAGATTTCACAACCGCCATCAAAGACATGATGGGCGCATTCCCCGTCGACACCAAAGCCATGGACGACGCCTTCAAGACCACGGCAACTCTGAACGAGAAGCTGTCGGGCGTCGCTCTGGAAGCTGCTGGCAAATCGACCGAGATCTCGACCAAGTGGACCAAGGACACCCTGGCGAAGCTCGCCGACATGTCCAAAGCCAAGACAGAGCCGGCAGATTACGCCAAGGCGATGACCGATTTCGCATCGGCTCAGGCTGAAGTTGCGGCAGAAAACATGTCCGCCTTCGCCGAGATCGCGAAGAAGGTCCAGATGGACACCGTCGAGCTGATGATGGCGGCGGGCAAGGACATGACCGAGGACGCGTCCGCGGCCATGAAGAAGGCCACTAACGATGCGACCGCGGCTGCCAAGAAAGCTGCGAGCGCCGCTCCGGCCAAGTAAGTTGCCAGCGCTTTAGCGAGTTATCAAAGCACACACAGCTTTGAGATCTGCACCGTTCTCCTCCCAAGCGGTGCAGCTCGACGGGCGGGTTCTTCGGAACCCGCCCTTTTTCGTGCTGCCTGATCACTGCGCATCTGCGGAAAGCTTGGTCTTTTCTTTTGTGCAACAGGGGCCTAGAGTTTGCTGCACCGCTGCATTTCTTGGGAGGGACCCCGTGGCTGACCCAGACAAACCGCTGCTGATCAAACGCTATGCCAGCCGCAGGCTCTACAACACCGAAACCAGCGATTACGTGACGCTCGAGGATATCGCCGGGTTCATCCGCGCGGGCCGTGAGGTCAAGATCGTCGATCTGAAATCGGGTGATGATCTGACCCGGCAATATCTGCTGCAGATCGTAGCCGAGCACGAGAGCAAGGGCGAAAGCGTGTTGCCGATCAACGTGCTCACCGACCTCGTGCGCAGCTACACCACCCAGGCGACCAGCGTGGTGCCGCAATTCCTTGCCCAGAGTTTCGAGATGTTCCGCGACAGCCAGTCGAAATGGGTCGAGAACATGCAGTCGATCAACCCGATGACCAAGATGCCGGGGTTCGAGGCTGTTCAGGCCCAGCAGGAAGCATTCCTCAAGGCGATGAGCGGATCGGTCGGCAAGCAATGGTCGGCGCCGGAATCCGAGCAAGAAGGCTCCCCCGAGGAGCTCGAAGCGATCAAGAAGGAACTGGCGGAACTGCAGAAGAAGCTCACCAAGATGGGCGGCTGAGGCCGGTCCGCCGTGTTTCAGTGAATGGGTGTGATCTGTCGGCGTCGCGCGTCTGACAGATGTGGGAGCGAGGGGCCAGCCCCTCGCGCTCCCCGGAGTTTATGCGGCAAGATGAATGGGGGAGCGGTTCAGGGTTGCCTGGTCAGGTTCCGTAAGCCTGGGCCTTTGGCATGACCCGATGCGCGGCATCGAGCAGAACATGCGCCACGGCCGTGCAGTCGTCGAGGCTCAGCCGGGCGGGCAGGCGGGTGTCGCAGGCGCGCATGAGCATGGCGCGGGTTTTCGGAAGCTCTGGAAGATCCGGAAGAAACTGCCAGTTCCAGAAGGCGCGGGCATTGTCGCGGCTCAGCCCGAAGACCTGAATGCGGACGCCCGCGGCTCCGGCGGCATCGGCGAAGGCCAGCACGTCATCGTCCGACATGCCCACAAGGTTGAACTGAAGCGAGTCCGGGGCCCGGCGCTCCTGCGGCAGGCTGGGGGGCACGTCGATCCAGGGACAGGTGGCCAGGAGCGATGCCACGTGATCGTGGTTGCGCCGCCCGTCCGCCACGCGTCGTGCCACATGCGCCAGCTGCGGACGGATGATCGCGGCGGAGAGGTTGGAGAGGCGCAGATTGTAGAGCGGCAACCGGTTCTGCCATTCGGCACAGGCCGTCCCCAGAACAGGATGCTTGGCCCAGTTATGTTCGTAGGCGCCCGACATGATGATCGCGCGCGCCACGAGATCCGCATCGTCTGTGACGAGGATGCCGCCTTCGCCCGCGTTGATCAGCTTGTAGCTCTGGAAACTGAAGCAGCCGATCCGGCCCAGCGTGCCGATATTGCGCCCGTTCCAGGTGGTGCCGAGACTGTGTGCGGCATCCTCGATCACCGGGATGCCCCGCGCCTCGCAGAGGCTCAGGATGGCGTCCATGTCCGAGGTGTGGCCGCGCATGTGGCTGATGATGACTGCCTGCACATCCCCGAGCTTGTCCTCGAAATCGGACAGGTCGATGCGGTAGTCACCGTTGACTTCGCAGAGCACCGGAAGGCAGTCGGCATGCAGCACGGCCGACGGTACCACGGCGAAGGTGAAGCCGGGGATCAGCACGCGGGCATCGCGCGGCAGGTCCAGCGCCTTCAGCGACAGGAAGAGGGCGGCGGAGCAGCTGCTGACCGCGAGCGCATATCGTGACCCCAGATGGGCGGCGAATTCCCGTTCGAGCAGGGCGACGGGCGAATCCGCGTGCGCGTGGTAGCGGAACAGGTCGCCGGAGCGCAGCAGCCTGTCGATCTCGGCCCGGGCTTCTTCGGGGATCGGCTCGGCGTCGTGCATGTCCGGGATCTGGGTCATTTTCAATTTCCTGAAGGCATGTTTCAGGTTTTGTAAATCAGACCGGGGGATTACCCAAGTGAAGATCGCGTGACATCGCCCTTTCTAGAGGCCCAACCTGTCGCGCAAGGCATACCAGCTCATCGCGAGAACCAGCAGCGGGTTGCGCATCATCGGTCCGCCGGGGAAGGCTGGCACGGGGACGGAGGCGAGCGTGTCGAAGCCTTCGGCCTGGCCCTGGATCGCCCGCGCCATGAGTTGCCCGGCATGTACGGCCGTTCCGACACCATGCCCGGAATAACCCGAGGCCGAGAGCATGTTCGCGGCAGGCCGCGCCAGATAGGGCATGCGCTTCATGGTGATCGCGAGCGTGCCGCCCCAGGCGTAGTCGAGCTTCACGTCCCGCAGATGCGGAAATACCGTCAGCATCGGCTTCCTCACCACGGCGCGGATGTCGTCGGGAAAGCGGTATCCGTAACTCTCGCCGCCGCCGAACAGCAGCCGCTTGTCCTGCGACAGGCGGAAATAATTGACGACGAACCGGGAATCCGCGACCGCGACATCCTGCGTCAGCACGTCCTGCGCCCGATCGCCCAGCGGTTCGGTCGCCACGATGAAGTTGTTGATCGGCATGACGCGCGCGGCCACCTTGCGGTCGAGCCCGCCGAGATAGCCGTTCGCGGCCAGGATCACGTGGCGCGCGCTCACCTGGCCCGCATCGGTCTGGATCACCGCGGGATCGCCTTTTGCGATGTGATGCACATGGCTGCCCTCGTGGATCCGGGCCCCCGCAGCAGCGGCCGCCCGGGCCAGCCCCTGGGCAAAGCGCAGCGGATGCAGATGCCCGGCGCCCATGTCCAGGATGCCGCCCTTGTAATCGGGAGAGGGGCAGAGCGCGAAGCAGGCGTCACGGTCCAGCGTCTCGATCCGCTCATATCCATAGCGCTGCGACAGGTGCTCGGCATAACCGTGCAGATCGCGCACATCCGCCTCCGATGACGCCGTCCAGGCCACGCCGGGTTTCAAATGGCAGTCGATCTCGCGTTCGGCGATGAGCTTGCGCACCAGAGCCTTCGCGTCCTCGCCGAGATCCCAGAGCCTGCGGGCGTGGTCCGCCCCTACCATGGTTTCCAGAACCTTCTGATCCTGCCGCTGGCCCGATCCGAGCTGTCCGCCATTGCGTCCCGACGCCCCGAACCCAACCCGGTGCGCCTCGAGCAGCACGACGTCCAGCCCGGCCTGCGCCAGATGCAACGCCGCGGAGAGACCGGTATAGCCACCGCCGACGATACAGACATCCGCCCGTGTCTCGCCTTTCAGCGGCGCATAGGGCGCGAGCGGCTCCGCCGTGTCGGCGTACCAGCTTTGCGGATACTGGCCGCGCCTATCATTTGAAAACAACAGATCCATGCAGAAGGTCTCCTGCTTCTCTGGGTCAAAAATATCCCGGGGGGAGTCCGCAGGACGGGGGGCAGAGCCCCCCGCGATCCCCGCAACGGGCTCAGACGTTCAGCAGCAGGTGCTCGCGCTCCCAGGGAGAGATCACCTGCAGGAATTCCTCGTATTCCGTCCGCTTCACGATCGAATAGACCCGCGCGAATTCCTTGCCGAGCACCTCGTGCAGATCCTTCGACGCATCGAAGAGATCCAGTGCCTGACCCAGAACCCGCGGGATATCGCCCTCGCCTTCATAGGCATCCCCCTTGAACTGCTTGGTCGGGCGCAGTTCCTGCATCATGCCCAGATAGCCGCAGGCGAGCGACGCCGCGATCCCGAGATAGGGGTTGCAATCCATGCCGGCGATACGGTTTTCGACCCGGCGCGATTCCGGCCCCGAAAGCGGGATGCGGATGCCGGTGGTGCGGTTGTCGCGGCCCCATTCCAGGTTGATCGGGGCGGCATGGTCCTTCACGTAGCGCCGGTAGCTGTTCACGTAAGGCGCCATTACTGCCAGGGCGGCGGGCATATGCACCTGCAAGCCGCCGATGAAGTTGAAGAAGGCATCCGTCTCGCCACCCGCAGGACCGGTGAAGATGCTCTTGCCGGTCTCGATGTCGAGCACCGAGTGATGGATGTGCATGGCCGAGCCGGGCTCGTCCGCGATGGGTTTCGCCATGAAGGTCGCGAAACAATTGTGCCGCAACGCCGCCTCGCGGATCAGCCGCTTGAAATAGAAAACCTCGTCGGCGAGCTTGACCGGATCGCCGTGGCGCAGGTTGATCTCGAGCTGGCCGGCGCCGCCTTCCTGGGTGATACCGTCGATCTCGAAGCCCTGGGCTTCGGCAAAGTCGTAGATGTCGTCGATGACGGGTCCGAATTCGTCCACGGCCGTCATGGAATAGGCCTGCCGCGCGGCGGCGGGGCGGCCCGAGCGGCCCATCATCGGCTCGATGTTCTTGGCGGGGTCGATGTTGCGCGCAACGAGGAAGAATTCCATCTCGGGCGCGACCACCGGCTGCCAACCCTGCGCCTTGTAGAGATCGCAGACCTTTTTCAGCACGTTGCGCGGCGCGCAGCCGACGGGTCGGTCCTTGCGGTCAAAGGCGTCGTGGATGATCTGCAGCGTCCAGTCCCCGGTCCAGGGCGCGGCGGTGGCGGTCGACATGTCCGGCTTCAGGATCATGTCGCGCTCGATGAAGCCTTCGTTCACGTCCGCCGCTTCGCCCCAGTCGCCGGTGATGGTCTGGAAGAAGATCGAATCCGGCAGGTGGAAATACTTCTGCCGCGCGAATTTCGAGGCAGGCACGGCCTTGCCGCGCGCTATGCCCGGCAGGTCGGAGATGATGCATTCGACCTCGTCCAGCCGTCGGTTCTCGAGATAGGCCGTCGCGGCCTCGGGCAGTTCGTCGGTCCAGTCGCTCATGCGATCTTCCTTTCGGTGAAGAACAGGGCGAACATCTCGGCAAGCCGCGCGCTGTCGGTGTCATTGTCCAGTTCTGCCAGCGCGTGCTGACGCAGGTCCTCGGGAACCACGCCGGGAGCGCGCGTTTCGAGCAGGCCCCTGATATAGGTGCGGTCGATCTCGGGGTGGGGCTGGATGGTGAAGGCCCGGTCACCGTAAAGCACCGCCGCATGTTCGCAGAAATCGGTGCCCGAAATCGTCTGCGCGCCTTCGGGCAGGACCGTCACCTGATCCTGGTGCCAGGCATTGAGGTTCAGTTTCTCGCCGTTGATGTCGTAAGCGGTGCGCCCGATGGACCAGCCACCCTTGAACTTCTCGACCTTTCCGCCGAGCGCCTGAGCGATGATCTGGTGCCCGAAACAGACGCCGATCATCGGCCGGCCCGACGCATAGATGTCGCGCACCAGCTGTTCGAGCGGGGCGATCCAGGGGTGATCCTCGTAGGCGCCAAAGCGCGATCCGGTGATGAGCCAGCCATCGGCGGCTTCGGGGCCTTCCGGGAATTCCCCGTCGACCACCGCATAGTTTTCGAAAGTGAGGCCGCGCCCGCCGAGAAACCTCGGAAAGATTTCGGAATAGTCGCCGTTTTCCGCGATGAGCTCATCCGCGACGTGGCCGGTTTGCAGAATGCCGATTTTCATGAGGCACCGAGTTTTGGGAGTGTCAGGTCAAAGGTAGAGATGGTGCGGACAGGCGGCAAGGGGCCGCCCGTCCGCGCCTTGCGTCAGACGGTGTCGAGATAGATCTCGACCTGTTCGTTGGGGCTGAGCTCGGCCATGTAGAACATCTCCTGCCGCTTGGTCAGCACCAGGTTGCGGATCAGCTCGGCCGAGAAGATGCGCGGCACGCGCGTGCTGTGCTCGAAGGCGTCGATCGCCTCGCCCCAGGTGGTCGGGATGCGGGGCAGGTCGAGCGCATAGGCGTTGCCGGTCACCGGGGCAGGCGGTTCGACCGCATCCTCAATCCCGTTCAGCGCGGCGCCCAGGATTGCGGTGAGCATGAGGTAGGGATTCACGTCTCCCCCCGCGACCCGGTGTTCGATCCGCCGCGCGGCAGAGGCACCCGAGGGGATGCGGATCGCCGCGGTGCGGTTCTCGTAGGCCCAGCAGATGCCCGAAGGCGCATGGGCGCCCGGCACCATCCGGTCGAAGGAATTCAGGTGCGGCGCGAAGATCAGCGAGCTGTCATGCATCGCATCGAGGCACCCTGCCACGGCATGCCGCATGAGGGCCGTGCCCCTGGGGCCGCCATCGTCGAAGATGTTCGCACCGTTGCGGTCCACGACGGAGAAATGCGTGTGCAGGCCGGAGCCCGCGTAATCCTCGTAAGGTTTCGCCATGAAGGAGGCGGCGAAACCGTGGCGGCGGGCCAGCCCCTTGACCAGCATCTTGAACAGCCAGGCATCGTCCGCGGCGCGCAGCGCGTCATCGCCATGCATGAGGTTGATCTCGAACTGGCCGAGGCCCGCCTCGGAAATGGCCGTGTCGGCGGGGATGTCCATGGCCTCGCAGGCGTCGTAGAGATCGGTGAAAAATGTGTCGAACGTGTCGAGCGCGCGGATCGACATCGTCTCGGCCGCCTTGCGCCGCTTCGAGGACCGGGGTGAGATCGGCACCTGCAACGTGCGGCCCGAATCGTCGATCAGGAAGAATTCGAGCTCGACCGCGACGACGGGCGTGAGCCCCTTTTCCTTGAACCGGTCGACCACCGCCTTCAGCGCCTGGCGCGGATCGCCGTCATAGGGACGCCCGTCTTCGCGGAACATCCAGATCGGCAGCAGGGCGGTCGGCGCCTCGAGCCAGGGCATCGGGATGAACCCGCGTTCGGTCGGTTTCAGCACGCCGTCCGCATCGCCGGATTCAAAGACCAGCGGGCTGTCGTCGATATCCTCGCCCCAGATGTCGAGGTTCAGCACCGAGAGTGGAAAGCGCGTGCCATCCTCGACCACCTTGTCGGCAAAGCGGGAGGGCACGCGCTTTCCGCGTGGCTGGCCGTTGAGATCCGCCGCCGCGACGCGGATCGTGCGGACCTCGGGATGTTTGCGCAGGTAGTTCTTCATGGCGGAGGACATGGGGCACCGGGTTTGGGAGGAATTTGATCAAATTACGGATAGCGACAGGTCGGGGGGGCTGGCAAGGGAAAAAACCGGTTGATTTTCCGGTCCGCGGGACCCGCCCGCGATCGGTCTGCCGCAAGGTCTAGCGGATCAGGTTGGGTCGAAAGCGCATCTTGGCGCGCTGTTCCTGTGGCAGATGGCGGTTGAGACGGCGGTTGATCAGCCCGAATACGGACACGATGATCAGGGTCAGCAGGATGAAATATCCCGCCAGGATCGGGTAGGGCACGAAGGGGTTGAAGGTCTTGTCGGCAAAGTAATTGGCGTAATAGAGTGCATCGCCCCGCTGCTGCCAGGCCGGGAAACCCGAGAAATAGACCAGCGTCGTGGCATGGAACAGGAAGATCGCCTCGTTCGTATAGGCGGGCCAGGCGAGCCGCAGCATGGTGGGCCAGATGATGCGCCGGAACCGCGGCCAGCCCGAGAGGCCATAGGCATCCGCCGCCTCGGCATCGCCCTTGGGCACCGAACGCAGGGCGCCGTAGAAGATCTCGCCGGTATACGCGGCGGTGTTGAGGAACAGCACGATCAGCGCGCCGAGCCAGGCCGCCGAGAACGCATCGAAGAGCGGGGAGACGGATTTCAGGCTCTGGAACCCGAAATAGGCAAAGAAGAACTGGATGAAGAGCGGCGAGCCGCGGAAGACGAAGATGAACCATTCCGACAGCTTGCGCGTGAGCCTGTGGTCCGATGCCTTGCCGAGCGCCACGGCCGTGGCAAGGAAGAAGCCCGATGCCAGCGCCACGAAGCCGAAATAGACGTTCCAGATCATGCCCGACCCGATCAGCACCACCTGCTGACAGAGGGTGAAGTCGGAGCGCGGCAACAGACGCTCGCCAATGCCGATCGAACGCAGCCCGTAATCGGCAAGGGTCTCCCAGCAACTCATGACAAGGCTCCGTTCACGCGCACGGCCCCCCGTTTCTCCGGGTCGTAAATATCCCGGGGGAGTCGCGGACAGGGTCCGGGACGGGGGCAGCGCCCCCGGGCGACGGCACGGGCAGGAACCGCGGTCATGCTCCCGCCTTCCGCTGCGCTTCGCCGCCGAGCGTGGCCTGGCCGTGGGTCAGTTTCACCATCAGCCGTTCCAGCAGGATTTCGGAGATCCGGGTGAAGCAGAGATAGAAGACCAGCAGCGCGAAGAAGTACCACATGCGCCAGTCGCCATGCGGATAATCGGTGAAACGCGGCGTCTTGGACCCGCCGAGTTCGCGCGCCCAGTAGACGATATCCTCGACCCCGAGCAGGAACAGCAGCGGCGTCGCCTTGATCAGCACCATCCAGAGGTTGGACAGACCGGGCAGGGCATAGACCCACATCTGCGGCACGAGGATGCGGCGAAAGATCTGGCGCGGGGTCATGCCATAGGCCTCGGCGGTCTCCATCTGGGCGCGCGGGACGGCGCGCATCGCGCCGTAGAGGACATTCGCGGCAAAGGCGCCGAAGACGATGGAAAAGGTCAGAACGGCGAGGAAGAAGCCGTATGTCTCGTGCACCCACTGCGCGGCATTGCTGAGCGGCAGCTTCGCGGCGTCGCAGACGACGAAATCGTTGCCCTGGCGGATCGGCTGGTTCCAGTCGGGGCATTTTACCTTGTGGCGGACATATTCGAAGGCCTGATCCAGCGCGATCACGAAGAACAGGAAGAAGGCGATGTCGGGCACGCCGCGCACGATGGCGATATAGCCTTGCCCGAACCAGCGCAGCGGCAGGAATTTCGACCGTGCCGCCGCCGCTCCGCCAAAGCCGAAGGCGAGGGCCGTGGGCGCCGTGATCGCGAGCAGCATCAGCACCGTTCCGAACGACCAGTAAAGCGCCATGTGCTTGCCGGTCGTGAGGTAGCAGCCGAGCCAGGCGGCATCGGACAGGGTCGTGGGATCTGCGCAGAAACTGAAAATGGCGGTGCCTCTGGGGCCGAAGGGATTTTTTGAGTTTATCTGGCAAGATGAAGGGGGGAGCTCTGTGCCTCCCCCCCTGTCGCGGATCTCAGAAGGTTGCCGAACCGGGCAGCCATTTCTCGATCAGCGCGTTGAGCGATCCGTCTTCCTTCATCGCGTCGATGGCGCTCGAGAATTTCTCGTTCAGCTCGGTGTCGCTTTCGCGGATGCCAAGACCGATGCCGCCGCCGATGAGCACGTCGTCACCCACGAGGGCGAGGTCCGAGGATTCTTCGGCGATGGGCAGGAGATAGGCCTTGTCGGCCAGAACTGCATCCGCTTCGCCGTTGCGCACGGCGGCGACGGCTTCGTCGGGTGTCGCGAATTCGACGAGCGTGGCCCCCGATGAAGCGATGTGGCTCGCCTGGATCGTGCCGGCCTGCGCGGCGAAGACGCCGTTGGTGAAATCGGGCTCGGACCCGTCGAGCGCCAGATATGCGGAGGGGTCGGGCTGGGTGTAGTTCGAGCTGAAGTCGATCACCTCGTCGCGCTCATCCGTGATCGACATGCCCGCGATGATCGCGTCGTAGTTGCCCGAGACGAGGTTCGGGATGATGCTGTCCCAGTCGTTGGTGACCCACTCGCAGGTCAGCTCGGCGCGGGTGCAGAGCTCGTCGCCCAGTTCGCGCTCGAAGCCGTCGACCTCGCCCGCATCGTTGATGAAGTTGTACGGAGGGTAGGCGCCTTCGGTGCCCAGACGCACCACCGTATGTGCTTCGGCATAGGCCATCGAGGCCGACAGGGTCAGCGCGGCAGCGCCGAGAAGTAGTTTTTTCATGAAAGTCTCCCTTGGTGTGTTGTCTTTATGCGACCGGGCAGGATGCCGCGAGGTCTCATGTGGTTGATTTCAGAAAGCCCTGCAGGCGTTCGGATTTCGGGCTCCCGAACAGCGTCTCCGGCGGGCCTTCCTCTTCGATCAGGCCCTGATGCAGGAACACGACATGCCTGCTCACGTCCCGCGCCATCTTCATGTCATGGGTCACGATCAGCATGGTGCGCCCCTCGGCGGCGAGATCCCGGATGACCTTGACCACCTCCTGCTCGAGCTCGGGGTCGAGTGCCGAGGTCGGCTCGTCGAACAGGATCGCCTCGGGCTCCATGCAAAGCGCGCGCGCGATGGCGGCGCGCTGCTGCTGACCGCCCGAGAGCTGTGCCGGATAGTTGTCGCATTTGTCGCCGATGCCGACCTGGTCGAGATAGCGCCGCGCGGCGCGCTCGACCTCTCCCGGTGTGCGGGCGAGGACGGTGACGGGCGCTTCCATCACGTTTTCCAGGATGGTGAGGTGGGACCAGAGGTTGAACTGCTGGAACACCATCGACAGGTTCGTGCGGATGCGCAAAACCTGTTTCGGATCGGCCGGCCTGCGCGCCATGGCGCTGCCCCTCCAGGTCACCGGTTCGCCCTTGAACAGGATCTCGCCCTGCTGGCTGTCCTCGAGCAGGTTGGCACAGCGCAGCAGCGTCGACTTGCCGGAGCCTGACGAGCCGATGAGTGCGACCACGTCGCCGCGCCGGGCGGTGATGTCCACGCCTTTCAGAACCTCAAGCGCGCCATACTGCTTGTGGAGATTGCGGATGGCGATCACGGGGGTGCTGTCTGTCACGAGGCCTTGCCGGGTTGCTGATTTTTTCGCTGCCACAGGATGGAGGTAAAAATTCCGACAATGCAACGTCCAAAACGGAAAAAACGGGCAACATGCCTTTCAAATGACCAGAGGTTAGCCGGTTTTTGAGGCGTCCGGCGGTGTCGGTACGGCCATGTACTGCGCATGCGGAATGTCGATGATGGCGCGCAGGTTCAGAACCGCGCGGGTTTCGGGGGGCAGATCGCCCAGCGCGGCCTTCAGTGCCCGGCGCAGCGGGACGGGGTCCCGGTGCCTGGCGGTGATGAAGGGCGTGGCCGGCGTCGGCGTGGTCCTGTCGCGTTCCCGCAGCAGCCGCGCGGTGTCGTCGTAGCGCTGGATCAGGCGCCAGGTATGCGCGTCGATGGCCGTGATGTCGGCCTCGTTCCGGGCGACCATCTCGGCAGAACGCATGTGGGCCCCGCTTTCGGTCATCGGCCCCGGCGTCACGCCCAGCCTGCGGGCATGGCTGAAGAGCGCGCCGTGGCCGGACTGGCTGTGGCTCTGGTTGATGACGATGCGCTGGGTGAACAGTGTTTTCAGCGCCACGCGATTGTCCGCCCTCGTGACGAGGACGGAGTTGTAATGGCCCGCAGGACAGCCCGGCAGGCCGAAATCGGGACTGCCCACCAGAGCCACCTTGCTGTGAAGCCGCGTGCTGTAGGGCAGCCCGCAGGTCTGCGAGAGCAGCAGGTCTGGATGTTCCCATGCCTCCCACAGGCCGATATTGCGATCGAGATGTTCCGGGCCTTCTCCGAGGCGGGATCTGAACGCAGCCCACAAGGCATCGTTGGCCGAGGCGGTCTCGGGCCGATCATACATCGGAAAGGAGGCGATCATTTCTCGGCTTCGACCCGCTGACGCGCCATTGCACTGTCCACATCGCTGACACCCAGCAGGCTGCAGACCAGCCGCAGCAGCGAGTCCTCTTCCGCCTCGCGCACGCCGTCGGCCAGAACGACCTCCCACAGGGCTTCGATCACGGCGATGCGGTGATCGTAGGCCACGGCATCCTTGATGGCGCGGGTGAAGCGGACGGTATCGGGCGCCTGGGCTTCGAGTTCTTCAGCCTGGGAGCGCAGTTCGGTGGCGTCGGCCGCAGACAGGCGATACCGCGTCGCGGCAATGCGGTCGATCCGCTGACGTTCCTGCAGATCATAGGCGCCATCGGAGCGTGCGACGCGCACGAGCAGGGCCGTGAGCGCAAGGCGGGCGTCTTCGTCGGGCAGCGGGCTAGGGTCCGGCTGGGTCAGCCGTTTCAGGAAGTCTGCGAACATGGCACCCCGCGGAGAGTCGTTTGATTTTCAATCATGCCGCATTGGATCAAGAAAAGTCAGCCTGCACAAGGGTTAGCGCGTCGATGCCCAGAATGTGTCCGACCACGCCATGCGAGAACTTGCCATCGCGATGTCCTGTCTCGCACCCCCGCAGAACGGTGCAGAGACACAGACCCAGCGCGATCAGTTCGGAGCGGGGCACGTGCACCCGTATCATTCCCGCAAGCGTTTCCATCTGCGGCGCCGCCTTGGCACAAGTTTCGGAGGCAAGGCGAAGATCTGCCGCCTCGGCCAAGGTCAGGTCATAGCGCAGGGCCAGGATCGCGTCGATCTGCCCCGTGCACAGCTGACCCGCCAGCGCGTCGTGGCGGTTCATGCAGACCAGAAGGGTGGCCAGTACAAGCGGTGTGTCCGCCGGATCGAGCCAGGCCGCATGCGGTGCACTGAGCCACAGGTTCAATCTTGTGGACATGCGTCACGCAACACGTGGACGGATCGGGCGAGCGTGCCGCGTACAACGGGTCATGCGGGCCTTCGGATCAGGTTGGAACATCTCGGCCTCGCTTTCCCTTTATTGCCTTGTCCATCGGGAGTTTGCGGGGCAAAGACGAGCCGGTCCAGTCTTTTTGACGCAGCGCTGGGCGCAAAAACCCTTGAAACATGGGAAAAGCGACCAATTGCGCAGGTCGCAGGGAGCTCTTGCGAGTGCAACCTGTCGAGAGATCAGGGAGTGTCGTGTGACATGCCTGTGCGAGGCGATCCGGTCGGCAGCCCTTTCGGATGGCCTCAGGTCAGGCTCTTGAAACGGCGTGTCAGGAGCTTCGCTTCCCCCTCGAGGCCATAGGGCGGGTTGACCACGAACAGGCCGGAACCGACCATCCTGTGACCGTCGCGGATCGGCGGAAAGCCGACTTCGTGGCACAGCGCGTCCGGGTGATCGCGACGAAGCTGGTTCAGCATTTCGGCATGCGCACCGGATTTCAGGATCGGATACCACAGCGTCAGGATACCGACATTCCATTTGCGGTGCAGCGTCTGCAGGGTCCGCGGGATGGTGTCGTAATCGGATTTGACCTCGTAGCTGGGGTCGATCAGAGCCAGACCGCGACGCGGCTCGGGCGGGCAGAGGCTCTGCGCGAGCTCAAAACCATCCTGCTGATAGGTATGACCTTTGTAATGCCAGAGGGTATCGCGCAGGGCGGCGAACTCGCCCGGATGCAGCTCGGCGAAATGGAGGCTGTCGTCGTTGCGCAGCAGGCTGGCGGCGATGAGAGGCGAGCCGGGATAGGCGGTCGCGCCGTGGGTCTTGCGGATCGCATCGAGGGTCGTGCGGTAGGGATGAGCTTCCGAAAACCAGTCGCGCGTCCGGGTGATGCCCATCGCGGCCTCGCCCGTCTTGACCGCCTCGGGCGCCGCAAGGTCATAAAGGCCACGGCCCGCATGAGTTTCGATGTAGCTCAGCGGTTTGTCCTTCCGCGTCAGGTAGGCGAGCATCCAGGCAAGCAGCGCGTGCTTGTGGACATCTGCCAGATTCCCGGCGTGGTAGTGATGTTGATAGGACAGCATGGTTTCGCCTTAGCCGCGGTGCGGAGGCGGCGCAAGAGTGCGGGAAGATGCCGCGCAGCTCGGATCGGGGTGGAATGCGTCGTGAATCCGCACCCTACCTGGCTCCGGCCGGTCGAATCGGACCCATATCAGCCCGACTGCAGGGCCGTACCCGCCTCAAACCAGGCGCGACACGTCCTTCGCCGCCCGCACGAAGTCCTTGAACAGGGGATGCGGATCGAAGGGTTTCGACTTCAGCTCCGGGTGGAACTGCACGCCGATGAACCACGGATGATCGGACCATTCCACGATCTCGGGCAGCTTGCCGTCGGGCGACATGCCGGAAAACGACAGGCCGACCTTTTCGAGCTGCTCGCGATACTGCGTGTCGACCTCGTAGCGGTGGCGGTGGCGTTCGTCGATGGCAAGCGTGCCGTAGATCCCGGCGACCTTGGAGCCTTCCTTCAGCACCGCGTCATAAGCCCCGAGCCGCATGGTACCGCCCTTGTCGTCGCTCACCGAGCGGTTGACCTTCTGGTTGCCCTGCACCCATTCCTTGAGGTGATAGACCACCGGCTCGAAACGCTTCTTGCCGGATTCATGGTCGAATTCCTCGGAACCCGCGGTCTTGACGCCCGCGACGTTGCGCGCCGCCTCGATCACCGCCATCTGCATGCCGAGGCAGATGCCCAGATAGGGAATCTTGTGCTCGCGCGCATATTGCGCGGCCTTGATCTTGCCTTCGGTGCCGCGTTCGCCAAAGCCGCCGGGCACGAGGATGGCGTGGAATCCCTCGAGATAGGGCGCCGGATCCTCGCGGTCGAAGATCTCGGCATCGACCCACTGGATGTTGACCTTGACGCGGTTCGCCATGCCGCCATGGGTCAGCGCCTCGGCGATGGATTTGTAGGCATCCTCGAGCTGCGTGTACTTGCCGACGATGGCGACGTTGACCTCACCCTCGGGGTTGTAGATCCGGTCGGCCACATCTTCCCACCGGTCGAGCACGGGGCGCGGAGCGGGCGTGATCTGGAACGCGTCGAGCACGGCCTGGTCGAGCCCCTCGCGGTGATAGGCGAGCGGAGCCTCGTAGATCGACTTGAGGTCCTGCGCGGCGATCACGGAATCGGAGCGTACGTTGCAGAAGAGCGCAAGCTTCTCGCGCTCCTTGACGGGGATCGGCCCTTCGGAGCGGCAGACGAGAATGTCGGGGGCGAGGCCGATGGAGCGCAGCTCCTTGACCGAGTGCTGCGTCGGCTTGGTCTTGAGCTCGCCGCTCGCCTTGATGAAGGGCAGCAGGGTGAGATGCATGAAGATGCACTGGCCGCGCGGCTTGTCCTGGGAGAACTGGCGGATCGCCTCGAAGAAGGGCAGGCCCTCGATATCGCCGACGGTGCCGCCGATCTCGCAGAGCATGAAATCGACCTCATCCTCGCCGATCGAGATGAAATCCTTGATCTCGTTGGTGACGTGCGGAATGACCTGGATCGTCTTGCCGAGGTAGTCGCCGCGGCGCTCCTTTTCCAGCACGTTGGAATAGATCCGGCCCGAGGAGATGGAATCGGTCTTGCGCGCCGACACGCCCGTGAAGCGCTCGTAATGGCCAAGATCGAGGTCTGTCTCGGCGCCGTCATCGGTGACGAAGACCTCGCCATGTTCGAACGGGCTCATCGTGCCGGGATCGACGTTGAGGTAAGGGTCGAGCTTGCGCAGCCGCACCGAAAAGCCGCGGGCCTGAAGCAGGGCGCCGAGAGCGGCCGAAGCGAGCCCCTTGCCAAGGGAAGAGACGACACCGCCGGTGATGAAGATGAAACGTGCCATGTGGCGCGAACCCCGTGATTTTGTTCAAGAAATGGTCACCCACGGCCCTGTCGCGGACCGCAGCATCACGGGATTAAAGCCATAGAGGATTCGCACCGAATTGTCCAGCCAACCGCAAGATGCTGTTGCGGTTGGGGCGCAAATCTCAAATTGTTGTGGTGTTGCGGGGCCTTGATGGCCCGCGCCCTGGTGCGGCTGCCGCTTACTCGGAGGCGCGCGGCACCAGCGGAGATGAGGTGTCGCCATCCGACGGTGTCGGCGGTGGCAGCAAGCCATCCGTGTTGATGTCCGGGGTGGTGATATCCGCGGCAGGCTCGGAGGCCGGGGCAGAACCCGTAAGCCGGTCCATGATCGAGCTGCCCGAGGAGCTCGCCGCCGCGATGATGGTGAGCGAGATCGATGTGCAGATGAAGGCCGCAGCCAGAATCCATGTCACCTTGCCAAGCGCCGTGGCCGCCGCGCGGCCCGACATGGCGCCGCCACCGCCGCCGCCGCCCATACCAAGACCGCCCCCTTCGGAGCGTTGCATGAGCACCACTCCGATCAGCGCGAGCGCCAGAAGCAGATGTATGATGAGGATGACGTTTTCCATTGCGGCTGCCTTTGGTCCGGATCGACGCGTACTTAGAAGCTCGCAGGCCCCTGCGCAACCCCGCTTGTGCCCCGCAGGCAAGACGCAATGCGCGCCCCCGGACCATCGCGCCGACCTCCCTCGCTTCTTTGGGTCAAAAATATCCTGGGGGTTCGGGGGCAAAGCCCCCGAGTGTGCCGCACTCACTCCATCCGGCCCTTGCCCGGACACCCGCTTCGTTGCATCATCCTTCCCATGCCGCATGATCACCACGACCATGACCACCCCCACAGCCTGCTGCCGCCGGATCCGGCGCTGCGGGTGAAGGCGCTCGAGACCCTGCTGGTGCAGAAAGGCCTTGTCGATCCGGCCGCTCTCGATGCGATCATCGACACCTACGAGACCAAGATCGGCCCGCAGAACGGCGCCCGCGTCGTGGCCCGCGCCTGGGCCGACGCGGATTTCCGCGCGAGATTGCTGAACGACGCGACCGCGGTGATCTCGGAGATGGGCTTTTACGGGCGGCAGGGCGAACACGTGGTCGCGGTCGAGAACACGCCCGAGACACATAACATCGTCGTCTGCACCCTTTGCTCCTGTTATCCATGGCCGCTTCTCGGAATCCCGCCGAGCTGGTACAAATCCGATGCCTACCGCGCCCGCGTGGTCCGCGAACCGCGCCGCGTGCTCGCGGATTTCGGGCTGGAGCTGCCGGAGGCGCAGGCGGTGCGGGTCTGGGATTCGACGGCCGAGATCCGCTATCTCGTGATCCCCGAAAGACCCGGGGGTACCGAAAGCATGGGCGAAGATGCGTTGATGGCGCTCGTGACCCGCGATTCGATGATCGGCACCGGCCGCGCAAAGGCACCGGGATGAGCCGCGTGCACGATATGGGCGGACGGTTCGGTGATGGTGCGGTCACGCCCGAGCCCGAGGACGCGCCGATCCATGCGCCGGAATGGCACAAGCGCGCGCTTGCGCTCACCATCGCCTGCGGAGCGCTCGGAGCCTGGCCGATCGATGCGGCCCGCCGGGCGCGCGAAAGCGTGGCGCCCAAGGATTACGCGCGGTTCACCTATTACGAAAAGTGGATCGCCGGGCTTGCGGATCTTCTGGCCGAACGCGGCCTCGTGACACGGGACGAGCTGCGCGCGGCAACCCCGCATGCCAAGTCCGTCTCCGCACCAAAGTTGACGGACAGCGCGCTCAGCGCCGACAGGGTCGCCCCTGTCCTGGCGCGCGGCGGCCCCTCGGCGCGTCAGAGTGACGTGCCGAGCCTCTTCGGGCCCGGCGACGCCGTGCGCACCCTCCGTCCCGCCGCGAACCGGACCGTGCCCGGCGGTCATACGCGACTGCCGGCCTATGCCTCCGGCGCGCGGGGCCGGGTGCTGCTCTGCCACGGCGCGCATGTTCTGCCCGACACCAATGCACACGGTCTCGGCGAATGCCCCGAGCCGCTCTACGCGGTGGTCTTCGCGGCATCCGAACTCTGGGCCGATGCGGAAAGCCCCTCAGACGAGGTCGTGCTCGATCTCTGGCAAAGCTATCTCGTGCCCGCATGACGGAGCCGGTTTTTCACGAACCCTGGCATGCGCAGGTCTTTGCCCTGACGGTCCATCTTTCCGAGACAGGCGCCTTTTCCTGGCCCGACTGGGCGGAGCGGTTCGGCGCGGTTCTGGCCGAGCACGGACTTGCCAGGGAACTCGATGGTGGCGAGGATTATTTCCTGGCCTGGGTCGAGGCGCTGGAACGTCTTCTCACCGAGCGGGGCCTCGCCGCCAAGGGTGATCTCGACCGGCTCAAATCGGCCTGGACAGAAGCCTATCTCGAAACGCCCCACGGCCAGCCGGTACATCTGCACACCTGATCATTCCTCGACATCGTCCACATCGGCCTGGCCGGAGAGCTTGCGCCGGATGATGCTCCAGCTGAGGCCGATTCCGAGGACCAGCGACAGCGCAAGCAGGCCCAGCCAGCTGGTGATGTCCCGGTTGCTAAGGTCGAGCAGGCCGTAATCATAAAGCACCCAGAGCAGGGCCGCGATCACCGCGAGGATCAGCAGCATCCCGAAGGCGCCGATCGAACGGAGCGTCGCGCGCAGGTAGATGATGTAGCCGATCAGCAGGATCAGCCCCAGCAGCACGGTCAGCGGCAGTTGATCCTGATAGTTGTTCACCGCCCAGCGGACATAGCTGAACGGCGTCGGATTGTAGGTCAGCATCAGCAGGGCGAGCGCACAGAGCCAGCGTGTCACGAATCCCATCCAGCGTCTCCGTCTGTTGCCTGCCCGGTCTGCGGCCCCCTTGATGGCGCGAAGGGTCCGGGCTGTCCAGCCTGTTCGCAAATTGGTGGTTTCGCTGCCTTGCCGTCATCGCTATACCGACGCGGGTTTGGAACCGCAGCAGAAGGTCGTGAGACATGGCAAACGTGGTCGTCGTGGGCGCTCAATGGGGCGATGAAGGCAAAGGCAAGATCGTGGACTGGCTGTCCGAACGCGCGGATGTGATCGCGCGTTTTCAGGGCGGCCACAATGCGGGCCATACGCTGGTCATCGACGGGGTGGTGTTCAAGCTCTCGCTTCTGCCGAGTGGCATCGTGCGCGGCGGCAAGCTCTCGGTGATCGGCAACGGCGTCGTGCTCGACCCCTGGCACCTCAAGAAGGAGATTGAACAGCTGCGCGGGCAGGGTGTCACCATCACCCCCGAGACGCTGATGATCGCCGAGAACACGCCGCTGATCCTGCCGATCCACGGAGAGCTCGACCGGGCGCGCGAATCCGCGACCAATGTCGCCAAGATCGGCACCACCGGACGCGGCATCGGCCCGGCCTACGAGGACAAGGTCGGCCGACGCTCGGTCCGGGTCGCGGACCTTGCCGACGACGCCACGCTGGTGGCGCGGGTCGAACGTGCACTGGTGCATCACGATGCGCTGCGGCGCGGGCTGGGCCTCGAAGAGGTCGACCGCGAACGGCTTCTGGCCGATCTGCGCGAGATCGCGCCGCTGGTGCTGGAATACGCCGCCCCCGTCTGGAAGGTGCTGAATGAAAAGCGCCGCGCCGGAAAGCGCATCCTTTTCGAGGGCGCACAGGGTGCGCTTCTCGACATCGACTTCGGCACCTATCCCTTCGTGACCTCGTCCAACGTGATCGCGGGGCAGGCGGCGACGGGCACCGGCATCGGTCCGGGCGCCATCGACTTCGTGCTCGGTATCGTCAAGGCCTACACAACCCGCGTCGGCGAAGGCCCGTTCCCGGCCGAGCTCAATGACGCCGACGGTCAACGGCTCGGCGAACGCGGGCATGAATTCGGCACCGTGACGGGGCGCAAGCGGCGCTGCGGCTGGTTCGATGCGGTGCTGGTGCGCCAGACCTGCGCGACAAGCGGCGTGAACGGCATCGCCTTCACCAAGCTCGACGTGCTGGACGGGTTCGAGACGCTGAAGATCTGCGTCGGCTACGATCTCGACGGGCACCGGCTCGACTACCTGCCGACGGCCGCGGATGCGCAGGCCCGCTGCACCCCGATCTACGAAGAGATGCCGGGCTGGTCGCAATCGACCGAAGGTGCGCGCAGCTGGGCGGACCTGCCTGCCGAAGCCATCAAGTATGTGCGCCGCGTCGAAGAGTTGATCGACTGCCCTGTGGCGCTACTCTCCACCTCACCCGAACGCGAAGACACAATCCTCGTGACGGATCCCTTCGCGGACTGACCGCCCCAGACGGAGACATCCATGGCCCTGACCTACAAGACCCGCCGCCGCCTGTCGGCACTGATCCTGCTGGTCGGGCTGCCGCTCTACATCTTCGTGGCGATCACCGTGGTAAGCTGGTTCGACCGGCCGCCGATCCTGGTCGAATTGCTGATCTATCTCGGGCTCGGGGTGCTCTGGGCACTGCCCTTCAAATACGTCTTCCGCGGCGTCGGTCAGCCGGATCCCGACGACCCTCAGTGACATTTGCCGGGCCTGCCTGATCCGCCGCGGAGCACCGATCCCCAACTTCTCCGGGTTACAAATATCCCGGGGGAGTCCGCAGGACGGGGGCAGCGCCCCCTGCAGCCTATCGAACCGTCGCGACGCTCCTGCCTGAGCACCGACTCAGCGCCGTCACTCTCCGTCGGGCTCGGCCCGGCAGCCTTCTCGCAAAATGCAAAACGGCGAGCCCTTGTTCCCGCCGCATTGAAACGTCATCCAGATAGCATTACCCGGCAGCGCGGGCGCCGGGCTTGAAGCCGATCCGCTCCGAGGCGGTGAAGCGTCCGCCGCGGGTCTTCTCGATCTTGCCTTCGCGCAACAGCTGGCCGAAGGAGCGCAAGCGGTCTTCGCGGCTCGATTCCGCGGTCTCGACGGCACGCACCCTGGTCATCAGCTGCGGGCGCGAAAACTGGTCGCGGCCCTCGACGAAGGACATGTAGGCGGCGGCGGCTTCAAGCAGTTCCAAAAGCCCGGTCGCGCCCATGTCCTCGGCGAATTCCGCGAAACCGCCATGCGAGTCTTCCAGTTCGAGCGGGTCGGGCAGCGTCTCGTCCCGGATCACCCGGCGCGGGCGAACGGTCGCGGGTGCGTCGTCGCCGCGCTCATCAACGCGCTGTTCCGCCACCAGCTTGAGCGGGGCGGGCCGCGCATCGCCGCGCCGCTCCGAACGGGTCGCAGGGTCCGCTTCGGGGCGTCGCGGGCGCACGACCGTGGCGAGATCGGCGCGGTAGGGTTCGGCTTCCTTCTCGACATCCTTCTTTCGACCGAGGATGCGGTCGGCGCGGGTCGCGGCGACGGCAGCCCGCAGATGCGCGATGGCGCTGCGGCGGCGATTGCCTTCGGGCTCTTGCAGCTGGGTGTTGGTCTCGTCCAGGATGCGCTCGACCGAGGTGTCGTCCTCTTCGATCCGGTTCTCGGTCAGCATCACGCGGGCGGGGCTCGACATCTTCACGGCCTTGCGGATGCCGTCACGCGCCATGCGCTCGACGGCCTCGTCCACCGAGTCGCTGTCGTCATCATCATCTTCGGCCGGCTTTCCCGCGCTGGCCGCGACAGGGAGCTCATCGTCGAGATCCGACGTATCGTCGTCCCAGTCGTTCTCGTCACCCCAGTCGTCTTCATCGGCGTCGTCGGACATGTCCTGCGGCGCCGAGGCCGTTACCGGATCTACGCGCCGTTCCGGATCTTCGAACGCGACTGCGCGGCGATCGGGAGCGTCCCAGTCGTCATCCCCCTCTTCGAAATCGTCTTCGAGATCGGCGCTCGAATCGTCGTCCGATGTGGCGGAGGCGAGATCCCAGTCCTCATCCTCGTCGTCGTAATCCCCGTTCAGTTCCGCCGTGACTTCCGCCAGTTCACGGGCAAGATCGGCCTCCTGCTCGGCGGTGAGACTGCTCGCCGGTTTGTCCTCCGCGGCCTCGTTTCGACGCCTTTCGCCAAGCGCAGACGCGGCATTGGGCTCGATCCGCCTCACGCGGATGACGCGCGCGGGGGCCTGACCTGGAGAGGGCGTCTCGGCCTGTGGCATGGCCGGGGCGGGTGTCCGCGATGCAGCGGGCTCTTCCTGCCGCGCCATTTCGGTTGCGATTGCCGATGCGGCACTCAGATCGCCAGCCTCTTCCGGGGTGTCGAGATCGTCCTCGTCCATGTCGAGATCGTCTTCGAAGGCGTCATCGTCGGACAGGTCGGAAAGTCTGTCGTCGAAGAAATTTTCATCCTCTTCGAGATCGTCGTCCGCCCCGTCCTCGTCGGGGTCGCCCAGCGTGCCGGAGTCGTCTTCGAAGATATCCCCGGAAGGCATTATGGGGCCGGAAAGGTCGATGTCGGAGGAATCGTCTCCGTCATCATCCGCGTAACCGGTTTCGGCCGCGGGGCCGACGTTTACAACCGGAGCGGCGTCCTCCTCGGTGCCGGTCTGCGCTCTGTCGAGGTCGTCCATGACGGCCGAGATCGTGGCGCCGTCGAATGCAGCTTGCCCGTCCTGTCCGGCGATTTCACCCACAACCGGTGCTTCGGTGATGGTGCCAAAATCCTCGGCATGTTCGTCTTCGGAATAGGCATCTATCCTGCCGTCACCGGTGGCCGACACCACGGCACGGATCCGCTGCAGTTTCGCGGCGACGCTGTTGGCAGCCGTGGCGACACTGGCCACGGTCGCCTTGTCCGTTTCGATGATCTCTTCCCGGACCGGAGCTTTGGTCCGGTCTTCCGATGCGTCGTCTTCCGTTGCGCTCTCCGGCTGGGGCGCGGCAGCAGCAGAAGCCTGCTGCGTCTCGGGGCGGGACTGCGGCGAAGCCGCCGCTGGCGCGGGCTCGGTCAGGGCAGCGGCCTGTTGCGGCGCATGGGGCGGTGATGCCGCAGGCTCCGCCATGCGGGCCCCCGTCATCGGGGCGACGAGAGACGGGCGCAGCACGTAGCTTCCGTTCTCCATCCGCGCCTCGACGCGGCGCGCAATTTCGCGCTCGGCGATCCGGGCGAGCATCTCTGCATCCGGGGTGGGCGGCTCTGCGCCGAAGTAGCGGTCATCCTGAGCGAGGTCCCGGAAATATTCCGCGATGGCCTTCATGGTATCGAACGAGTCGTCGAACCCTTCGAGGGTGCACGAGAAGGTCCCGTAGGCGACCGTTAGGATCTTGCTTGAACTCACCATGTGCTGCTCACTTTCACATTTCTTGCAACAGTGTGTTTAGCATATATGCCAAGACCAAAGCTGACCGAAACTATGCCCAAGAAGGGATCATTTTGTGGCTAAATTGTGTTCTGTGTCTCATTCGGCGATTAATGGCGCATGAAACATAAAATTATTCAGGATGTTTCGACGGTACTGCTGGTCGGAGGGGGCGCAACCCGGGCTGAGACGCTGAAGCAGATGGCGGGCTCGGTCAACACCGTTGTGGCCGCGGATGGTGGCGCCGATGTGCTGCGGGCGGCGGGGATCCTGCCGGATGCGGTGATCGGCGACATGGATTCCGTGAGCGCCGAAACGCTTGCCGCGCTGCCCGAAAGCGTGCTGCTCAGGATCGAGGAGCAGGACAGCACCGATTTCGACAAATGTCTGAGGCATGTCGCGGCCCCTCTGGTGCTCGGCTATGGGTTTTTGGGGGCGCGGGTCGACCATCAGCTTGCGGCGATGACCGTTCTCCTGCGCTATCCCGACCGGCGCTGCATCCTGATCGGCGAGGAGGATGTGCTGGTCCTGTGCCCGCCTGAGCTGAGGCTGGAGCTGCCGGTCGGCAGCCGCCTGTCGCTCTACCCCCTTGGGCCGGTGCAGGGACAGTCCGACGGGCTGCGCTGGCCCATCGACGGCATCGCGTTCCAGCCGGACGGTCAGGTCGGGACGTCGAACGTCGTGTCGGGGCCGGTCAGGCTGCGGTTTGATTCGGCGAAGATGCTGCTCATTCTGCCGGCCCTTGCATTGCCTCATCTGGCGGAAGCGCTCGCCGCGACGCCCGCATCATGGCCCGCTCTCTGATCAAGATATAAAGGCCGGCGGCGATGGTGACGCAGATCCCGATCGTGGCGAGTGTATTGGGCAAGTCCCCGAAGACCGCGAAGCCGATGACCGTCGCGATGGGAATTTCGAGATATTGCATCGGCGCGAGCGTCGCGGAGGGCGCGTAACGCAGCGACCAGGTCATCAGCAGATGCGCCAGCGTGCCGAGCAACCCGATTCCCAGAAGCAGGCCCCAGGTGCCCGGTGTCGGGTCCTGCCAGGCGAGCACGGGCAGCGCATCGGCGGGCACCAGCAGCAGGAACGGCCCGATGAGGCAGACCGCCATGACACCGCTGACCGCCTGCAGGCCGACAGGATCTGTGTCGCGGGCGATCTGCCGCGTCACCAGCATGAAGACGGAAAAGTTCACCGCGACGCCCAGCGGCAGCAGCGCCGGCCAGCCGACCTCGGCAAAGGAGGGCTGGACCACCAGCAGGGTGCCGAGGAAGCCGACGCCGCAGGCCAGAAGGCGGCGCATGCCGACCTCTTCGCCCAGCACGAAATGCCCCAGGATCAGCATGAGGAAGGGCATGATGAAGGCGATGGCGACGGCATCCGCGAGCGGCAGGTACATCAGGGCGGAGAACATCATTCCGATACCGAGGATGTGCAGGATCGTGCGCAGCGCAGTCAGCCGAAGAACGCGCCCGCGCATCCGCCACAGCCGCCCCGTCAGCAGGATCAGGGGAATGAGCACCAGCGCCTGTATCGCGAAGCGAATGAAGAGCAGCTGTCCCAGCGGCACCTTGCCGCCCAGCAGCTTTGCCACCGCGTCACCCATCGGCGCCACGATGCAGAATCCAAACATCAGAAGTATACCGAGAAGCGGGTTGTCCCTGTTCATGAGAGCGAGGCTACGCAGAGCGAGATGTTCTGGCAAGCCGTCACGAACGGGGCCGAATGTCGGGATTTCGCCCCTTTTGCGAAGGGGCTTCAAGGGGGGGGACGTCACCTCTTGCGGGGAAAGGCCGGCATCGCAGTGCCATGGTGGTGCAGAAGGATTTCGCCCCCCATGATCCGGTTTCAGCAGTTCGGAACGTTGACCGCGAGACCGCCCAGCGACGTCTCCTTGTAACGCTCGGACATGTCGGCGCCGGTCTGGCGCATCGTCTCGATGCAGGCGTCGAGCGGCACGAGATGCACGCCGTCGCCGCGCAGGGCGAGCGATGCCGCCGAAACGGCCTTGATCGCACCAAGGCCGTTGCGCTCGATGCAGGGCACCTGCACCAGTCCCCTGACAGGATCGCAGGTCATGCCGAGGTGATGTTCCAGCGCGATTTCCGCAGCATTCTCGATCTGTTCCGGGGTGCCGCCCATCACGGCGCAGAACCCCGCGGCGGCCATGGCGGCGGCAGAGCCGACCTCGGCCTGGCAGCCGGCCTCGGCGCCACTGATGCTGGCATTGTACTTGACCAGCCCGCCGATCGCGGCGGCGGTCAGCAGGAATTCCGGCACGCGGGACTTCGTCGCCGACGGCACATGGTCGAGCCAGTAGCGGATCGTGGCCGGAACGACACCGGCAGCACCATTGGTGGGCGCGGTCACGACCTGCCCCCCGGCGGCGTTCTCCTCGTTCACCGCCATCGCATAGGCCGACATCCAGTCGTTGATCGTGTGCGGCGCGCTCTGGTTCAGACCGCGCTCCGCCAGCAGAGCCTCGTGAATCGCCCGGGCGCGGCGCTTGACCTTGAGCCCGCCAGGCAGGATGCCGTCATTCGTGAGACCCCGGTCGATGCAGTCGTTCATCACCTGCCAGATCCGGGTGAGCCCCTTGTCGAGATCGGCGGGCGTGCCGCGTGCCAGTTCGTTGGCGCGCTTCATCGCCGCGATCGGGAGACCCGAGGCCTGTGCCATGGCGAGCATTTCCGTCGCGGATCTGAATGGATAGGGCACAGGCGCGCCGGTATCGGTATCCTTGCCCCTGGCCAGCTCGTCCCCGGTCAGGACGAACCCGCCACCCACCGAATAATATGTCTCCTGCAGGATCACGTCTCCCTGCGCATCCGTGCCCATGAGCACCATGCCATTGGCATGACCGGGCAGATTGGGGCCGAAGTCGAACTTGAGATCGTTGAGCGGATCGAATTTCAGCTCGGGCAGGCCTTCGGGCGTGAGCTTTTTGGTGTCACGGATCTGTTCGAGCGCCGTCTCGGCGGCCTCGGCCTCGTAAGTGTCGGGGCGAAAGCCCGCGAGGCCCAGAACCGTGGCGCGGTCCGTCGCATGGCCGACGCCGGTATGGGCGAGGCTGCCATGCAGCGTGGCGCGCACCCCGGCGCAGTTGAACGGCGCGGCGCGCAGCGCGTCGAGAAAGCGCGCAGCCGCCACCATCGGCCCCATCGTGTGCGAGGAAGACGGGCCGACGCCCACCTTGAACATGTCGAAGACGGAAAGGAACATGGTGAAGTTACGCTTTCTTCGGGAGGGGTGGGAGGCTGAGGATCGTTTATGGGCCGGGGACAGGGTCATTTGGCTGCGGCGATTGCCACAGTGTCGCGCGCCTCGCGCCGGGCTGCAAGCTCTGCCAGTACCGGGTGTCGCTGCAGCATGCTGGATAAGGCGCGCACCAGCACCAGCAAGACGCAAGATCGACATGCTGTGCCGAAGGCGCGCGCGGGTCGAGAAACACCAGCGGGGCGATCGGCGCGGCAGTGCCCGGCACAGACGTCGTGGTGATGCGATGGCTCGAATGCCGTCTGCATGCGCTCGAGATACCGGAGGCAAGTCCGAGGCCGAACGTGATCCGATTGTGCGCCTGCGGCGCGCCGGTTTCTGGCGGCGGCTGGACCGTGAGCCCGAGAGGAGCCGTAGCACCTGTTGCGGCCGCGCTGCCTGCCGCCCCCGATTCGGCCTCGCGCGCAGGCGACATCCTTCCTATAAGCACCGCAAAGCAGAGGAGTCGTGCCCATGTCCGGAGAATTGTCGCCCATCGACAAGGCCAAGTTTGTTGCTGCCCGTCGCGCCGCAGATTTTGTCGAGGACGGCATGCGGGTCGGTTTGGGGACCGGGTCAACCGCCGCATGGCTGGTGCGCTGCCTTGGCGAGATGGTGCGCGAGGACGGACTCAAGATCAGGGGCGTGCCGACATCGACCCGCACCGCGGAGCTCGCGCACGAGGTCGGCATCGAAGTGATCACCCTCGAAGAAGCGCGCTGGCTCGACCTTACCATCGACGGCGCGGATGAGTTCGATTCAGAGTTCAACCTGATCAAGGGCGGCGGTGGCGCCCTGCTGCAGGAAAAGATCGTCGCGACGGCAAGCGACCAGATGATCGTGATCGCGGATGCGGCCAAGGAGGTCGGCGCGCTCGGGGCCTTTCCGCTGCCGGTGGAGGTCATTCCCTTCGGATGGTCCACAACGCAGGCTCTGATCGAGGAAATGCTGGTGGCCATGGATGTGATGGGGCGCAAGGCGACCCTGCGCATGAACGGCGAGCGGCCCTTCGTCACCGATGAGGGGAATCACATTCTCGATCTGCATCTGGGCCGGATCGGGAATGCGCGCCAGCTGGCGATGGTTCTGAACCAGATTCCGGGCGTGGTCGAGAATGGCCTGTTCATCGACATCTGCGATGTGGTCGTCATCGGCCATGGCGACGGACGTGTCGAAATGCGCGACATCAATGCCGGAACGGTCGAGGAGGACCGGCTGGAATTCGTCGAGACCGACAATCTTTTCCGCGATCTCGGAGAGTGAGCGCGCCGGACCGGGCGGCGGAATGGTAACTGCGATGCCGGAGTGAGGGGCCAGCCCCTCACACTCCCCGGAGTTTATCCGGCAAGATGAATGTGCAAGAGGAGCAGGGAGTGCGGTCCCCTGCTTCATCTTGCCAGACAAACTCCCGCCGGAGGCTTTGGGCCGGTCCGTTCGGGAGTGACGGTCCGGATGGCGTGCGGCGAGGCGGTTTTGCGTGTCCTTGCTATGGTCAAGACAGGGGTCCTGTGTGATACCTCCCGCCCAAGGACTGAAGGGGAGCGGCCATGAGCGAATTCGACTATGATCTCTTTGTCATCGGCGGCGGCTCTGGTGGCGTGCGCGCGGCGCGGGTGGCGGCCGGAGAGGCCGGGGCGAAGGTCGCTCTGGCCGAAGAGAGCCGCTATGGCGGCACATGCGTGATACGGGGCTGCGTGCCGAAGAAGCTCATGGTCTTTGCCAGCGAATATGCCGGTATCGCCTCGGATGCGGCGCTCTATGGCTGGGAAATTCAGGCGGGAGCCTTTGACTGGAACGCCTTTTCGACGCGTCTGAACGGCGAGCTGGACCGGCTCGAGGGCGTCTACCGCAAGCTGCTTGCCAATTCCGGGGTCGAGACCTTCGATTGCCGCGCGACCGTGAAGGACCCGCATACCGTCTCTCTTGCCACGGGTGAGGAAAAGACGGCCAAGCACATCCTCGTCGCGGCCGGCGGGCATCCGGTGCGCCCGGACATGCCCAATGCCGATCTGGGGATCGTTTCGGATGACATCTTCCACATGGAGACGCTGCCGCGCTCGATCCTGATCGTCGGCGGCGGGTACATCGCCTGCGAATTCGCCTGCATCCTGCACGGGCTCGGTGTCGAGGTGACGCAGTATTACCGGGGCGCACAGATCCTGCGGGGCTTCGACGAGGAAGCCCGCGGGCTGATCGCCGAAGAGATGAACCAGCGCGGCATCGATATCCACACCGGCACGAACATCGTCGAGATGCGCTGCGCCGAAGAGGGCGAGGAGGCCGAGGGCATGGTCGCCTCGATCCAGCAGATGGGCGCGCGGGCAGGTGACAGTTCGATGGGCAATCAGGGTGCGCATGGTGGCGGATCGCGCAAGGGGCCGATCTGGGTCAAGGCGACCAACGGCAATACCCGAGTCTTTAACAGGGTGCTGTTTGCCACCGGGCGCAAGCCGAATACCGACGGCCTCGGGCTCGCGGAGCTTGGCGTCAAGCTCGGCCGCAACGGACAGGTCGTGGTGGACGAATACAGCCAGACCGCTGTGCCGTCGATCTATGCGATCGGCGATGTCACGGACCGGGTGAACCTGACCCCCGTGGCGATCCGCGAGGGCATGGCCTTTGTCGAGACGGTCTTCCGCGGAAACCCGACGCCGGTCGATCACGCGCTGATCCCGAGCGCCGTCTTCACCCAGCCCGAGCTCGGCACGGTGGGGATGAGCGAGGAGGCGGCGCGCGACCAGGAGGAGATCGACGTCTACTGCACCTCGTTCCGGCCGATGCAGAGCGCCTTCATCGGCAAACCCGACCGGGTGCTGATGAAGCTCATCGTCTCGAAGGCGAACCGGACGGTTCTGGGCTGTCATATCGTCGCGCCCAATGCGGGCGAGATGATCCAGCTTGCGGGCATCGCGATCAAGATGGGCGCAACGAAAGAGGATTTTGACCGCACTGTCGCGGTGCATCCGACAATGTCGGAAGAGATCGTGACGATGCGCAATCCCGTGCGCAGTGCTTGAATTCCGTTCAGGATTGCACAGTTTAGGGCGTAAGCCCGACATAAGATTATGACCGAGAGGGAAAGACACCACATGGCAGGCAACAACGGCGGCCCCTGGGGCGGCGGCGGAAGCGGACAGGGCGGCGGCAATCGCGGAAACAACGGCGGTGGCAGGCGGCCCGAGGAAGGCTCTTCGCAGATCCCCGAGATCGACGAGCTTGTGAAGAAAGGTCAGGAACGTCTTCGAGTCCTGATGGGCGGCCGCGGCAGTGGCGGCAAGACCGGCGGCACGGGTGGTTCCGGCGGCGGTGGCGGCCCGATGCTGACCCGCGGCACCCTGACGATCGGCGCGCTGCTGCTCGTGGGCCTCTGGGCCTTCAGCAGTTTTTATACCGTGCGCCCCGAAGAACAGTCGGTGGAGCTTTTCCTCGGCAAGTATTCATCGACCGGAGGACCGGGTCTGAATTTCGCTCCCTGGCCTTTGGTGACCTATGAAGTGGTCAACGTGACATCCGAGCGGACCGAGAATATCGGTGCACGCCGCTCCAGCAACGGCGATGGTCTGATGCTGACCACGGACGCCAACATCGTCGACATCGAATTCCAGGTCGTGTGGAACATCAGCGATCCCGCGAAGCTGCTCTTCAACATCCGCGATCCGCAGCTGACGGTGGGTGCCGTGTCCGAATCCGTGATGCGCGAGATCATCGCGGCGAGCAACCTCGCCCCCATCCTCAACCGGGACCGGGGTCTGATCGCCGATACGGCAATGTCCGACATTCAGGCCACGCTCGATGAATATGAGAGCGGCATCAGCATCGTGCGGGTCAACCTCGACACCGCCGACCCGCCGCAGGAAGTCATCGACAGCTTCCGCGAGGTGCAGGCCGCCGAGCAGGAACGCGATCGTCTGCAGCGTCAGGCAGATGCTTATGCGAACCGCGTTCTCGCCGAGGCGCGGGGTGAAGCCGCGCAGATCCAGGAACAGGCCGAGGGTTACCGCGCCCGTGTCGTCAACGAAGCGCTGGGTGATGCAAGCCGCTTTACCTCGGTTCTCGAGGAATATTCCAAGGCCGAGGATGTGACGCGCAAGCGTCTCTATCTCGAGACCATGGAGCGTGTGCTCGGCAATGTGGACAAGATGATCCTCGACGAGTCCGTGACAGGCAGCGACGGGCAGGGGGGCGGCGTCGTGCCGTATCTGCCGCTGAACGAGCTGAACCGGAACCGACCGCAGGAGGGGAACTGAGCCATGATGAGCAAGCTGAATATGTTTCTGATCGCAGCAGCGGTCATTGTGGTGGTCGTCTGGTCTTCCATCTTCGTGGTGGACGAACGCGAAAAGGCGCTCGTGCTGCAGTTCGGCCAGATCAAGGCCGTCAAGGAAGAGCCCGGTCTCGCCTTCAAAATCCCGTTCATTCAGGACGTTGTCAGGTATGACGATCGTATTCTCGGACTCGACACCGAGACCATCGAGGTCACGCCGTCGGATGACCGCCGTCTTGTCGTCGACGCCTTCGCCCGCTACCGCATTGCCGACGTGGTGCAGTTCCGCCAGGCCGTCGGTGTGGGTGGCATGCGTGCTGCCGAAGACCGGCTCACCTCGGTCCTGAACGCACAGATCCGGGAGGTTCTGGGTGCGGATCAGGTGACATCCGACACCATCCTCTCCGAGGATCGTCGTCTGCTCATGACCCGGATCCGGGATCAGGCGCGGACATCGGCAAGCGGTCTGGGGCTCGACGTCGTCGACGTGCGGCTCAAGCAGACCAACCTGCCCGCGCAGAACCTCGAAGCGACCTATGCCCGGATGCGGGCCGAGCGTGAACGGGAAGCGGCGGACGAGATCGCCCGCGGTAACGAGGCGGCGCAGCGTGTCCGCGCCCTGGCCGACCGGACCGTGACCGAGACCCTGTCCGAAGCGGACCGCGATGCGAACATCATCCGCGGTGAAGCTGATGCGCGCCGCAACCAGGTCTTTGCCGAAGCGTACGGCGCGGATCAGGAGTTCTTTGCGTTCTATCGTTCGCTTCAGGCTTACGAGACAGCGCTGACAGGGGACAATTCCCGCATGGTGATGACGCCGGATTCGGAGTTCTTCGACTACTTCAAGTCGGACCGTCCGGGATCGATTGCATCCGCTTCTGCTGCGGAAACGGGTTCCGGTGCAGCACCGGCGCAGGAACCGGCGGGTGACGACACCTCGGCACAGGCTCCGGCATCCGACGATGCTGCATCCGAGGACGCGCCCGACGCGCCTGACGAGGCGCCCGCGGCATCTGCACCTACCCCTGCGGATGATGGCGAGACTGCGGCGCCCGCGACGCAGTGATGTCGAACGTCCTGCTCGGGATCGGTATGGTTCTCGTGATCGAGGGGCTGGTGTACGCACTGGCCCCTTCGCTTGTCGAGCGTCTGCTGGAAGCGCTGCGCGCCATGCCCGTCGAATCCCGCCGCACCTTCGGCCTTGGGGCCATCACCCTGGGGCTTCTGTTTCTCTGGGTCGCGCAGCGTGTCGGCTAAGACCGGGCCTGCGCCACACCCATATCGGGGCGTCCTGGTGACGGATGCCTCATAAGATCGCTTCACCTTGAAAAATCGGGCCCAAACGGGCAAGGTTAAGACTGCGTTAACGTTCCTGTGCTGACTTTGGTGGCATCCGAGACCCGGAGCGGCGCGCCCGCAGGCTTTCACGTGAATGTCACTTCCGCTTGATCAGGCAAGTCTGTCTTTGAGTGTTGCCCGAACGCCCTTATGTTCTTAACAATGACGGCATCAACGCTGCCGCGCGCCTGATCCTCACAAGGAAGGAGTTCCACTTGAAACCCCAAGCAATCGCCCGGACAAGCGACAACGCCACGCCGCTGCGCCTGTTCTGGCTTTCCACGCTGTCGATGATCCTGATCCTGTCGACCTCGCTCATGGCTGCGGCTCAGGGCGCACCGAACAGCTTTGCCGACCTCGCGGCACGGATCAGCCCGTCAGTGGTGAACATCACGACCTCGACCACGGTCGCCGGGCGCACCGGACCGCAGGGCATCGTCCCCGAAGGATCGCCCTTCGAGGATTTCTTCCGCGAATTCCAGGATCGCAACGGTGAAGGTGACCGCCCGCGCAGATCCTCGGCGCTCGGCTCGGGCTTCGTCATTTCGGAAGATGGCTACGTGGTCACGAACAACCACGTGATCGAAGGCGCGGACGAGATCCAGATCGAATTCTTCGAAGGATTCGAACTGCCCGCGACGCTGGTCGGTACCGACCCGAATACCGACATCGCCCTGCTCAAGGTCGAAGCCGAAACGCCGCTGAAATTCGTAAATTTCGGCGACAGCGATGTGGCCCGCGTGGGCGACTGGGTGATGGCGATGGGCAACCCGCTGGGACAGGGCTTCTCGGTTTCGGCCGGGATCGTCTCTGCCCGCAACCGCGCCCTGTCGGGCACCTATGACGACTACATCCAGACCGACGCCGCGATCAACCGCGGCAATTCGGGCGGTCCGCTGTTCAACATGGCGGGCGACGTCATCGGCGTGAACACGGCGATTCTTTCTCCCAATGGCGGCTCGATCGGCATCGGCTTTTCCATGGCATCGAACGTGGTCAACCGTGTGGTGACCCAGCTCAAGGAATATGGCGAGACGCGCCGGGGCTGGCTGGGTGTGCGCATCCAGGACGTGACCGACGACGTGGCCGAGGCGATGGGGCTGGAAACGACCTCCGGCGCCCTTGTCACGGATGTGCCCGAAGGTCCGGCGATGGAAGCCGGGATGCAGTCTGGCGACGTAATCGTGAGCTTTGACGGCAAGGATGTCGCCGATACCCGCGGTCTTGTCCGTCAGGTAGGCAATACCGAAGTCGGAAAGACCGTTCGCGTGGTGGTCAACCGCGAAGGCGCGACCGAAACGCTGCGCATCACGCTGGGCCGCCGCGAAGAGGCCGAAAGCGCCGTGCCTGCGTCGCAGGAAGCCCCGCCGCAGGAAGAAGAGCCCGCAGAGGTCGATCTTCTTGGTCTCACGCTGGCACCGCTGACCGCGGAGATGCGCGAGCAGATGCAGCTTGACGAGTCGGTCAAGGGGCTCGCCGTGACGGCTGTGGACGAGGCGTCGGAAGCCTTCGAGAAGGGTCTGCGCAGTGGCGACATCATCACCGAAGCCGGACAGAGCGCCGTGCTGAGCGTCACGGATCTCGAGGATCGGATCGCGGAGGCCGAAGAGGCCGGGCGCAAGTCGCTGCTCCTTCTGGTGCGGCGCGGTGGCGATCCGCGCTTCGTGGCGCTGAGCCTGTCGTCCGAATAATCCGACCCAAGGAACGAAATCCTTCAAGGCGTCCCGTGATCGGGGCGCCTTCTTCATGTCCGGGCAAATTGGGACAAAATGTTCATCTTTCGTTTGCCCTTCGTTAATTTCTTTGCCCCTATCCTGCGCGCATGGACTCGTTTTGAGAAGGTGAGCAGATGCAACGCGTTGGATTTCAGGCACATGAAACGGCGTACGGGCAGGGTGTCGATGCAGTCATTCCGACTGGCAATTTTAAAGAGCTGATCGCGACCGGAACCCGTTCGCACGGAGGCGCGGGACGCCTCCCAGTCACATCGCCGGAGCGCCGGGCCGATGAACGCTGGTAGAAAGTTCCTGCAGGAATCCGAAGAGATCGCCGTCCTGCATGGCATTCGGCTCACGATTCTCCAGTCGCATGATCCCATCTTTGTCGTCGATGATCAGGGAGTGATCCTGCTCACGAACGAGGCGGCGGGCATGCTGACCTTTCCCGACGTGCCCGACACGATCGGCGCGCTGGGCAGCACTGACAGATCGGACCCCGCCAGCATCCTCAGGACGGCGCTGCGGCGCGCCGTGCCGACGCATATGCGCCTGACGCTGGCCGGTGGCCGCACCTGTGCGTTCTCCATACGCCGCATGGATTTCCAGCGGCGCGATGGGCGGCAACTGGCGATGATCCAGGCGGACTCCGCCATAAGGATGGTCAGCGAGGCGCTTGTCGGGCAGTTCGACGTGGAAACCGCCCGTGACCGGCTGCGCCAGAGCCTCGCGCAGCAGGCGGATCTGCGCCGCGAGGCGCAGCAGTTGCGCAGGCTCGCATCGACGGATCAGCTGACCGGCCTGCTGAACGCCGGCGCCTTCTCGCGCCGGGTCACGGACTTGCTGTCCCGCTCCGAGGCGGAGGTCGGCACGCTGCTCTACCTCGATCTCAACGGGTTCAAGGAGGTCAATGACCGGTTCGGTCATGCGGCGGGGGATGCCGTTCTGCGGTGCGCCGCCCTGCGGTTGCGTGCGGACCTGCGCGAGCAGGATCCGATCGCCCGGCTGGGCGGGGACGAGTTCGGGATCTGGCTGAGCGGGATTTCGGGCGGTGCGCGCGAGCGGGTGATCTGTCGTCTGAAGCGCAGGCTGTCCGAACCGATGACCCTGTCGCAAGTGCCGGTTCATATCGGCATGGTCTCCGCCGCGTTGGGATATGCCCGCTGGCCCGAGGATGGCACCGATGTCGGGAGCCTGCTGAAGAAGGCCGACAGCCGGATGTACACGGAAAAGAACAAGCGGGCGGTGATCGCCCCCCTTGGCGCGACCACCGCTGCCACGACCGCTCGCTGTGTCTGAACCAGCAGGATCCGCTGGTCAGCTTTCGGGCAGTGCGACGGCAACGATTCCGAGCGTGCGCGCGGTCTCGAGCGAGAGGTGCCCGCTCTCGAGTCCGTTGTCGGACTGGTAGCGCCGCACCGCGGCGACCGTGTTCGTGTCCATGCGGCCGGTGATCCTGTCGGTATAATATCCGCGCGCCAGCAGGGCGCGTTGCAGGGTCGAGATGAACTCGGTCGTCATGGTTTCGGGGCAGGGGGCTGCAAAGCGCAACTCTCCGCGGGGGCGCACGACCTTCGGCACGGTGGCATTGCGATAGATCGGCGCGCGGATCACGGTGCCGTCGGCGGCACGCTCGGCCTGCACCACCTGCACCTGGCCTGGCACCTGTTCATAGATCGCCGGAACATCCTCGCGGGCCTGACAGGTGCCGTCGGCCTGACGTTCCGCCGCCATCGCCCGCTGTTCGGGGCTCTGCGCGTTCGGGCCGCTCTCTGGGGCGCATGCCATGGCAAGGCAAAGGGTAGCGGCGGGGGCCAGCTTGAATGTCATGGGCTGCTCGGGCTGTGGTGTCGGAGGTCTTTGGCGCGGAGTCTAACGGCTTTGCGGAGCCGGGGAAAGCGCCTCGGCCGGGTCGAGCAGGCGGTCGAGCAGGAGCGAGATATCCTCGATCCGCTCGGCCAGCACATGGGTCACGCCGCTGTCGCGCTGCAGCCGCCCGGTGACGCGCAGCATCCGCCCGGCGATCACGGCGCGGCGAAACGTCTCGTACATGGCGCGCCATACGATGATGTTCACGACCCCGGTCTCGTCCTCGAGCGTGAGGAAGATCACGCCCTTGGCGGTGCCGGGGCGCTGGCGCAGGATGACCAGCCCCGCCACGGTGACGCGCGCTCCGCCAGGCGGCCGGTCCAGCCAGGCGGCAGGCAGGCAGGCGGGAGGCCGCGGCCAGGGGGCAGCCTGAGCGGGCAGGGCCCGGATGGACAGGGAATCTGTTGTCTGCATGAGAACATTTATAGAACATGCGGCGCGCGACGCAAGTCTACGTCCGTGTCCGTGCAAAAGGGCTGGCAGGTTCGTGCAGGCTTCACTAGGTAAGTCGGCAAGCAAAGTTAGGAGAAGAAACCTCATGGCAAAGATCACGTATATCGAGCACAACGGCACAGAACATGTGGTCGAGGTGGCCAACGGGCTGACCGTGATGGAAGGTGCCCGGGACAACAACATTCCCGGGATCGAGGCGGATTGCGGCGGTGCCTGCGCCTGTTCGACCTGCCATGTCTACGTGGACCCGGCCTGGGTCGACAAGCTGCCCTCGAAGGAAGACATGGAAGAGGACATGCTGGATTTCGCCTACGAGCCCAATCCCGAACGCTCGCGCCTCACTTGCCAGCTGAAGGTCAGCGACGCGCTGGACGGTCTCGTGGTGCAGATGCCCGAAAAGCAGATCTGATCCTTCGCGGATCGGATCCGGCTGACAGGCGCCGCGCGCCCGGGAACGGGGCAACCCGTCAGAGCGCGCGCCATCCGATATCGTCGCGGCAGAAGCCACCGGGCCAGTTGATCCGGTCGAGCAGCGCGTAAGCCCTGTCCCTGGCCTCCTGCAATGTCGCGCCGCGCGCGGTTGCGTTCAGCACGCGCCCGCCCGCCGCGGCGATCTGGCCTTCGACCTCGGCCGTTCCGGCATGGAACATCATGGTGGAGCTGTCCTCGGGAAGGGTGGTCAGCCCCGCGATCACGTCGCCCTTGGCGTAGGCGCCCGGATAGCCCTGCGCGGCCATCACCACCGTCATCGCGTGATCGTCCGCCCAGTTCACCCGCATCTCGGCCAGCCGTTCCTCGGCGCAGGCATGAATGAGGTCGAGCGCCTGTGCGCCAAGGCGCAGCATCAGCACCTGGCATTCCGGATCGCCGAAACGGGCATTGTATTCGACCAGCCGCAGACCCTTGTCCGAGATCATGAGGCCGACATAGAGCACACCCTGATAGGGCGTGCCGCGGCGGGCCATTTCGGCGATCGTGGGTCGCACGATCTCGGCCATGGCCTGCTCGGCGAGCGCATCGGTCAGGACGGGGGCGGGGGAATAGGCGCCCATGCCACCGGTATTGGGGCCGGTATCGCCGACGCCGACGCGCTTGTGATCCTGCGCGGTACCGATGGGCAGCGCGTCGGTGCCGTCGCAGAGGACGAAGAAAGACGCCTCTTCGCCGGTCATGAATTCCTCGATCACCACCTCGGCGCCAGCCCCGCCGAAGGCACCCGCGAACATGTCGTCGATTGCGGCCTCGGCCTCGGCATGGGTCTCGGCGATGATCACGCCCTTGCCGGCGGCAAGCCCGTCGGCCTTGATCACGATCGGAGTGCCCTGCGCCTCGACATAGGCCTTGGCCGCGGTGGCGTCGGTGAAATGACCATAGGCGGCGGTTGGCGCATTGCAGGCGTCGCAGATTTCCTTGGTGAAGCTTTTCGAGGCTTCGAGCCGGGCCGCGGCGGCGGAGGGGCCGAAGACCAGCAGCCCTGCATCGCGCAAACGGTCGGCGACGCCGAGCGCGAGCGGCGCTTCGGGGCCGATGATCACGAGGTCGATCGCATTGTCCCCGGCGAATTCGGCCACGGCACCGCCATCGTTGATGTCGAGCCGGGCGCATTCGGCGATCATCGCGATCCCGGCATTGCCCGGGGCCACGATGAGCTTGTCGCATTTGGGATTCTGCAGGGCGGCCCAGGCCAGCGCATGTTCGCGCCCGCCGCTGCCGAGGATGAGGATGTTCATGGCGCGCGCTCTCCTGCTTGGCCTTCGTGCCCGTGCGTTCTAAGGTTGCAGGCAGGCAAGAGCAAGCGAGGCCGCATGTCCGATCTGATCGACGACGCACCAGAGGGCGCCAACGCGCCGGAATTCACCGTTTCCGAGCTCTCGGGGGCGGTGAAACGGGTGATCGAGGGGGAATTCGGCTTTGTCCGGGTCAAGGGCGAGGTGGGGCGGGTGTCCCGGCCGCGTTCGGGGCATGTCTATCTGGATCTCAAGGACGATCGCGCGGTGATTTCCGGGGTCATGTGGAAGGGGACGGCAGCAAAGTTGCAGACCCAGCCCGAGGAGGGGATGGAAGTCGTCGCCGTGGGGCGGCTCACGACCTTTCCGGGGCAGTCGAAATACCAGATCGTGATCGAGGATATCCGGCCCGCCGGCATGGGCGCGCTGATGGCGATGCTGGAAAAGCGGAAAGCGGCGCTGCAGGCTGAGGGCCTGTTCGAGGCCTCGCGCAAGAAGGCGCTGCCCTACCTGCCCGAGGTGATCGGTGTGGTGACGTCGCCGAGCGGCGCGGTGATCCGGGACATCCTGCACCGCTTGCGCGAGAGATTTCCACGCAAGGTGCTGATCTGGCCGGTGGCTGTACAGGGGGCGAAATGCGCGCCCGAAGTGGCGCGCGCCATTGCCGGGTTCAATGCGCTGACACCCGGGGGAGCGATTCCGCGGCCCGACCTGCTGATCGTGGCGCGGGGCGGCGGGTCTATCGAGGATCTCTGGGGCTTCAACGAGGAGATCGTGGCCCGCGCGGTGGCGGCATCCGATATCCCGCTGATTTCCGCGGTGGGGCACGAGACGGATACCACGCTGATCGACTTCGTGTCGGACCGGCGTGCGCCGACGCCGACGGCCGCTGCGGAACTCGCGGTCCCGGTTCGGCTCGACCTGCTCGGATGGGTCGGTGACATGCAGGCGCGGCTGGGTCGTGCACTCGGCCAGCGGCTCGAGGTGCGCGGCCAGCGGCTGCGCGATCTCGCGCGGGCCCTGCCGAGGATCGACACGCTTCTCGATCAGCCGCGTCAGAAACTTGATTCGGTGGGCGAGCGGCTGCCACAGGCGCTGATGCGATCCGTGCAGGTGCGTCGGGTGAAGCTCTCGGAACAGGCGGGGAGCCTGCGGCCTGCATTGCTGCGCCGCGCGGTCGAGACAGAGCGGCGTCGGCTCGAGGACCGGGCCGGGCGGCTCGACCCGGCGCTGCTGCGGCTGGTCGCGGCGCGGCGCGAGACGCTGGGTCGGCGTGCGGACCGTCTGTCCCTGCGCCCCATCGAGCGGGATCTCGGTGCCAAGGGAGAACGGTTGCAGGCGCTGGCGCGGCGGTTCGATCAGGCGGCGGCGACCCAGGTCATGGGCTGGCGGCGGCGGCTCGACGAGGTCGAAAGGCTTCGCCTCACGCTCGGTTACGAGGCGACGCTGGAGCGCGGCTTTGCCGTGGTGCGCGGCGATGGTCATGTGGTGACGACCCGCGAGGCGGCGGCTGCGGCCTCAGGGCTCGAGATCCAGTTCGCGGATGGCCGCTTCAGGATCGGCGGGACCGCTCCGAAAAAGACGGCGAAGAAGACACCGGAACAGGGCTCGCTTTTCTGACGCCCTGTGGGCTTGGGCACGGAGTTTGATCTGGCGGAGCGCGCCTGTGGCGCGCACGGTCTGCCTCGTCGTTGGCCTGCGGCCGCCTCCTCAGGGCGCGGCTGCACCGTGACGCTTCAGGGGCAGCCAAGAACGGTTTGTGGCGTCAGACACCGACATCCGGGCCGTAGCACATCATCGGTTCGTCATCCTGCTTGGCCTCGTAGAGTGTCGTGGCCTCGGCATTGTTCTCGAATACGGCGCGCAGGCCCGAGCCTTCCTTGTAGAAGCTCCAGCATTGCGGGTCCAGCTTGTCCTCGTAGACGAAGCAGATCTGTCCCGCCTCTTCGTACCAGTAGCCGTCCTTGCACTGCCCATCGAGGAAGGACCAGCGGACGCGGCGGTCGGGAAGATATTCCTCGACGCCGTAGGATTGCCCCGCCTGGCCGAAATACAGCGTCTTGCCGGTGGCATAGGCGTCGAATTCGGCCCCGGACATGGGCGACTGCGCCGCTGCGGGCAGGGCGAGGACGAGACTCATGAGGAGAATTTGAATATGTCGCATCTCAGGAGTTTGCCAGAGCCGCGCGGTGCTGGGAATGGACGAATGGTCGCAAAGGTTAACGAATGCGTCAGTTGGACGTGGTCAAGGCGCGGATACGCCTGTCCATGACGCGGTGCCAGAGCGGCGGGACAAGCGCGAGAAGCGCGACCATGCCCGGCGTGATGATGGCGAACCCTGCCATGCCCAATCCTTTTGGCTGCCTTAAGTCCTTGCTCCTTGCGTGATACCCCTATCGGAAAATTCCGACACCTATCAGGCCGAACTGCGACAATATGGAGCCGTTTCCCCCTGCTCCGACGTCGTTTTTGGTGACTCGTGCAGGGCGCGGCAGGATAGGGTGCGGGCAGTACTGGAAAGGGAAGAGGCATGGCACTGGATGAGCGCAAGGGCGTCTGGAAATCGGGCAAGGGCAAGGGGCGCAGTACGCCCAAGGGCCGCCAGCTGGACGAGCAGGCCTGGTCCGAGGTGCGCGAGCTGCTGGGAGATGCGCCGCGCCGCCGGGATCTGCTGATCGAGCATCTGCACCTCATTCAGGACCGGTTCGGCCATCTGTCCTCGGCCCATCTGCGCGCGCTGGCCGAGGAGATGCGGCTCGCCATGGCCGAAGTCTACGAGGTCGCGACCTTCTATGCGCATTTCGACGTGGTGAAGGAGGGCGAGACGCCGCCGCCCACGCTGACCATCCGGGTCTGCGATTCGCTGGCCTGCGAGCTGGCCGGGGCCGAGGCGCTGCGGGCCGCCCTCGAGGAGGGGTTCGATCCGGGCGAGGTGCGCGTGCTGCGCGCGCCCTGCATGGGGCGCTGCGACACGGCGCCGGTGCTGGAGCTGGGGCATGCGCATATCGACCACGCGACGCCCGAGAAGGTTCAGGCTGCGATTGCCGAAGGACATGTCCACGCGCATGTGCCGGATTACGAAGACATTGAGGCCTATACCGCCGGTGGGGGCTACGAAAAGCTCGCCGCATTGCGGGCGGGCGGCGACTGGGAGGCGGTGCAACAGACTGTCCTGGACTCGGGGCTGCGCGGTTTGGGCGGTGCCGGTTTTCCCTCCGGGAAGAAATGGGGATTCGTGCGCGGCAATGCCGGCACGCGCTACCTTGCCGTGAACGGGGATGAGGGCGAGCCGGGGACCTTCAAGGACCGCTACTACCTCGAACGCACGCCGCATCTGTTTCTCGAAGGGATGCTGATCGCCGCCTGGGCGGTCGAGGCCGAGACCTGCTTCATCTACATGCGCGACGAATATCCCGCCGTGCTCGAAATCCTGCGGCGCGAGATTGCCGCGCTGGAGGCGGCCGGGATCGTCGCGAAGGGGCATATCGACCTGCGGCGCGGGGCGGGGGCCTATATCTGCGGCGAGGAATCCGCGATGATCGAATCGATCGAAGGCAAGCGCGGCATCCCGCGTCACCGCCCGCCCTATGTGGCGCAGGTCGGCGTCTTCGACAGGCCCACGCTCGTCCACAATGTCGAGACACTCTACTGGATCGCCAAGGTCTGCCGCGAGGGGTCGCAGGTGGTGAATTCGGTCGAGAAGAACGGGCGCAAGGGGCTGCGGTCCTACTCGGTTTCGGGGCGGGTCAAAACGCCGGGGGTGCATCTGCTGCCCGCCGGGTCGACGATCCTTGACATCATCGACTCGGCCGGGGGCATGGCGGAGGGACATGTCTTCAAGGCCTATCAGCCGGGGGGGCCGTCCTCGGGGCTGCTGCCTGCGTCGATGGACGATGTTCCTCTCGATTTCGACACGCTGCAGCCGCATGGCAGCTTTATCGGCTCTGCCGCCGTGGTGGTGCTCTCGGATCAGGATTCGGTGAAGGATGCCGCGCTCAACATGCTGCGTTTCTTCGAGGATGAAAGCTGTGGTCAGTGCACGCCCTGCCGCGTGGGCTGCGAGAAGGCCGTGAAGCTCATGCAGGCGCCGCGCTGGGATACCGACCTGCTGGAAGAGGTCTGCCAGGCGATGGCGGATGCCTCGATCTGCGGTCTGGGGCAGGCGGCGCCGAACCCGATCCGGCTGACGATCAAGCATTTTCCGAACGAAGTGTGACGGCGGCGCGCCGGTCGACTGGGCTCACCTAGTCGTTGGGATAGACGGCACAGATGCAGCCGCTGGCCTTGAGCTTCGAGCAATATTGCCAGGCGGCGTTGCGTTCGTCGCGCCCGATCCGGGCCATGAAATAGCCGCCGCGCGGGCTCGCGCGGCTCCTTTCGTAGACGTAGTCCACCATTTCGCCCTTGATCGCAGCGCTGCAATTGCCACCGAAATCCGCGATCTTGGCGCGGGCGGCCGATTTGCTGATCCCAAAGGCGATCTGCACTCCCCAGGGTTTCAGGTCGGGCTCGATTTCCTGATAGGCGCTCAGGCGACGGTTGCGCGCGAGATCATGACAGGCATCGGAAAAGTCCTTGTCCTTCTGGAGACGGAAATCATGGGAGTCGGGCGGCTCGTCCCGCCAGGTCTCGGCGCTGAGCCCGGTGATGATGCGCACATAATCGATCGTCTCGCGCGCGAGGCCGCCGGTTTCAGCGACCAGACCGTCGGCGCGCCCTTCGCCGCCATTATAGGCCACCGCCGCAAGCCCGGCATTGCCGTAGCGTTTCACCAGCTCGCCAAGATATTCCGCCGAATGTTCCAGCGCCAGCGCCGGGTTGTAGCTGTCCTTCAGCCCGCGCAGCGCGGCGGTGGAATCGATGAACTGCGCGATCCCGCGGGCGCGGGCCGGGCTGAGTGCATTGGGGTCGAAACGGCTTTCCTGCCAGATCAGCCGGGCGAAAAAGCCGGGATCGAGATTGTTCCCGGTCGCGAAGGCCTCGATCGCCTGACAGGTGTCAAAGACGAAATGGGCAGGCCGGATACATTGCACCTGACCGAATTTGCCGCTGCTGCACAGCGTTCCGGGATCGGCCCGCAGCATCACGGGCGCCCAGAGCACCATGAGGAAAATCGCCAGTCGCACCATGGCCGCCACTAGCAGGGTGCTGAAATAGTCCCTTCTGGACAGCGATTTGAGAACATGATTCCTTCTCTGCAAGAGATCGGTGGGGGGTCAAGATGCGCGGGACAGATGAAACGAGCGGGTCGCTGTTCAG
>JBBSNW010000034.1:0-50371 GCA_038260405.1 Rhodobacterales bacterium | reverse complement strand
CGCGCGGACCACGATCTGCCGGGCGATGTTGCCGCCGGTCACGTATTCCGGATAGCCGCAGCCCCAGATGCTGTCTTCGATCAGGGCCGGATCGATGCCTGCGCGCGCCACGGCCTCTGCCGCGGCATGGCCCGCCATGACGGCGCCATGCGTCATGTTGAAGGCGCCGCGGGCGGCCTTGCCGATCGGCGTGCGGGCCACGGAAACGATTACGGGATCTTTCATGTCTCTTCTCCTTCAGCCTGCATTCAGGCTGTCAAATGTCTCGTTCCGGGCCACGAGCCGCATCATCAGCGGCGCGGGCTGCCAGAAGTACGGATCGTCCTGTGCATAAGCCTCGATATCCGCGAGCACCCCTTCGAGCCCCTGCATGTCGGCCCATTTCATCGGCCCGCCGCGATAGCGCGGAAAGCCGTAGCCGGAGAGCAGTGTCACATCGACGTCGAGCGGGCGCTGCGCGATGCCCTCTTCGACGACGCGCGAGCCCTCGTTCACCATCGCGGCCATGTAGCGGCGCACGATCTCGTCGCGGCCAAAGCTCCGCGGCGTGATACCGGCATCGACCCGCGCCTGCGCGATCAGCTCCTCGACCTCGGGGTCCGGCGTGCCCTTGCGCCCCTCGTAGATGTAATAGCCGCGGCCCGTCTTCTGGCCGAGGCGGCCAAGATGGTAGAGCGCGTCGGCCCAGACCGGCACCACGTCCTGCGGATCGCGGGTCACGGCCTTGCGCTGGCGCGTCATGTAACCAATGTCGAGCCCGGCGAGATCCGCAACGGCATAGGGCCCCATGGCAAAACCGAACTCGGTCAGGGCATCGTCGATCTCGAACGGGCTGGCACCGGCCAGCACCATCCGGTCGGCAGCGGCGCGGTAATGCGACAGGATGCGGTTGCCGATGAAGCCGTCGCACACGCCTGCGCGCACCGCGACCTTGCCAAGGGTCTTTGCCAGCGCAAAGGCAGTGGCGGTGACGTCGGGCGCGGTCCGGTCCGCGACAACGACCTCGAGCAGCTTCATCACATGCGCAGGAGAGAAGAAGTGCAGGCCGATCACGTCTTCGGGGCGGGAAATGCTCGCGGCGATCTCGTTCACGTCCAGATAGGAGGTGTTCGTCGCGAGAACCGCACCGGGCTTGCAGACGCGGTCGAGCTCAGCGAAGACCTGCTTCTTGACCGCCATATCCTCGAACACCGCCTCGATCACCAGATCGGCCTCGCCAAGCATGTCATAGCTTGTCACCGTGCCGAGCGCGCCAGAGAGGATTTCGCCGCGCACGGCTTCGTCGAGCTTGCCGCGCTTCACCGCCGCCGCGAGGTTTCCCGCGATCGTGTCGCGGGCCTTGTCGGCCGCGGCATCATCCCGCTCGACCAGCGTGACGGACAGACCGCGCAGCAGGGCAGCCGTCGCGATGCCGGCCCCCATCGTGCCGCCGCCGATAACGCCGACGCTGGCCACCTTGCGCGGTGCGATGCCGTCGATCTCGGGCAGGCGCGCGACCTTGCGCTCGATGAAGAAGGCGTGGATCAGACCTTCGCGCTGTGGCGTGTCGATCATCCGCGAGAACAGGCGGCGTTCCTCGGCCAGCCCCTCGGTGAGGTCCGTCGCAGAGGCCGTCTCGACCGCCTCGACGGCAGCGAGCGGCGAGACGAGGCCCTTTGCCGTCTTTGCAAGCTTTTCGCGGATCGCGGCACTTGCCTCTGCATCGGGCGCAGGGCGCGGCATCGCAGAAATCGGTCGCACCGGCGCGCCCTGTTCGAGCAGTTCCGTGGCATAGGCCCTGGCATCCGCCATCAGATCGCCCGTGCCGATCCGGTCGATCAGACCAGCCTCGAGCGCCTCTTGCGGGCTGACCGGCGCGCCGGAAGAGACCATTTCCATCGCCTTCGCAAGTCCGGTCAGGCGCGGCGTGCGCTGCGTGCCACCAGCACCCGGCAGGATGCCCAGAGTGACCTCGGGCAGGCCAAGCTTCGTGCCCGGCATGGCGAGGCGATAGTGACAGCCCAAGGCAATCTCCAGCCCGCCGCCCAGCGCGGCGCCGTGCATCGCGGCGATCACGGGCTTCGGGCAGGCCTCGATCCGGTTGACCACGTCGGGCAGCCAGGGATCCTGCGGCGGCTTGCCGAATTCCGAAATGTCGGCGCCGCCCAGAAACAGCCGGCCCGCGCCGTAGATCACGGCAATGCCTGCCGCCTCGTCCTCAACGAAGGTATCGAGCACCGAAACGATCCCCATCCTTACGGCGTGACCGAGCGCATTCACCGGTCCGTTCTCGATCCGGATCAGCGCAATCCGGCCGTCTCTTTCATATGTCACCACGTCAGTCATGTGACCCCCTCTGGTTTTTCTCGGACCGATGCCCTGCACCGGTGAAACTTCGTTCTGCCGCAGCGCGTTCCGCCCTGCGGCAAGACAGCGACCTAGCCCCGCATCGTTATGGCCGATCCCTGCCCCATCATCCGCTCGAGCTCGCGCACCGCGTCGTTCAGCGCCGGTCCGACCTCGTCACGCATCCGCTCGAGGCTCAGATCGGCGGGCATCGCACCACAGGTAAAGATCACCGGTTCGCTCAGATCGCGCGAATGAAATGGCTTCGCGACCGCATGGATGCCCGCGGCGAAATATTCGGACGGATCGGCCGTCACCGTGCCGTGACTCAGCAGCTGCGCATAACCACCCTTGCGGATTTCCTGCGCGCGTTCGGGCGTGAGCCCGCGATCGCCCCCCGCCTCGGCCACGGTGCGCTCGAACATCTCCTCGGTCAGCGCCGAGAGCAACGCATGACCCGACGAAGATCCGTTGAACGGCAGCCTGTGCCCGACCTCGAGCCAGAGCGACGAGACATTGCGCGGCCGCCAGGTCTTGACGATCAGCATCCGGTTCTGGTCGCGCACCAGCAGCAGCGCCAGCGTTCCCGTGTCGTCGGCGAGCCGCTGCATGATTCCGCCCGAGAGATCCACGAAGGAGATGGACGACGCCGCCACGTTCCCCAGAGCCAGCAGCGCGGGCCCGGGGCGGTAGCGGTCATGACGGCGCGCATGGTTGAGATAGCCGAGCGACTGCAAGGTAAAGGTGAGCCGCGACACGGTCGATTTCGGAAGACCGGTGCGTTCGGAAATCTCGGCATTGCCCAGCCCGTCATCCGAGGGGCGAAAGGCGCGCAGCACGGCCAGTCCACGCGCCAGCGTAGTGGCGAACCGGCGGTCGGTTTCGGGTTCCGGCGTCATTGGCGTGTCTTTCTCGGGAGCATCTGAGGCGGTCATTCACATCGACCCCGGAATGAGAAGCGAAATCACCGGAAACGCCATGATGAGGATCAGCACGATCACATCCACCGACAAAAAGCGCAGAATGCCGCTGAAGATCCGGTCGATCGGAACTTCCTTGCCCACGACACCGGCGATGACGAACACGTTGAGCCCCACCGGAGGGGTGATCAGCCCGATTTCCAGCAGCTTGATAACCACGACCCCGAACCAGATGAGATCGAAGCCATAGGTCTCGACCAGCGGCACCATGAGCGGCAGCGTCAGCACCATGATCCCGATCGGATCGAGGAACATGCCGAGCAGCAGGTAGATCACCGCGATCGCGGCGAGCAGCAGGACCGGAGAGAGCTGCGCATCCGTCACCGCCTGCACGATGTCACCCGCCACACCCGTCAGAGCGATGAAGGCGACGAAGATCTTGGCCCCCGCCGCGATCAGGAAGATCGCCGTGGTCTGCACGCAGGTCTCGCGCAGCGCCTCGACCAGACTGCGCAGTGTCAGCTTGCGCTGCGCAAAGCCGATCAGGATCGCGGCGGAGACACAGACCGCCGCCGCCTCGGTTGCTGTAAAGAAGCCGCCATAGATGCCGCCGACGATGATGGTGAACAGAGCGATGGCGGGCCAGGCCTCGAGCGCCGCCGAGAATTTCTCGCGCGTCGTGATCGTGCCGGTGAAGCGCGGTGCCGCCGCAGGGTCGCGCAGCACCCAGACGTAGATCACGAGGATGAAGCCCAGCAGCGACAGCAGCCCCGGCAGGATGCCCGCGAGGAACAGCGAGGAGATCGAGGTTTCGGTGAAGATGCCGTAAATGATGAACAGCACGGATGGCGGAATGAGCGAACCGAGCGTGCCCCCTGCAGCCACGCTCGCCGTTGCGAGCCGCTTGTCATAGCCCATGCGCAGCATCTCGGGCGAACAGATGCGCCCCATCGTCGACGCGCAGGCGATGCTGGAACCGGTGATCGCCGAAAACCCGCCGCAACCCACGACCGAGGCGATCGCGACACCGCCCGGAATGCGCGCGAGCCAGACCCGCGCCGCATGGTAGATCTTGGTCGTGATATCCGCTCGGTAGGCGATGTGGCCGAGCGCCACGAAGAGCGGGATCATCGAGAGGTCGTAGGAATGGATCAGATCGAAGGAGTTCGAGAACACCAGCGACGTAGTCGGCGTCACCGCGCGCTCCGGCAGGAAGGTCCCGGTACGGAAGGCAAAAAGCACGAAAGTCCCCACGGTCGCCACACCCGCCAGCGCAAAGGCAATCGGCACCCGCAGGCCGAGCAGGAGGATGACGGCGGCAAAGGCGCAAAGCCCGACAAGAGTTCCATCCATGCGCTCAGTCCTTTGTTGCGTAGGCGGTTTCGGCCAGAGGCGCGCCGCGCCGCATCGCCCGCACATCCGCCACGACCATCAGGAAAAGCCGCAGCCAGCAGAAGGATATTCCCAGCAGGAAGATCACCCGACCGGGCCATTTCGGCAGCATCAACTCGCCGAAGAAGAAGCCGCCGGAAGTCATCGCATGCGCCGCCTCGCGCCAGCCCGCATAGATCAGCGGTGCCAGAGCGAGCAGCCCGAAGACCGATCCCATCACGACCAGTGTCTTCTGCCCGTTTTCGGGCAGGCGGTTCGACACGAATTCCACGGCGATATGGGCCCTCTGTGCCGTGGTCACGGCAAGCGGCAACACGATGGCCGCCACCATGAGTTCGCGCACCATCACGATGGCGTCCGGCACGCCGGAATTGAAAAAGACCCGCAGCAGGACCGTCGTCGTGATCAGGACGCCAAGGCCGATCACCGCCACGACGGCGAGATCAAGCAAAAGCTGTTCGATGCGTCGCAGCATGGACACCTCTCATGGACCAGAAGGAGGGGATGGGCCCGCAGTGATGCGGGCCCTTTCAGGATCGCGGGATCAGCCGCGCGCCCAGGGGTAACCCTGCTCGTCGCGCACGCCCTGATACTTTTCGATCAGGCCGCGATACTCGTCGAGCAGCGCCGTGCCATCGAGGCCGGCCTGCCCGGCGCGCTCGACCCACTGATCGAGGAACTGCGTGCTGGCTTCGACCAGTTTCGCGCGTTCTTCTTCCGGCAGCTCGATGATCTCGACACCCGCAGCTTCCATCGTCTCGATGGCCTTGTCGTTGTCGGCGGTGATCAGCTCGCCCAGCGTGTCGGCCATGCCTTCGCCCGCGGTGAGCAGCGCTTCCTGCACCGACGCATCGAGCCCGTCGAAGGCCTGCTTGTTCATGAACACGCCCAGAGCGCCCACCTGGCCCCAGTTCAGCAGCGTGTAGCTGTCGATGACTTCCTGCTGCTTCAGCGCCGCCATCGCATAGGAATAGCCCTGCGAACAGTCGATGAGCCCGGTATCGAGCCCCTGATAGGCATCGTAGATCGACATCGGCACCAGGTTCGCGCCGAATTCGCGGAAAGTATCGCCATAGGCGCCCACGCCGCGCACCTTGAGGCCCGAAATATCCTCCGCCGTGCGGATCGCCGTGCCCTTGCAGCCGATATGCACCGCCGATGTGGTGAAGGTGCCGAGATAGACGAGGTTCATCTCGGCGAGGTTGGCGGTGATGCTGTCATTGTTGCGCATGAGCTCGTCGGTCGCCTTCATCCCCACCCATGCATCCGGGTTCTGGATCGGCAGATCGGCGATGCCATAGGCGACCATCTCCTGCGGGAAATAAACCGCGATGATCGTGCCCATATCGGCCACGCCATCCGAAATCCCGTTCAGCGCGGCATCCGCCTTGAACAGCGCCCCGCCCCACTGGATGTCGAGATCGAGCTGACCCTCCGTGAGCTCGACCGCCTTGTCGGCGAACCATTGCAGCGCCTCCGCGCGGGCACCACGATTGGGGCCGGCCTCTCCGACGAACAAGGATTGAGCCTGTGCGGCGCCCGTCATCGCGATCAAAGCAGATGCGGCTGCGCCAAGTAGAAAACGCTTCATAGTGCCCTCCCATTTCCACTATGCAGAATTTATTTCTGACATGTGGATTTGTAGGGGCGAATCTCCCTTAGATCAAGCTCGCTCTGCCTCCAGATTGTGCAAACGGCAAAAAGCCGCCCGATCACATGACCGGACGGACCCGCGCCTGGAGAGGCCTCAGGCGGAAAATCCATGCAATGACACGCAGCAGAGGACCGCTTCCCAGCTTCATCTTGCGAGATAAACTCCGGGGGAGTCGCCAAAGGCGACGGGGGCAGCGCCCCCCTCTTCTGCAAGAATCCCGAAACGGGATCAGACGGAGAGGTAGGCGTCCCGGATCTCGGGCTGTGCCTGCAGATCCGCCAGCGAGCCCGCAAATTTCTGCGTGCCACTTTCGATGATCACGACGGAATCGGCGACGGCTTGCGCAAAGTGCAGGTTCTGTTCGGACAGCAGCACCGTCAGCCCCTCCTGCTTGAGCTGGAGGATCACCCGCGCCATCTGCTCGACGATCACCGGCGCAATGCCCTCGCTCGGCTCGTCCAGCAGGACCAGCGCCGGGTTGCCCATCAGGGTGCGCGCGATCGTCAGCATCTGCTGCTCGCCCCCCGACAGGGCCTTGCCCCGGTTGCCGCGCCGCTCGGCAAGGTTCGGGAAGAGTTCGAACAGCATCTCTTCGCTCCAGGTCACGCAGCCCTCGCGCGGGGGCTGGCGGCCGACCTCGAGGTTTTCGAGCACGGTGAGCTGCGTGAAGATCCGCCGCTCCTCGGGGACGTAGCCCAGGCCCGCCTTCGCCACCCGGTGCGGCGCCCAGCCGGTGATGTCCTGACCGAGATCTGTGACCTTGCCGCCGCGCGGCGGCACCATCTGCATGATCGCCTTCATCGCCGTCGTCTTGCCGGCACCATTGCGCCCGAGCAGGGCCACGACCTTGCCGCGCCCGACTTCGAAACTCAGATCGTTGAGGACATGCGCCTTGCCGTAAAAGGCGTTGACCGCCGCGAGTTCAAGCATTGGCTGTCTCCCCTCCTGGCCCATCGCCAGCCACGTCCGCCGGATTGAACAGCGTCCCTCCGCCCAGATAGACCTCCTGCACCTGCGGGTTGTTGCGGATCTCCTCGACCGAGCCGTTGGCGATCAACTGGCCGCGGTTCAGCACCATGATCCGGTGCGCATGGGCAAAGACGACATCCATGTCATGTTCGGTGAACAGGCAGCTCACGCCGCGGTCGCGCACGATATCCGCGGTCAGTTGCATCAGGGCGATCCGCTCGCGCGGGGCCATGCCTGCTGTCGGCTCGTCCATCAGCAGCAGCTTCGGATCATGGGCCAGCGCCACGGCCAGTTCCAGCCGCTTGAGGTCGCCATAGGCGAGCACCGCGCAGTGCCGGTCCGCCTGGTCGGCCATCCCGACCGTTTCGAGCAGTTCGAGGCCGCGGTCCCGGTAGAGCCTGTGCGCATAGGGCAGCATCGAATAGATCCGCCGGTGATAGGAGATCAGCGCCATCTGGACATTCTCGACCACGGTCATCGAACTGTAGGTCGCGGTGATCTGGAACGTCCGCCCGACCCCCATACGCCAGATCTGGCGCGGCGCGAGCCCGGTGATCGTCTCGCCATCAAGCGTCACCACGCCGCTGGTCGGCTTGAGCTGTCCCATGAGCATGTTAAAGCAGGTGCTCTTTCCCGCGCCATTGGGGCCGATGAGGGCGAGCAGTTCGCCCTGCTGCAGCGAAAAGGACACATCGTCGACCGCCTTGATCGCCCCGAAAGCGCGGCTCAGATGCTCGACCGTCAGAACCGCGCTCATCGCTTGTCCTCCGCATTTGTCAGCACGCCCATGCGTTCCCCGAGCTTGCGCAGACTGCCCACGATGCCTTCGGGTGCGAGGATCACGACCCCGATGATGAGCAGCCCCAGGGCAAGCCGCCAGTATTCGAACCGGGTGAGATAGTCCTTTGTCGCCTCGAAGGACGCACCGCCCACCCAGCCGCCGGAGAGGGTCTTCACGCCGCCGAGGAATACCACGATCAGCGCGTCGAAGGAGCGCGCGATTTCCAGTTCGTTGGGAAACACGCTGCCCTTGGAAAAGACGAACAATCCGCCCGCCACACCCGCCATTGCCCCGGCAAAGGCGAAGGCGACCCACTGGATGCGCTTGGTGTTGATGCCCATCGCCTCGGCCTGCCGCGAGGAATCGCGCGCCGCGCGCAGGGCGTAGCCGAAGGGCGAATGCGCGGCGTGGCGCAACAGCAGGATGCCCCCCGCGCAGATCACGAGGCTGAGGTAGAAGAACACCGTATTGGACGAGGCCCAGGCCGAGGGCCAGATGTTGACCAGCCCGTCATCGCCCCCGGTGATGTCGCCCCACTGGAAGACGAGGCTCCAGAGCAGTTGCGCGAAAGCGAGCGTCAGCATCGCGAAATAGACGCCCGTGCTCCTCAGGCAGACCCAGCCGATCAGCACCGCCGCGAGGCCCGCCCCCAGAGGTGCGAGGATGAGCGCCAGTTCCATCGGTGTGTCGGCATAGGTCACGAACAGGGCCGCGACATAGGCCCCGCCGCCGAAAAAGGCCGCATGGCCGAAGCTCACGAGCCCGCCCTGCCCCAGCATGAAATGCAGCGAGGCGGCGAAGAGGCAGAAGATCAGGATGTCGGTCGCCAGAACCTCGGCAAAGTTCGAGCCCAGGATCGGGATCAGCCCCAGCAGCAGCAGACCCGCGGCCACCAGCAGGCGCACCGAGAGGCCCGCCGGTTTGATCGGGCGTTCCGGTTCGCCGACCTGCCCGTGCTCGCCTGCCACCTCTTCCTTGCCGAAGAGGCCGAAGGGGCGGAAGATCAGCACAACCACCATCACGAGGAACATCAGAACAAGCGTCGATTGCGGGATGTAGGACACCCCGAAGACGTTGAGGACCGAAATGATGACGGCCGCCAGATAGGCCCCGGGCAGCGAGCCCATGCCGCCGATCACCACCACCACGAAGACAGAGGTGAGGATGTTGAAATCCATCAGCAGATCCGCGCCCCCCTTGGGCAGCTGCACCGCACCGCCGAGCCCTGCCAGCGCGCAGCCGAGGAAGAAGACGCCGGTGAAGAGCCAGGATTGGTTCACGCCGAGCGCCCCCACCATCTCGCGGTCCTGCGTCGCGGCGCGCACGAGGATGCCGACACGGGTCTTGGTGATCAGGTACCAGAGGCCGAGGGCCACGAAGGGCGTGATCGCGATCAGCGCGAGGTCGTATTGCGGCACAGGCTCGTCCATGATCCGCACGATGCCCTTGAGCCCCGGCGCCCGCGGGCCCAGCAGATCCTCCGCCCCCCAGATCATCAGCGTGAGGTCCTGAATGACAAGGATCACGCCAAAGGTCGCCACGAGCTGGAACAGTTCGGGCGCGGAATAGACCGGGCGCAGCACGCAGATCTCGACGATCACGCCGATCAGCCCGACGATGATTCCGGCGAGCAGGATCGCCCCCCAGAACCCGACCGCCCCGGGCAGGACCTGCATCAGCGTGTACCCGACATAGGCGCCGAGCATGTAGAAGGATCCATGCGCAAAGTTCACGATCCGGGTGACGCCAAAGATCAGCGACAGGCCTGAGGCGACCATGAACAAGGCCCCCGCATTGGCCAGCCCGGTCAGAAGCTGTGCAAGAAACAGACCCATCGCAGGTCTCCTGTAGATCTAGGGGAATTTAGGACGGGAACGGCCCGGATGCTGTGCCCGGGCCGTTCGAGGGATCACTCGGACGGACGCAGCTTTTTCACTTCCTCGTCCGACGGCAGGTAATCCGCCCCGTCGAGATAGGTCCAGTCGACCATGACACCCTGACCATCCTCGAGCGCGGTGGTGCCGACGAAGGCGCCCATCGTGGCCTGGTTGTCGATCTCGCGGTAGGTGATCTCGCCCACCGGCGTGTCGACCGGCAGCCCTTCGAAGGACGTGCGGATGGCTTCGGTTTCGGTCGAACCGGCCTTTTCGATGGCCGCCGCGATGGATTCCGCCGTCATGTAGCCCACCAGCGAGCCGATCTTGGGCGTCTCGTCCCATTTCGCGACATAGGAGTCGACGAAGGTCTTGTTGGCAGCGTCTTCTTCGCTGAAATCATACCAGGGGTAGCCGGTCACGATCCATCCCTCGGGCGCCTCGGCCCCCAGCGGTTCGAGATATTCCGGCTCTCCGGACAGGAGGCCGAAGACGGTACGGTCCTGGAACAGGCCGCGGGTATTGCCGTCGCGCACGAATTTCGCAAGGTCGGTGCCGAAGGTCACGTTGTAGATCGCATCGGGCTTGGCGCGTTCCAGCGCCTGCACTTCTGCCCCCGAATCGATCTTGAAGAGCGCGGGCCACTGCTCTGCGACGAACTCGACCTCGGGCTTGAGTCGGGTCAGCACCTCCTTGAAGGCCGCGACCGCATCCTTCCCATAGGCATAATTCGGCGCGATCGTGGCATATCTCACCGCATCGGTCTGGGCCGCGGCCTCGGCCAGCATCGCCGCCTGCATGTAGGTCGAGGCGCGCAGACGGAAGGTATAGGGATTACCCGCACTCCAGGTCACCGCATCGGCCAGGGGTTCGGCGGCGAGGTAGACCCACTTCTTCTCACCGGCGAGCGAGGCGATGGCGAGGCCCACATTCGAGAGGATCGAGCCGGTCAGCATCACCGCGCCGTCGCGCGTCATCAGCTCCTCGGCGATCTTGATCGCTTCGCCCGGATCCCCCTGATCGTCACGGAAGATGAATTCCAGCGGCCGCCCCAGCACGCCGCCCTCGGCGTTGATCTCTTCCAGCGCCAGTTCGATGCCCTTCTTGTAGGGCTCTGCAAAGGCCGCCATGCGCTTGTAATGGTTGATCTCGCCGATCTTGATCGGCTCGCCCTCTTGCGCAAAGGCCAGGGGCGCCGTGCCGCTCAGCAGCGCGGCCCCGATCAGGCCTTTCAGGAAAGTCTTGCGTTGCATGGTGGTTCCTCTCTGTCAGATGCCCCTTTTTATTGGGTCACGGGGCTTTAATGGGAAGGGCTAAGTTCAGTCATGCTGCACGAAGACCGGATGCACCGGCTCGCCCAGATCCTCCGTCGCCTCGGCTTCGACCAGATCGCGGATGCGCTTGCGATAGACATTCGGCCCCTTGTCGATGGCGATGCGGATGGGCTTGCGCCTGTGTGGACGCTGCTCTTCTTCGTGCACGGCTTCAAGGATTTCCTTGTCCTCGGCAAAGGCGACGCGGAACATCTTGTCCATCTGCTGCGATGCCGCCTCGTCCCCCACAGCCGTGTTGCGCAGATGCGCCCAGTGGTCGATCGTGTAATCCTCGGTGACCGGTGTCACGAAATGCAGGGCAAAGATGCGCACACCCTGATTGCGATCCGCCTCATCGAGCTTGCGCTCCGCATCGACGCTGCCGAAATCGATCACCGCGGTCGAGGGCAGATGCAGGTAATAGTAATGCCAGCGGTCCACATTGCCGGTGAACCCGCCAAAGGCCTTAAAAAATCCGATCGGCTCGGCATCCCGGATCCAGCGCCAGGCGACAATCGCCTCGCCGCTGGTTTTCACATGGACCGGCACGTTCTCGGAAGCGGCATTGCCCAGCGTTGTCGGATGCACGAAGCTCACATGCGCGGGGTCCACGAGATTTTCGGCGACATTGAGGTAATTCGCCCGGATATGCAGCTTGTCGCCGTGATGCAGATGCCAGTCCGGATCGCCAAGTTCGGGCAGGTCGAAGATCTCCGACACATCCGCCCGCGCCGGATCGCCCATCCAGACCCAGACGATGCCATGCGCCTCGTGCACCGGGAAGGCGTCGACATAGGCCGAGGCCGGGAGGTTGTCCTGTCCCGGCACCCGCACGCATTTCCCGCCCGTATTGAAGGTCATGCCGTGATAGCCGCACTGGATCGTGTCGCCGATCCGCTTGCCCCGGCTCAGCGGCAGCTGCCGGTGCGGGCAGCGATCCTCCAGTGCTGCGATCTTTCCATCCGAGGCACGGAACATCACCAGCGTCTGCGACAGGATCATGAGCGGCACCAGCGCCTCGCCGAAATCACTGGACCAGCCGGCCACGTACCAGGCATTTTTCACGAACGACATGAACAGCGCTCCTCTGCATCGCTTGCACGCCCGTCGCGACAGGCGCTTCTCGCCCCCTCATGTGGCCTCAAAAACTTGTTAGCTGTCAAACGATATTTTGCAACAATCTCCTTGTTTACCCCGGCTGCGTTTCATGGAAAGATGCTGCACAATTCTCGTGCGGTTTGCAAAGGGCCGGGCGCTCGTCCTGAACCGGGCACCGCTTTCGATCAACCGCGCCCCAACCTCCAACATATGGACACAGCCGGTGCTGAACGACCTGAAATCCGACCCCGAGGTGACCGAGTACCGCCTCGAAGAACAGATCGGCTTCAAGCTGCGACTGGCGAACCAGAAGCATCTGGAAGTGTTCGCGCGCCTCATGCCCGACGTGACGCCGACCCAGTTCGCCGTGATGGCAAAGCTGCGCGACGAGGGCACGATCAGCCAGAACCATCTCGGCAGGCTCGTGGGCATGGACGCCGCCACGACAAAGGGCGTCGTCGACCGGCTGCGCAAGAAGGGCCTGCTGCAAAGCGCGCCCTCGCGCACCGACATGCGCCGCCTCGAAATCTCGCTCACCGAAGAGGGGCGCGCCTTTGCCGAGGAGGCCGTCGTCACCGCACACGAGATCTCGCGGCAGACGGTCGAGAACCTCACCCCCCGCGAAATCGAGCGCCTGCTCGACCTGCTCGACAAGCTCTGACGCCTCCCGAAACACCGCCCCCGCGCAAAACGCGCCGTCACGGGCGCCAATCCCCACATTCTCGGGGTCTCAAATATCCCGGGGGGAGTCCGCAGGACGGGGGGCAGCGCCCCCCTGCCACGCCGAAAATGGCTCAGCGCAAACCGTCCTCGCCCACAGCATCCTCATGTGTCAGCCCGCCGACCCGTGGCAGCGGACGACCCGAATCGGTGACCGCGACGGCCACCAGGATCTCGTTCGCGCGGGGTGCATCGTTCAGACGCACCTCGATCCCGTCGAAATGCGAGCGGACATAAGCCGCATCCTTGTGCCCGAGCGGCACGTCCAGCACCTGCCCCGGCCCGCCCATCTTCTTTGACGAGGGCACAAGTGCCGCGCCTTTTTCCACCGCCTTGCGCAAGGGCGCGCCGAGCTTGGGATGCAGGATCGCGGCGGCATGTTCGAGCTCGCCATTCTCGCCCACCATCGCCGCCTTGCCGTAGCTCTCGGCCTGCGCCGGGGTGATGCCCAGCGCCGCCACGCATTTCTCGCCCAGCAATCCACCGAGCTCCGCGCCGATCTCCATGAGTTCGCCCAGATCCTCGGTGTAGCTCCCGGCAAAGGGATTGGCGATCACCGCGACTGCCACCGCCTTGCGGGTCGGCGGGGTGATGGTCTTGCCGATCTCGCGATGCGTTTCCTCGACCCAGACGGCGATCTTGCGAATATCCGCGCTCATCTCAACCCGTCCTCTCCCGTGATGTCTTTGGCCGCAAGCCCTCCGGCGCGGTTGTGGACCCGCGCGCCGGTGGTCATGACCAGCACGAAAAGCAGCTCGTCCGCGCGCGGGCTGTCATTGCAACCGACCTCGATCGCGTCGAAATGGCTGCGCACGTAAGAAGCATCGACATGCGTCACCGGCACGTCGAGGCGCGCGCCCACACCACCCACCTTCTTGGTCGAGGGCACGATGGCCTTCGCGCCCCCCAGCACTTCGCGCATCGCGTATCCGCCGGGTGCATGCCAGAGCGCGCCATGCTCGACCTCTCCGGCGGCGCCCACGATGGCGCCCTTCCCATAACCTTCGATCAGCTTCGGATCCCCACCGAGAGCCGCCAGCAGCCGCTGCGCAAGGTCGAGGCCGAGGGGTTTGAGGTCTTCCATGAAAGGCTCGATCTCTTCCACGTATCGACCGGCAAAGGGGTTCTTGATCACAGCAAGGATCGCGCCGCGTTTCTGGGGCGTGTTGGCGCGCGGCCCGCCTTCGTGAAAGATCTCCTCGACCGAGGTCACGATCTTGCGAATTTCGACATCATGCATGTGTCAGTGTCTTTCCTTTTGAAATGTCCGTCCCGGGCAGCCCGGTCACGCGGCTGCCTCCCCTCAGAAACAGCGCGGCCCCCTCTATGAGCCCCCGCGCCGCCATGTTCTGCGCCATTGCCAGCCCCCGGTCCAGCGCCGCGTCCCGCTCGGATGTGCTGAGCGCGCCGACCCGCGTGACCACCAGATGCTCCCGCAGGTCCGAATCCGGCTGCACGTCACTGGCCTTCTCGCGGCGGATCGCCGGATGACCGGGCAGATCCACGGCATTGGCGATCAGCGTCGCCGCCACGTCCGCCTCCGCAGCGCTGCGCGCCAGAACCGTCACGGCCTCGGCGATGCCGAGCGACAGGCTGCGCCCGCCCTGCCCGCTGGTCGCGATGCCGCGGACCGGATCGCCTGCACCGATCGCGATGCGGCCAAGATCCGTGCCATCCGGTGCCGCGACGGCCAGCCGGAAGGTTTCGGTCCCCGTCAGATGCAGCGCGATGTCGCCGCCATTGTTCACATAGGCGCGGCTCAGGGGCGCTGCCGCGACCATCGCCGCCAGCACTGCCTGCGCCACCGATCCCGCGACCGCCGCCATGGGGGTCACGATCCCGTCTTTGTGCGGCAGGACCGCGCGATGCATCATTCCGGCGACAGCCCCCAGCGGCGCGTCCCCGACCAGACGGCGCAGCAGAGCGAGTTCCGTCACGAGTTCATCGAGGATCGTCGCGAACCGAGCCTGCGCCGCCGCGAATGCCGCGCGCCGATCACCCGTCACCCCGATGACAAGGTCGATGGGCCCGTGCTGCAGGTGCAGCCGGTCGCCGGGCAGAATTACGGCGCAGGGCCCGCTCACTTCGCCCCCTTGGTCCAGCGGTAGTTCCGGCTGTCCTGCGGATCGGGCTGGGAGGCATTGGGCGCGACGCGGCGGTTGTCCTTGCGGATCACCGTCGCGACAGGCTGGATGTGGTTCACATGGCCGCCAAGCGTCCCGTAATCCTCGCGCCGCAGGGTGAATTCGATGGGCGCGACCAGCGCGGGCGTGGGCACGTAGCCGAAGGAATTGGTCGGCATGTCCATCACATCGACCATCACGGTGATCCCGCCACCGGGCCAGACATAGGCCTCGGCCCCGCCGCAGGAGACGTAGGTCAGCGCATCCTTCACCGACCGGGTCAGGCGCACCGGGTTCTCCGTGACGCCGGCGCGCAGCGATCCGCCGGCGCCGCCCATGAACAGCACAGAACAGAGCGACGGTTCGCAGTTTTCGGCGATCCGCTCGGCCACGGCGAGCAGCGGCGGCGTGATCTCGGCCTTCCGCGGGACCAGATCCTCGTCGAGAATGTAATAGGCCCATTGCTCGCCGGTGGTCGAGATCATCAGCAGTCGCATCCCCGGTCTGGCAACCTTGGGATCGGCGGGCTTGAGGATCGTCAGCGGATCCTCGACATTCGTGCCGCCCCAGCCGGTGCCCGGCTCGGCGACCTGGAAATACCGCCCCGGAGTCGAGCGGCGCCCGTTGATCTTGATGCCCGAAGGGCTCATTTCCAGCCCCTTGCCGGCCTCGTGTTCGGTCAGCACGCCGGTGATGTGGTCGTCGACCACAACCACCTCGTCCACATGACCATGCCACTGCTTGGCGAACATACCGATGGTGGCCGAGCCGCAGCCCACGCGCATCAGCTTCTCGGTCACGCCGTTGATGATCGGCGCGTGGCCCGCCTGCACGATCATCGTCACGCCGTCATCGATCACCATCTCGACGGCTTCGCGGTTGCAGAGCCGCAGGAGCGCATCGCAAGTGACGCGGCCTTCTTTCTTCGATCCGCCGGTGAGGTGTTCGACCCCCCCGAGCGAGAGCATCTTGGAGCCATACTCGGCCGTCATCACATGGCCGATCGCCTCTCCGTCGACGCGGACGATCGCGCGCTCCTCGCCGATATGGCGGTCGGTGTCGATCTTCACCTTCACGCCGCAATAGGAAAAGATGCCTTCGGTGACCACGGTCACCATGTCCACGCCCTCGACCTCCTGGCTCACGATAAAGGGTGCGGGCTTGTAGTCGGGATAGGTCGTCCCCGCGCCCACGGCGGTCACGAAGGTGCGCGAGCCCTGGATCACGTCGCCGTCCCAGTCCTGCGCATTCTCGCCCTGATCGAGAAAGGCCACCGCCTGCGCCCCCGACTGGATCACCGTAAGCGGGTCCAGCCGAACCAGTTCGCCCGCGTGATTGGCATAGCGGTCGCAGGCGCCGGATTTTCCGTCCGCGATGTAGCACATCACCGGGCAGGCATCGCAGCGGATCTTTTCCGCCGCCTTGTCGTCCGGGCTCTTCAGATCGTCAGGCATATCCAGCCTCCTTCAGGGCCGCGCGGACTCGGGCGGGGGTCGCCGGGGCGCGCATCAGCCGAACCCCGGTCGCATTGTAGACGGCGTTGAAGATCGCGGGCGCGGTCGGGATCAGCACATGCTCGCCCAGCCCCTTGGCACCGTAGGGGCCATGCGCATCCGCGATCTCGAGGATCAGCGTCTCGATCGGGGGCACGTCGCCGATCGTCGGGATCAGGTAGTCGTGCAGGTTCTCGGTACGGCCCGGAATGAACTCTTCCATCAGCGCCATGCCAAGGCCCTGGGCAATGCCGCCCTGCACCTGGCCCTCGACCAAAAGTGGGTTGATCGCGCGGCCGACATCATGCGCGGCGGTAAAGGAGATCGGCGTCACGCGGCCGAGCTTGAGGTCGATTTCAGCCACGCAGAGATGGGCGGCATAGCCGAACTGGGCATAGGGGATGCCTTGCCCGTTTTTATCCATCGGCGCGATGGGCGGGTCGTAGGTCTCGATGGCCTTCAGCACATAGCCCTCGCCGTCGGGGTCCAGCCGCGAGAGGTCGACGTGATGCACGCGGTCCGCATCGACCACATGCAGATGTCCGCCGTCGAGCGAGATCTCGGCACTCTCCGATGCGTTCGCCTGCTGCAGCACCTGCGCGCGCAGCGCCTGCCCCGCCAGCCGCGCCGCATTGCCCGACACGAAGGTCTGGCGCGAGGCGGAGGTCTTGCCCGCATCGGGCGTCATGTCCGTATCCGCGCCGAGCACGGTCACATCCGCGACCGGCACTCCGAAGGCCTGCGCGAAGATCTGGACGATCACCGTGTTCGACCCCTGCCCGATATCCATCGCACCCTGATGCAGCACCAGCGTGCCATCGCTGCGCAACCCGGCCTTGAAGGTCGAGGGGTTGGGCAGTGAGGTGTTTCCGCAGCCATACCATGCGCTTGCGATGCCGACACCGCGTTTCACGCTGTCATTCTGGGCATTGAAACTCGCGCAGGCGCGCTTCGCCCTTTCATAGGCGGGCTTGAGCGCTTCGAGGCAGGCATGGATGCCGACGCCCTGATCGAAGACCTGCCCGCAGACCGTGGGCTGCCCGTCGCGCAACGCATTCTTGAGGCGAAATTCCAGCGGGTCGATGCCAAGCTTGTCCGCCAGCACGTCGAATGCCGTCTCCTGCGCGATGGCCGATTGCGGCACACCAAAGCCGCGGAACGCGCCCGAGGGCGGGCAATGGGTGTGGATGGCGCGGCTTTCCGCGCGATAGTTACGGATGAAATAGGGCCCCGAGGCATGGACCGGAACGCGGTTGGCCACGGTCGGCCCCCAGCTTGCATAGGAGCCGGTGTTGAAATCGCCCTTGAAAGCGAGGCCCGACAGTGTGCCGTCGGCCTTCGCACCGACGCGTATGTCGATCCGTGCGGGGTGCCGCTTGGTGGTCGACTGCATCGATTCGACCCGGCTGTAGCACATGCGCACCGGCCTGCCGGTCCTGAGCGCGGCCAAGGCGAGGAAAGGCTGCACCGAGACATCGATCTTGGAACCGAAGCCGCCACCCACTGAGGTCGGCAGGATGCGGATATCCTTGCGATCCATGCCGAGTATCTGCGCCAGCGTCTCGCGGTCCATGCCCGTCGCCTGCGTGCAGGCCTGCACCTGCAGGCGGCCATCGACCACCTCGGCCCAGCCCGCCTCGGGTTCGATATAGGCATGTTCGACAAAGCTCGTCTCATACGATCCCTCGACCACCATATCAGCCTCGGCCAGGGCCGCCTCGGCATCGCCGCAGGCGACGAAACCACCGCACATGATGTTGCCCGCGCGGTTCGCATGCAGCAGCGGCGCGTCTTCGGCGAGGGCCTCCGGCACGGTCATCAGCGCGTCGAGCGGCTCCCATGTCACGGGGAAATCTGCAGGATCGAAGGCCAGCATCGCCGACGCCTCGCCCACGATGCAGGCCACCGCCTCGCCCCGGAACAGGACCGTGTCGACGGCAAAAACCGGCTGGTCGATGAATCCCGGGATGACCCCAAAGGCGTTGAGCCCGGTCACATCCGCCGCCGTCAGGACGACCGCGATGTCGCTGCGTGCCTCGAAGGCCGCGAGGTCACCAAAGGTGAAGCGCGCATGCGGATAGGGCGAGCGGATCACCCGGGCGACGAGCGCGCCCTCGGGGGCCACGTCGTCGCCGAAAAGGTCCCGCCCCTCGACCTTGGCGAGCCCGTCGAGACGCCGCGCAGGCGAGCCGAGTTCCTGCGCCGCCACCTGCAGCGCATCGGCAGCATGGGCACCCACCACCGCATCGATGATCTTGCGATAGCCGGTACAGCGGCAGAGCACCCCGCCTAGCGCGTCCTGCACCTGCGCCGCATCAGGCCGGGGCACGCCGCGCAGCAGCGCCACGGCGGAAACCATCATGCCGGGCGTGCAGATCCCGCATTGCGCGGCCTGATGATGCTGAAAACTTTCCTTGAGCCGCAGGGCATCGGGATCGTTCATCGCGAGCCCCGCCAGCGTCTCGACATGCCGCCCCGCCGCCTGCTGCAGCGGCATGAGGCAGGCACAGACCGGCGCACCGTCCAACAGCACCGTGCAGGCGCCGCAATCGCCGGCATTGCAGCCAATCTTGACGTCCCGGGCTCCCAGCCTGTCGCGCAGCGCCTGCGAAAGCCGCTCGCCCACCCGCGCCTCGACCTGGACGGGCGCGTCGTTCAGCATGAAGCCCGTGAGATGCGTCGCCGTCGCCTTATCCATGCGCCTGCCCTTCCATGATCCGCGTGAGCGTCCGGCGGATCGCCTCGACCACCGCCTCGCCCCGATACTCCGCCGATCCGCGGATGTCCGAGATCGGCGTGAGCGTGCTCAGCCTTTCGGGCGTCACGCAGGCCAGCGCCTCAGGCAGATCCGACCCGATCAGCGCGCCTTCGAGATGGGTCATCCGCAGCGCCACGGGCGAGGCCGATCCCACCGCGATGCGGGCGGAAGTGATCCGTCCACCCGAAAGCGTCAGCACGGCGCCGACCATGGCGACCGAGATCACCAGATACTTGCGCCCCCCGAGCTTGGTGAACCCGCCCCGCGCACCCTCGGGCAAGGCCGGAACGTGAAGCGCCGTCACCAGTTCATCCTCAGCGCGTGCCGTCCGGCGCACGCCGGTGATGAACTCCGACAGGGGCAGCCGCCGCACACCCCGCGCAGAACTCAGCTCGACCACTGCATCCAGGCTCAGCAAGGGCGGCACGCCATCGGCGGCGGGCGAGGCGTTGCAGATATTGCCGGCAACCGTCCCGGCATTCTGGATCTGGACCGATCCGACCTCGCGCGCGGCGAGCCTCAGGCCGTCGAAGGCGGGCGGCAGATCGGCGCGCAGGATGTCGCTCCAGGTCGTCGCGCCACCGATCCGCCAGCCGGTTTCCTGTACCGAGATGCCGCGCATCCCCGCCACCCGCGTCACATCCAGCAGCGTCCCGTCAAAGGACCGCTCGCCCAGCGCCGGAAACCAGTCCGTCCCGCCCGCGATGACCGATACAGGACCGGATCCGGACAGGGCGCCAAGTGCGTCGTCGAGCGTCGTGGGTGTGAGATAGCTCATGACGCCTCCGGCGTTTGGCATGGGATGAAACGGGTCCGACGGACAGAAACGGAAAAGAGCGGTATTATTGTTCGCATACGAATAAGAAAACCGGCAGGCACTTCTGTCAAACGATTCCCGGTCCCCCCAGGTAATTTCCACCCCCATGCGCCTAGTCCACAAAGGCCTTTTCGACCACAAAAGTGGCAGGCTTGCTGTTCGCCCCCTCCTCGAGCCCGAAACTCTCGAGCGCGGCCTTCGTATCGCGCAGCATCGCCATCGATCCGCAGATCATGGCACGGTCGTCGGCGGGGTTGATCGGCGGCACGCCCAGATCGGCAAAGAGCTTCCCGCTCGCCATGAGGTCGGTCTGCCGTCCCATGCGCGGCCAGTCCGCCCGCGTGAGCGTATCGTAGAGCGTGAGATGCGCCGCCATTTCGCCCACCAGCGGATCGGCCTTGAGCGCTGCAACAAGATCGCGGCCATAGCTCAGCTCTCCTGCCTCGCGGCAGGTATGACAGAGGATCAGGTGGTCGAACTTCTCATAGGTCTCGGGGTCCCGGATGATGCTGGCAAAGGGCGCGATCCCGGTACCGGTCGCGAACATCCACAGACGTTTGCCCGGCAGCAGCGCATCGTTGACCAGCGTGCCTGTCGGCTTGCGCCGCATCAGCACGGTGTCGCCTACCGTCACCTTCTGCAGATGCTCGGTCAGCGGGCCGCCCGCGACCTTGATCGAATAGAATTCGATCTCCTCGTCCCAGCTGGGTGAGGCGATGGAATAGGCGCGGAAGACCGGCTTTTCAGCATTGGGCAGGCCGATCATCACGAACTCGCCGGACCGGAACCGGAAAGAGGCGGGCCGGGTGATCCGGAACCGGAACAGCGAGTCGGTATAATGCTGCACCTCCGTCACCGTTTCGGCGAAGACGCCTGCGGGGATCGGAAATCCGGTCTGGGGGGCTGTATCGAATGTCATGTCTGCCTCCTGTTACATCGCTTGTCTTTTTGTTAGTGTGCTAATGAGTTTTGTGTCAAGCCTTTCACCGCTTCGTTCTTGACCGGGCGACATTTTCCATTAGCGTTCAAATGAATTCGCCGCTTTTTCCGGCATCCCTGCGAAAGGACCCCCGCCATGAGTGAGACACCTGCCAAACTGGTCATCCGCAATATCGGCCTTTTCCTGTCGGGCCGCATGGAAGAGCCGGTGCTCGATGCCGACTGCCTGATCGCGCTCGACGGCAAGATCAGCGCATGGGGCAAGGAGGCGGATCTCGACATCACGGATGCCACGGTCGAGATCGACGCCCATGGCGTCACGCTCTGCCCCGGGCTGATCGACAGCCATGTCCATCCCGTCGTCGGAGACTATACCCCCCGCCAGCAGCAGTTGAACTGGATCGATTCCACGCTGCAGGGCGGCGTCACGACCCTGATCTCTGCCGGCGAGGTGCACATGCCTGGGCGACCCAAGGATATCGTCGGGCTCAAGGCGATGGCGATCGCCTCGCAGCGCTGGTACGAGAATTTCCGCCCCTCGGGCGTCAAGGTGCGCGCCGGTGCGCCGGTGATCGAGCATGGCATGGAAGAGCACGATTTCAAGGAACTGGCCGAAGCGGGCGTGACCCTGATGGGCGAGGTCGGTCTCGGCTCCGTCAAGGACGGCAAGACCGCGCATCAGATGGTGCAATGGGCGCGCAAATACGGCATCCAGTCTACGATCCATACTGGCGGCCCGTCGATCCCCGGCTCGGGCCTCATCGATGCCGACATGGTGCTGGAAACCGGAACGGACGTGGTCGGCCATATCAATGGCGGCCATTCCGCCCTGCCCGACGACCAGATCATCTGCCTTTGCGAGAATTGCACCGCCGCGCTCGAGATCGTGCATAACGGCAATGAACGCGCCGCTGTGCTCACGCTCAACACCGCGCGGGAACTCAAGAAGCTCGACCAGATCATCCTTGGCACCGACGGGCCGGCAGGATCGGGCGTGCAGCCGCTCGGCATCCTGCGGATGATCGCGATGCTCTCGGCCTTCGGCAACGTTCCGGCGGAACTGGCCTTCTGCTTTGGGACCGGCAACACGTCGCGGCGGCGCGAGCTCGATACCGGGATCATCGAGGTCGGCAAGGCCGCGGATTTCGTGCTGATGGATCAGGCCCAGCACGCGCCGGGCAAGTCGATCCTTGAATCGGTGCAATTGGGCAACCTGCCGGGCGTTGGGATGACGGTGATCGACGGCGTTCCCCGCTCGGGCCGCTCGCGCAACACGCCGCCCGCAACCCGGCTGCCGGAACTGGTCAGGGGCAGTCTCGCGAATGGTGCGGGCGGGCACTGACGCCGCGTTCAGGATTTCGGTCCAGCCCGCCCCGAAACAGATTGCAGTCTCCCCGCACGGAAATGTGCCCCGGCGCGCGGGCGCCCCTTTCTCGCGCAAGCTTCGGCATGGATCGGGCAATTTCCGACCCTGGCCGCCTCAGTCGGCTGCCCCGCCTTGACCCTCCGGCCTGCATCCTAGATACCGCTGACATCAGGCCAAGGAACCCTCACGGCATGACCGAGCCCAAGATCACAGACAGCCACTGCCACCTCGATTTCCCCGATTTCGAGGGTCAGCAGTCCGAAATCATCGCCCGCGCCGCAGAGGCCGGGGTGCATCGGATGGTCACCATCTGCACCCGGCTGAAGAACGAACCGCAGGTCCGCGCGCTCGCCGAGGCGCATCCGCAGGTCTTCTATGCCGCGGGCACCCACCCGATGAGCGCCGCAGAGGAGCCGATGGCCTCCGTGGACGAGCTGGTGGCCCTGGCGCGCCATGACAAGTTCGTCGCGATCGGCGAGACCGGCCTCGACTACCACTACACTGCCGAAAGCGCCGAGGTGCAGAAGCAGAGCCTGAAGATCCACATCCAGGCGGCGCAGGAAACCGGTCTGCCGCTGGTCATTCATGCCCGCGCGGCCGATGACGACATGGCGCAGATCCTGACCGACGGATACCGCGCGAAGCCTTATTCCTGCGTGATGCACTGCTTCTCGTCTTCGGCAGAGCTCGCGAAGGCCGCGCTCGATCTCGGCTTCTACCTGTCGATGTCGGGAATCACCGCCTTCCCCAAGAGCCAGGAATTGCGCGACATCTTTGCGGCCGCACCTCTCGAGCGGATCCTCGTGGAGACCGACAGCCCTTACCTCGCGCCCCCGCCCCATCGCGGCAAGCGCAACGAGCCTGCCTTTACCGCGCACACGGCGCGCAAGGGAGCCGAGGTCTTCGGCCTCGACTATGCGGATTTCGCCGCGCAAACCGAGCAGAATTTCGAGCGCCTCTTCGCCAAGGTCGCAGCCTACAAGGCCTCCGCATGAGCTCGGAACTGCGCGTCACAGTCCTCGGCTGCGGCTCGTCCGGCGGCGTGCCGCGCCTGGGCGGACATTGGGGCGCTTGCGATCCCGAAAATCCGAAGAACGCCCGGCGCCGCTGTTCGATCCTGATCGAACGCGAGACGCCCGACGGCATCACCCGTGTGCTGATCGATACCTCGCCCGACCTGCGCGCGCAGATGCTCGGGGAAAACGTCGGCACGCTCGACGCCGTGGTCTATACCCATGCTCATGCGGATCACGTCCACGGCATCGACGATCTGCGCATGATCGTCTTCAACATGCGCGCCCGCCTGCCGGTCTGGGCTGACGCCCCGACCAAGGCGAACCTTCTGGACCGCTTCGGCTATGCCTTCATCCAGCCCGAAGACAGCAACTATGCACCGATCCTCGACATGCACGACATCGAGGGGCCTTTCACGATCACCGGCGCCGGGGGCGACATCTCGCTGACCCCGTTTCTGGTCAATCATGGCGGCATCGATGCGCTTGGCTTCCGCTTCGGCGACATCGCCTACCTGCCCGATGTGAAGGAGATCCCCGAGGATGTCTGGCAGCACCTTCAGGGGCTCGATTGCTGGATCCTCGATGCGCTGCGCCGCACGCCACACCCGACCCATGCGCATCTGGCCCAGTCGCTCGCCTGGATTGAACGGGCGCAGCCCCGCCGCGCGGTGCTGACCAACATGCACATCGATCTCGACCATGCCACCCTGGCAGCTGAGACACCCGATCACATCACGCCGGCTCATGACGGCATGGTGATCCGCACACCGCTCTGATCCCTTTTACCTCTGCTTTTTTCAAAGACGCAGGTCTCCGCCCTCTTCCATCGCGCCGCGCCTGACAGCTCCGGACTTCGCATCATGCAAGCGCTTCTCGACGTTATCCTTCCGGTCTTTCTGGTCATCGGCTTCGGCTATGTGGCGGCGTGGCGGGGGCTCATCTCCGAAAGCGGCGTCGACGGACTGATGAGCTTCACCCAGACCTTCGCCATTCCCTGCCTGCTGTTCCGCGCCATCTGGACGCTGGATCTGGGTCAGAACTTCGATCCGCTGCTGCTGATCAGCTTCTATACAGGCTCGGCCTCGGGCTTTACCCTGGGCCTGCTGGTGGCCCGCTACATCTTCAAGCGGGACTGGGAGGATAGCGTCGCGATCGGGTTCTGCTGCCTCTTTGCCAATTCGCTGATGCTGGGCATCCCGATCACCGAACGCGCCTATGGCGCCGACAAGCTGGCCGCGAACTATGCGATCATCGCGATGCACTCGCCCTTCTGCTACGGCATCGGCATCACCGCGATGGAGATCGCCCGCGCCCGCGGCACGAGCCCCGGCAAGCTGCCGCTCAAGGTGCTGCGGGCGATGTTCCGCAATGCGCTGGTGATCGGCATCGCCCTCGGCCTCGTCTTCAACCTGACGGGGATGGCGTTGTCGGCTCCGGTGGAGGGGGCGCTCGACATGATGGTCCGCACCGCCATTCCCGTCGCGCTGTTCGGCATGGGCGGCGTGCTCTACCGTTACCGCCCAGAGGGAGACCTGCGGGTCATCGCCTTCGTCTGCGCGATCAGCCTGATCCTGCACCCGACGATCACATGGAGCATGGGCAAGACCCTGGGCCTGCCGCGCGACGCCTTCCGCTCGGCGGTGATCACGGCCGCGATGGCGCCGGGGATCAACGCCTATGTCTTTGCCAACATGTACGGACGGGCGCGCAGGGTGGCCGCATCCTCAGTGCTGATCGCGACCGCGCTGTCGCTGCTCACCGTCTCGGTGTGGCTGGCCGTGCTCGGATAGAGAGGCCGAAAGGCCTTTGCGCGGTCGGCAGGGACCATCCTGTCGCAGCCGGTTTCAAGGTGCAAAGGCGCACGAAAAAGCCGCCCCTTGTTCAGGAGCGGCTGATCACTGCTTTGGCTGGCCGGGAAACGGCTCAGCCGACCAGTTCGGCGTCCAGCGTGATCTCGGCATTCAGCAGCTTCGAGACAGGGCAGCCGGTCTTGGCGGCTTGCGTCGCCTCGTCGAACTGCTCCTGCGTGGCGCCGGGGATCTTGGCCTTCAGTGTCAGATGAACGGCGGTGATGGCAAAGCCGCCATCGACCTCTTCCAGCTTCACGTCGGCCTTGGTGTCGATCGAATCCGCCGTCAGATCGTGCTGACCCAGGATCATCGAGAGAGCCATCGAGAAGCAGCCCGCATGCGCCGCGCCAATCAGCTCTTCGGGGTTGGTGCCGGGCTCATCCTCGAAACGAGTGTTGAAACCATAGGGGTTCTCTTTCAGAACGCCGCTCTGCGTGCTGATCGTGCCCTTGCCGGACTTGAGATCGCCTGTCCAATGTGCTGTCGCGGAACGTTTCATGATATGTCCTTTCGATCAACGCGGGAAACCGATGTTCCCGCCTGTGCTGTCAGACCAACACGTGTCGGGCGGACTATGTTCCAAGACATGTATGGCAATAGGGAGAACCTTTGCTCGGGGTCAGAGGCCGAGATCGCTCAGCCCGGGATGATCCTCGGGACGCGGACCGGCAGGCCAGCGAAAGAGGCGCTGCTCTTCGGTGATGGCGAGATCGTTGATAGAGGCATGGCGGACGTCCATGTAACCCTCGGCATCGAATTCCCAGTTCTCGTTCCCGTAGGAGCGGAACCAGTTGCCCTCCCCGTCATGCCATTCATAGGCGAAACGGACGGCGATCCGGCTTTCGGCAAAGGCCCAGATTTCCTTGATCAGACGGTAATCATGCTCGCGCTGCCACTTGCGGGTGAGAAAGGCCTCGACCTCGGCCCGGCCTTTCGGGAACTCGGCGCGGTTGCGCCAGCGGGTGCGCTCCGTATAGGCCAGCGCGACCTTGGCGGGATCCCTGGCATTCCAGGCATTCTCCGCCATGCGCACCTTCTGCACGGCGTCCTCACGGGAAAAGGGCGGGATCGGCGGACGCGTCATGACGCACCTTTCGGGGCTTGGCTGGACCGGGTCCGCCCTGCGTGCAGGGTGGCTCCTGCGGGGCGGGCCGGATTTTGAGTTTATCTGGCAAGATGAAGCAGGGGCGGCGCCCCTGCCCCGATCGCACGCGCCTTACCAGCTGTTGTAGCCGAGGTATTTGCCCGACATCTCGACCTTCACGCGGTCGCCCTTGGGATGTTCGACGCGGGTCACCTGCATGTCGAAATCGATGGCGGACATGATGCCGTCGCCGAACTTTTCCTGGATCAGCGCCTTGAGCGTGGGGCCATAGACGCCCACGATCTCGTAGAAGCGGTAGATGCAGGGGTCGGTCGGCACCGACTGTTCCCAGATCTTGGTCGGACTTTCCGCCAGCACGCTCGCGGCCTCCTGCGGCAGGCCCAGCGCCTTGGTCAGCGCCTCGGCCTTGGCCGGGGGAAAGGCGTTCATGCCCATGCAGGCGGAATGGGTCCAGACCGGGGACATGTCGATCTTTTCGGCAATGCCTTCCCAGGTCATGCCTGCCTGCTTCTTGGCGGACAGGATCATGGCGGTCACGTCTTCCTTGGTCATCATGTCGGTCATGGCGAATTGGTCTTTCATGGTGGTTGCTCTTGTCCTGGAGGGTGTGGGCGATGCTCAGGTGCTCACGGCGCGCAGCCGACGCGGCGCATCGCCGGGCCCGTCGGCCGCTGGAGCGGTCTTGTCGATATGCACGCGCTTGGGCCGGTGGGTTTCGGACCCTTCGGCCTTGCCCGAGAGTTCCTTCGAGCGCTGGCCGAGGAAGTGCACGAGGTGGTTGCGGATCGCGTAGTAGTTGGGGTGCTCGACGATCTCGCTCCGGCTTCTGGGCCTCGGGATGGTGATGTCGACCGATTCTGCCACGCGGGCGAAGGGGCCGTTCGACATGAGCAGGATCCGGTCGGCGAGCAGGATCGCCTCGTCGATATCATGCGTGATCATGAACACCGTCTGTTCCGTCCCGCCCCAGATCTTGAGCAGCTCGTCCTGAATCGTGCCCCGCGTCAGCGCATCGAGCGCACCGAAGGGCTCGTCGAGCAGCAGGAGCTTGGGATGGTTGGCAAAGGCCCGCGCGATCGAGACGCGCTGGCGCATGCCGCCGGAAAGCTGGCTGGGCTTGCGATGGATCACGTCACCTTCGAGGCCGACCATGGCGAGGAATTTCTTCGAATGCTCCACCACTTGCGCCTTTGACCATTTGGGATGGCGTGCGGCGACGCCGAAGGTCACGTTCTTCAGCGTGCTGAGCCAGGGCAGCAGCGAATAGTTCTGGAACACCACGCCGCGGTCCAGCGACGGACCCGACACTTCGAACCCGTCCATCTTGACCACGCCGCTGGTCGGTTCGGCGAGGCCTGCGAGGATGTTCATGATGGTGGACTTGCCACAGCCGGAATGACCCAGGATCACGACGAATTCGCCCTTCTCGACGCCGAAGGTTGCATCCTCGAACACGGTCAGATCGCCGCCCTGTCCATCGGGGTAGATCTGCGTGAGGTTCTCGACGCTCAGAAACGGTTTGGACATCTGTTCACTCCTCATTCCACATAGGCGACGGCACGCTGGAGAGAGCCGAAGGCCGCATCCAGCAGCATGCCGACCACGCCGATCATCAGGATCGAGAAGATGACCGAGGTGAGGTCCAGATTGTTCCACTCGTTCCAGACGTAATAGCCGATGCCGGTGCCCCCAACGAGCATCTCGGCTGCGACGATCACCAGCCAGGCGATGCCGATCGAGATGCGCATGCCGGTCACGATGGTCGGCGCGGCAGCGGGCAGGATCACGGTGAAGGCGGTCCTGAGATGCCCCAGTTCATGCGTGCGCGCCACGTTCACCCAATCCTCTCGTACGCCCGCCACACCGAAGGCGGTGTTGAGCAGCATCGGCCAGATCGAGCAGATGAAGATCACGAAGATCGCCGACGCCTCCGAATCCTGGATGATGAACAGCGCGAGCGGCATCCAGGCGAGCGGAGAGATCGGCCGCAGGACCTGTATGAACGGATTGAGCGCCTTGTAGGCTACCGGCGACATGCCGATGAGAAAGCCGAGCGGGATCGCGAGCAGCGCCGCGAAAAAATATCCCGTGAGGACCCGGTAGAGCGAATAGCCGATCTGGATGCCGATGCCCTTGTCGTTCGGTCCCGCATCGTAGAACGGATTGCTCAGCTCTTCCCAAGCCTTGACGATCACCTGGCTGGGTGGCGGAACCCCTGCCTTGGGCGTGCCACCCCCGGTCAGCCGCTCGTATTCGGTCAGCTCGCCCACCGCCTTCTGCGCCGGGATGGCGGCCTCCCAGATCAGGAGACCGACCACCAGCAGGATGACGGACAGAAGCGCCGCGCGTTGATTGAGGCTCAGCCTGCCCATGCCTTATCCCTTTTTGATCGCGAAGCTGTCGACATAGGCTTCGGGTGTTTCGGGATCGAAGCTCTTGCCCATGATCATGTGCGACTTGTAGGTGACGTCGGGCGCCTCGTAGCCCAGATCCTCCATCACCTTCTTGCAGTCGGCGGCGAGGTAGACCTGCTCGGCCACGGCCTTGTAGTCGATCTCGTTCTCGATATAGCCCCAGCGCTTCATCTGGGTCAGGATCCAGACACCCATCGAATGCCACGGGAACGGGTCGAAATCGATCCGGTCGGGGACCATCTTCACCTCACCGAGGCCGTCCGCATAAGTGCCGGTCAGCACCTGTTCGATCACCGGAACCGGCTGGTTAAGGTAGTTCGTCGGCGCGATGGCTTCCGAGATTTCCTTGCGGTTGTCGGGGTTGGACGCATATTGCGTGGCGTCAATGATCGACTTCAACAACGCGCCGTAAGTGTTTGGCAATTCAGTGGCAAAGGACAGCGGCGCGGCGAAGGCGCAGCACGGATGCCCCTCCCAGATCTCCTTGGTCAGGATGTGGATGAAGCCGATTCCGTCCCAGACCGCGCGCGGGTTGAATGGATCGGGCGAGAGATAGCCGTCGAGATTGCCCGCGCGCAGGTTTGCGACCATTTCGGGCGGCGGGACCACGCGGATCTGGATGTCGACATCCGGATCCAGCCCGAATTCGGCGACGTAGTAGCGCAACAGGAAGTTGTGCATCGAATATTCGAACGGCACGCCAAAGGTGAAACCCTTCCACTGCTTGGGGTCGCGCTTGTCCTTGTGCTGGTTGCCCAAAACGATGGCCTGCCCGTTGATGTTCTCCACCGCCGGCATGATGTAGGGTTCGGCGACCGACCCGGCACCAAGGCTCATCGCCAGAGGCATGGGCGTGAGCATGTGCGAGGCGTCATATTCCCCGGAGAGCGACTTGTCGCGTGCCACGGCCCATCCGGCGGTCTTGATGACCTGCGCGTTCAACCCGTATTTTTCGTAAAAGCCCATCGGCTGCGCCATGATGATCGGCGTCGCACAGGTGATCGGCACGAAGCCGATGTTGAGATCGGTCTTTTCTGGCGTGCCGAGATTGTCGAGGATCGCCGCCTTGGCCTGATCCATGGGAAAGACCGATGCCAGCGCGGCCGCAACGGTCGTGCCCCCCATCATCCCCATGAAGGACCGCCGCCCGATATCGCTCTGGCCAAAGACGGAACGCACGATCGCGGATTCGACGGCCCGTTCCAGCATGGCATCGGAACTGCTCAGATCGGCCGTGTCGGTGTGGTCGCCGTGGCGGTCCGCGCTGCTGCACGAGGTACAGCCGCAATCCGCACCATGGCGCAGGTCGGTCTTGGACGAGAATGGATTTCCCAGGCTCTTCGGTGTCATGGTGGTCCCCTGTTGATTTTTGTTGCACCCAGTGTGCTGAGGGATCACGCGGGAAATAAGTCTGTGTACGGTGATTTTATTACGGCGTTAAATTATTGAAATATAATGGTTAACATCTCATGCGTGCTGGCCTTGTCTCACGAAATATCGTAAATTACGAAAATTCGTATTGCCATTCTGCGGCGCGGCAGGCCTTCTGTGAGCATGCCCGACGCCAATGCCAAGTTTGATTCCCTCGTCGAGGTCGCGCTTGCGGCAACGCTCGTTCTCGACCTGCACCGTGACCGGATCCTCGCCGCCAATGACGCGGCCCGACGACTGCTCAACGACCCGGGCCTGATCGGCACATCCTTTGCACGCTTCCTGCCCGGTGCCCTGCCGCAGATGATCGTCTTCGCCGACGAGGTCGCCCATCGCGGCGAGGCCTGGAGCCGCAGCATCCCCCTGACTTCGGCCAGCGGTCAGGAGCTGGCGGCGGAATTGCGCGCCCGCATGACCGGCCCCGAAGACGGCATGCTGCTGCTGACGCTGCTAGACCTCACCGAGATGGAGCGGCATGCGAGGATCGCCGAAACGGCGACGATGCACCGGGCCGGGCTGCTGGAATGGCAGCGTGCGCAGGGGTTCTTCTCCGAGCTCGAACGGCAGAACCAGCTGATCCTCAACGCGGCGGGCGAAGGCATCTACGGCGTGAACGCCGACGGCAAGGCGACCTTCGTCAACCGCGCCGCGCAGGAGATGCTCGGCTGGACATCCGAAGACCTGCTCGGTCGCGACATCCATTCGATGATCCACCACCACCATCTCTCGGGCGAGGCCTACCCGTCGCATGACTGCCCGATCTACCAGTCCTTCCGCTTCGAGGAGGTCAACCGGATCCAGGACGAGGTGTTCTGGCGCAAGGATGGCAAGCCGATCCGCGTCGAATATGTCTCCACCCCGATCTACGATTCCCGGATCCTCGCCGGTGCCGTGGTGATCTTTCGCGACATCACAGAGCGCTGGGAAAGCGAGCGCAAGCTGCGCGACGCGATGGAGGAGGTCGCCGCCCTGCGCGACCGGCTGGAACAGGAAAACGCCTACCTGCAGGAGGCGATCAGCCTCGAGCGGGCGCATCACGACATCATCGGCACCTCGCCCGCCGTCCGCCAGTTGCTGAGCAAGATCGAGCTCGTCTCGCGCACCGAGGCCAACGTGCTGATCACCGGCGAATCCGGCAGCGGCAAGGCGCTGGTCGCCTCGGCCATCCACAAGGACAGCGACCGCCGCCGCCGCGCGCTGATCCAGTTCAAATGCGGATCGGTCACCCCCGACACGATGGAATCCGAGCTGTTCGGCCATGTGCGCGGCGCCTTTCCCGGAGCCCTGCGCGACAAGCCGGGAAAGCTCGAGCTCGCCCATGGCGGCACGCTGTTCCTCGACGAGGTGACCGAGATTCCTCTCGACCAGCAGGGTCAGCTTCTCTCGGCGTTGCAGGACGGCGCCGTGACCCGCATGGGCGACAGCCGCCGCCGCGAGATCGACATCCGCGTCATCACCGCCACATCGCGCAACCTCGAACGCGAGGTCGAGGCGGGCCGCTTTCGCCCCGATCTCTACTTTCACCTCAACGTGTTTCCGATCCTCTGCACGCCGCTGCGCGAACGCCCAGACGACATTCCGCCTCTGACGGTCCACCTGCTGGCGCTGTCCTGCACGCGGCTGAACCGCAAGCCGCCGGTCATCACCGAAGGCACGATGCGCACCCTGCAGAACTATCACTGGCCGGGAAACGTGCGCGAGCTTGGCAACGTGATCGAACGCGGGGCGATCGTGTCGACCGAAGGCAAGCTCATCGTCGATCTGCACACCGCCCCCGCGCCCGCCGCCCGCGCTGCGACGACGCTTCTGACCGAGACCGAGATCGAGCAGCTGCGCGTCGCGAACCTCATCGCCTGCCTGCGCGAAACCGGCGGCAAGGTATCGGGCAGCGACGGTGCGGCGGCCCTGCTGGGCGTGCGCCCCACGACGCTCTATTCCCGGATCAAGGCCTGCGGGCTGAGCGATGCGGACTGGGCGTGAAATCCCGGACGCAGCGTTCGGCTACTTCCCCTTCCAGACCGGATCGCGCTTTTCGGCAAAGGCTTTCGCCCCCTCCATCTGATCCTCGGAGGCATAGAGCACATCCACGGATTCGAACTGTCGTCCGGTGATGCGGTTCAGGGCATCCTGGAACTTCATGTCCTCGGCCTCGCGCACGATCTCCTTGATCGCGGCATAGACAAGCGGAGGCCCCGAGGCGAGCAGCTCCGCCATCTTCCACGTCTCGCCCATCAGCTCGGCACCCGGATGGACATGGTTCACAAGACCCCAGCGCGCCGCCTCCTGAGCATCGATCCAGCGCCCGGTCAGCAGCATCTCCATCGCGATATGATAGGGAATGCGCTTGGGCAGCTTGATGCTCGCCGCATCCGCGACGGTGCCCGAGCGGATCTCGGGCAGCGCGAATGTCGCATGATCCGCCGCGAGAATGATATCCGCCGACAGCGCGAGCTCGAGCCCGCCGCCACAGCAGATCCCGTTCACCGCCGCGATCACCGGCTTGTCGAGACCGCGCAGCTCCTGCAGGCCGCCAAAACCGCCGACGCCGTAATTCCCGTCCACCGCATCGCCCTCCGCCGCGGCCTTGAGATCCCAGCCCGGGCAGAAGAATTTCTCGCCTGCACCGGTCACGATCGCGACGCGCAGCTCCGGATCGTCGCGGAACTCCCGGAAGACCTCACCCATCAGGACGCTGGTCGCAAGATCGATGGCATTGGCCTTGGGCCGGTCCAGCGTGACCTCCAGCACGGCGCCGCGCCGCACCTGTTTCACCGGATTCTCGTTCATGGTCACTCTCCCCTCCGGATCAGTGCATCGACCGCCACCGCCCGGTCCGGCAGGGCGATCAGCGGATTGATCTCGACCTCGGCCACCTTGCCCGCGCCCGCGATCACGTAAGCCTGCACCGCGAGAACCGCCGCGACGACCGCGTCCATGTCCACCGGCGCGGCACTGCGATAGCCGACGAGCATTGGCGCGATCCGCAGGCGCATCAGTGCCGCGCGTATATCATCCGCCCCCACCGGCAGCAGCAGCGATTGCGTATCGTTCCAGAGCTCCGTCAGCACGCCCCCGGCCCCCAGCGTCAGCACATAGCCATGCGCCGGATCGGCCAGCACGCCGATCAGAAGCTCGACGCCTTCGGGGATCTGCTCCTCGAGCAGAAAGGCGCGGGCGTTCATCGCAAGCGCCGCTTCACGCACGGCGGCAGCGCCTTCAAGCCCGAGAACGATGCCCCCCTGATCCGACTTGTGCGCGAACCCCAGTGCCTTGAGCACCACCGGCCCCATACTGGCCGCAACCTCGCCAGCCGCCCCGGCATCTGCAACCCTGTGGCTTGTCGGCACCTGGAGGCCATGCGCGGAGAGCGCCGCCTTGGCCTCACCCTCGTCCAGCATCTCCAGCCCGTCGGGCCGTTGCGGCAGGAAGAGCGGCTCGGGATGGACCCTGGCCGAGCCTAGCGTCACGGCCGCGCGCACGGCGTCCAGCGCCGCATCGAGGCCACAGAGCGGGATCAGGTCTCTTTCAATCAGGGTTCGGGCGCGCGCCTCGGAGATCGTGTCAGGGATCGATGAAACAACCGCCAGCGGCATGCCGACCTTTTCACGCGCCTGCGCCGCTGCGTCGACCAGCCGGTCCCAGGACGGCGCGGGGCATCTGTCCTCGCGCGGGAAATCGGCGATGAGCAGGCTGAGCGCAGCCGATCCCTGAATCATGGTCGCAAAGACCTCGGCCATCCGCTCCGTCTCGCCCCAGATGAAGGTGTGGTAATCCAGCGGATTGGACAGGGAGACCATCGGTCCCAGAAACGCCCCGAGCTTCTCCTTCTGCTGATCGCCGAGTTGTGCGAAAGTCAGGCCCCGCTGGGCCGCGCCATCCGCCGCAAGGCTCGCTTCGCCCCCGGAACAGGACATGCAGGCGATCTGGTTGACCGGCAGCGGCCCGGTGAAATGCAGGAGCTTCAGCGTCTCGAGCAACGCCTCGAGCGAGCCGACCCGCGCCATGCCGAGCCGCGCTATCAGCGCCTCGGCCCCCGCATCGCTGCCCGCGAGCGATGCGGTATGCGACACGGCCGCCACCTGCGCGGCCTCGGAGCGGCCAGTCTTGAGCACCACGATGGATTTTCCGAGCGACTGCGCGCGCCGCGCCAGCGCCTGAAGTGCGTCGAGATCGCCGAACCCTTCGACATGCAGCCCCAGCGCCGAGACACGCGCATCCGACAACAGCGCCTCTCCGAGCTGCGCCAGCCCGGTCTGCGCCTGATTGCCTGCGGTCGCGACATAGGCGATGGGCAGACCGCGCCGCTGCATGGTGAGGTTCAGCGCGATGTTCGAACTCTGGGTCAGGATCGCGACTCCGCGCGTCACATGGGTCAGCCCGTGGATGTCCGGCCAGAGCGCGGCGCGGTCGAGCGCATTGATGAAACCGTAGCAATTGGGCCCGATGATCGGCATTTCACCCGCCGCGGAAAGAAGCTCCGTGTTCAGAACCACACCATCCGCCGTCTCGGAAAACCCGCTCGCAAAGCAGACAGCCCCCCCGGCGCCGATCTCCGCAAGGGCTTGCACGACGTCGATTGTCGCCGTCCGGTTCACACCCACAAAGGCCGCATCGGGAGCGCGGGGCAGATCTTTGAGCCGCTCGAAGGCGCCAACGCCTCCGACCTGCGGGGCGTTTGGATGCACCGGCCAGATATCCCCGTCATAACCCATGCGCTGCAGCCCCTCGATCACCGCACGGCACCAGGCACCGCCACCGATGACGGCGATGGAGCGGGGCTTGAGAAGGCGGCTGAGGTCTCGGGTCATTGCGGGACCGGGTGCCTGGATCGAGCGCCGGAGCCTCCGGCGGGAGTTTGTCTGGCAAGATGAAGCACGGGGTTACACGCTGAAATTCATCGAGGCGCGAATTGGGGCGCCGGGCATGGAGGCAAGCTGATGCATTCAGGCCCCCAACGGGCGCAGCAGGTCGCGGCTGATGATGTGACGCTGGATCTCGCTCGTGCCGTCCCAGATGCGTTCGACGCGGGCATCGCGCCAGAACCGTTCGATCGGCAGATCGGCCATGAGCCCCATGCCGCCATGGATCTGCAAAGTCGCATCGGTCACGCGGGCGAGCATTTCGCTCGCATAGAGCTTGGCCGAGGCGATTTCCCGGTTGGCAGGCAGCCCCTGGTCGAGCCGCCATGCGGAGGCCAGGGTCAGCCAGTCGGCGGCATCGATTTCCGTCACCATGTCGGCGAGCTGAAAGCTCACTCCCTGAAACTTGCCGATCGGCTGGCCGAATTGTCTGCGCGTCGCCGCATGGGCCAGCGCATGCTCGAACACACGGCGCGCGCGGCCCACGGCCATCGTGGCGACCGTGATGCGGGTTGCGTAGAGCCATTCGTTCATCACCGCGAAACCGCCATCCACGGCGCCGAGCACCTGTGCGTCGGAGAGGCGGCAATCGGAGAATTCGAGGATGGCATTCGTGTATCCGCGGTGGCTCACGCTTTGATATCCGTTGCGGATGGTGAAGCCCGGATGCCCGCGATCCACCAGAAAGCAGGTGATGCGCTTCTTGGGTCCATGCGGTGTGTCATCCACTCCGGTGGCAACGAAGACGATAAAGAAATCGGCATGATCCGCGCCGGAGATGAAGTGCTTGGAACCGTTGAGCAGCCAGTCGCCGGTCTCCCTGCGCGCGCTGCATGTCATGCCGCGCACATCGGAACCCGCTTCGGGTTCGGTCATCGCGAGCGCATCCATCCGCTCACCGCGCACGGCAGGCAGCAGGTAGCGGTCGCGCTGATCGCCGGTGCAGGCCATCAGGATGTTCTGCGGCCGACCGAAGAAATGCGTGAGCGCCATCGAGCCGCGGCCCAGTTCCCGCTCGACCAGGGCAAAGTCGAGATGGCCAAGCCCCGCGCCGCCGACCTCCTCCGGGAAATTGGCGGCATAGAAGCCAAGGTCCAGCACCTTGCGCTTGATCTCGGCGGCGATTTCGGCAGGCACGGCACCCGTCCGTTCGACCAGATCCTCATGCGGATAGATTTCGCGCTCCACGAAGTTCCGCACCGTAGTGACGATCATCTCCTGCTCGTCGCTCAACCCGAAATGCATGGATTCAGGCCTCCCTGTGGGCGGCGGCGAGCGCGGTCAGGCGCGCCGCGACATCCGGCAAGGGTGGGCAGGACTTACGGCTCTCGAGGCTCACATGCAAAAGGAACTGGTCGCAGGTCGCGAGCAGTTCAGCATCAGAACTACGTCGCATCTCATGGAAAAGGCGCAACTTCTTGCCCTCGCCAAGTGTCACGCGGGTGGCGACGCTGAAGGCTTCCCCGGCATGTGTCTCGCTCAGGTACCGGATCGTGGTTTCGGCGGTGAAATAGCTGTTTCCGGCGGCGATATAGGCGCGATCCGCACCGATATGGGTCATCAGCTCTTCGGAGGCGTCGGAGAAAACCTGCCCGTAGCGCCCTTCGTTCATGTGGCCATTCACGTCGGTCCAGTCGACCGGCACGGTGCGGTTCTGGGTGATCAGCGGCACCGACTCGTGCAGCGGCGTTCGCAACGTATTCTCGTGCTCCAGCAACAGTTTGCCGGCCGCGGCACCCTGCTGTTTCAGGGCGCGCATCATTGCGACGAGGTTGTCGTCGCGCAGCGTTTCGAGTTCGCGGATCGACTTGTGGCCGGACTGGGCGTCGGACTGATCGGCGATCAGGTCGACCAGCTCTTCGGTGAATTCGGGCACGTCGGTCAGCCTGCTCCATGGCCATTCGAGACAGGGCCCGAACTGCGCCATGAAGTGCTTCATGCCCGCTTCGCCACCCGCGACCCGGTACGTCTCGAACAAGCCCATCTGCGCCCACCTCAAGCCGAAGCCGTAACGGATTGAATTGTCGATCTCTTCCGTTGTCGCAACGCCGTCCCGCACCAGCCAGAGTGCCTCGCGCCAGACGGATTCGAGAAAGCGGTCGGCGAGATGGGCGTCGATCTCGGCACGGACATGCAGCGGCGACATGCCGATGTCGGTCAGTATCTTCTTTGCCTTTTCAATGGCTTCCGGCGCGTTCGTCGAGCTTGGCACCAGTTCGACCAGCGGCAGGAGGTAGACCGGGTTGAACGGGTGCGCGACCATGATCCGGGGCGCCAGTGTCTCCTGATTTTCCTGCAATTCCGAAGGCTTGTAGCCCGATGTCGAGGAACCGACCAAGGTGTCCGGCGCGGCGTGAAGGGCGATCTGCGCGAACACCTCTGCCTTCATCGACAGACGTTCGGGAACGGATTCCTGGATCCATTCCGCGCCCTCGACCGCCTCGGCAATCGTCGCATGATAGGTGATCCTGCCGCAGGTCGGCATCGGCGTGTCGTAGAGCATGGGCAGGGTCCGGCGGGCATTGGCCATGACCTCGCCGATCTTGCGCTCCGCCTCTGGGTCGGGGTCGAAAATGCGGACGTCCCAACCCATGAGCGCAAAGCGCGCGGCCCAGCCGCCGCCGATCACGCCGCCGCCGATGATGGATGCTGTCTTCATGGCACCAAAGTCTCCGTATGTCCGTCGATGGCCATTATCTGGCCGGATATCATGCGCGCCTGCGGCGAGGCGAGGTAGAGCACCGTGTCCGCGACGTCCTGCGGCGAGACCCAGCTGCGCAGCGAGACGCCTTTGACGTATTGGCTGCGCACCGCCTCCGGGCTCAGGCCCGAGGCTGCGGCTTCCATCGCAATGACGCGTTCCATCCGGTCACCTTCGACCGAGCCCGGGCAGATGGCGTTGACCCGCACACCTGCCGGGCCGAGCTCCATCGCGAGGGTCTTGGTGAGCCCCACGAGGCCCCATTTCGCCGTCGCATAAGGCGAGCGCAGCGGGTAGCCGAAGAGCCCGGCCGTCGACGAGGTGATGACGATCAGCCCTGCTCCCTGCGTCCGCATCAAACGCGCCGCCCAGCGGCAGGTGAGGAACGTTCCGGAGAGATTCACGTCGATGCAGGATTTCCATGCAGCGTAGTCGAGATCCTCGATTTGCCCCGCAGGGCCGCCGGTTCCGGCATTGGCGCAGACGATGTCGACGCCACCCCATGCCGCCTCGACCTCGTGCAGAAAGGCGGTCATGCCGGCCTCGTCGGTCACATCCACCTGTACCGCGATCTGGCCCGGCAACGCCTGTGCCGTGGCCGCGACGGCCTCGGCATCCGCGTCACAAATGGCAACCCTGTCGCCCGCCGCGACAAAGGCTTCGGCCATCGCGCGGCCAAGGCCGGCACCACCGCCAGTGATCAGCACGCGCCTCATGGGCCGAGCAGTCGGGCCAGGTCGTAGCCGTACCAGTCGAGGATCTCTCGTGCAGCCGTAATCCGGTCCGGACTGCCTGTCGCGGTGCGGTCCATGATCCAGACCGTGCGTCCGGAGGGGTCGCCGATCGCGGCCGTCCGGTCGCCGACGTCAAGCCAGTGCACCCAGAGCGGACCCTCCTCGGTGTCGTACCGACCCTGCCCACGCTCCGTGAATGAGGTCACGGTGGTCCGGCCCACACTGTCGGTGCGAATCTGATCCGGCGTGATCGTGACCCGCGTTCCGGTCGCAAGCCCGGCACCCTGCACCACCACCCAGTCGCCCGACAGCCGCTCGGCCGTCACATCGACCTGAGAGGCGACGGGGGCGGTCGGATTGCGCAGCGGAACGGGATTCGACGGGGCCAGAGGGGCGGTCGCGCATCCGGCCAGCAGTGCCAGCAGGACAAGCGCCTTCACCGTGCCACCGGCGCACGTTTGGTGAGACCCAGTTTCGTTCGGACCTGATCGGGCGTCATCACGCGGGCGCCCATGCGCTCGACGATGCCAGCGGCCCGCTCGACAAGCTGCGCATTGGTGGCAAGCTGGCCCTTGCCGAGCCAGAGATTGTCCTCGAGCCCGACGCGCACATGCCCGCCCGCCAGAACCGTGGCAGCTGTATAGGCCATCTGGTGACGACCCAATGCAAAGGCGGAAAAGGTCCAGTCCGGGGGAACATTGTTCACCATCGCCATGAAGGTGTTGAGGTCATCCGGCGCGCCCCAGGGCACGCCCATGCAGAGCTGGACGAGGGCCGGAGCCTCCAGAACGCCCTCCTCCACCAGCTGCTTGGCGAACCAGAGATGGCCGGTATCGAATGCCTCGATCTCGGGCTTCACGCCGAGATCGGTCATCATCCGGCCCATGGCGCGCAGCATGCCGGGGGTGTTGGTCATCACGTAATCGGCCTCGGCAAAGTTCATCGTGCCGCAATCGAGCGTGCAGATCTCAGGCAGGCACTCGGCCACATGCGCAACCCGGTCGGTCGCGCCGATCATGTCTGTTGCGGCTGCGTTCACCGGGAGCGGCGCATCGGTCGACCCGAAGGTAATGTCGCCCCCCATGCCCGCGGTGAGGTTCAAAACCACATCCGTGCCGCTGTCGCGGATGCGTTCGGTCACCTCGCGGTAGAGCTCGAGACGGCGCGACGGCGTGCCGGTTTCGGGGTCGCGGACGTGGCAATGCACGATCGCGGCGCCCGCTTTCGCGGCGTCGATCGCGCTGTCGGCGATCTGCTGCGGCGAGCGGGGCACATGCGGGCTGCGGTCCTGCGTGGCGCCCGCCCCGGTGACGGCGCAGGTGATGAAGACCTCTTGGCTCATGGTCAGCGGCATCGGATCCTCCTTTTGACAGGCGCCAGCCTTGCCGCTGGCGGACCCCGGCACCATGCACTAAGTGACAGAACCATGCGTAAACCGACAGAAACCCCGATCGAGATCACCTTTCTGCTCTTCGAGCGGTTTTCCAACCTCTGTCTTGCGAATTGCCTTGAGCCGATGCGGGCGGCGAACGGGTTCCTGCCTGCGCCCGCCTATCGCTGGCGGTTCGTGACGCTGGATGGCGGCGCGGTCAGGACAAGCTCCGATCTGCCGGTGCTGCCCGATGGAGCGCTGGCGGAGGCGGTGCACATCGACCGTTTGTTCGTGCTGGCGAGCTATGATCACCTGCGCCACGATTCCCCCGCCACGCGTCGCGCGCTGGCGCGGGCCGGGCAACGTGCGGACGAGGTGATCGGCCTTGATGCGGGCGCCTGGCTCATGGCGGGCGCGGGCCTGTTGCGGGACCGGCGCGCCACGATCCACTGGGACCTCGCCGAGGCCTTTTCCGAGCGGTTCCTGGATGTCACGGTCCTGCAGGAGCCGCATCTGCGCGATGGAGACCGGGTGACCTGTGCCGGGGCGATGGCGGCCTTCGACATGACCCGTGCGATGATCCGTGCGGATCTCGGGCAGGCGGTGGCGCTGGATGTGGACGGGCTTTTCCTGACCGAGCGCCCCTCACCGCAGGGGGCCGCAGCGCGCGGCGATCCGCTAATCACGCGCGCCACGGCACTGATGCGGACGCGGCTGGAGGCGCCGCTGTCGCTGGAGGATCTGTCCCGAACGCTCGGCACCACGCCGCGGACCCTGACGCGGCGGTGCCGCACGGCGCTCGATCTGACGCCCGGGGCGCTCTACCGGCATCTTCGGCTCTCGGCGGCGCGGCAGATGGTCGAATCTTCCACGCTCCCGGTCTCGGAGGTCGCCTTGCGCTGCGGTTACGAGGATCCGACGGCGCTGACCCGGGCCTTCCGGACCCGGTTCAAGCTGTCACCGCAGGAGATGCGGCGACGCAATGCCACCCTGACGCTGCAATAAAGCGCAAAATTTGCCTTAGTTACCTGACATCCAGAGCGTTGTGCCAAGGTTACGCGGTGCCAAGAGGGCAAGGCCCGGAGAGGAACGCGAACGAGGATGCGCGATTTTACGGAAGTCAGATCCGATCAGCGCCGCAAGACTGCGCGCGCCCGCCTCTTCGCCTTGCAGGCACAGACCCATGCGCAACGGCGCATGTCCCTTCAGAAAGAGGCGTACCGATTGCCTTCACCCGAATTTTCCCAGCTTATGCAGTCCCCAGCCGTCGCATAGATGCGGCCCTATTCGGACTGATCCGCGTCCGATGCGATTGAACCTCGAAAGCCTGTGGCGACCACGAACTTTTCGGAACTGTCCGAGCGAGAGGCCGGCGGCTTCACATTCGCAACCTTTGTAAACCGCTGCTTGAGCAGCTTCTGCAACTCGCCCTCGGCCCCGCCTGCCAGCACCTTGGCGACAAAGGTGCCGCCCTCCTCGAGCACGTCGAAGGAGAAATAGGCGGCCGCCTCGCAGAGCGAAATGATGCGCAAATGGTCGGTCTGCTTGTGCCCGGACGAGGCGGCCGCCATGTCCGACATCACCACATCGGCCTTGCCTCCGAGCCAGTCCTTGACCTGCTCCTCCGCGTCTTCGGCCAGGAAATCAAGCACGTGCAGCTCGGCGCCCGGGATCTGGTCGACCTCCTGCAGATCGATGCCCAGCACGTAACCGACGGATTTGCCGCTTTTCTCACCCAGGGAATTCACACGCTTGACGGCGACCTGACACCAGCCCCCCGGCGCACAGCCAAGATCGACGACCCGCGCACCAGGTACGAGAAAGCGGTACTTTTCGTCCAGTTCGAGGATCTTGAAGGCGGCGCGTCCGCGATAGCCTTCGGCCTGCGCCCGCTTGACATAGGGGTCGTTGAGCTGCCGCTGCAGCCAGCGGGTCGAGCTCAGCTTGCGCCCGCGGGCCGTCTTGACCTTGACCTTCAGGTCGCGCTGTCCGCGTCCCGATGTGTTCTTTCCCGTGGGCTCTTTTGCCATCTGTCCGATCCGTTCTTTCAGGGGAGACATAGGCCGCTGCGCCGCCCGACGCTAGGGGCCGACGGGCTGGCAGAGGCGTGCAAGGGGAAAAAAGCTGCAGAATTGCGGCGAGAGCGCGACAGCCGATTACGCTATCAGGGTCAGTATGGCCCTTCTTCGAGCACGCCATCCGCTGTCATCTGGGCATAGAGCAACCCTTCTCGCAGGCCGCGGTCGGCGACAGAGAGGCGGTCCGTCGGCCAGCAACGCAGCAGCGCCTGCAGGATCGCCGCACCTGACATGATCAGCGCCTGACGGTCCTGACCGATGCGCGGATCGCGCCGCCGCCCGGCAGGCCCGAGTTCGAGATAGCGGTTGATCACCGTCTCGATCTGGTCGGAGGTCATGCGCAACCCGTCGACCTTGGTCCGGTCATACCGGCGCAGTCCCAGATGCGAGGCCGCGACGGTGGTGACGGTGCCGCTGGTGCCGACGATCTGGAACCCCTCGCGGGTCTGCTCGTCCTTGTAAGGCGCGAATTCCGCAAGATTTTCCTCGAAATACCAGGACATCAGGGCATAGCGCGCCGCATCGTCCTCGACATCCGAGAACTGGTCGCGCAAAGTCGCGACGCCCAGCGGGACGGAGATCCAGTCCACCACCTTGGCCGCCGGAAACGGGCTGTCAAGCTGGTGAAACCCGGCATGCAGCCGCATGATGGCGCGGGGCCGTTCGGGACCCGGAACCGACGAGAGGTCGATCCAGACAAGTTCGGTCGAGCCGCCGCCGATATCGACGACAAGCAGCTGTTCCGTCTTGGTCGAGACCAGCGGCGCGCAGGAGATCACCGCCAGACGCGCCTCTTCCTCGGGCTGGATGATTTCGAGCTTCAGACCCGCTTCGCGCTGGACCTGCCGGATGAATTCGCGGGCATTGACCGCACGGCGGCAGGCTTCAGTCGCGACGAGGCGCATCCGCTTGACGTTGTGACGGTTGATCTTCTGCTGACACACTTTGAGAGCCGCCACCGTTCGCCCCATCGAGGCACGGCTGAGTCGACCGCTCTTTTCTAGACCGGCCCCGAGCTGGACCGATTTGGAAAAGCTGTCAATCACATGGAACTGGCTGCCCTTTGGCTGGGCAATCAGCATGCGGCAACTGTTCGTGCCCAGATCCAGCGCGGCATAAAGCTCGGCTGTATCGGGTTTGTCGGGCGCGGGGCTCTCGACCGGTTTCGGGAAAGCGCCCGCACCCGTGGGACGCTCTGGCGCCATCATTTCTGCGCCTTCCGATATACAAGTTGCTTTCAGGATACGCAGGCGCGCACCGGCCTGCAAGTTTCTTGGCGGCCCACATCACAAAGGATTGTCATAGTAACCTGCGAGATAGCGGTATTCGCCTTTCAGAAAGTCGCGGATCGCACGCACCGTGCCATATTTCAGATCGTCGAGAAGCAACTTGGTCTCGCTCCTGTTCACGCGTGGCAGCGTCACCTCCTGCCCGGCGATGCGGGCAAGGTCGAGCGCCAGCTCGCCGAGCTCTTCGGTGCGGTAGATCCGATCGAAACGCAGCGGCCGCGGGCCGAGGAACAGCTCTGCTCCGAGGCAATGATGCCGGATGGCCGAGGAGGCCGCGCAGAAGGCGGCAAGATTTGAAAAGAAGAAGTCGGGATCGGGATCGACGGGCAAGGTCACGTGCCCGCGCAAGATGTTGCGGCAATGGTGCAGATCCTTCCGGTCGACGACCCGGTTGGTATAGACCGAGAGCAGCCTCTGCACCGGGTCGCGCACCACCGCGAAACGGTAATAGTCGGGATATCGGGCCCAGCGATGCGGCCGGAAGCGCCGCGTCGGATAGAGTCTGTGCCAGACATCGGCATTGCTCTTCCGTCTCGGCGGCAGGGTCACGTCGGGATCGATCTGTGCCAAAGCCGCCTTGACCGAAGAGCAGCCGGCCTTCGGAAGCGCCATGTAGGCGACTTTATGTCGATCGACCGCGATGACCATGGCCCGCCCGCTCCTGTTCGGCGCGAGGGTAGCCGTGAAACCGTATTCACTTTGTGAAAGCGGCAAGATGAAAATCGCTCAACTTTGCCGTGAAGCGATTTCCGCTCCTGCGCAGTGGTGCAGGCGCGGCAACTCACCTAAGGTCCGCCCAGTCGTTGCGCGTCGCGGACAGCGTCGCATCTGTCGAAATTCGCCCCCGTGCCGCGCCTGTGCGACGGTAAACAGGCCCTACGGAACAAGGGGAATCATCCATGCCCGACGTCACGATCGTGTTCTGGCGCGACATCCCGGCCCAGGTCATCGTCGGCCGCGGCCGCTCCGGCGCCAAGGTCCAGCTGCCCGAACGGTTCGAGCAAGCGATCGACCGCGCCGCGATGAAGACGGGCGCGGCAGGCACGGACGAGTATCTTGCCGAATGGCGCAAGGCTGCCCCCTACCCGGCCGAGGGCACTCCCTCGGATATCGCCAGCGCCGAGGCTGCACGCCTCGAGGCTGAATATGATCAGGACCGCATCAAGGCGCTGATCGCAAATGACGGGTGGGCCTGACGGCCTTGCGACTGATGGAGGCTGTAATGGCGCTGTTCAATTTCAGGAAACGTGACACGGAATCCGTTGCGGCCAACGGGCAGATCGAAAGCCTGCTGCAGGGCTATTCGATCGAGGTGATGCCGCGCACCGCCGAAAAGGTCTTTGATTTCCGCGCGCTTCTGCCCGAGGGCACCCGCGTCTACGTCGCCCATATCGACGGCACGCCGATCGAGGACATGGTGGCGACAGCAAAGCGCCTGAACGCCGACGGCTTCAAGGTCATGCCGCATTTCCCGGCCCGCATCATCAGGGACAAGGCCATGCTTGCCGACTGGATCGCGCGTTATCAGGGCGAGGCGGATGTCCGTCAGGGGCTGATTCTGGCGGGCGGGGTCGCCACCCCGCAGGGCGATTTCGAGAATTCCATGCAGCTGCTCGAGACCGGCCTCTTCGATGCGGCGGGCTTCGAGCGTCTGCATGTGGCAGGCCATCCGGAGGGCAGCCGCGACATCGATCCCGATGGCGGCGAGCGGGTCGTGATGGAGGCCCTGCGCTGGAAGCAGGCCTTCTCCGAGCGTACGGATGCAGAGATGGCCCTCGCCACCCAGTTCTGTTTCGAGGCTGCCCCGATCATCGCCTGGGCCGAGAGGCTGGAGAAGGCCGGGATCACCCTGCCCGTCCATATCGGCATCGCGGGGCCTGCCAAGCTGCAGACGCTGATCCGGTTCGCGATCGCCTGCGGGGTGGGCCCGTCGCTGCGGGTGCTGCAGAAGCGGGCGATGGACGTGACCAAGCTGCTGCTGCCCTACGAGCCGACGGAAGTGCTTTCGGCGCTCGCCGCGCACAAGGCCGCGCATCCGCAAAGCAACATCGCGCAGGTCCATTTCTTTCCGCTGGGCGGGATCGCGACCAATGCGGAATGGGCAATTGCCAATGGGGGTGCCTCCGGGGTACCTGCTGCACGACTTGGCTAAGGCCCTTTCGGGGCGGATCGGAATTTAATGACTCTGGCACTGCTGTTTGATCTGGACGGGACGCTTCTGCATACCGATCCTCTGCATTCCGCCGTGTTTTCCGAGCTCTTCGCAGAGCGCGGACGCGATATCGATGACGGCTTCTACCTGCGCGAAATCCACGGACGGCAGAACCTCGACATCTTTGCCGAGTTCTTCCCCGGCGAGGATGCGCAGGCGCTGAGCGACGCCAAGGAGGCCGCCTTTCGCGACCGTCTGGGCAGTTCCGCCGAACCGATGCCGGGGCTGCTGCCGCTGCTGGATCGCGCCGAGGGCGAAGGCTGGCCCATGGCGGTCGTGACCAACGCGCCGCGCGACAATGCCGAAGCGATGCTGGCGGCCATCGGCCTCTCCGAGCGTCTGCCGCTGCGCATCATCGGTGACGAATGCGAGCGCGGCAAACCCGACCCCGCGCCCTATGTTCAGGCCATGTCGCAGCTGGAGGTTACCCCCGCCCGGTGCATCGCCTTCGAGGACAGTCCCTCGGGCATGCGGGCCGCGAACGCCTCCGGTGCCTATGCCGTCGGCCTGCGCTCGTCGCTCGACGATGCGGCGCTGCGCGACGCGGGCGCCGACATCACCATCGCGGATTTCACCGATCCCATCCTGTCGGAGCTTCTGGCCCGGCGCATTTCGATTCAAGGAGCATCTTCCTCATGACCCGCACCATCGTCGAGTCCAAGACCAAGACCGCCATCATCGGCTTCGACCAGCCCTTCTGCGTGATTGGAGAGCGGATCAACCCGACCGGCCGCAAGATCCTTGCCGCCGAGCTCGAGCAGGACGATTTCAGCCGGGTCGAGGCCGATGCCATCGCGCAGGTCGCCTGCGGTGCGACGATGCTCGACGTGAATTCGGGTGCCGTCTTCTCCAACAAGATGGCCGAGGATCCGCGCTATGCGGACAACAATTTCGTCGAGCCGACGCTCATGCCGCAGCTGATCCGGGTGGTGCAGTCGGTGGTCGACGTGCCGCTCTGCATCGACAGCTCCGTGCCCGGCGCGCTCAAGGCCGGGCTCGAGGCCTGCGAAGGCCGTCCCCTGCTGAACTCCGTCACGGGCGAGGAGGAGCGGCTGGAACTGGTCCTGCCGCTGGTCAAGAAATACAACGTGCCCGTGGTCGCGATCTCGAACGACGATACCGGCATTTCCGAAGACCCCGAAGTGCGCTTCGCCGTGGCGAAGAAGATCGTCGAGCGGGCCGCCGATTTCGGCATTCCGGCGCATGACATCGTCGTCGACCCGCTGGTGATGCCGATCGGCGCGATGGGAACCGCGGGCCTGCAGGTGTTCACCCTCGTCCGCCGCCTGCGCGAGGAGTTGGGCGTCAACACGACCTGCGGCGCCTCCAACATCAGCTTCGGCCTGCCGAACCGCCACGGCATCAACAACGCCTTCCTGCCCATGGCGATGGCAGCCGGCATGACGAGCGCGATCATGAACCCGGTGGGCCTGCCCATCGGTGCCTCGAAGATTGCGGAAAAGCGTGCCGCCGTCGAGGCGGCCGGCATCATGCTGCCCCCGGACATGGATGACGAGGCCTTCTGCCAGATGTTCGGCCTCGGCAGCACCAAGCCGCGCCCCGGCAAGGAAATGGAAGCGATTCGCGCCGCAAACTTCCTCACCGACAACGACCCGTCGGGCGCGCAGTGGATCATGTTCAACCGCGACCCCAATGCCGCGGATGGCGGTGCCGGGGGCCGTCGCGCAGGCGGACGTCGTCGGCGGGGCTGACGCTTCCCGATGGCATCCGCGTCACCGGTGCGGATGCCTTTCGAGACGGGTTTCGACGTGAGGTTCGATGTGACGGGAGCGATCACCGATCGCGCCGCATGGCTCACCTTGCGGTGACGCGGGCGACACATGACTTGCAGACGGAGCCGCGAGAGCACACTGTCAGTCGCTCCGCACTTTCTGCAAGGACCTCACATGCCGACCGAACGCCTCACCTTCCCGGGTCACGCCGGTGACCTGCTGTCGGCACGTCTCGACATGCCGGACGGGCCGCATCTCGCGACGGCCCTTTTCGCCCACTGCTTCACCTGTTCCAAGGACATTCCGGCGGCTCGGCGCATCTCGGCGCGACTGGCGGCGATGGGCATCGCGGTGCTGCGCTTCGATTTCACCGGCCTTGGCCATTCGCAGGGCGAATTCGCCAACACGACCTTCACCTCCAATGTTGACGACCTGCGGGCAGCGGCCGAACTGCTGGCGTCGCGCGGCATGGCGCCGACGCTTCTGATCGGCCATTCGCTGGGCGGCGCGGCGATCCTGCGGGCGGCACCGGGCATCGCGTCGGCCAAGGCAGTCGTGACACTGGGCGCGCCTTTTGATCCTGCGCATGTCACCCATAATTTCGGCGATGCGCTGGACAGGATCGAGGCGGATGGCACGGCAACTGTGGTGCTGGCCGGGCGGCCCTTCACCATCACCGACAGCTTCGTACAGGATGTAGAGGGCGCGAAACTCGAACGCGTCATCGCGCATCTGAAGATGGCGCTGCTGGTGATGCATGCGCCGCGCGACGACACCGTCGACATCTCGAACGCCGCGCGGATCTTCACCACGGCGAAGCACCCCAAGAGCTTCGTGACCCTCGACGATGCCGACCACCTGATCAGCGATCCGCACGACGCCGAATATGCAGCGACCGTGATCGCCGCCTGGGCCGGACGCTACCTCGACCTCTCGCCACCCGCGCCTCCCATCGGCGCGCCGGAAGGTGTGGTGCGGGTGTCCGAGGCGGATCCCGACGGCTTCCTGCAGGACGTGCAGTCCGGTCCTCACCACCATACGCTTGCGGACGAGCCGATGGCCTATGGCGGCACCAATCGCGGCATGACGCCCTATGGATTCGTCGCGGCCGGTCTCGGAGCCTGCACGTCGATGACCATCCGAATGTATGCGCGACGCAAGGGCTGGCCGCTGGAACATGTCCGGGTCGAGGTCTGCCATGACAAGGTGCATGCCCAGGACGCCGATCCCAGCGCGGATGCGAGGATCGACGTCTTCCGCCGCCGCATCACGCTCGACGGCCCGCTGGACAGTGAGCAACGTCAGAGGCTGCTCGAGATCGCCGACAGATGCCCGGTGCACCGGACCCTCGAAACCAGCGCCCGGGTCGAGACGGAACTGGTCTGATCCTGCCCTGCGGATCCCAACCCGAGGCCGGGAGCCGCCAAAGAGACACAGGCCACCGCTGACAGACTGGCTCAGGCATCCACAGGCGCCAGAATCAAGCGAGGCGCAGAGCATCGCTCTGCGCCTCTCAATCGGATCACGCCTGCTTGGGGATCAGGTGCGCGCGCGGCCCACCAGCTTCCAGAGGGCCGGAAGGATCAGCGCCGCCAGCGCGAGCTTCACCGCATCGCCCACCAGGAACGGCGTGAGGCCCCATTGCAGGATCGGCTTGTCCCAGCCATAGAGCATGCCCAGCCAGATCAGGCCCGGCACGTAGATCAGCACGTTGCCCAGCAGCATAGCCCCCGCCATCTTCGGCGCCGTGCGGTCCCATCCGGCGCGGGCCAGCACGCCGAGCGCCAGCGTCGCGAGCACATAGCCCACGAGATAGCCGCCGGTGCCGCCCATCATGTATGCGATGCCGTTGAGATCGGCGGTCGAGCTCTGGAACACGTCATAGCCCAGAAGGCCCACGAGCATCCAGCCCAGCATGGTCACCAGGCCCAGCCGTGCGCCATAGGCGGCACCCACGGTGAGCACGGCAAAGGTGCCCATGCTCATCATCACCGGCGAGCCGGGCACCGGCACCTTGATCTTGGCCGCGATCGCCAGAAAGGCGATCCCCGCGATCACGAGAGCCGCCTGCTTGAGCCGCAGGCCCGCGCCTTCGGTTGCGCCGAACATGTCGACCAGAACGTTTCTGTTCAGTGCCAGGTTCATCTGCCTGTCCCCTTGTTGCTATTATCCGTCAGTGCCATTTCTGCCCCAAGGGTCGCACTGCTGCAAGGGCTAAGCGGCATCCGGGCCGGAGGCGGTCCCTTGCAGCGGACGGTAGAGGGTCCGCATGACATAGTCCTTGCGCGGCCCCGAAACCCGCCAGAGGCTGCTCCAGCTGGGCCAGTTGTCAAAGTCGTAGACAACGTCGTACTGATCCGGATCGCACCAATGCGCGGCTTCGGGACCCGCATCGCCGAGCGCTATCGCATGAAACGCGCGGCCATCCCCGAACAGCACCGCGATTCCATCCGCAACGGACCGCCAGAGATATCTCTGTCGCCCCTCCAGCGGCGCCTGCCCCGGCAGATGCAGTCGGATCGTCTCGTCATAGACCAGCCCCTCCGCATCGGGCGTCAGCACCGCCTGCCCCTCACCCTGCGCGGTCTGCCCCGCACGTCTGTCGTGGATGTCGCGCGAAAGGCTCCACGCCCCGGCAAAGTCCCGCAGATGCCTTGGCCTCATGCCGCGCACCCCGCTTCAATCGCCTTTTGCAACGCATTCCGGACCATCCGTGCCTCCGCCCCCTGCTCTCGTCCCATCGCCAGCCTTGTCGCTCGGGCAGGCGCAGTCTATGACCGCGCTGAACATCCTCACAACCCACGAAAGGATCGCTGCCGATGATCCCCCGCTATTCCCGCCCCGAAATGGTTGCCATCTGGGAACCCGCCACCAAGTTCCGCATCTGGTACGAGATCGAGGCGCATGCCTGCGACGCCCAGGCCAAGCTGGGCGTGATCCCGCAGGCCAGCGCGGATGCGGTCTGGAAGGCGAAGGACGTGGAATTCGACGTCGCCCGCATCGACGAGATCGAGGCCGTGACCAAGCATGACGTG
>JBBSNW010000033.1:0-50535 GCA_038260405.1 Rhodobacterales bacterium | reverse complement strand
CGTCCGCGCGGCCGGGGCCGAGACGCAACCCGGGCAGGGGGTCTGCTCGGGACGCGTCGCGGGGGGCGGTCTGCCCCCCGCCCGGCCTGCGGCCGTGCCCCCCCCGAGGATATTTGCGACCCGGAGAAAATGGGGGCGAGTGCCGGGCGGCAGAAGCCTGCAGGAACCTGGATCGGGGCGTGTATAACGGGTTCCTGTTTACCGGGCGCGCGGGTCGTGTATCATCGTGGATGATGCGGGATCAGGGGGATTGCGATGCGTCTCAGAGGTGTGCGCGGCAGCCGGAATGTCGAGGATCGGCGCCGGTCTGGCGGTGGCGGCAAGGCCGGGATCGGTGGGGTCGGGCTGCTGGTGGTGCTGGCGATCGGCTACTTTGCCGGGATCGACGTGACGCCGCTGCTCAACCAGCTGCCGCAGGAGAGCAGCGCACCGCGCGAGCTGAGCGCGGCCGAGGAGCAGGCGGGCGAATTTTCAGCAAGAGTTCTCGCGACGACTGAGACCGTCTGGGACAACCTGTTCCCCGAGCAGGTCGGACAGGCCTATGCGCCCCCGGTTATGGTGCTTTACTCCGGTGTCACGCAGTCGCCCTGCGGTGGCGCGAGCGGCGCGACGGGGCCGTTCTACTGTCCGGCGGACAACAAGGCCTATCTCGACACGGAATTCTTCGCCACGCTGGAACAGCAGCTTGGCGCGAAGGGCGATTTCGCCGCTGCCTATGTGATTGCGCACGAGGTCGCCCATCATGTGCAGGACGAGCTGGGAATCCTCGGCGAGGTGAACCAGATGCGCCAGTCGGCGTCCGAGCAGGAGGCGAATGCGCTGACCGTTCGGCTGGAATTGCAGGCGGATTGCCTGTCCGGAGTCTGGGCGCGATCGGTCGAGGGCATGCTGGAGCCCGGCGATCTCGACGAGGCGCTCAATGCCGCGAGGCGCATCGGCGATGACTACCTGCAGAAGCGCGCGGGGCGGGTGCCGCAACCGCATACCTTCACGCACGGCACCTCGGCGCAGCGTTCCGCGTGGTTCGCGAAGGGGTATGAGAGCGGGCAGATGAATGACTGCGACACGTTCGGTGCGGCGGAGCTTTAGGCGGATGACGGTGATGCATGCCATACCGGTCGGAGGCGGCATCCTGGCCATCGCGCCGCTGCCGGGGGGCGAGGGTGATTACCGTGGTGATCTCGATCATATCCGCGGCTGGGCGCCGTCCATCGCGCTGTCGCTGACCACAGAGGTCGAGATGATCGTGGCCGGTGTGCGCGATCTGGGGGCGCATCTGCAGGATCAGGGAACCCGCTGGATGCATCTGCCCATCGAGGATTTCAGCCCGCCGGGGGCGGCCTTTGCCGCGGCCTGGCCCGGCGTGTCGGCGCAGGTGCTGCGGGCGCTGGCGGGGGGTGGCCGGGTCCTTGTGCATTGCCGCGGCGGCTGCGGGCGGTCCGGCATGGTGGCGCTGCGGCTGATGATCGAAGCGGGCGAGGCCCGGGACGAGGCGCTGGAGCGGCTGCGGAATGTGCGGGCCTGCGCCATCGAGACGGAGGCGCAGATGGCCTGGGCCATGGCCGCGACGCGCGCGCGTGCCGTTTTCGTGCGCCACCCGGTCTAGGGGCGACTTGCGAACCTTGATCGTCCGCGTATCAGTATTCTTGATATGGAAAAAATTACGACCCTGACGCTCCCGGCTCATTTCCCTTGGAAATGCGCCTGCCGCGACCCGGCGCAAATCGCCTTGCGATTTGTGCCGCAGGTGAGAGGTTGACAACGACCCAAGCGGGGCTCGTTACGGCTGCTTCCTTCCGGACCTGACCGGGTTGGCGAGGCGCCTGCCCGCGCCAACCCCTCGACCTCTACATAGGAGCAGCGGATCGGATTCGCAACCCGGCTTTCAGAGGCCGGCGGCGCGGGCGCCTTCGAGAAGGCTCGCCGCGACGTGATGCGCATGGCGGCCCTCTGTCGCAAGCAGGTCGGGCACCTGAACGACGCGCATGCCTGCCCGGTGCGCGGCCTCGGCACCCGTGTCGCTGTCCTCGAAGACGAGGCAGCTGGCAGGGTCGACGGCAAGGCGCTCTGCCGCCAGCAGATAGGCGTCGGGGGCGGGTTTCGCGCGCGTCACGCAATTCACCGTCACGACGGTCGTGAAATAGGCAGCGAGTCCCGACAGGTCGAGCTTTTCGCGCGCCGAACCGGCCTGCGAGGAGGTCACGATGGCGCGCGGCAGGGCCCGTGCCGCGATATGGTCGAGCAGGGCGCGCGCCCCGGCTTTGAGCGCTATCCCGTTCTGGTGCAGGCGCGCGGATTCGATGCTCCAGTGATGATCGAGCGCGTCGAGGTCGAGATCCGGCATATGCGCGCGGATGATGGCAGCGCCTCCGTCGCGATCCTTGCCGACCAGCCCGTACAGGAAGGCCGCATCGACCGGATGACCGATCGCGGCAAAGGCTGCCTGACCCGCCGCCAGGCCGAGGCTTTCGCTGTCGATCAGCGTGCCGTCGAGATCGAAGAGGACGGCGCCATAGTTTCCGGAAGAGGTCATTGCTCGGAGAACCCGCCCGGGCAGGTGAAGGTGTTGAAGGCGCCGTAGCAGGTGGCGCGGCGGTTGAAGCCGGTGACGGTGAACTGCGCGTAGAAGGTGCGGTCCTCGTAATTCGTCTCGAGACCCGCGCGCACGAGATCGTAGCAGTTTTCAGGGCTGAGACGGCAGCTCATCAGCGCGGCGGAGCTTACGGCATCCTTGCCTGCTAGGTCTTCGGTCGCGAGCGCATCGAGGATCGTGGCGCGCATCGCGGCTTCGGCCTGAGCCACATCGGGACGGGTGAACCAGGCGGCGAGCAGGCCGATGGCGATGAGAAGGGCGACGAGACGCAGCATGACGAGATCCTTTGAACGTGTTCCTGCCGCATAAACCACCCTGGCGCTCCGGTGTCGAGGCGACAGCGCCGGGTTGCGGATTGCGACCGGACCGCACGACCCACCTGCATGGACTGGCGGGTCGGCTCATTCGTCCCGAAAGGGGCGCTGGGTGAATACTTGAATCCGACTGAGCGCGACGCGATTCAGAGCAGGATGCGGAATTGCGCAAAGCCTTCGCTCGTGTCACCTGAATCTTCCAGTGTCAGGCTCTTCACCCCGTCGGCATAGGCCCGCGCCTTGGGACCCGTCTCGAACAGGACGGAGGTGTCCGGCAGCGGCGCAAATGACCAGTTGTCATCGGCGGACGGGTTGATCGTACCCTGCTCGACGATGTAGCGCACGATCACATCGCGGTTCGTGTCGGGACCCTCGAAGACGATGGTGTCGCCAAGCGCGCCGGGGAATGCGCCGCCGCCACTGGCACGATAGTTGTTGGTCGCGATGATGAATTCCTGCCCCGGATCGACCAGCGTGCCGTCATGGCTCAGGTTGACGATGCGCTGTGCCTCGGGGTTCACCACCGCGCCTTCGGCGTCGAATTTCGAAGGCTCCGACAGGTCGATCTGATAGGTCACGCCGTCGATCACGTCGAAATTGTAGCTCGGGAAATCGGGATTGAGCAGCGGCTGGTCAGCCAGGCCGGGCGTGATCTGGTTGAACATGCCCGCAGAGCGTTCGAGCCAGTCCTTGAGCTCGGCCCCCGTCACCTTCACGGCGCGGACGGTGTTGGGATAGAGATAGAGGTCCGCGACGTTGCGGATCGCCACATTGCCCGCAGGCACATCGGTGTAATAGTCGGGCCCGCCACGGCCGCCCGCCCTGAACGGAGCGGAGGCCGACAGGATCGGCAGATCCTCGTATTCGGTGCCCTGCATCATCTGGGAAATGTACCAGGTCTGGGCGATCGACACGATCTGGACCGACGGATCGTCGGCGACCAGCGCAAAGTAGGAATGCAGCGGTGCCGAGGTCTTGCCCACGGCGCGGCGGACATAGGCGAGCGTTTCCTCGTGTTCCGCTTCGGTCGCGGCCAGCACGGCGGGGTCGCTTTCGACCAGCGCCGTGACGGTCCGGTCCTCGTTGCGCTGCGCGATCGGACGCGCCTCGGAAGTGGTCGAGAGCACCCGCCATTCATTGCCGTCGCGTTCCAGCAGCAGGTCGATCACACCGAGATGGCTGCCCCAGAATCCGCCCATCACGGCCGGTTTGCCGTGGATCGTGCCGTTGGCCACGTCGACGGCGGCGAAGCCTTCGAAGGTGGGGGAGGGAAAGACCAGATGGGCGTGGCCGGTCATCACAGCGTCGATGCCCTCGATGGCGGCGACGGGAACCGATGCATTCTCCATCCCCTCGCTCGGCTGTGCGTCACCGATGCCGGAATGCGACAGGGCGATGATGATGTCGCAACCGGCCTCCTTCATCTCGGGCACGAAGGCTTCGGCGGTGGCGACGATGTCGCGGGCCTCGACGTTGCCTGCAAGGTTCTCGCGGTCCCAGTTCATCACCTGGGGCGGGGTGAACCCGATCACGCCGACCTTGATCGGGTGGCTTGCGCCGCTGCCGTCGGTGATGGTCCGTTCGAGGATCACATAGGGTTTGAAGAGGGTGGTGTCGTCGCGCGCTCCCGCGCCGGATTTCGTGGCGATGTTGGCGAGCACGATCGGAAAGTCCGCTCCGGCGGCGGACTGCATCAGGAAGTCGAGCCCGTAGTTGAATTCGTGATTGCCGACGGTCGCGGCATCATAACCCACGGTGTTCATCGCCGTGATGATCGGGTGCATGTCCCCTTCCTTCATCCCGCGCTCGTAGGCGATGTAGTCGCCCATCGGATTGCCCTGCAGGTAATCGCCATTGTCCAGCAACAGGCTGTTCGTCGCCTCGGCGCGGATGGCGTTGATGATGCTGGCCGTCCGGGCCAGCCCGACCGTGTCGACGGTCGTGTCGGCGTAATAATCGTAGGGATGGACATGCACGTGCAGGTCCGTGGTTTCCAGCAGTCGCAGATGTGCCTGACCTGACGCGGCGTGGACGGAATAGGGATGCAATGCGATCAAGGCGCTGCCTGCGGCGGTACCCGCCAGAAAGATGCGACGGGTGACGTGAGAATGTTGTGGCTTTGCCATTCTGTGCTCCGGACTGCGGTTGCGGGACGTTGCCGGATCATCATGACAAGGTTCCAGACAGCGGGGGCGTCCGAAATGCCTGACGTCAGGTCTGCCGCGGGGGCCTGTTCAAGAATGCAGATCGCGGCCTCGTCGGGTTCGCAATTGCGCAGTCATAATTGCCCGTGCCGGAAATATGTCAATGATGAAAGACATTTGCCACCCTGTCGCGACCGTGGCATGGAATTCATGCAACTAGGTTCGTGACGGGAGACAATGATGCGGCATGCGGAACAGGTGACCTTCGGCGGCTCCGGGCTCGACCGGGCGGCCGAGCTGCGCGGCGACATTCCTGCGCTGGCGGCAGCGTTGCAATCCGCCGAGACGCGCACGATCCTGATGTGGCGCGGCAAGCCGCTGGTATCGGGTCCCGAGGACGCGCTGGAACTGGTGCGACTGCCGCTGACGCATCCGGTCCTGGCGGAGGCCCGCGCTGAGCCCATCCTGCTTGGGCGCGAGGAGGGCGCGTTTCGTTTTGCGCATGACATTTCCGGATGGACGCCCGAGGGGCAGGATCTCACACAGCTCGGCGGCTTCAGCGATTTCAGCGAACAGGTGCACCCCGCCCTGAACTCCGGTCAGCGCTTTGCCGAGCTGCGCCGCGTGATGACCGCCCTGAGCCCGCGCGATGCCGAGCTTGCGGCCAGTGCCAAGGCGATCCTGTCCTGGCATGGCGCGCATGGCTTCTGCGCGCGTTGCGGCGCGGCGTCGGACATCGCGCAGGCAGGCTGGCAACGGATCTGCCCTGCCTGCGGCACGCATCATTTCCCGCGTACCGATCCGGTGGTCATCATGCTGATCCTGCGCGGAAATTCGGTGCTTCTGGGTCGTTCGCCGGGCTGGCCCAAGGGCATGTATTCCTGCCTTGCCGGTTTCGTCGAACCCGGCGAGACGATCGAGGCGGCTGTACGCCGCGAAGTGTTCGAGGAGGCGGGCGTGCAGGTCGGCGCGGTCAGTTACCTTGCGAGCCAGCCCTGGCCGTTTCCGGCCTCGCTGATGATCGGCTGCCGGGGCGAAGCGACCAGCGCCGACATCACCATCGACCCCGTCGAGATCGAAGAGGCGCGCTGGGTCAGCCGAGAGGAGATGGCGCTGGCCTTTGCCGGTCAGCACCCCGAGATCTTGCCGGCCCGGAACGGTGCCATCGCCCATTTCCTGTTGCGCAACTGGCTTGCGGACAGGCTGGATTGAGGCAAGACTGCGTGCCACGGGCTCTCCGAAGGCGCCCCACAGGCAGGCAGAAAACAAGAAACGGAGGGGGTAAGACGCGCATGGAATTCACGGCCAAGGAAGATATCGAGGCACCGCTCGACCAGGTCTTCGCCGAGATCAGCGATTTCGAAAAGATCGAACGCTCGGCGATGCGGCACGGTACCGAGGTGGAGCGCAAGGATGGTGGCGGCACACCCGGAGAGGGCACGATCTGGACGGCCGCGTTCGAGTTCCGTGGCAAGCCGCGCACGGCGACCGTGACGATGACCCAGTTCGATCCTCCCCAGATGATGACCTTCCGGACCGTGTCGGAAGGGCTCGAAGCGCTGACGCGCATGGATCTCGTGGCGCTGTCGCGCAGCCGTACCCGGATCACCCTCGCGGTCGACCTGCAGCCGAAGACCCTGTCGGGCCGGCTTCTGGTGCAGTCGATGAAGCTCGCGCGCGGCAACCTCGCCAAGAAATTCCAAGTGCGCGCGGCGGAATATGCCAAGGAGCTCGAGGACCGGCTGAAGCGCAACGCCTGACGGCTCCCGTGTCAACTGATCACATCGAAACGCGGGCACGATCGCAGCGTCGGCATCCGTGCCGCCGCAGGGCACCGATTGCAGTCGCGCCATTTCCCTCTAGTGTTGCGCGCAACTGACTGAGGGAGCGAAACGGCCATGAAACTTCTGAGATACGGGCCCAAAGGCGCCGAAAAGCCAGGACTGCTGGATGCTGAGGGAAACCTGCGCGATCTTTCGGCCTACATCACCGATCTTTCTGGAACCGCTCTGCTGCCCGAAAGCCTTGCCGCTCTGGCCGCGCTCGATCCGGAAAACCTGCCCGAGGTGCACGGAACGCCTCGGATCGGGCCTTGCGTGGGTGCCGTGGGCAAGTTTCTCGCCATCGGCCTCAACTATGCCGACCACGCCGCCGAGTCGGGCATGGATCTGCCGCAGGAACCGATCGTGTTCTCCAAGGCGACCTCCTGCATCGTGGGGCCAGATGACGATGTCGAAATTCCCCGCAAGTCCGAGACGACGGATTGGGAGGTCGAGCTTGGCATCGTGATCGGCCGCACCGTGAAATATGTCAGCGAAGACGAAGCGCTGAGCCATGTCGCAGGCTATTGCGTCGTCAATGACGTGAGCGAGCGGGACTTCCAGATGCGCCGCTCGGGCCAGTGGATCAAGGGCAAGTCGGCGGACACGTTCGGCCCGATCGGCCCCTGGCTCGTCACCCCCGACGAGGCCGGCGATCCGCAAGATCTGGCGCTGTGGCTCGATGTGAACGGAGAGCGGCGGCAGGATGGCACGACGCGCACCATGCATTTTACCGTGGCGCAGATCATCGCGCATCTGTCGCAGTTCATGTCGCTGCATCCCGGAGATGTGATCGCCACCGGCACCCCGCCCGGGGTAGGCATGGGGATGAAACCGCCGGTCTATCTCGAGCCCGGAGACGTGATGGAACTGGGTGTGGCCGGACTGGGTGTACAGCGTCAGGTGGTCAAGGCAGCGGAGTAGGCCATGAGATTTCTCACGATACTCCCCCGGGCTATGACCCTTGCGGTGTCGCTCCTGGCAGCCGCCCCGGCCTTCGCACATGAATTCTGGATTTCGCCTGTGACTTACGAGGTCGCGCCGGGCTCAGCCCTGCAGGCCGATCTTCGGGTGGGGCAGGGCTTCGAGGGCTCTGCCTATCCTTATGTTCCGACGAATTTCACCCGTTTCGACATTGTGCGCGGCGATGACGTCCTGCCTGTCGAAGGACGTGCCGGGGATCGACCGGCGCTGAACATGACGGCGCCGGGGGAGGGTCTGACCGTCGTGGTGCATGTGACCCGGGACTATTCGCTGACCTATCCCAAATGGGAAACCTTCGTCGCATTCACCGAGCACAAGGATATCGTCTGGGCGCAGGAGCGCCACCTTGCCCGAGGATTGACCAAGGAAAGGGTCCGCGAGCGGTATACCCGCTATGCCAAGAGCTTGATCGGCGTCGGTGATGCGGATGGTGCAGACCGCGAAATGGGCCTGCTGACCGAGATCGTCGCGGAGACGAACCCCTATACCGACGATCTGTCGGAAGGCTTCACCGTTCAGGTCCTCCACGAAGGTGAACCGCGCGCCGACGTTCAGGTCGAACTCTTCGACAAGGCCCCGGGCGAGAGCACGGGCGTGTCGACCTATCACCGCACCGATGCCGAGGGCCGCGTGACCCTGCCGGTCGAGGCGGGGCATGAATATCTCGTGGATTCGGTGGTCTTCAACGAACTTGATCCCGAGGCCGAGGACGGACACGCCTGGGAATCGCTCTGGGCGTCGCTGACTTTCAAGGCTGCCGGGGAATGAGCGACGTCATCGCGGCATTGCGAGACGCGCTGGGCGATGGATCGGTCCTGACCGGCACCGACGCCGCGCCGTGGTCGCAGGACTGGACGGGCGCCTATCAATGGGCGCCGGTCTGCGTGGCGCGTCCCCGCTCGACGCACTACGTCTCGGCAGTGATGCGCATCGCCTTTGAGGCAGGGGTGCCGGTGGTGCCCGTTTCCGGCAATACCGGCCTTGCAGGCGGCACGGTGGGCGAAGGCGCGATCATGCTGTCGCTCGACCGGATGAACCGGGTGCACGAAATCCGGACCGAGACCCGGCTCGCCGTGGTCGAGGCCGGTGTCGTCCTCGCAACGCTGCATGAGGCCGCGCTGGCGCAGGGGCTGGTCTTTCCGCTCACCTTCGGCGCGCGCGGGTCCTGCATGGTGGGGGGATTTCTCAGCACCAATGCCGGTGGCTCCAACGTGCTGCGCCATGGCAATACCCGCGATCTGGTGCTCGGGATCGAGGTGGTGATGGCCGACGGGAAGGTGATGAACCTCATGTCGGAACTGCACAAGGACAATTCGGGCCTGAACCTGCGGCACCTGATGATTGGGTCCGAGGGGACGCTTGGCGTGATCACTCAGGCGGTGCTGAAGCTCGTGCCGAAGCCCGACGCCTATGCGACGGCGATGGTAGCCTTGCGCTCGCTGGACGAGGCACTCGGGCTGCTGCATGCGCTTCAGGCGGCGACGGGCGGGCTGGTCGAGGCGTTCGAATACATGCCCCGCGGTTATCTCGAGGAATATGCCCGGCAGTTTCCGCAGTCGCGCCCGGTCTTCGACGCGCCCCACGAGACCTGCGTGATGGTCGAGATCGCCTCATCCGCGCCGCGCGACGTGACGCCGGGGCCGGACGGCGTGGTGCCGCTGGTCGGCCATCTCGAGGCGGTGCTGGGCGGGATGCTGGAGAGCGGCGCGGTTCTGGACGCCGTGGTCGCGCAGAACGAGGCGCAGCGTGCCGAGATCTGGGCGCGGCGCGAAGCCGCCGGATCGCTCGCGGTCAGCCACATGCCGATGGTGAACAATGACGTCGCGGTGCCGCTCGACAAGGTTTCGGTCTTTCTCGAACGGATGGGCGCGCGTCTGGAAAGGCTCGATCCCGGCGCGGTGCCACTGGTCGTGTCGCATCTGGGCGATGGCAACGTGCATTACACCGTCTGGCCGTGCAACCCGGATCCGGAGCATTGCGATGCCATCATGGAGGCGGTCGAGGACGAGGTGCTGGCGCTGGGCGGGTCTTTCTCCGCCGAACACGGCATCGGTCTGACCAAGCGCCCCAGCATGGCGCGGCGCAAGGACAAGGTGGCCGTGGCGGCGATGAAGGCGATCAAGGCCGCGCTCGACCCCAAGGGCATCCTCAACCCCGGCAAGGTGTTTCCGGACTGAGGGGTGAACCCTCGCTGAAGTGTCGACACTCGTGCGGGTGTCACCGCCGGACCACTTCCGGCGGCAAGATGAACGGGGAAGCGTTCAGACCTTTTCGGCGCCGGTGTGCCAGTCGAAAAAGCCAGGACCGGCGATGTCGAGCAGTTCGGCGGCAAGATCACTGCCCATCTCCGCGCCATCCGAGATAGGGCCTGTCCGGTGCCCGGTATGGGATACCGTGCCATCGGGGCGCAGCACCTCGCCACGCAGGGTGAGCGTCGTGCCGTCGAGTTCCGCTAGACCCGCGATCGGCGTCTCGCAGGAGCCGTCGAGCCCGGCAAGAAAGGAACGTTCGGCCGCGAGGCGCTGACCGGTGGGAATGTGATGGATCGCGGTGAGCATATCGGCGACGCGATCGTCGGAGAGGCGGCGTTCGATCCCAATGGCGCCCTGTGCCACGGCGGGCAGCATGTCGTCGCTCGAAATGGCGGTGTGGGGCACGCCTTCGATCTTCATGCGGTTGAGACCGGCCATGGCGAGGAATGTGCAGCTTGCCACGCCATCGTCGAGTTTCTTGAGCCGTGTCTGCATGTTGCCGCGGAATTCCACCACCGAGAGGTCGGGTCGCCGGTTCAGGAGCTGCGCGCGGCGGCGCAGCGAGGAGGTGCCGACCACCGCGCCGGGCGCAAGTTGAGCAATGGCGGAGAATTCCGGCGAGATGAACGCGTCGCGCACATCCTCGCGCGGTAGGTAGGTGTCGAGCGTGAGCCCGCCGGGCTGCAGGACCGGCATGTCCTTCATCGAATGCACGGCGATGTCGATCTCGCCCGAAAGGAGCGCCTCTTCGATTTCGCGCGTGAACAGCCCCTTGCCGCCGATCTCCTTCAGCGGGCGGTCGAGGATGCGATCGCCGGTGGTCTTGATCACCACGATCGAAAACGCCTCCTGCGGCAGGTCGAAGGCTTCGGAAAGCCTGTCGCGGGTCTCGTTCGCCTGAGCGAGCGCCAGCGGAGAGCCGCGGGTGCCGATCTTCAGGGGTGCGGCGGGTGTGGGCAGATCAGTTCTCATGCGCACAGGCTTAGCCGCGTCAATCTGGCCTGACAATGCTTGGTCGCGCCTCGGTCGAAAAATCATCGCGCCTGCGGGGGACGTGCCGAAAGGAACCGACTGGGGCTGCGTGCCGCACTTTGGCGGCAGGCCGCATCCGGGTCAGGGTTCGGCAATGGTTCGGCGCCGTGCGAACAACCGCACCGAGACCGCAGAGTTTCTGCCCAACGGCTTGACATATCCGCGCTGGCATCGGACCAACCTGTAAACCGAGGAGGACAGATCCGAATGACCAAGACCATCCTGCGCGCGCTTGCGGGCGAAACCCTGCCCACGCCGCCCATCTGGATGATGCGCCAGGCCGGCCGCTATCTGCCCGAATACAAGGCGACGCGGGCGCAGGCCGGCGATTTCCTGTCGCTGTGCTACAACCCCGAACTGGCCGCCGAGGTGACGCTGCAGCCGATCCGCCGCTATGGATTCGACGCGGCGATCCTGTTCGCGGACATCCTGCTGCTGCCGCAGGCGCTGGGCGCGGATCTTTGGTTCGTCACCGGCGAGGGGCCGCGGCTGTCCACGATCACCTCCGAAACGGATTTTGCGGCGCTGAAGCCCGTGCATGCGATCGACGACACGCTCTCGCCCGTCTACGAGACGATCAAGATCCTGCGCCGCGAACTGCCCGAAGAGACGACGCTGATCGGCTTTGCCGGGGCGCCCTGGACCGTCGCGACCTACATGATCGCCGGGAAGGGCACGCCGGATCAGGGGCCCGCCCATGCGCTGATGCAGGGGAACCGGCCGCTCTTCGAACAGCTGATCGGCAAGATCACCGAAGGCACGATCGAATATCTGTCGCGCCAGATCGAGGCCGGGGCCGAGGTCGTGAAGATCTTCGACAGCTGGGCCGGATCGCTTTCGGGCGAGGATTTCGAGCGTTATGCGAAGGAACCCGCGCGCATCATCACCGAGACGCTGAAGCGCCGTCATCCCGGCATTCCGGTCATCGCCTTCCCGCGTCAGGCGGGCGAAGGCTATGTCGGATTTCACGCCGCGACCGGTGCCGATTGCGTGGCCGTGGACGATTCGGTGACGCCGGAATGGGCCGCCGAACATGTGCAGGTTGCCGGATGCGTGCAGGGCAATCTTGCCTCTTCGCATATGGTGACCGGGGGCGACGCCCTCGTGGCCGAGACGCGGCGGGTGGTCGAGGCGTTTTCGGGCGGGCCGCATATCTTCAACCTCGGGCATGGCATCACGCCGGATGCGGATCCCGAGAACGTGCAGCTGATGATCGAAACGGTGCGCGGGGCCTGACGCCTTTTCGGGGGCGCTGCCCTCGTCCGCGCCTGCGCGCGGACTCCCCCGGGATATTTCAGACCCGGAGAATTGGGGGACCCGGTGAGGCCTGTTCGCCTGGAAGGGTGAAGAGGTTTGGGGTCGTTCAGCGCCGGAAGGGGCGGAATCTGCGTCCCGGTGCAGGGCGGGCACGGTCCTGTTCGCGCAGGAAAACGAAGAGCCCCGCGCCGACGATGAGGGTGCAGCCCGCCCAGACGGGCAGGTCCGGCCAGTCGCCGAAGACGCTCCAGCCCCAGAAGATCGCGAGCGGCAGACCGAGATATTCGAAAGGGGCCACGGTGGCGGCGACCGCCATACGATAGGCCGCGCTGAGACAGTAGCCGATGATGCCCGAGGCGCAGCCGACAGCGAAGAAGACCGGCCAGTCGCTCGCCGGCGGCATGATCCAGGCGCGCAGCAGGAATTGCAGGCTTTCATTCTCGACCTCTGCGGCGAATCTGCCATCGCCCGCGATGAGGTAGAAGCCGGCAGAGACCAGCAGGAACATGACCTGAAGGTAGACCGCGAGGGCCGAGGCGCGCGTGGTCACGCCGAGCTTGCGCGTCAGCACCTGCATCAGCGCATACATGAGTGCCGCGAAGACCGGGAGCAGGAGCGTCGTGCGCGGTATGCCGGTCTGCGCCGCGGCCCAGGGCTGTTGCATCACCACCACGCCCGCGAAGCCGACCAGCACAGCGCCGAGCCTCAGCGGGCCGACCCTTTCGCCGAGGATCGGCACCGAGAGCAGGGTGATGAACAGCGGGGCCACGAAGAACAGCGCGGTTGCCTGCCCGAGCGGCATGACCGCGACGGCGGCGTAGAACGTCATGTTCGCAAGGACCACAAGCAGCCCGCGCAGCAGGTGCAGACCCGGTGTCCGGGTGCGCAGGAGGTGCCAGCCACCCTCGATCTGTACGAAGGTCAGCGCGAAGAGGATGCCGATGCCAGAGCGCACCGCGATGATCTGGTGTAGCGGATAGCCGCCCGAAAGCAGCTTGATCAGCAGGTCGTTGATCGAGATCGCGAAGATCCCGATGCAGATGAACAGGATACCGAGCGTGGGGCGGTTGAGGCTTTCTGCGGTCATGACAGCGGGTTATCGCCGGGGCCGGGGCTTTGCACGTCCGAAAGCGACATGCACAGGCCGTCTGCCGGTTTGCACATTGCGTTCCGAACCGTTCAGTCTAGATTGCGCGCCAATATCGGAGGTGCATCATGGCGGCAATTGTCGAGATCGACGACGTGAAGAAGGTCTATGACGGCGGGTTCGCCGCCCTGAAAGGTGTCACGCTGGACATCGAGGAGGGCGAGATCCTCGCCCTTCTGGGGCCGAACGGGGCGGGCAAGACCACCCTGATCTCGACCATCTGCGGGATCGCTCGGCCGAGCAGCGGGTCGATCCGCGTGGGTGGCCATGATGTGGTGAGCGATTTTCGCGCAGCGCGCAGTCTTGTCGGGCTCGTGCCGCAGGAGGTGAACCTCGAACCCTTCGAGAAGGTTTGGAACACGGTGCGGTTTTCGCGCGGGCTGTTCGGCAGGCCCAAGGATGACGTCATGATCGAGAAGATCCTGCGCCAGCTCTCGCTCTGGGACAAGAAGGACACTGCCATCCGGGCGCTGTCGGGGGGCATGAAACGGCGGGTGCTGATCGCCAAGGCGCTGAGCCACGAGCCGCGCGTGCTGTTCCTTGACGAACCGACAGCGGGGGTCGATGTGGAGCTGCGCCGCGACATGTGGGAGATCGTGGCCGGGCTCAAGGCCGATGGCGTGACGATCATCCTCACCACCCACTACATCGAGGAAGCCGAGGCGATCGCCGACCGGATCGGGGTGATCAACAAGGGGCAGCTTCTGCTGGTCGAGGACAAGGACGCGCTGATGACCCGGATGGGGCAGAAGCGGCTGCGCATCGACCTGCAGGAGAGGGTTTCCGAGATTCCGGCTTCTCTCGGCGAGTTCGAGCTGGAGCGCACCGAGAGCGGCGAGGCGCTGATCTACACCTACGATACGCGCGCCGAGCGCACAGGCATCGCCAAGCTGATGGCGGCGATGAGTGCGGCGGGACTGGTGCTGCGCGATCTGCAGACCAGCCAGAATTCGCTCGAGGACATCTTTGTCGGCCTCGTGCACGAACCGGAGGACGCAGCATGAACTGGCAGGCGGTCAAATCCATTTACTTCTTTGAAATGGCGCGGTTCTTTCGCACGCTGATGCAGAGTTTCATCTCGCCCGTCATCTCGACATCGCTTTATTTTGTGGTCTTCGGTGCCGCGATCGGCAGCCGGATCGAAGAGGTCGAGGGCGTCTCCTACGGCGCCTTCATCGTGCCGGGGCTGATCATGCTGAGCGTGATCACGCAGGCGATCTCGAACGCCTCCTTCGGGATCTATTTCCCGAAATTCATCGGCACGATCTACGAGCTGCTGTCGGCGCCGATCAACTTCCTCGAGATCGTGATGGGCTATGTCGGGGCCGCTGCGACCAAGGCGATGTTCATCGGCCTCGTGATCCTCGGGACGGCGGCGCTGTTCGTGGATCTGAGCATCCAGCATCCGATCGCGATGCTCGCTTTCCTCGTGCTGACCTGTGTGAGCTTTTCGCTCTTCGGGTTCATCATCGGTATCTGGGCGGGTAATTTCGAACAGTTGCAGCTGGTGCCGCTGCTGGTGGTGACGCCTTTGGTCTTTCTTGGCGGGTCCTTCTATTCGATCTCGATGCTGCCGGACGCCTGGCAGACGGTCGCCCTGTTCAACCCGGTGGTCTATCTGATCTCCGGTTTCCGCTGGGCCTTCTTCGGCATGGCGGACGTGCCGATCGGTCTCAGCCTGATGGCGATCGCGGTTTTCACCGGGCTGTGTGTCGGGGCGATCTGGTGGATCTTCAAGACGGGTTGGAAAATCCGGAACTGAGTTTCCGTTGCGCTGGTGGCTGGCGGGGAAACCGGCTGCGCCGGTGCCTCCGGCGGGAGTTTTTCTGGCAAGATGAAGCCGGGGAGCGGTTCTTCGGGGATACCTTGGCGCGTGAAGCTCGCGACTCTGCCGCAAGCGCGTTCATCGGAACGGACAGACAAATCTTGCCTGCCTTGACATGGATCAGCGACGTCGCGCGCCCGAGATGGCATTCACGGAGCGAAGGCGCGCAGCGCGCTGTCCCGGCATCCCGGCACGCAGCGGATGACGAGAAGGAATTCCGATGCTCAACGATCCCTATGAAGCCCTCGGCCTGACCAAGGCGGCAAGCGCAGACGACATCAAGAAGGCCTATCGCAAGTTTGTGCGCACCAGCCATCCGGACCTGCATCCCGACGACGCGGAAGCGGAAGCGCGCTTCAAGGTGATCGCTGCCGCCCATGACATCCTGAAGGACCCCGAGACCCGGGCACGCTTTGATGCCGGAGAGATCGACGGTCTTGGTGCCGAACGCCCGCAGCGACAGTATTACCGGGACTTTGCCGAAGCTTCGGAGAACCCCTATCGCCAAGGCGCGCGCGCGCAACGTCCGGGCTTCGGACCGAATGCCGATCCGGAGGATATCTTTGCCGAGATCCTGCGCGGCCGGGCCCGTGGCGGCAGTGCCGATGATTTCGGCGCGCACGGTTTCTCGGCATCCGGCCCCGATGCGCGCTATTCGCTCGATATCCCGTTTCTGGATGCGGCGCGGGGAGCCGAGACGCGCATCACCCTGCCGGACGGCCACGGCCTTGCGGTGCGGATCCCCGCGGGTACCGAAGACGGTCAGACCTTGCGGCTGCGTGGCAAGGGGGCGCCGGGCTATGGCGGTGGAGCGGCCGGGGATGCGCTAATCACCATTCTCGTGCGTCCACACCCCGTCTTTCTCCGCGAGGGCGATGATATCCTGCTGACCCTGCCGATCACGCTCGACGAGGCTGTCCTGGGTGGCAAGGTGACGGCGCCGACCATCGACGGTCCGGTCGGGCTCACCGTTCCCGCGGGCGCAAGTTCGGGCCGTATCCTGCGCCTGCGCGGGCGAGGCATCGCGCGAGCGGGACAGAAGACGAAAGGCGACCAGAGGGTCGAGCTGAAGATCGTCCTGCCGCCTGATCCGGGCGCGGAGCTGCGCGATTTCCTGTCGGAATGGCGCAAGAGCCATGCCTTCGACCCGCGGGCCGATCTGCTGAAAGGGGCCGCGACATGACCGACGCATTCACCGAGGACGAGGTCGTCACCATCGTCACGCGTTTGACCCGCACGCGGCTCGTCGGCTTCATCGAGGGCGCGTTCGTGAGGCCGCAGCGTGTCGGACAGGGCTATGTCTTCCGTCAGATCGATATCGCCCGGCTTGAGCTGCTCTGCGATCTGTCGCTCGATCTCGATCTCGACGAAACCGCCCTCGGCGTCGTGCTCTCGCTCTTGGACCAGTTGCATGCCGCGCGGCAGGACCTTGCGGACATGGCGCAGGCGATGGATTCTCTGCCCGCCGACATGCAGGCCCGGATCGTCGAAAAGCTGAAACAGCCCTGAACGATCTTGCACGGTGTGCAGTGGCTTCGACGCGCCGAGAGCGGTCGATACGGGCGCATTTCGAAGCAGCCTCATCCACGCGCGGGCCAGGGAGAGCCGTGATTCTTCACGATATTCCGGCGTCTTCTCAGAGAGATTGCGGATCGAGGGCGGCCGGAAGGAATTCACTTTTCTAAGAAAAATTTCTGGCGGTGCCGAGGAGCTGCTCTAGTTGAAGTTGAGTTGATCACGGTTTCGTGCACGTTTTAGGGCTGCAATAGTGACTCGCACGGTGCCCCAAATTCCGAGTGAAGGAAGCATCATGGTAATGAAGATCCGCCGTCTCAGAACTCTTTTGACTTTGCTTTTCGCTATTTGCATCGGCAGTACCCAGGCAATTGCGCAGGACACCGAGGACCAGGGCGCGCCGACCGGATACGAGTTCGAGGCGCCGCGCATCGTCCTGAGTGGCATTCCCTTCGAGCAGACAATTCGCGCCATCGCACCGCCGGAACAGCCCCTGACGCTCGAGGTCGGCGAAGAAGCCCACGAGGTCGCGCCGGATGCGTTCAGCCAGGTTGAGGACGGCATCGCCTTCGAGGCCACGGTTTCGGACATCACCGCCTCGGGCAGTGACATCGCGATGACGCTCTCCCAAGGCGGCGAAGTTCTGGCGGAGGACAGCACCGGATCGATTCCGGGCTGGCTGTCGATCCTGCCCGCCCTGCTGGCGATCGCGCTGGCGCTCATCACCCGGCAGGTGGTGCCGTCGCTGTTCTTTGGCATCGCTCTGGGCGCCTGGCTGACCTACGGAATGTCGATTCCGGGCCTGTGGTACGGGCTGCTCGACACGATCCAGATCTACGTGCTCGAGGCACTGGTTCCGCCGGACGGCTCAAAGAGCCACATGCAGATCGTGATCTTTACGCTGATGATGGGGGGCATGATCGGGATCATCTACCGCAATGGTGGCGCGCATGCCATTGCCGACCGGATTTCCAGCGTCACCAATACCCGTCGCAAGACGCAGCTGGGGTCCTGTGGTCTGGGCTTCGCGATCTTCTTTTCCACCTATGCGAACTCCTTGATCGTGGGCAACACGATGCGTCCGGTGACCGACAAGATGCGCATCAGCCGCGAAAAGCTGGCCTATATCGTGGACAGCACCGCCGCTCCCCTGGCCTCGATCGCCATCATCTCGACCTGGATCGGCTATCAGCTGGGGCTGATCGAGGATGCGATGGGCGGTATCGGCCATCAGGAGAGCGCCTATTCGATCTTCCTGAACGCTCTGCCCTACAACTTCTATCCCATCCTGTCGCTGGTCATGGTGATCCTGGTGGGAGTCACCGGGCGGGATTTCGGCCCAATGGCCCAGGCCGAAAAGCGCGCGATGGAGACCGGAGAGGTCATCCGCAGCGGCGCCGATGCCGAAGATGACGACGAGGAGGAAGGCGGTGACGAGATGTACCTCAAGGAAGGCGTCAAACGCCGCTCGATCAACGCCATCCTGCCCATCGGCACCCTGATCGTCGTCGTCGCCGCCGGTCTCTACGTCACCGGCGAAGGCGAAACGCTGCGTGAAATCATGGGCTCTGCGGAAGGCAACAAGGCGCTGGTCTGGGCCGCGCTGGTCGCGGTCGTCGTGGCGGCCGCCCTGTCCATCGGCCAGGGCCTTCTGAGCATGAAGGAGACGATGACAGCCTGGTTCTCGGGGCTGAAATCGGTGCTCTTCGTGATGATCATCCTGACACTGGCCTGGTCTCTGGGAGCGGTCGCGACGGACCTGCACACCGCCGCCTGGCTCGTCTCGGTACTCGGGGATGCGATCCCGCCACAATGGCTGCCCGCGCTCCTGTTCATCATGTCGGCGGCAGTGTCCTTTGCCGTCGGAACCAGCTGGGGCACCATGGGCATCCTGATGCCGCTCGCCGTTCCGCTGGTCTGGTCACTGATGCAGAACGCGAATCTCGGCATGGAGGAGTCCGGCTACATCCTCTACGCCACCATCGGCACGATCCTCGCAGGCAGCGTCTGGGGCGATCACTGCTCGCCGATCTCGGATACGACCATCATTTCCTCTGTCGCATCCGGGTCCAATCACATCGACCATGTCCGCACACAGGCCCCCTATGCTCTGGTGGTGGGGGCTGTGTCGCTGCTGATCGGCCTCGTCCCGACCGGCTTCGGTATGGCTTGGTGGATCACGCTCCCGGTCGGCGCTGTCGCGATCTACTTCATCCTGATCTTCATCGGAGAAAAGATCGAGGACGAAACCTCCGCCCAACCGGCGGAGTGACAGCCGGTCGAGGTGAGTTGATGCGAGCTGCCCGGTTTGCCTGCGCGCGAATTGGGCAGCCTCGAATGTGGGTGATGCAGGACCGTAGTCTGCGACCCAGATCGCCGAAAACAACTATAGAATATAAGGTTATCTTTTCGGAGAGATTTGGTGCCCAGGAGAGGACTCGAACCTCCACGGCCTTGCGGCCACTGGCACCTGAAGCCAGCGCGTCTACCATTCCGCCACCTGGGCAGGTGTCGTGAGCGGTCATTTACTGGTGGCATAGGGGACTGTCAACGGGGTTCGGCAGGAAATTATGCGCGGCAATGCAGCATCTTGTCTGCCCCTTCTGGGACCGTTAAGCAGAGGCAAGCATGCAGGGAGTGAGCCGATGTCCAAACTCGTCACCATCTACGGCGGATCCGGTTTTGTCGGGCGCTATATCGCCCGCCGCATGGCGAAAGAGGGCTGGCGCGTGCGCGTTGCCGTCAGACGCCCGAACGAAGCGATCTTCGTCCGTCCCTACGGCGTGGTCGGCCAAGTCGAGCCGGTCCTGTGCAACATCCGCAACGACGCTTCGGTCGCCGAAGTGATGCACGGCGCCGATGCCGTGGTGAATTGCGTGGGGATCCTTTCGGAGGCCGGCAAGAACACCTTCGATGCCGTTCAGGCCGAAGGTGCCGCGCGCGTGGCCCGACTGGCTGCAAAGGCGGGTGTCGGCCGCTTCGTGCAGATCTCGGCGATCGGTGCGGATACCGGTTCGCACAGCGATTATGCCCGCAGCAAGGGGCTGGGTGAAGAGGCCGTTCTCGAGCAGTTTCCCCAAGCCGTGATCCTGCGCCCGTCGATCATCTTCGGGCCGGAAGACGGGTTCTTCAACCGTTTCGCCGGCATGTCGCGCATGGGGCCCATCCTCCCCGTGGTCGGCGCCTCGACCAAATTCCAGCCTGTCTATGTGGACGACGTGGCGAAGGCCGCGGTGCTGGGGGTCAAGGGAGAAGCCGCGCCGGGGATCTATGAGCTGGGCGGCCCAGATGTCGAGACGTTCCGCGATCTGATGGCGCACATGCTGCACGTGATCCAGCGCCGCAAGCTGGTGCTGAACATCCCGTTTCCGATCGCGAGCCTTATGGGGATCGGCTTCGACCTGCTTGAGTCGATGACGCTGGGTCTGGTCTCGAACACGATGATCACCCGCGATCAGGTACGCAACCTGCGCCGCGACAACGTCGTGGCCGATGGTGCACGGGGGTTCGCGGAGCTTGGGATCAACCCGACCTCGCTCGAATCGGTGCTGCCCGAATACCTCTGGCCCTACCGTCCGTCCGGCCAGTATGCCGCGATCAAGAATTCCGCGAAGAACCTGCGCGCCCGCTAGCCGGTATGTCGCTTTGCCTGGCCTGAAGGCGTTCCGCGGGGAATCCTCCGGAACGCTGCACCTTTGCCATGTGCATATTTGAGTACGGGGACAGGCGAAGATTACACCTTTCGTGCCGTCGAGCCGCTCTCGGCGCCACGATCCCTGTCGGCGTGAAACGGTTCTACATCCCGGCTGACAGGCTCTCGGCTGTGCGTCGGACGAGTTCCATGCGCTGGCTGTTCGGAGGATGGGTGCCGAGAAATCTGTTGCCCGGATCCGGAATGCGGCCGAAGAATTGGGCGCCGCGCACGGCATTGTATCCCGCCCGCATGGTGATCACGGTGCCAAGCCGGTCCGCTTCGAGCTCGAAATCCTTGGAATAGCTCCGCGCACCGACAGCGGCGCCGAATTCTTCGGCCGAGCGCACGCTGTCCGGATTCGCACCGCTCATCGCGGCGAGCCCGGAAAAGATGACCGCGCCGACTGCGGCATTCTGCTGCGTGCGCGCGAGATGTCCCATGATGTGATGCGCCGATTCATGGCCCATCACGAAGGCCAGTTCATCGGCATTATCGACCGATGCGATCAGGGCGAGGTTGAAGGCGACGATCGGGCGGCCATCCCGCGCCATGGTCTGAAAGGCGTTGGGTGCCTGCCCGGGGCGGTCATCCACCACGATCAGGAAATCGCAGTTCATCCGCGGTGCCACGCGACGGCATTCGCTTTCGGCCACGGGTTCGACAGTCTCGACCACCTGGACGAAGTTTCGCGCCGCCTGTTCCGCACGTCCGCGCATCACGTTCGACGAGGGGCTGTCGAGCCGCTCCGGCGTCGACTGCGGTACGGACCGCGGCACGGGTTCGAGGGTGGGCACGGCCTCGCAGGCAGCAAGGGCGAACAGGAGGGTAGGGATCAACCAGCGCATCGGGGCTCCGTCAATTGCTGCACCAGCGTAGTGGCCGGGCGCTTCGGGGACCAGTCACTTTTTCGCTCACTTGGCGGCAGGGCGGAAGGAGCTATGTTTCGGGCATGCGTGAAGAAATGACCGTGATCTACAACGATACCTGCCCGATCTGCGCCCGCGAGGTCGCGGGCTACCGGCGTATGACCAAGGGCAGGGGGCTGGACATCACTTATGCGGGACTCTCCGATGCGGACATGGCACGCTTCGGTCTGACCCGGCGGCAGGCGGCGCGGCGGCTGCACGTGCTTGAAGATGGCAGGATGCATGATGGCGTTGCGGCCTTTGCGCTGATCTGGGACCGGATTCCCAGGTTGCGCTGGCTCGCCCGGCTCGTGCGCTTGCCGGTGATCGGTTGGGGCGCGGCGCTCGTATACGACCATATTCTGGCGCCGGCGCTTTTTGCCATGCACCGACGCAGGGAAAGGCTGGGCAAGGCCGTTCGGCGCGGGTAACTTGAAGTCATGTTTAGCATCGAGCACGAATTTGACGCCACCGTAGTGACCCTTGTCGACGAAGGCGAAACACCTCTGCAGGAGGATGTCGTGGTGAATTCCTTCGAGGAATGCATCACGATCGAACAATACGATCCCCGCACGGACAGGGTGCAGAAGATCACCATGTCGATTGCGCAGATGCACGATCTGGCTGCGGCGATCTCGCTTCCCGAAGGTGTCTATTCGCGCAAGCCCTAGGTGGGTCAGTCGATCAGGAATACTTTGTCGCGTGACGCCGCCCCTTGCACAAGCGTCAGCCGCGTCGGGGCGATGCCCAGAGCCTTTGACAGCAGCTTCTGCACCGCCGCATTGGCCGCGCCATCTGCCGGAACGGCGGTCACATGGACGCGCAGACCCTCCTCCGACTCGACGATGCGATTGGCCGAGGCCCTCGGCGTGACCCGAAGTCTCAGGAGCGTGCCGGGAACGGCGAGATGTGCGAGATCGCCCTTTTTCATGCCGCCGGATAACATGATGCGAGGGTTCTGCGCAGCCCCGGTCCTGCGATTTGCAGTTGAACAAGACGCGCATCGCAATGACATAGGCAGCATATTTCAGGAGAGAGCCATGCCGACACCGAATCCCGCCGCCCTCGAATTCCTGCTGACCCGGCGATCGCGCCCGGCAAAGACGCTGACGCTGCCTGCTCCGGACCGGGCCGCCCTGACGCCGATCCTCACGGCGGCTTTGCGCAGTCCGGATCACGGCAAGCTCGAGCCTTGGCGGCTGATCGTGCTGGAACGCGCCGCGCTCGAACGGCTTGCAGGTGTCGCCCTTGCGCAGGGTGCCGCTCAAGGGCTCGATCCCGAGCAGGTCGAGAAAGGGCGCGTGCAATTCGCGGACTCGCCACTCTGTATTGCGGTGATCGAGGTGCAGCGCGACGCGCCCAAGATCCCGGCGATCGAGCAGACCTATTCGGCCGGTGCCGTCTGTCTCGCGCTGCTGAACGCGGCGCTCGCGGCAGGATGGGGCGCGAACTGGCTGTCGGGCTGGGTCGCCCATGACCGCGGCTTCGTGAATGAGGCTCTGGGACTGGCCGAGAATGAGCGCGTCGCGGGCTACATCCACCTCGGCACCGAAACGTCAGAGCCGCCGGAGCGGCCGCGTCCGGATCTCGATTCCGTCACGACCTGGCTCACCGCATGATCTTCACGTCGTTTTCCAAGGCGATCGGACAGATCGGCGATCCCCGCTTTCGCCGCGTCCTGCTGCTTGGCATCGCGCTGACGATCGCCCTGCTCGTCGGCTTCTATGCGGGATTCCTGTGGCTCATCAACTGGCTGGTGGGCGAGGATGCGACCCTCCCGATCCTCGGCGAGGTCACATGGCTCGACGACCTGTTGAGCTGGGGGTCGCTCCTCTTCATGCTGATCCTGTCGGTTTTCCTGATGATTCCGGTCGCTTCGGCGATCACGTCATTGTTTCTCGAAGACGTGGCCGAGGCGGTCGAGGAACGCCACTATCCCGGATTGCCACCCGTGGCCCGCATGCCCTTCTCCGAGGCGGCGCGGGATACGGTGAACTTTCTGGGGGTGCTGATCGGGGCGAACCTGCTGGCGCTGATACTCTATGTCTTCTTCGCCCCTGCAGCGCTCTTTATCTTCTGGGGGCTGAACGGATATCTGCTCGGGCGGGAATATTTCACCCTCGCCGCAATGCGCCGGATCGGGCGCGAGGGTGCCAAGCAGATGCGCCGCAAGCACATGATGACGATCTGGGCGGCGGGGGTCCTGATGGCGATGCCGCTATCGGTCCCGCTGATGAACCTCGTAATACCGATCCTCGGCGCGGCGACCTTTACCCATCTGTTCCATCACTTATGGAAGCAGGCGCCATCCGGTTGAACATATCGAGATCGCGGATCGAGATCACGCCCGACAGGATGATACCCGCGATCAGGGCCCAGAGAACCGTCGTGACGCCGGTCGTGATCCAAGCCTTTTTCTTGAGGTTGTGAACCTCGGGCGAACCGGCATGCGTGCCGGGCACCACCTTTCCGACATCGCCCTGAGTCTGCAGCCGAATCGGGATCACGACAAGGAATGTGAGAAACCACAGAACGGAAAACAGGACGATTGCGGAAGTGATGGACATTTTAGGCACCTTTTATCGTTTCGCGTGACGTAGCGCGGGGTCAGACCTGTTCCAGTTCGACGAGACAGCCGTTGAAATCCTTGGGATGCAGGAACAGCACCGGCTTGCCATGCGCACCGATCTTCGGTTCGCCGCTGCCCAGCACCCGGGCGCCGGTCGCCTTGAGATGGTCGCGCGCCGCCAGGATATCATCGACCTCGTAGCAGATGTGATGAATTCCGCCCGAAGGGTTCTTTTCAAGGAAGCCGTTGATCGGGCTGTCTTTTCCAAGCGGACAAAGCAGTTCGATCTTGGTGTTCGGCAGTTCGATGAAGATCACCGTGACGCCGTGATCCGGTTCGTCCTGCGGCGCGCCGACCTTTGCGCCAAGCGCATCACGATACTGATCCGCCGCGGCGGCAAGGTCCGGAACGGCGATGGCGACGTGGTTCAGGCGACCGATCATGAAAGACACTCCTCTGGAACGGTTTTCCCTCCGCTTATGGCCCGCGAGGGCGGCAGGCCGCAAGCGCCCCGGCTTCATTAACGCGCTCTTAGTCATGCTGCGCGATGGTCGTTCAATCACTTTGAGGAGATCGAGATGGATGATGTTGAAAACTTCGACCGGATCTGCACGCCGACAGCATCGCGCCCGCTTCTGGGACTGACCGTTCTCGTCGTCGAAGACAGCCGGTTTGCCTGCGAGGCGATACGGCTGATGTGCATGCGCAGCGGCGCGCGGATCCGGCGGGCGGACTGCCTGCAATCGGCGCGGCGGCACCTGCAGGTCTATCGCCCTTCGGTGATGATCGTCGATGTCGGACTGCCGGACGGGTCCGGCGCGGATCTGATCGCCGAACTCGCCGCCGCCGTGCCGCGCGTCGCTGTGATCCTGGGCACGAGCGGCGACGCCTATGCCGAATCCGTGGCCATCGCCGCGGGTGCGGACGATTTCCTCGCCAAGCCGATCGGCAGTCTGGCCCAGTTTCAGAACACCATCCTGGCCCGCCTTCCGGTAGAGCGGCGTCCGAACGGCCCTCGCAGTCTTCAGTCGGAGGTGATCAAACCGGATCAGATCGCATATCTGGACGATATGGCCCATGCGGCCGAGATCCTTGGCAGCGACGCGGATGACAAGGCGCTGGATTACGTGGCGCGGTTCCTGTCCGGCGTGGCCCAGATCGCCGGTGATACGGCGCTCTGCAAGGCGGCCGACGACCTTGTGCAAGCGCGCGACGGTGGCCTGCCGGTCGGTGCGAACGTCGCCCGGGTGGCGGGACTTGTGCAGCAGCGCCTGACGGACCGCATGGCGATCTGACAGGCTGGCGCCGAGGCCCGGGACCGGGACCCCGTTCAAGACCGGGGAAAAGACCGCGCTTTCGATCCGCGCGGTAGGCTCAGCCGTCGCAGCCGACGATATCGACGGCATGACCATTGCTCAGCACCGTGATCCGCACTCCGGAACGATCAAGCGCAAAGGCGCCGCCTTCGGCATGGGACAGCCGGGTTTCGCTCACGAGATTGCCGTTCGCCGCGCGGTGGGTCTTGGGCTCGGCCACCCAGATCAGCGGGTTCGAGGTCTCGATCACCGTATCCTCGGCAGATTGCCCGCGGGGCATGTCGATCTCGGTCCGCAGGGTCATGCCGCGTGCATCCCCACCGACCGTGCAATGCACGGATTTCACGGCAGCCTCGCTGCGCGAAAAGGGCATGTCGGCCAGCGCGCCCGCGATCAGTGGATCGCGCCCTCTCGCATCCGAGGGCAGGGTGACATCGATCTCGACCGTCTGTGGCACGCAGATGTCGCTGCACACGCCAAGATCGACGGTCGCCCGCAGATACATGTCCTGGCCCGGGGCGCGCGCCGTGACGCGCAGCGGCAGCACGACCTCCTGCGCATAGCCGACGGAGCGCATTCCGCTTTGATAGAATACCTTGGGTGTCGGCCAGCTGACACCGACCGCCGCCACGTTTTTCGATCCCCGCCAGCTGAATTCAGGCGGGATTCCCGCATCGCCGGGACTGCGCCAGTAGGTTTTCCAGCCCGGCGCGAGCGTGAGATGCAGGGCGGCCACATGGCTTCCATCCGACTGCCGCCAGCCCGGGCGCAGCTCGGCCGTGAGGATGTTGTCCACGTCCTGCGCAAGCGCCGGGGTGGAGATCACGAAAAGGCAGAGCAGGGCGGAAAGGGCATGTCTCATCCTGCTCAAATGGCAAGATTCCGCTGTAATGAAAAGTCACGTTCCGGCGACGTGGCCGTGCAGCAGCGGATGTACGCACCCTTGCACCCTCTGGGCTGCGGGTTCATGTTGCTTCGAATGAACAGAACAGGCAGCAAGGCAGCGACATGGCACAGCTCGATTCCACCGGCCTGACAGGCAAGATGTTGATCGCCATGCCGGGCATGGGCGATCCGCGCTTCGATCAGTCGGTGATCTTCATGTGCGCCCATTCCGACGAAGGCGCGATGGGCCTGATCGTGAACAAGCCGACAGCGGATGTGAGCCTGGGCATGCTGCTCGATCAGCTTTCGATCGACGCCGCGGCGGATGTCGAGACCCAGCAGGTTCATTATGGCGGACCGGTCGAAATGGCGCGCGGCTTCGTGCTGCACTCGCCGGATTACGAATCGGTCGTTGCCACGCTCGAGGTCGACGAGCGGTTCCACATGACCGCCACGCTGGACGTGCTTGAAAGCATCGCGCAGGGCGCAGGGCCGGACACACGTCTGATTCTGCTGGGTTACGCCGGCTGGGGGCCGGGGCAGCTCGAAGGGGAACTCACCCAAAACGGCTGGCTGATCTGCGATGCCTCGCCTGAACTGGTGTTCGGTGTGCAGGATGACGCGAAGTGGGAAGCGGCGCTGAAATCCATCGGTGTCTCGCCCCTGACGCTGTCCTCCGAGGGTGGGCGGGCCTGATCCCCGAGGCATGCGGCGCCGTGACGCCGCGTTCCGGTTGAAGCACAGGCGCGGTGGGATAAATCTGACCTTATGTCGGTCTTCCGTGATAGGAATGCCCGCATTATTGCCAAGCCAAACGGATTGGAGACCCTCATGCCTTATCGTGCGCCCATTTATGACTATCGCTTTCTTTTCGATCACGTCGTGGACCTGAAACAGGTCACCGATACCGCCAAATTTGCCGAAGCCACGCCCGATGTCGTCGAAGCGATCCTGACCGAAGCCGGCAGGATGTGCGAAGAAGTGCTCGCGCCCCTGCAGCGCAGCGGTGACGTGCATCCCGCAAAGCTCGAAAACGGCGTCGTGCGCACCTCGCCCGGCTTTGCCGACGGCTACAAGGCCATCGCCGAAGGTGGATGGGTCGCGATTGCGGCCGATCCCGAACATGGCGGCATGGGGCTGCCCATGGCGGTCACGACGGCCGTCAACGAGATGATGTCGGCGGCCTGTCTGTCGCTGCAGCTGAACCCGCTGATGACGCAGGGCCAGATCGAGGCGCTGGAACATCATGCCAGCGATGCGCTCAAGGAGCTCTATCTCCCCAAACTCATCACCGGCGAATGGGCGGGCACGATGAACCTCACCGAATCGCAGGCCGGGTCGGATGTCGGCGCGCTGCGCTCAAAGGCGGAGCCGAATGGCGACGGGACCTATGCGATCACCGGGCAGAAGATCTATATCTCCTGGGGGGACAACGATTTCACCGAGAACGTTTGCCACCTGGTTCTGGCGCGCCTGCCGGGCGCCGTCGAGGGGACCAAGGGTATTTCGCTGTTCCTCGTCCCCAAATACCTGCCCGACGAGTCCGGCGCACCGGGCAAGGTGAACGACCTGCGGGTGGTGAGCCTCGAGCACAAGATGGGCCTGCACGGCTCGCCCACCGCGGTGATGGAATATAGCGGCGCGACAGGCTGGCTGGTCGGCCCGGAACATGGCGGCATGAAATGCATGTTCACCATGATGAACAATGCGCGCCTTGGCGTCGGCGGGCAGGGCATCGGTGTCGCCGAGGGCGCCTATCAGCACGCGCTGGCCTATGCGACGGACCGCAAGCAGGGCAAGACACCCGTCGAGGGCGAGAGTGGCGCGATCGTCGATCATGCCGATGTGCGCCGGATGCTCGCGACGATGAAGGCCGAGGTCTTTGCCGCCCGCGCCATCGCCCTGTCCTGCGGCGTGGCCATCGACATGGCACGAGCCACCGGAGAGGCCGAATGGGCTGCGCGTGCCGCACTTCTGACGCCGATCACCAAGGCTTTCGGCACCGATACCGGCATTGCCGTCGCGGATATGGGTGTGCAGGTGCATGGCGGCATGGGCTTCATCGAGGAGACGGGCGCTGCGCAATTCAGCCGCGATGTCCGCGTCACGGCGATCTACGAAGGCACCAACGGCATCCAGTCGATGGACCTCGTGGCGCGCAAGATGATGGATGGCGGCGAGGCGGCCTTTGGCCTGCTTGACGAGATCGAGGCCGATGCCGAGGCCGCAAAGACCGCGCTGCCCGATCTCGCCGGGCCGGTCTGGAACGCGGCTGAAACCCTGCGAGAGACGGTCGAATGGCTGGTGGCGCAGAGCGACATGAACACGCGCTTTGCCGGATCCGTGCCCTTCCTGCGCGCCTTTGCCCGGGTGCTCGGCGGCTATTATCACCTGCGCGCCGCCGTTGCCGATCCGGACGGCCCGCGCGCCCGGCTTGCCCGGTTCTACATCCTGCGTCTGCTGCCCGAGCATCAGGGGCTGCTTGCCCATGCACGTTCGGGGGCTGTGGATCTGTACGCGATCAGCGCCGAGGATCTGGCGGCCTGATGGACGGAAGCGGGACGCATATCCACTACCCCTGGGAGGTCGTGCCGGGCGAGGGCGAGGCGCTAGAAGTCGCGCCAGGTGTGCTCTGGATGCGCCTGCCGCTGCCGATGAAGCTCGACCACGTCAACGTCTATGCGCTGGATGACGGCGATGGCTGGACGCTGATCGATACCGGTTTCCACTCGAAACGCATGGTGGCGCTCTGGCAGGCGCTGCTCGCAGGTCCCTTGCAGAGCAAGCCGGTGAAGCGTGTTCTCGTCACCCATCACCATCCCGATCACATCGGCATGGCGGGCTGGTTTCAGTCCGAGCATGGCGCCGAACTGATCACAACGCGCACGGCATGGCTCTTTGCGCGGATGCTGACCCTTGACGCGCAGGACCGGACCACCGAAGAGACGCTGTCCTATTGGCGCCGCTGCGGAATGGATCCCGAGATCCTCGCGAAACGGTCGCAGGAGCGTCCCTTCAACTTTGCCGATGTGGTCCATCCGATGCCGCTCGGCTTTACCCGCATCCGTCAGGGAGACACGCTGCGCATTGGCGGGCGCGACTGGGACGTGCATATCGGCAATGGCCATGCGCCGGAGCATGCGACGCTCTGGTCGCGGAATGACACTCTCGTGCTCGGGGGCGATCAGATCCTGCCCTCGATCAGCTCCAATATCGGGGTCTACGCGACCGAGCCCGAAGCCGACCCCGTCGCCGACTGGCTCGAAGCCTGCGAGCGCCTCTCTCTCCTCGCGACGCCCGGTCAGCTGGTACTGGGAGGGCACAAGCTGCCCTTTACCGGCTTGCCGCTGCGGATGCGGCAGCTGATCGACAACCACCACGGTGCACTCACGCGGCTCGAGAAGCATCTGACGGAGCCGATGGCGGCGGGCGAGTGCTTTGCACCGCTCTTCAAGCGCCGGATCGGCGAGGCGGAATACGGCCTGGCCTTGGTCGAGGCGATGGCTCATTGCCTGCATCTCTGGCACGAGGGCCGCGCCGAGCGGCACCTGCGCGACGATGGGGCCTGGGCGTTTCGCGCGATCTGACGCGTGGGTTCGGGGGCGCTGCCCCCGTCCGCCGGAGGGCGGACTCCCCCGGGATATTTGTGACCCGGAGAAGCTGCAGGAAGGCGCTCTGATGAGGCGGCGGGTCTTGCTGATCCTGCATTTGGCCTGTCTGAAGGGGGAGTGATCGGCTCTGACCAGGTGGCGTGCGGCGGCGTGCCGGTTCTCCGGCGGAGCGCGTTTCCAGAGGATCGTTGCAAGAATGCCCGCGTCAGAATGCGCAGGACAAGCGTGGTGACAGGACGGATCAAATGCGCTAACCAACCGGAAACACACACCAGTCGGGATTGACGAAGATGGCAGAGCACAAGCAAGGCAGCATGGACATCACCACCCAGGAAAAGACGTTCTCAGGGTTCATCAGCTTCGTGACGAAGACGGTCATCGTCATCCTGTGTCTCGTCGTCCTGCTGGCGATCTTCAACGCCTGAGCCCTCCGGGCCCTACATTCCCTTTGGAGAATCACGATGCGGCTGCGTGCCTGCGTTCTGGCCCTGATGGCCGGGTTGGCTCTTGCCGGTTGTGCGGCGGATACCACCACCACCGATGCGGCGCCCGATGTGGTGGCACGCTCGGCCTATCGTGATGACGGGCCGCCGAAGCTCACGCTGTTCACCATGGTGAGCAACAGTTCCGGTGCCGGGGCGCATAGCAGCCTGATGATCAACGCCTCGCAGCGGGTCATCTTCGATCCCGCCGGATCGGTGCGCCACTCGGCGGTGCCGGAAGTGCGCGATGTGCTCTACGGCATCACGCCGCGGATCGCGAGCTTCTATGAGAGTGCCCATGCCCGGACAACCTATCACGTGGTGATTCAGGAGGTCGAAGTACCTGCGGCGGTTGCCGAAAAGGCGCTGCAGCTCGCGCAGCGGCGCGGCCCGGTGGCGCAGATGTACTGCACGCAGAGCACGTCTTCGTTGCTGCGCGAACTGCCCGGATTCGACAGTATCAGCACGACCTTCTTTCCCAAGAGCCTGAGCCGCGAGTTCGGGGAGTTGCCGGGCGTCACGACGCGCACGCTTTACGAAGATGACGATGACGACAAGCGCGTCGCGATCGAGCAGTTCAACGCGGCGCAGGAAGAGGCGCGCGCGGCGCTCAGGTGAGCAGGTAACCCCCGGCCACCATCACGCAGGCGCCCGCGATCATCGCTGCGATGACGTTCTTCGTGACATATCCGACCCCGAAGGTAACGGCCGCGGCGATCAGCCGTGTCGGATCCGGCTGCCCGTCATTTGCGGCGGGCCACAGGACCAGCGGCGCGATCAGCGCGGGCAGGACCGCCACGGCGGTGTAGCGCAGATGGCGCAGCAGCCAGTCGGGCAGAGGGCGGTTGCCGATGAAGCCCAGAAAGACGAAGCGAAGCGCAAAGCTTCCGAGACCGAGGCCGAGGATCACGGTCCAGAGCGTGGTGGTGTCGATCATCCCTGGCGCCTCGCCTCGAAAAAGAGCTCGGCCTGTGCACCGGCCATCATGCCGCCGAGTCCCCCCACGATCAGACCGAAATTGTAGGGCAGCCAGGCGAATCCCAGGGCAAGCAGCGCGGCGGTGGCGGCAGCGACCCTGTGCGCGGGGGTACGCAGCATCGGCGCGATCATTGCGAGAAAGGCGATCGGTACGGCGAAATCGAGCCCGAGTTCGGTCGGGATGGCCGCCCCGAGCCAGGCGCCCAGCAGCGTGGCGAAATACCACGGCGGGCATACCGGCGTGGCGAGACCGAAGAAATAGGCGACCTTTTCGGGTGTGGTCATGCCCGGGCGTTTCTCGAATTCGAGGACCGAGCCTGCATAGGTCTGATCCACGAGGAAATACGAGATCAGCGCCCGCTGCCAGAGCGGCGTCGCGCCGAGATGCGGCGTCAGCGACGCCGAATACATCGCCATGCGCAGGTTGACCGCGAGTGCCGATGCGAGCGCCACGATGACGGGGGCGTTTTCGTTCATCAGTTGCAGGGCGGTGAACTGGGCGGCGCCCGCGATCACCACCACGCTGAACGAGACGGTTTCGGTGAGCGTGAGGCCCGCCTCGGTCGCGACGACGCCGAAAAGCATGCCGAAGGGAAACACCATCAGCAGAAAGGGAAGCCCGTCGCGCAGCCCGCGGCCATAGCTTGACATTGCTGGTTCACCCGCCATGACTGTCCCTTCAAATCCCGATGGATTCTGCCCTATCCAACCGACCGGAAAGATGCAATTGCCCCAGCCGAATGATCCCTCCGATTTTCTGATCGCGCCCGATCCGAAGGCGCCGCGCCTGACCCGCGCCGTGCAGGGAACGGACCAGACCGGTGCTGCCGTCAGCCTGTCCGTGGTCGAGGAGCGGCCGCTGACGATCTTCCTCAATTCGCAGGAAATCGTGACGGCGATGACGATCGGCGACTACCCGGAATACCTCGCTCTCGGTTTCCTGCGCAATCAGGGGATGCTGCAGGACGGCGATGCGGTGACGGGCGTCGACTATGATGAAGATCTCGAAGTGGTCGTGGTGCGCACGGCCTCGCTGACCACCTACGAGGAAAAGGTGAAGAAGAAGACCCGCACTAGCGGCTGCGCGGTGGGCACGGTGTTCGGCGACATGATGGAGGGGCTCGATCAGGTGCGGCTCCCGGCTGTCGAACTGCGCACATCCTGGCTTTATGCGCTGGCGGCGAAGATCAACCAGACGCCGTCGCTCTATCTCGAGGCCGGGGCGATCCACGGTACGGTGCTCTGCCAGCAGGACCGCCCGCTGGTCTATATGGAGGATGTCGGACGTCACAATGCGGTCGACAAGATTGCTGGCTGGATGTTCCGGAACGGCGTCGGCGCAGAGGACAAGATCCTCTACACGACCGGGCGGCTGACCTCGGAGATGGTGATCAAGACGGCGCTGATGGGCATTCCGGTGCTGGCCTCGCGTTCCGGTTTCACCGCCTGGGGGGTCGAGATCGCGCGGCAGGTCGGGCTGACCTGTATCGGGCGGATGCGCGGGAGGCGGTTCGTCTGCCTCAGCGGCGAGGAGCGCCTGGTGCGCGACGTCGATCCGGACTCGGTTCCCGACGAGACCCGCAAGGCCGGGCGAAAGGGGGCGACGACATGAGCGGCACCCAAATTTATTATGAAGAAATTTGCCAAGAAAATTTGCAATTTTCTTTGGCGGCGGCTGCGGGGGCGGCGTGATGATGCAGCCTCTGGGCGTCATTCTGGCTGGCGGACAGGCCCGGCGGATGGGTGGTGGCGACAAGGGCCTGCTGGACCTTGTCGGGCAGCCGCTGTTGGCGCATGTGATCGCGCGGGCCGAGCCGCAGGTGGCGGGCCTTGCGCTGAATGCCAATGGCGATCCGGACCGGTTCGCGGGTTTCGACCTGCCGGTTCTCGCCGATTCCGTTGCGGGTTATCCCGGGCCGCTCGCAGGGGTTCTGGCCGGGCTCGACTGGGCGGCAGGGCAGGGTGCCGAGAGCATCGTGACCATGGCCGCGGATACGCCGTTCTTTCCCTGCGATCTCGTGCCCCGGCTGCTGCTCGCCTCCGAAGGCATGGCAGTGCCTCTGGTGCTGGCCGCGACACCCGATCCCGGGCGCGGCCAGGTGCGGCATCCGACCTTTGGGCTCTGGCCGGTTGCCCTGCGCGACGATCTGCGCGCGGCGCTGAACGAGGGCGTGCGCAAGGTCGTGATCTGGACCGACAGGCATGACGGGCGGGAGGCGGTCTTCCCGGTCGACGGGTTCGATCCGTTCTTCAACGTGAACACTCCCGAGGATCTCGCACGGGCAGAGGCGATGCTCACATGAAGCTTTTCGGTGTCACCGGATGGAAGAATGCCGGCAAGACCGGGCTGATGGAACGCCTCGTCTCGGAGATCTCGGCGCGCGGATTCTCGGTGTCGACCGTAAAGCATGCGCATCACAGCTTCGACGTCGATCATCCGGGCAAGGACAGCCATCGCCACCGGGTGGCAGGTGCGCGCGAAGTGCTGCTGGCCTCGCGCAATCGCGTGGCGCTGATGACCGAGCTGCGAGGTGAGGACGAGCCGGTGCTCGACGATCTGCTGAAGCGCCTCGCCCCCGTCGATCTGGTTCTGGTCGAGGGTTACAAGCGCGACCGCCATCCCAAGATCGAGGCGCACCGCGCCGAAACCGGGCAGCCACTGATTGCACCGGATGATCCGACGATCCGCGCCATCGCGAGCGACACGCCGCTTCAAAGCGACCGCCTTGTGTTCGATCTGAACGATACCGTTGCCATTGCCGATTTCATTCTGGAGGAGGTAGGCCTGTGAGCCGTTTCGACACGATCGTGGTCGTAGACTGGTCGGCCCGCGCGGCGCCCTCCCCGGCAAATCCCAGCAAGGACGCGATCTGGATCGGCGTTGCGCGCGACGGGCAGGTCGAGTGTTTTTACCATCGGACGCGCAGTGCCGCGATGGACGCGATGGGGACATTGTTCGATGCGGAACTCGCAGCCGGTCGCAGGGTGCTGGCGGGGTTCGATTTTCCCTTCGCCTATCCGCGCGGGTTTGCTGCCGTCGTTGCGGGACAAGCGAATCCGTTGGCCTTGTGGGCCGAGCTTTCGACGCTGGTCGAAGATGCCGGAGACAATGCCAACAACCGTTTTGCAGTGGCGCTGGCGCTCAATCGGCTGTTCCCGGGGATCGGTCCGTTCTGGGGTGGACCCGAGGCGGAAACCGGCCCGGAACTGCCCGCAAAGGGCACGGAGCGACATGGTCACGGCCTGCCGGAAAAGCGTGGTGTCGAGCTGCGCGTGCCACGCGCACAGCCCTGCTGGAAGCTCTTCACGACCGGATCCGTGGGCTCGCAGGCGCTGCTTGGGATGCCGCGGTTGCAGGCCTTGCGGCGGCGCTACGGCGCGGCGCTGTCCGTCGCGCCGTTCGAGGCGGGCGATACGCCGATCGTGCTGGCGGAGGTGTTCCCGTCGCTGATTGCGGACGTGATCGCAGAACTCGCAGAGCCGGATGAGATCAACGACCGCGCACAGGTGCGGATCCTTGCCGGGGCGCTGGCGCGGCTGGCACCCGAGGACCTGACAGACATGCTCGAGCAGGGCGACAGGGAAGAAGGCTGGATCCTTGGCGTCGGACGCGAAGACGATCTGCGGGCCGCGGCGATGCAAAGCGATCCTCTCGACGTCGCAGGGCAGGGATTGCAGCCTCCGCCGCTGCGCAACGATTGTTTTGCCTTGCCTGCGGGCGTGGACTGGACCCCCGTGGACGAGGCGCTGGGCTTTCTGCAGGAGCGCCTCGCGCCGGTGGTGGCGCGCGGTGCGGTACCGGTTGCCGAGGCTGGCGGGCGGGTCCTGGCCGAGGATCTGGCGGCGCGGCGGGCCAATCCGCCGCATCCGAACACGGCGGTGGATGGCTGGGGCTTCGACGGCGCGAATATCGGCGCGGGACCGCAGACATTGACGGCCGTCGACGGGCGGGCTGCGGCGGGCCGGCCCTATGGCGGCGTCGTGCCGCCGGGCAGTGCGGTGCGGGTGCTCACGGGAGCAGATCTGCCGCAGGGCGTCGATACGGTCGTGCTGGACGAGGATGTCGCGCTGGGCGGCGGCGAGATCGCCTTTCACGGACCGCTGCGGCGCGGAGCGAACACGCGGCGCGCGGGCGAGGATGTCGCGGCAGGCGCGCTGGCGCTCATGGCGGGGCGTGTGCTCACCCCGGCAGATCTCGCGCTGGCAGCCGCCGTCGGGCATGGGCATATCCCGGTATTCAACCCCTTGCGGGTGGCAGTGATCTCGACCGGGGACGAGCTGGTCGAGGCGGGTGACGTGGCCGGGCCGGGGCAGATCTATGACGCGAACCGGCCGATGCTTCTGCGCTTGGCGGCGCGCTGGGGATACCTGCCGGTCGATATGGGCCGGGTGGGGGATGACAGGGATGCGCTGCGTGCGACGCTGTCGCGGGCGGCAGGATCCGCGGATGTGATCCTGACGTCCGGAGGCGCTTCGGCGGGGGATGAGGACCATGTTTCGGCCCTGCTGAGCGAAGCGGGCGCCTTGCAGCACTGGCGGATCGCGCTGAAGCCCGGGCGGCCGCTGGCGCTGGGTCTCTGGGACGGCGTGCCGGTCTTCGGCCTGCCGGGCAACCCGGTGGCCGCGATGGTTTGCGCCCTGGTCTTTGCGCGGCCCGCGATGGGGATCCTGTCGGGGGCCGGGTGGTGTGAACCGCAGGGGTTCGATCTGCCTGCCGCCTTCGCCAAGCGCAAGAAGCCGGGAAGGCGGGAATATCTGCGCGCGCGGGTGCGGGACGGTCGGGTCGAGGTCTTTGCCTCGGAAGGATCGGGGCGGATTTCCGGTCTGTCCTGGGCCGAAGGACTGGTGGAGCTTGGCGACGACGCGCAGGAGATCACGCCCGGCGACCCTGTGCGCTACATCCCGTTCGGCTCCTTCGGGTTGTGATGAACCCCGCCTGATCCGGCGGAGCGCGCGTGCCGCGCGCGCTGGTTTCTGGTGCCTGTGGCTGCGCGAGCCAGAGGCGGGCAAGGGCGCGCGGGTGGTGGGCTCAGTCGAAGGTTCCCGCGACGCGTCCCAGCAGCATGAAGGCCCGGGAGGTGCGCGTGTTGGCGTAATCCGAAATGTCGGAATCGCTTGCTCCGGGTTCGAACCGGGCGAAGTTCTTGTCGAAAAGCCGCAGGAAATGGTGCGCAGCGTCGCGAAAGATCGGGTCCTGCTTCATCCGCCCGGCGGCGAGGGCAAGGCTCGAGCGGTCGCGGATGCCGCCGAGTGCTGCGATGGAGCGGCCCCTGTCGCCATTGGCGAAGCTGCGCCAGATTTCCGGACGCGCCATGTCGGGGCGCAGATCGTCCATGTAGATGCCGTCCTGGCTCAGCAGCGTCAGCACGTCCTGCGCGGCCTGCACCAGCTGCGCCGAGGGACGGTCCTTGAGCGCGCGCCGCAGGGCGTTGAACCCGGCCTGATCTTCGGCCGTTTCGGGGAAGTTGAGCGCGCGGATCAGATCGCCGTTCGAAATCGGCGGCGAGAGCGCATCGGCCGGGGTGCCAAGGGCGAGGGTCTGCTGATCGTTGGCCGTTTCGGCGGACTTTTGCTGTGCCGGTGACGCCTGCGTATTCTGCATGCGGGAAGATGTGAGTTTGGCGAGCGCGGCTTCGGTCTTTTTCTGTGCCGCCGCGATCTCGTCGAGCTTTTTCGAGATCGTCTGGCTGGGCGCGTCGGGCTTTCCGGACTGGGCCTGCGCCTGCGCGACATAGGCGTGGCGGATGGTGTCGATGGCGGTCTGCAGACGTGCGCTTTCCTCGCGCATCACGCGCGAAGCACGCAGGGCGGTGGCGGCGACCCAGATCATCGCCACCGGCAGGATCAGCGTCATCAGCATCAGAAGGAAGCGGATGCCGTCCGTGCCCTCGCCGCTGGAAAACAGGAAATATCCGCCCGTCACGAGCAGCCAGACAATGCTGAGCCCGAGGGCCGTGATCTCGATGTCGGTCACGCTGTCACGGCTCCTGCGGTCGTAGAGGCCGAGGGGCTTGGTGCGGACGTCGTTGCTATCGGCCATGATGGGCCCCAATCCGTCAGATGTAGGAGATCTTGAGCACTTCGTAGGACTTCTCGCCGCCCGGGGTGCGGACTTCGACGCTGTCGCCCTCTTCCTTGCCGATCAGGGCGCGGGCGATGGGCGAGCGGATGTTGAGCAGGCCTTTCTCGATATTGGCCTCCTGTTCGCCGACGATCTGCCAGGTCTTCTCTTCGTCGGTATCCTCGTCCACCAGGGTCACTGTCGCGCCGAACTTGATCGAGCCCGACAGTTTCTGCGGATCGATGACCTCGGCGAGGCCGATGATGCCCTCGAGCTCCTTGATGCGGCCCTCGATGAAGGACTGCTTTTCGCGCGCAGAATGGTATTCGGCATTCTCCGACAGGTCGCCGTGTTCGCGGGCCTCGGCGATGGCACGGATGATGGCGGGACGCTCGATCGACTTGAGCGTTTTCAATTCGGTTTCAAGCGCGGTGTGGCCCGCGCGGGTCATCGGTATCTTTTCCATGGTCTTTTCCGGCGCTTGGGTTCGGCCTTTTGGACGGGCCGTGTTTCGGGGTGGCAAGGTCACTGGCCAATCTCACTGGCATGTGTCCTGCGGCGTTGCAAGACTGAACCGAGGCGTGCGCCTTTTGCAAGTGCCCTGCCGTTGCGGGCGGCGGGAAAGCGATTATCTGACCCCGGGAGGCCGCAATCGGCCCGTTTATCGCGGCGTATCGGCTTAAGGAACGTCGTGTCGCAATTGACCTCTGCCGCACTGCCGCGCTAGGTCACTGCGAAAGATTGTTGCCGGGACGGCTGTTGCGGCGACCCTTGGACAAAGGAAACGACATGAGCGAAGTCACGCGCGAAGCGATGGAATACGATGTTGTGATCGTCGGAGCGGGGCCTGCGGGCCTGTCGGCGGCCATCCGGCTCAAACAGCTGGATGCGGATCTGAATGTCGTTGTTCTGGAAAAGGGCTCCGAAGTCGGCGCGCACATCCTGTCGGGCGCAGTGCTGGACCCCTGCGGCCTCGATGCGCTGATTCCGGACTGGAAGGAAAAGGGTGCGCCGCTGAACGTTCCGGTGAAGGACGACAATTTCTACATGCTGGGCGAAGAGGGCAAGCTGAAGGTCCCCAACCTGCCCATGCCGCCGCTGATGAGCAATCACGGCAACTACATCGTCTCCATGGGCAATGTCTGCCGCTGGATGGCCGAGCAGGCCGAAGCGCTGGGTGTCGAGATCTTCCCGGGCATGTCCTGCTCCGAGATCGTCTATGGCGATGCAGGCGAGGTGAAGGGCGTGGTCGCGGGCGAGTTCGGCCGCAACCCCGATGGCACGCCAGGCGATGGCTACGAGCCCGGCATGGAGCTGCATGGCAAGTATGTCTTCCTTGGCGAGGGCGTGCGCGGCTCGCTGAGCAAGGAAGTCATAGGCAAGTACAATCTGAGCCAGGGCAAGGAGCCGCAGAAATACGGGCTCGGCATGAAGGAGATCTGGGAGATCGATCCGGCCAAGCACAGGCTCGGCTCCGTGACCCATACGATGGGCTGGCCGCTCGGCAGCAATGCCGGGGGCGGGTCGTTCATTTATCATCTCGAGAACAACCAGGTCTATGTCGGCTTCGTGGTGCATCTGAACTATCAGAACCCGCACCTTTATCCTTACATGGAGTTTCAGCGCTTCAAGCATCACCCGCTGATCGCCGAGCTGCTGAAGGGTGGCAAGCGCGTGGCCTATGGCGCGCGCGCGATTTCCGAAGGCGGCTACCAGTCGATGCCCAAGATGGTGGCGCCCGGTGTGGCGCTGCTGGGCTGCTCGGTCGGCATGGTCAACGTGCCGCGCATCAAGGGCAACCACAATGCGATGCTCTCGGGCAAGGCCGCGGCCGAGGCGGCGTTCGAGGCGATCAAAGCGGATCGTTCGGGCGACGAGCTCACGACCTACGAGACCGAGGTGCGCGACGGTGCCATCGGCAAGGATCTCTTCAAGGTGCGCAACGTAAAGCCGCTCTGGTCGAAATACGGCCTCACAGCGTCCTTGTTGCTGGGCGGGATCGACATGTGGACCAACACGCTCGGGTTTTCGGCTCTGGGCACGATCGGCCATGGCAAGAACGATGCCGCATCGACCGGCCTCGCCAAGGATTTCGAGGAGATCGCCTATCCCAAGCCCGACGGCAAGCTGTCCTTCGACCGGCTGACCAACGTCGCGTTCAGCTTTACCAACCACGAGGAAAGCCAGCCGTCGCACCTCACGCTCAAGGATCCGTCGGTACCGATCGCCACGAACCTGCCGAAATACGACGAGCCCGCGCAGCGCTACTGCCCGGCCGGCGTCTACGAGGTGGTGCGCGAAGAGGGCCAGCAGGCGCGGTTCGTGATCAACTTCCAGAACTGCGTGCATTGCAAGACCTGCGACATCAAGGATCCGAGCGAGAACATCGAGTGGAATGTGCCGCAGGGCGGCGACGGACCGAACTATCCCAACATGTGACGCGGAAGGTCCGATCCGCCCGGTGCCGACAGGGTTCGGGTGCCGGGCGGCGCGCGGTCTGCGCAGGAAAAGAGCTCTCGGAAAGATGTTCCAAACTGTGATCGGCCCGGGCCGCGCCCCGCATTGCGCGGATGCCTGACACGCGATAGGCTCGGCCCAATGAAAATAATCGCGGAGTGAGGCATTTGAGCAATCGGGCACATCACATGCTGCAGGGCGCAGTTCTGGCAATCGCGCTGGGCCTGCCTGTGTCGGCATCGGCGAACAGTCTCGCCGGTGACTATCTTGCCGCCCGGCAGGCCACCTATTCGGGCGATTACAGGGCCGCCGCAGAATATTACGGTCAGGCCGTCGCGTTCGATCCCACCAACGGCGATCTGCTGGAGCGCGCGGTGCTCGCGAATATCTCGCTTGGCGATCTCGAACGCGCGCAGGCGCTCGCCGACAAGATGACCGATCAGGGGATGGCCAGCCAGATCGCCTATATGGCGCAGATGGCGGGATATGCCCAAGCCGAAAATTACACCGATGTCCTGAAGCAGATCGCCGACAACAAGGGTGTCGGCCCGCTCGTCGATGGTCTGGCCAAGGCTTGGGCCGAGCTGGGGCAGGGCGACATGAGCGCTGCGCTGGTGCAGTTCGACGAGGTCGCCAAATCCGATGGGCTGGGTGCCTTCGCCGCCTATCACAAGGCGCTGGCGCTGGCCTCGGTCGGTGATTTCGAAGGGGCCGAGGCGATCTTTGCCAGCAATGCTGCAGGCGGGATGCAGATGACACGCCGCGCCGTGATGGCCCGTGCCGAGATCCTGAGCCAGCTCGAGCGCAATCCCGATGCCGTGGCCCTGATCGACGACTCGTTCGGCGCGGATATCGATCCGGGTCTGGACGAGATGCGCGCGAGGCTTGACGCAGGCGAGACGCTGCCCTTCAGCCATGTGCGCAGTGCCCGCGACGGTCTGGCCGAGGTATTCTACACGCTGGCCGGCGCGCTTTCCAACGAACAGAACGACGATTTCACGCTGATGTATGTGCGGGTGGCGGAATATCTGCGCCCCGATCACGTCGACGCACTGCTTCTCTCGGCCGAGCTTCTGGAGAAGATGGGCCAGTACGATCTGGCGGTCGAGGCTTTCAAGAAGGTGCCGCAGGACGTTCCGACCTATTATGCCGCCGAACTGGGGCGCGCCGGTGCGCTGCGTCAGAGCGGCGATGTCGATGGCGCCGTCGAAGTGCTGCAACAGCTTACAGAAACCCACGGCGATCTGCCGGTTGTGCAGTCGACGCTGGGCGACCTGATGCGCCAGCTCGAACGCTACGAAGAGGCAGTCACGGCCTATACCTCGGCCATCGACACCTTCTCCTCACCGGACCAGGTGCAATGGTTCCTCTACTATGCGCGCGGCATCGCCAACGAACGTCTCAGCAACTGGGATGCATCGGAATCCGATTTCCGCAGGGCTCTGGAACTGAACCCGGAACAGCCGCAGGTGCTGAATTATCTCGGCTATTCGCTGGTCGAAAAGCAGGAAAAGCTGGACGAGGCACTGGCGATGATCGAACGCGCCGTCGCGGCGCAGCCTGATCAGGGCTACATCGTCGATTCGCTGGGCTGGGCGCTCTACCGGCTGGGCCGCTACGAAGAGGCGGTCGGCCATATGGAACACGCCGCGGAACTCATGGCCGTCGATCCGGTGGTGAACGATCACCTTGGCGACGTCTACTGGGCGGTGGGGCGCAAGCTCGAGGCGCGGTTCCAGTGGCGCCGTGCGCTGTCCTTCGTGGATTTCGAGCAGATGACCGAGGAAGCCAACCCGGAGCGGATCCGGCGCAAGCTCGAAGTCGGGCTCGATCAGGTGCTCGCCGAAGAGGGCTCGCCACCGCTGAATGTCGCGGCTGAGACGGATGCCAACTGAGGTCTTTGCCCCGGCAAAGGTCAATCTCACGCTGCATGTGACCGGGCGACGGGCGGATGGCTATCATCTGCTCGACTCGCTCGTGGTCTTTGCCGATATCGGTGACACGGTGCGCGTCGAGGCGGCAGAGACGCTGAGCCTCGACGTAGACGGCCCCATGGCGGCGGGTGTGCCGACAGATGGCTCCAACCTCGTCATGAAGGCTGCGCGCTTTCTCGACCCCGCGCGCGGTGCGCGGATCACCCTCACGAAGCGCCTTCCGCCCTCTTCCGGCATCGGTGGCGGATCTTCGGACGCGGCGGCCTGCCTGCGGGCGCTGTCGGCGCTGTGGGACGTGCCGCTGACCTGCGACGTGCTTGCGCTGGGGGCGGACGTGCCCGTCTGCATGACGCCAGGGGCGCAGCGGCTGCAGGGAGTGGGCGATGCGCTGAGCCCGGTGCGCGGGATGCCGGACTGCGACATCCTGCTGGTCAATCCCGGGGTGGCGGTCTCGACCCCGCGCGTCTTCGCGGCGCTGTCTTCGCGCGACAATCCGGCAATGACGGACAGTCTGCCCGAATGGCCCTCCGCAGAAGTTTTGGGGGACTGGCTCGCGACGCAGCGCAACGACCTTCAGAGCGCTGCGGTCACGGTCGAGCCGGTGATCGCCGATGTGCTTGAAACGCTATCCAGCACAGGCTGCCTGTATCATGGCATGTCGGGATCGGGTGCGACCTGCTTTGCGCTGTTTCCACCGGGCACGGGTGCGGCCGAGGTCGCGGCCGAACGGTTGCGCACGTCGCGGCCCGAATGGTGGTGCGCTGCCGGTCGGTTGCTGTAAAGGCGGCTGCGTCTCGCCTAGTTGATCCGAGCCACCACGTAGTCTGAAATGTCGATCAGCATGGCCCGCAGCTCGGATTCGGGCAGTTTCAGCATCGCGGTGCGGGCTGCATCGGCCCAGCCCAGTGCCTCCTGCCGGGTGGTTTCCAGGGTGCCGTGCTTTTCGAGCAGCGCGATCGCATGCTCGAGGTCGCCGTCGCGCTGGTCACCCTTTTCGATCACCCGTTTCCAGAAATTCCGCTCAGTGTCATCTGCCAGTGCCACCGCCTTGATCACCGGCAGCGTCAGCTTGCGTTCGCGGAAATCGTCGCCGACATTCTTGCCGGTGGCCTTGGCCTCGCCCTGATAGTCCAGCAGGTCGTCCACGATCTGGAAGGCGATGCCAAGGGCGTCGCCATAGGCATGCAGGGCCGCGATCTGATCTTCGTCCACGCCTGCGATCACGCCGCCGACCTGCGTCGCGGCAGCGAACAGCGCCGCCGTCTTTCCCCGCACCACCTGAAGATAGATGGCTTCGGTCGTGCGCAGATCCTGCGCCGCCGTGAGCTGCAGCACTTCTCCCTCGGCAATCGTCGCCGCCGCATCCGACAGGATGCTGAGCACGCGCATGTTGCCGGTCTCGGTCATGAGCTGGAAGGACCGTGCGAAGAGGTAGTCGCCGACCAGAACGCTGGACTTGTTGTCCCAGAGAAGGTTGGCGGTGGGCCGCCCGCGCCGCTGTCCGCTCTCGTCCACCACGTCGTCATGCAGCAGCGTCGCTGTGTGGATGAATTCGACCGTCGCGGCCAGATGCACGTGGTAGGGCCCATCGTAGCCGCACATCCGCGCCGCGGCGAGCGTCAGCATCGGGCGCAGACGCTTGCCGCCGGCCTCGACCAGGTGCGCCGTCACTTCGGGGATGCGCGGGGCGTGCTCGGAGGCCATGCGCGTCCGGATCAGCGTGTTGACCGCGTCCAGATCGCCTGCGAGGGCCTTGGCCAGCCGTTCATGCGGCTTCACGACAGCATCATCCAGACTCATCAATCTCTCCCGCACAGGCTCGACATCGCGCTTAGCGGCGATTACATCACATCCATGGAAGAGCTCTTGCGCACAAATGACATCACGCTGATCCCGCGCGCCCGCGCCCTTCTTGAAGATGAGGGTATAGACAGCTTTGAATTGGACGTAAACATGAGCGTCCTCGAGGGGTCCATTGGCATATTGCCGCGGCGGCTGATGGTGCGCACGGATGATCTGAACGATGCGATGCGGATCCTGCGGGTGAACGGGGTTTACTTCGAAAGGGGCTGAAGCGTGCAGGCCCGGATCTTTCCCGACGACGCGCTGAGCTGCGATGCCTTTCTGGGCGGTCGGCTGCGTCTTTTTCAACCCAGACAGGGCTATCGCGCCGGGATCGATCCTGTGCTGCTGGCCGCAACTGTGCCTGCCCGGTCGGGCGACACGGTGCTCGATCTCGGATGCGGTGCGGGGGCGGCACTGCTCTGCCTCGGCGCCCGCGTGCCGGGTCTGCAGCTATGGGGCGCGGAGCTGCAGCCGGGATATGCCGACCTTGCGCGTCGCAATGCCGCGCTGAACGCCATACCGGCCGAGATCGTGACTGCCGACCTTGCCGCGCTGCCGAGCCCGCTATCGCAGATGCAGATGCGGCACGTGATCGCCAACCCGCCTTATTTCGACCCCGTGCGGCGCACCTCGGCCACGGATCTTGGCCGCGAAACCGGCCTCTCCGAAGGTTTGCCGCTGTCGGACTGGGTCGCCATCGCGGCGCGCCGGACCGCCCCGGGCGGCACCGTGACCATGATCCAGAGCGCCGAGCGCCTGCCGGATCTTGCCGCCGCGATGGCGGCGCATCTCGGCTCGGTGCAGCTCTGGCCTCTTGCACCGCGGCCCGGTCGCGATCCCCGGCTGATCCTCGTGCGCGGGCGCAAGGCGGGCAGGGCGACGTTCCGGATGCATGCACCGCTGATCCTGCATGACGGTGACAGGCACATGGGCGACATGGAACATTACGTGAAACAGGTCCGCGCCGTGCTGCGCGACGCCGCCGAATTGTCATTTCCGGGTCAAAGTTGACGCTAGGGTAGGCGAATTGGTGCTTCGTTAAGCCTTTGATACGAGGAACGCGTGACAGAATCCTATTTCTGTGGTGCAGTGAGAGTCCAAACACTCATAGGAGGTCCACATGAGCTTGAGTTCGCACTTGCAGGAACTGAAGAAAAAGCACCAATCTCTCTCGGATGCCGTGGAGGCGGCGCAAAGATCCCCGGGCGAGGACGGCTTGCGGATCGCGGACATGAAGAAACAAAAGCTGCGACTGAAGGAAGAGATCACGCGTCTGTCGCCACAAACGATGCACTAGACAGCTGATTGTTCCAACCGGTCCGGCGCAGAAGGACGCGCCGGGCCTTGATGACGCAGATCACCCGATACCAAACGCCCGTCAGACAGGGCGTTTTTGCTTTTTGGGGAGGTCTTTCCCTCGGGCAGGCTGGTCTTTCCTCAGCGCGCCTTAAGGAACTCCACCAGCGCAGTCATCTCTGACGGCACGATCTCGTGCCCGCTGGGATGCCAGTGCTCGCTCACCTCTGCGCCCTGCGCGCCAAGATACCGCGACAGGCTGCGGGTCAGCGGGGCGGGGCAGATCGGATCACGCTCCCCTGCGGTGATCAGGATGCGCTTGCCATCAAGCCCCGGCTGGGGCTCCGGTTCCCACGGAATCAGCGGATGCATCAGCACGAGCGCATCGAAGATATCGGGATGCTCGAAGGCGACCGAAGCTGCGATGTTCGCACCATTGGAATAACCCAACCCGATGACCTGTTCCGCTCCGACCCGCGCCTTTGCGGTGCTCAGGAATTCCGCCATGGCTTCGGTCCGGCGTGCCAGATCCGGCATGTCGTAGACGCCTTCGCCGGTGCGGCGGAAGTAGCGCGCCATGCCACCCTCTGAAACATCACCGCGTGGCGAGATCACATGCGCATCCGGCAGGATCTCGCTGGCGAGCCCCTGGAACTGCGTTTCGGACCCGCCCGTGCCGTGGAAGGTGAAGATCAGGGGCGCTCTAGGCGCCCCCTTGGTTTCGGCGAAAACGTAGTCAGTCATGGATCGGCTCCAGATACCGGCTGACCAGTTGATCGCGCAGGTGTTCATGCTGCGACGGCAGCTTCAGCGCCTCGCCCAGATGGGCGGTATCCTCGTCACGATCGAAACCGGGCTCGTTGGTCGCCACCTCGAACAGCACGCCGCCGGGGCTGCGAAAATAGACCGCCCAGAAATAGTCGCGGTCGATCACCGGCGTTACCTGATAGCCGGTATCCATCAGCGCCTTGCGCACCTCGAGCTGCGTGGCGCGGTCGTCCACGGCAAAGGCCACGTGGTGGACCGATCCTGCCCCCTGCGCGGCGGGCCCGGCAGAAACCTGAGTGAGATCGATCACGTTCGCCGCATTCCCGCCGGGGATGTGCAGGCGCGTGACATTGTCGGCACTCTCAAGCGTCTCGTACCCCATAAAACGCAGCAGTTCCGCGCTGGCACCCGCATCGCGCAGGCGCATGTCGGCCGAGTGGAAGCCGCGGATCGCGGCATCCTCGGGCACGCCGTTCCCGATCCAGGGTGCGCGGGTGTCACCGTCGGTTTCCACCAGCACGAACCCGTCGCCGTCGGGGCCGTCAAAGCGCAGGCGCACCTCACCAAAGCGGGTTTCCTCCTGCATGCCCTTCACATCGAAGGTGGTCAGCCGCTCCTTCCACCAGGGCAGGGCGCCCTTGGGGATGCTGAACGCGGTGATGCCGACCTCGCCCGTGCCCGGACGGCCACGGGCGGCACGGGGGAAGGGAAAGTAGGTCATGACCGTGCCCGGCGTGCCGGTCTCGTCACCGTAATAGAGGTGATAGACATCGGGCGCGTCGAAGTTGACGGTCTTTTTCACCCGGCGCAGGCCGAGCACCTTGGTGAAGAAATCGTTGTTGCTTTGGGCGCCACTCGCCATCGAGGTCACGTGGTGCAGGCCCTTGATCTGCGTGAGCATGGGATTTTCTCCTATCCTGTTGTGACGGGATATAGAGTGCCATTGCCTGTGCACCAATTGCCATAATTTGCGCGTTCTCTGTGCGCGGCTGCACAAAGTGAAAGCCCCGACCTGTCTGGCCGGGGCAATCGTTCGATCTTCGAAGGGATTTGAGCGCCGCAGCGTCAGACGAAGAACTGGCCGCCATTCGCCGAAATCGTCGAGCCGTTGATGAAGCCCGACTCGTCGGAGGCGAGGAAGACCACGCAGCGCGCGATCTCATCGGGTTCGCCAAGGCGGCCTGTGGGGATCTGTGCGATGATCGAGTCGCGGACCTTTTCCGGCACGGCCATGACCATTTCCGTGGCGATGTAGCCCGGGCAGATCGCGTTGGCGGTGATGCCGGCGCGCGCGCCTTCCTGGGCGAGCGATTTGACGATGCCAAGATCGCCGGCCTTGGTGGCGGCATAGTTCACCTGCGCGAACTGTCCCTTCTGGCCGTTGATCGAGGAGATCACGATGACGCGGCCGAACTTGCGTTCACGCATGCCGGGCCAGATCGGGTGCACGGTGTTGAACACGCCGGTGAGGTTGGTGTCGATCACCTCTTTCCATTGCGTCGGGGTCATCTTGTGGAAGGGCGCGTCGCGGGTGATGCCGGCATTGGCGACGACCACGTCGATCGGGCCGAGATCGGCCTCGACCTGCTTGATGCCCTCGGCGCTGGAGTCGTAATCGGCCACGTTCCACTTGTAAGTCTTGATTCCGGTCGCCTCGGTAAAGGCTGCGGCGGCTTCGTCATTGCCTGCATAGGTCGCGGCGACGCTGTATCCGGCGGCCTTCAGCGCCTTGGAAATCGCTTCGCCAATGCCCCGGCTCCCTCCGGTGACCAGTGCTACTCGTGCCATGATATCCTCCAATTCTGGCTTGCCTTGGTAACTTTGCTATCGGGTTGAATGGGGTCGCGCAATAATATTACAACGCCGCGGCGCAGCAATTCCCGACTTTTCACGCGCGCCTTGCCTGACGCTCCTTGCCAGACATGAAACGGGGCGCCTTTTGGGCGCCCCGGATTGTGTCTGCATTGTCAGGGGTTACGGGCGCTCGACGCACATCGCGACGCCCATCCCGCCCCCGATGCAGAGCGTGGCGAGGCCCTTCTTGGCCCCGCGGCGCTTCATCTCGAACAGCAGGGTGTTGAGTACGCGCGCACCGGACGCGCCGATCGGGTGACCGATGGCGATGGCGCCGCCGTTCACGTTCACGACCGAAGGATCCCAGCCCATATCCTTGTTCACGGCGCAGGCCTGAGCGGCAAAGGCCTCGTTCGCCTCGACCAGATCGAGATCCTCGGGCTTCCAGCCCGCCTTTTCCAGCGCTTTGCGCGAGGCGAAGATCGGTCCTGCGCCCATGATGGACGGGTCGAGGCCCACGGTCGCGTAGGAGACGATGCGCGCGAGCGGTTCGATGCCGCGCTTCTCGGCGTTCTCGGCGCTCATCAGCAGGGTTCCGGCCGCACCGTCATTGAGGCCAGACGCGTTGGCAGCGGTGACGGAGCCGTCCTTGGTGAAGGCGGGGCGCAGTTTCTGCATCGCTTCCATCGTCGCGCCGTGGCGGATGTACTCGTCCTTGTCCATCACGATGTCGCCCTTGCGGGTCTTGATGGTGAAGGGGATCACCTCGTCATCGAACTTGCCGGCCTTCTGCGCGGCCTCGGCCTTGTTCTGGCTGCTGACGGCGAATTCGTCCTGCATTTCGCGCGTGATCTGCCACTGGTTGGCGACGTTCTCGGCCGTCTGGCCCATGTGGTATCCATTGAAGGCATCCCAGAGGCCGTCGCGAATCATCGTGTCGATGTAGCTCATGTCGCCCATCTTGTGGCCCTGCCGCAGGTTCGCGGCATGGGGCGACATCGACATGTTTTCCTGTCCGCCCGCGCAGATGATCTCGGCATCGCCGAGCTGGATGTGCTGGGCGCCGAGGGCGACGGCGCGAAGGCCCGAACCGCAGACCTGGTTGATTCCCCATGCCGCGCTCGCCTGCGGCAGACCGGCATTGATATGCGCCTGGCGTGCGGGATTCTGCCCCTGTGCGGCGGTCAGGACCTGGCCGAGGATCGTTTCGGACACCTCCGACTTGTCGATACCGGCGCGCTCCACCAGGGCCTCGAGCACCGCGGCGCCCAAATCATGCGCCGGAGTGTTTGCGAAAGAGCCGCAGAAACTGCCGACGGCAGTTCGCGCTGCGGATGCGATTACGACGTTGGTCATGTATGTCCTCCACCAGATCCATGGCAGCGGGACTGACAGCCTTGATTTTCGGACATCAGGATTCCCCTGCGCTTGCCCTTCTTCAATAGGCCATTGCGACGGGGTGGGACAAGGGGCAGCGCCCTTTAGGCCAGATGTCGCAATTCCGTTTCCCAGTGCGGCGCGACAGTGGGGGCGCCGTAATAGTAGCCCTGCAGGCAATCGATGCCCATATCGGCGAGAAACGCGGCATCCTCGGCGCGTTCGACAAATTCGGCGACGGTGAACATGTCGAACTGCTGCGCAATGGAGAGCATCGCCCGCGTGATGACCTGATTGTCGGCATCCTGCGCGATGCCGCGGATGAACTGGCCGTCGATCTTGAGAATGTCGAAACTGAACTGCTTGAAGTGCCGGAAGGCAGTATATCCTGCGCCGAAATCGTCCAGAGCAAAGCAGATGCCTCTGGATTGCAGCCCGGACATGAAATGCACCACGAGTTCGGGCACAAGCATGGCCGAGCTTTCGGTGATCTCGAGGATCAGACGCTCTGCCACGGTCGGGTTGCCCATGAGGCCGCGATCGAGGATCCGCATCCATTTGCGGTATCCGATCGAGCGCGCCGACATGTTGATGGCGAGCCGCAGCCCGGGTTCGCGGGCGAGCGCGGCAAGCCCCTTTTCCAGCGCGAGGCAGTCGAGGATGCGCCCCGTTTCCGTTTCTTCGACCTCGTTGATGAAATCGCGCGCCGGGATGATGCGGCCGGTCTCGTCCAGAACGCGAATCAGCCCTTCGTAATAGGCGACATGTTCCGGATGCCGAGCCTGCACCACGGGCTGGTAGGCGAGCATCACCTGACGATGCTTCACCGCTTCCTGCACCATGGTGATGACGTGTTCGTCACGCGTCCGGACCGCTGCGTCGAGTGCGTTCCTTGGCCCGAAACGGGCATCGATCCTGCCTTGCATAGCTCATAGCCTCACGTGACCTTCGCGCCACTGTCGCGCGCGCAGGGTTAAGGTGAGATGAATTTTTGCGGATCTCTAAGATTGGATCTAACCAATCGCGCTCGCGCCACGGCCGTCACAGTGGTTGACACCGCCGCCCTTGCGCCTATAAGCGCGCTTTCATTGGTGTTGGTGGCTCCCGCAAGGGAGATCCTGTCAGGGTTTCGACCCAAAGGACAACGCCCTTCCCGTGCCGAAGGCTCCCGCGAGGGTCGTCGAGGCACACAACAGAAGGAGATCAGACGGTGACAAAACGCACCTCTGCCAAGTACAAGATCGACCGCCGCATGGGCGAAAACATCTGGGGCCGTCCGAAGTCCCCGGTGAACCGCCGCGAATACGGCCCCGGCCAGCACGGCCAGCGCCGCAAGGGCAAGATGTCCGATTTCGGCCTGCAGCTGCGCGCCAAGCAGAAACTGAAGGGTTACTACGGCGACCTGACCGAAAAGCAGTTCCGTCGTATCTTCCGGGATGCCGAGCGTCAGCGCGGTGATACCGGCGAGATGCTTATCGGCCTGCTCGAGCGTCGCCTCGACGCCGTCGTCTATCGCGCCAAGTTCGTCGCGACCATGTTCGCCGCCCGCCAGTTCGTGAACCACGGCCACGTGACCGTGAACGGCCAGCGCGTGAACATCCCCTCCTACCGCGTGAAAGAGGGTGACGTGATCGAAGTTCGCGAGAAGTCCAAGCAGATGGCTGCGATCCTCGAAGCCGT
>JBBSNW010000032.1:0-51944 GCA_038260405.1 Rhodobacterales bacterium | reverse complement strand
TGCCGGTCGGCTTGGTCTTCCACGTCATCTTGGGATCGAACCAGATTTTCAGCGAGCCGCGGCGCTTCAGCGCTTCGTTGCAAGCCCGCCAGTTCCTGATCTTGTAGGTCGAGGGTGATAGTCTGCTCATGACACCCAGCTTTCATGCCGGATTCAAGGGATGAATCTCCAATCCGATTTGCGCAACAGAGCCCCCCTCAATGCCATTTTGAGGCCCTTTGGGCCCTTGAGAGGTTTTTTCGAAACAGGGCAGTTTTGCCTTGTAATGCCTATGTTTGCTTGGCTATACGCGTCGGTGGAGACGTGGCCGAGTGGTCGAAGGCGCTCCCCTGCTAAGGGAGTAGGCCCGGAAGGGTCTCGAGGGTTCGAATCCCTTCGTCTCCGCCACCTACCATTTTCGTTGAATGCCCTTCGAGCGCTTGATAGCGTGTCGTCTATGTACTTATGCGCGTAATTGCGTTCGCTTCACTTCGATGGCGCTCCGTTCCGCTCGTTCCGTGATATGAAAGGCGGAACGCCCGATGGCCTGCAACTCCAGGAAAACTGACTGAGAACTTTGTTCGCAACCTTGTCCCAGGGCGGCATTGAGACGGGAATGGCCTTTGTCTCGTCGCAGACCCATCTGGCGCTCGAAGCGTGTTGCCGTCCGGTCCAGCATCGTAATGTCACGCCCAAGTCATCTTGCCTGACCGATCGGGTCGCTTCAACATCCACGACGATCCCGCGAATGGCGGAAGGTTCATCTGGCCATGGACATTGCCGCTTTGGATTTCAGGGCTGTGGATGTCACGCCCGGCAGCGAGTTTGAAGCTCCTTGTAATGCCAGGACATCTCAATCAGATCCCAGACGGCGAGAAGATCGGCACCGTCACCGCTGACGGCACCTGCGATACGCGGCTTGCCAAAATTCCGTCATCAACGGGCAGGTCGCGCCGCTTTATGATGACGCTGTTGGCTCCAATGATCAGCAGGCGCCTCAGTCTGCGCCAGACGCCGTTTGCGTGTCTCGACCAACTGTCCACGCTTTGACGTCTAGGCCCTGTGAAGGCGCAGCTTTTCATGTGGCAATACGCCTACGGCATCCGGTCGAAAGATTGTGAACCGCGCGATGGGCTCCGCATCGATTCTATCCGTCTTGGCCCGTGTGCCCCTCATACGCCGACGGAGTGACGCGCGTATTCGGCGCCGCCTGACTCTGACGCACCCAGTGCAGAAGCAATCTCTACCAAATCGACAAGACGGAACATCTTGGGCTTCCCTGCCAACACAAGCTGAACCATGATTTCATCAGAACTGCCTGATCTGTCGATGTAGCTGCGGATCGCACTTGCAATACTGTGCACGCGACTGACCACAAAGCCAATTTGCTGGTCTGCGTTCCCAACGAGAAGGATCCTCACATGCGAAGGATCGGATTGCGCAGTTCCAAAATCCTGCCGCAGATCGATCATCGGAACCGACCGTCCATCGAGGGAGAACAGACCAACCAGTCCGCGGTTCTTGCCGACAAGAGGAAGGACCTTCTCAGGTTGTTCCAGGATGCTGGTGATCTGTTCGATTGGCGTGGCAATCTCTCCGCCACATTCATAAATCAGATACTTTCGGTTCTCCGCAGCTCTTGTGACAGCTCCGCCTCGTGATGTTTTTTGTGGTGCTTCCGAAATGGTCTTCGTCACGGAGATTCCCGCCAAGGCGAGAAGTTGCGGATCAGCCTGCAGGGCGCGGACGTCGATATTGTAGATCTGTACTCCATCCGGTGCGACCAGCACCTTGTCGATGAACGGAAATCGCGCCGCGATCGCCCTTGGCGTGCTGGAAAAAGCTGCGTCAGGGATGGAGCGCAGGTTCGTTATCGACTCGACGGCAAGACCCAGGAGCTTGTCATCCGCGAATTGCAGAATGACGAGTTCAGACGGCCCCCCTGCGCGTTGCCGCCCGATGCCGATCAGGCTGACCGTGCAGACGACAGGCACTCGGCGTCCACGATAGTCGATGGATCCTAGACTGATGCCAGAGGTCAGCGCATTCTGTTCGACGAGTTTTCGTGGGACTGTCCCGTAGACATCCGAGGCTGCCAGCGAAAACAAGGCATCGCCGACACCGAAGATCAGGAGTTTGCGGGCATCGCGATCTACATCCGCCTTGCTCTGCGCGTTGTAGCGTAGTGCGCTCGCCGTAGGAATGTCGGGGCGATCAAAGATCGTCGGTGCGTCAAGGACGATGACCGTCTGCGCCAAGTCCAGAAAGGCCCGCAAGTGAACTGTCTGCCCGTCCGCCCCGGTGCGCGCAAAGCTCTGGATCCGTTGGGGCTTGACGCTGGAAAGGCCGGTGATTTCGTCCACGCCGATGGCCAGCACAGTGTCGTTGTGTTTCAGGATGGCGGCAAAGGGGGGCGGCCCGTCGCGCTCTGACAGGCCGCAGAACGGCGCCGCGTCGAGGACGGGAATCAGATGCCCGCGAAGGTTGATGCACCCGATCACACCAGCCACGTTCTTCATCATGGGCTGCAACGACTTGACGGTGCAGACCTCGGCCAGATGGCTCACATCAACCCCAAGGATCAGGTCCTGAACACGCAAGGTGCCGTAGGTCTGAGTCCTCTCGTCGGTCATTGATCGGTCACGGGCAAGATTCCGTCTTCCAGTTTCTTGACGTGAGACAGGAGCATCTGGTTCGACTGGCGCTGTCCTTGGGTGCGCCCCGTCACGGTGTTCAGGGCGCCGGTATTCACCTCGATCAGGTCCTTTTGCGCTTCCATCTGGTGCAGTGCGTCGCGCCCCTTGCTCAATCCGATGCGGATATATTCCGTCACGACCTCGATGTTCCGGGCGATTGTCTTGGCGGCCTCACCGTTCCGCTCTGCGAGTTTACGCACCTCATCGGCGACGATCGAGAAACCCACACCATGTTCGCCGGCCCGCGCGGCCTCGATCGCTGCGTTCAATGCCAGCAGGTTCGTCTGGGAGGCGTAGTCGCTGATCACTTCGACGGTTTCAGTGGCTTGCACGACCGCATTCGTGGCGTTCTCGAATTCAGCCAGTCCACCCTGAAGGCTGCTGGTGCCTTCCACGACGATGGTGCGGATCCGGTTCGTGTTCTGGCTCGCCGAATGGACCTCGCTCTGGATCGCCTCGCTTTCCATCGAAATCTTGGCCGCTTCCTGCCGGATCTCCTCGACGCTGTCCTTGGCGATCTTCGCCAGGCTGGCCTGAGGCGAAATATCGAGAGCGTATTTCATCACCCTTTCGACCTTGCCGTCGAAATTCAGGATCGGCCGATAGCTGGCTTCCATAAAGACGTCGCGGTCGAACCGCCCGACCCGGTGGACACGGCCTGTCTGATTCTCGCCCTTGTTCAGTTTCAGCCAGAATTCACGATATCCCTTCGACTGCACGTAGTCTGGCGGACAGAACATGCTGTGATGCTGTCCCTGAATTTCGCGCATGGAATAGCCCATCGTCGCCAGGAACATGTCGTTCGCATCGATGACATAACCGTCGGGCGTGAATTCGACGAGCGCCTGCGCTGTCTGCAGTGCCTCCCAGTTGCCCTTGTTGCGCATGTTTTCCAATGCGAGATCGGTGACGTCATTCGCCAGCTCCATCACCTTGTGAAGCTTACCCGATTGGTCGTGCAGGGGATGAAGGCTGGTGTCCAGCCACACATCCTTGCCCAATGCCGTCTTGCGACGCGCCCGCATGACAAGGGGGCGGTTAGATTTCATGGTTTCCCAGAATTGGCGGTTGGCTTCTGGCGTATCGTCTTCTGAATGCAAAAAAGAATTTCGTGTCAGTGACTTGGCGTCGTTCGCCCGCGTGTAGCCGGTCGCCTTGAGAAAGTTGTCGTTTATGTGCGTCAAAGCGCCCGCAGGATCGAAATAGGCGATGCAATGGGTTCTGTCCAAGGACTGCTTCAATACGTCGAACTCGAACTCCATTGCCTTTGCGAGCGTCGTTTCGACATGGATCGACAGGATCTTGAGCAATCTCCCATTGGGCGTGCGCAACGGTGCATAGTGTGATTGCAGCCAGATCTGTTCTCCCTTTGCCGTGAGATGCTGCAGGGTCACAGATACCGTTTCGCCGTCGCGCAACTTGTCCCATAGCCCTTCGTAGCGCCGCGACGCCGCCTCTTCCTTGCTGCAAAAGCTGGCATGAGTCTGACCGATCAGATCGGTGGCCCTGGTCTGGAATGCGTGGACGAACTTGCTGTCGGCGGCGGTGATGCGCCCGGAAAGGTCGAATTCGGCGGTCATGAATGCGGTCTCGAATGCCGACAGCTTCTGGACACTTTCGAGGAAGCCTTCATGCGCTTCCGTCACATCCTCGGCGATCTTGACGACCTTTGCCAAACGACCGTCCACGCCGATGATCGGAAGAAGGGTGCTGCGCGCCCACAGCTTTCGCTGATCCTTGCCGACCTGCGGTATGACGATCTGCTGCATCCGTCCAACGCCAAGTTCGCTCCAGACAACGCGGTAGGTGGTGCCGCGGGCGAATTCGGGATCGCAGAACCGGTGATCATGAAGGCCGATCGCCTCTTCGGCCGTATAGCCAAGGCTTTGCGCCATGGCCTCGTTCATCGCGGTCACATGACCGTCGGCATCATATTCGGTGATCGAGACGGCGGAACGGAGCGCGTCGCTGAAAGCAATCGCGGCTTGCGCCTCGAACGTCTCGGCGGACACATCCACAAGATACTGGCGCACCGCGACGGGATGACCGTCGGCGCCCTTGACCGGCACGAAGGTCGAGCGCAGCCAAACCGGGCTGCCGACGGCGGAGACATGGACATGCCGACCCTCGATGATCCGACCCTTGCGCAGCTTTTCCCAGAACTCGATGTAGGATTGCGCCGTCGTCGCTTCGGAAGGCCAGAGCGTATCGTGATTGCGGCCCACAAGGGAGGCATCATAAGCCTCGAGCGCGATCATGGCCCGGTCGTTGATGTCGGTGATGTTTCCGTCCATGTCATATGAGATCATGCCGACCGCCGCTTCCAGACTGGAGGGTCCGGCCGGTTGCATCACAATCGCCTGCACCGGCTTGCCGACCACGACGACACCCTTGCGCGACGCTGACAGGACCGCTTGCGTGGCGATCACATCGACATCGACCGTGAGATCGAGACAACCGACCAGCTGGCCCGACCATTCCACCGCCCCACCCTCCTGCGCCGCGTCCCAGAAGCTGTCCGGCAACTGCCCTTCGACCCGGACCATCTCGGTAAAGGCCGGGGGCATCGCGCTATCCGGATCCAGTCCAAGCTGAAGCTGAGCCGTCTCGTTCGACGCAACCAGCAGGCCGGTCTCGGTGTCGAAGATCAGCACGACCTGCTTGTCGAAGAGCGCGCTGGCGGCGTCACCGAGAACGGTTGTCACGGTCGGGACTGCCGCGGCGGGCTCGGTCGATTTGGGTTCTGGGGGCGATTTGGGGTCTGAGGACATAGCTCACCTTTAAACTCGGCTGTGGTATGGCTATCCCTTGAAGGTAAATTATAGGTTGCTTCCCGCCCCATCGCGAACACGCCATGAGGTGCAGCGCGAAGGTGATCAAACGAACAGGATTTCCCCCGTTCAAGGCGCAGGTTTCCGGACGAGAGACCTTACTCCGTCAGTCCGAGCCTTGTCTTGCGGTCGCTTGACCACTTCCGGATTGTAAGGTCGAAGGTCAACGCCATCAGCGAAACGCAGATCCCGAGCACGAAGTTCTTGCCCAGATCGGTTCCGGCCAGCGTTCTCTGAAGCTCCTGCCCCAGATCCTGCGTCCCGATGAAGGCGGCGATGATCACCATGAAAAACGCGAACATGATCGCCTGGTTGAACCCGACGGCCATCGTGGGCAGGGCGAGCGGCAATTGCACCTTCCAGAGCTTTTGCAGGCGTGTCGCCCCGGCCATGTCGGCCGCCTCGATCATTTCGAGCGGCACGGTGCGCAGGCCTTCGATCGTGTAACGGGTCAGCGGGACCATCGCGAAGATCAGGATCGAGAAGATCACCGCGACATCCGTGACGCCGAAAAGCATGATCGCCGGGATGAGGTAGACGAAGCTCGGAAAGGTCTGCGCCGTGTCGCAGGCGAGCAGGACGCGGCGCGACCATGTCTCGGATCGCGCGGCGACGATGCCGAGCGGAAGGCCGAAGAGCAAGGCGAGAGCGACCGCCGAAATGACGGAATAGAGCGTGATCACCGACCGGTCCCACCAGCCGGAAAGGGCTACGAGACCGAAGAAGAGCGCGGCCACGACAGCCTGCCTCGTGCCGCCCAGCCAGCAGGCGAAGGCGACCACCGCCAAGATGAAGGCGGGCGTCGGGATCGACAGCAGGAAATTGCGGAACGGGATCAGCACCTGAACGTTGAGGAAGGCGCGTATTGTACCGGTCACCGTCTTGACCCAGTCGATGTCCAGAAGCGCCTTGATCAGGGCGTCGAGCTCCCTGCCCTGGCTGAAATCCTGCCCGCGCCCGATCTCGGCCGCGATCGGGATGACCAGCGACAGGGCCGTGCACACGACGAACGCAGCGACGGCCAGAACCAGCGTCCGATGGCGCCGCAGCCATGGCGTGTCCCGCTCGAAATGCACCGGCTGCTTCACGACCCAGGCCTTGGACATGCGGTCGAGCGTCACCGCGAGCAGGACGATGGTCACCCCGATCTCGAAGGACCGGCCCAGCTTGAAGCTGCCCATCATCGCCAGAAGCTTCGCGCCGAGCCCGGGCATGCCGATGAAGGCCGTCAGCACCACCATTGCGAGACAGAGCATGATGACCTGGTTCACGCCGACCAGGATCTCTGTGCGGGCCGAGGGCAGGTAGACATGGCGCAGCAACTGCCCGCGCGTGCACCCGCTCATCTGCCCGGCCTCCACCACCTCGGGCGGAACCTTCTGCAAGCCCAGCGTCGTCATCAGGATCATCGGCGGGATGGCATAGATCGTGGTCGCCACGGCCCCCGCCGTCGGCCCGACCTTGAAGAAGATCACGGCAGGCAGGAGGTAGGTGAAGAACGGCAGCGTCTGCAGAACTGACAGGATCGGCTTGATGCCACGATTGACCACCGGGTATTTCCAGGCGGCAATCCCGAGCGCGAGGCCGATCACCACCGCCAGCGGGGCCGCAACGACAAGCACCGAAAGGGTCTCCATCGCGATTTCCCACTGGCCGATCAGCGCCGTCCAGACGAACGTCCCGCCTGCAAGCAGCGCCATCCGCCAGCCGCCCAGATGGTAGCCGACGATTGCCGCAACGGCAGTGATGGCCGTCCACGGAAGCGGGCCGATATCGGGCCAGCGGCTCTTGCCGTAGAGCAGGTTGCCGGTGGCATCGAGCACCCATTCCAGGCCTTCTGTAAAGGTGCGCGTCAGCGTCAGAAGGCCCAGTTCGTCCTTCACGTAGTTGAATATCACATCCAGCCAGGCTGCAAATGGCGGGATCATCGCCTCGGGGAGGCGGTGGAGCGCGGCGGGCAGGAGTCCGAGGAACTGTAACGCCGTAAGGACCACGGCCAGCGCCAGTAGTCCCAGCGCGACCTGTCCCCGGCCGATCTTCATCACTCCGTCCCGACCAGAATGCCCAAGGCTTCCTCGCGGCTCATCGCGCCGACGATCCGGCCGTTCCGGACCACCGGAATTTCGGTCCTAGTGTCCTGTATCAGCAGCCTTGCGAGCGCGTGGACCGAGGCCGAGGCATCGACCGGATCACCGGTCCCGGTCACCCCGGCCCGTGCCAGAACGCCCGCGCGCACGACGCGCGACTTGTCGACATCCTCGGTGAACTTGCGGACATATTCGGTCGCGGGGTGCAGGACGATCTGATCCGGCGTGCCGCATTGCTCGATCGCGCCATCCTTCATGATAGCAATGCGGTCCGCGAGGCGCAGCGCCTCGTCGAAATCATGGGTGATGAAGACGATCGTCTTGCCGAGCAGCCCCTGCAGCCGCAGGAATTCGTCCTGCATCTCGCGGCGAATGAGAGGGTCGAGCGCCGAGAAGGGTTCGTCCAGAAACCAGATGTCCGGCTCGATCGCCAGAGAGCGCGCGATGCCGACCCGCTGCTGCTGTCCGCCCGAAAGTTCGCGGGGAAAGTAATCCTCGCGTCCCTCGAGCCCGACCAGCCGGACCATTTCCAGCGCGCGCTCCCGGCGGGCATGTTTGTCCTGACCCCGCATTTCCAGCGGAAAGGCCACGTTTTCCAGAACCGTGCGATGCGGCAGCAGTCCGAAGCTCTGGAAAACCATGCCCATCTTGGAGCGGCGCAGCGCGATCAGCTCCTTCTCGGACAGGGTCATGATGTCCTGTCCCTCGACCCCGATCACGCCGCCGGTGATCTCGTGCAGGCGTGAGAAACAGCGCACGAGCGTCGATTTGCCGGACCCTGACAAGCCCATGATGACCAGCATCTCGCCCCGGGCCACGTCGATCGACACATCCCGGACCCCGGCGATATAGCCATCCGCCCGGATCGCATCGAAGTCGAGACCCGGTCTCATCTTCGCCAGATAGCCCTTGGGATCAGGCCCGAAAAGCTTCCAGACATTCCGGGCCGAGATCACAGGCGCGTCCGCGGTCATGCCTTCTCCTGAAAAGGACACCCCACCCGGATTGCCCGGGCGGGGCCCTGATGCGTCGGTCCGGCGCAAGGGGATCAGTTCACCCAAGGTTTCCAGATATCCGGGTTCGCTTCCAGCCAGGCTTCGGCGGCCTCGTCCGGTTCCAATTCGTCGATATCGACCATCTTGGCCATTTCGGCGATCTGCGGGTTGGTGAATGAGATCTTTGTCAGAACGTCATAGGCGGCCGGCCACTTTGCATCCATACCGTCCCAGGCGGCCTTCTTCATGTATCCCTTGGCCGGGTTGCCGCAGTCATAAAGCGCATCCGGGTTGGGACCCACGGCCGGATCCTTGTCGCAGCCTTCGACCCATTCTGGAAATTCGACGAATTCGCCGGGCCAGACGGCCTCGGCAAAGTTGGGTGTCCAGTTGAACACCACGACCGGCTTCTTGTCAGCCTCAGCCGCACCGATTTCGGCCCAGAGCGCGGCGGCGGAACCCGCATTGACCACCACGAAATTCATGTCGAGCGCCGCAACGCGTTCCTGACCATGCTTGAGCCAGTCCACCGGTCCGTCGAGGTACCGGCCCTTCTCGCCGGTTTCGGCGGTCGTGAACAATCCGGCACAGGCATTGAGCGCCTCCCAGTCCGGCAGGCCCGGGCAGGCTTCCTTGGTCCACATCGGGTACCACCAATCCTCGCGCGTGACGGCGTTGTGATCGCCCGCATCGACGATCCCGCCCTTTTCCATCGCGGCGCGGTAGGAGGCCCCGAACGCGCCTTCCCAGACCTCCATCTCGAGCGTCACGTCGCCGAGGCGCACGGATTCGTAGACCGCCTGACTGTCGGTCGTGACGAATTCGACGTTGTTGCCCATGCTCTCGAAGATCTGGCCAACGACGTTCGACATGACAATCTGCGACGACCAGTTGTGGATCGGGATCACGATCGGGTCGCTGCTGTCTTGGGCGAATGCGGAAAACGGAACAGCGGCGAAGAGGCCGGCCGCCAATGCCTTGCTTCTAGTCTTCATCGGTAACTCCCTGTGAGGTGCGCTCTAATATGCCGCTCTATGATCTCGGGCAGTTGGCCCGAGCCTTTTTTGCTGTGTCGGATCCCATGAATCACCGAGGCAGCTTATCCGCATCACACTTGCATGATTTTCCTTACAATCAAGTTTTTTTCTTGCGCGTATATTTCGCGATTTTGCCATCGCAGCCTTGGAAAAAGCACGTGGCGTCCGATCCGACCGCCCGGATGTCGCATTTCAGGATCGAAAGATCCGCGAAACTTCTATGAAACAGCGTGAGAGGAGTCCGATCCATGCGCTATTCAGGTTTCAAGGTCATCAAGGAGGCCCTCACAGGCCACAAGGGCTGGAAGCCCGTCTGGCGCGATCCGGAACCGCAGCCGCATTATGACATCGTGATCATCGGCGGCGGCGGTCATGGGCTCGCCACGGCGCATTATCTGGCCAAGATCCACGGCAAGCACCGCGTGGCTGTGCTGGAGAAGGGCTGGATCGGTGGCGGAAATGTCGGGCGCAACACGACGATCATCCGCTCGAACTACCTGCTGGATGGAAACGAGCCGTTCTACGAATTCTCGCTGAAACTGTGGGAGGGGCTGGAACAGGATCTGAATTACAACGCGATGGTCAGCCAGCGCGGGATCATGAACCTGATCCACTCCGACGCCCAGCGCGATGCCTTCATCCGGCGCGGCAATGCAATGATCCTGAACGGCGCCGATGCCGAACTGCTGTCGGAATCTCAGATCCGCAAGGAATATCCGTTCCTGAAATTCGACGATGTGCGCTTTCCCATCAAGGGCGGGCTCGCGCAGCGCCGCGGCGGCACAGTACGTCACGACGCGGTCGCCTGGGGCTATGCCCGCAGCGCCGACAGCCACGGCGTCGACATCCTGCAGAACTGCGAGGTCCAGGGTTTCCGCATCGAGAATGGCAGATGCCTTGGCGTCGAAACCTCACGCGGGTTCATCGGCGCGGGCAAGGTCGGCTGCGCCGTCGCGGGCAATTCCGGCCGCCTGATGGCAAAGGCCGGAATGCGCCTGCCGATCGAAAGCCATGCGCTGCAGGCGTTCGTGTCGGAAGGGTTGAAGCCGCTGATCCCCGGGGTGATCACCTTTGGTGCCGGGCATTTCTACGTGAGCCAGTCGGACAAGGGCGGGTTGGTCTTCGGCGGCGATATCGACGGCTACAATTCCTATGCCCAGCGCGGCAATCTGCCGGTGATCGAGGATGTCTGCGAGGGCGGCATGGCGATCATGCCGATGATCGGGCGGGCGCGGCTGCTGCGCATGTGGGGTGGCATCATGGACATGTCGATGGACGGCTCGCCCATCATCGACCGAACCCATGTCGACGGGCTCTATTTCAACGGTGGCTGGTGTTACGGCGGGTTCAAGGCGACGCCGGCCTCGGGCTACTGTTTTGCCCATCTCCTGGCGACCGGCGCGCCGCATCCCACGGCCACGGCCTATCGGTTCGATCGCTTCCGCACGGGTCACATGATCGACGAAAAAGGGATGGGCAATCAGCCCAACCTGCATTGAACCGCCCCGGCGACAGATCCGACAGCAGACAGGGACCCGACACATGATCATCCACCATCCGCTTCTCGGCCCCCGCGACAGCGCGGAATTCGTCTATCTCGGGGATGCGCGCCTGATCGACCGGCCCGATCCCGCATCGGAGAATGCGGCAGAGGAGTTCCATGAATACGCCTATCTGCGCGACAACCCGGCAGGTGAGCACCGCGAGCTCTGGTTTCACGAAGGCGGGGACCGGTCCTGGCTGGTCGTGACACGCAACACCCTGACCCACGAGATCGCATCGGTGGAGCTTGCCCGCGATGTGGCTCGCGCGCGGGGGCGGTCGAAATGAGCCAGATCAACCGGCTGGACGGCGGCCAGATCGACCGCGGCACGCGCCTGAAATTCAACTTCGACAACCGTCAGTATTACGGCCATCCGGGCGATACGCTCGCCTCGGCACTGCTTGCCAACGGCGTGCGGCTGATGGGGCGATCTTTCAAGTATCACCGCCCGCGCGGCCCCCTTTCCGCCGGATCGGAGGAGCCCAACGCCATCGTCGCATTGCGCGGCGGCGCGCGTCAGGAGCCCAACACCCGCGCGACCACGGCGGAACTTTATGACGGATTGTTCGCAAGGTCGCAGAACCGCTGGCCGAGCCTCGCTTTCGACGCCATGGCGATCAACGATCGCCTCTCGGGCTTTCTGACCGCGGGGTTCTACTACAAGACTTTCATGTGGCCCGCCGCCTTCTGGGAAAAGCTCTACGAGCCGATCATCCGCAAGGCTGCGGGCCTCGGCTCCCTCTCGATGCGCGAGGATCCCGACGGCTATGAAAAGGGCTTCCGTCACTGTGATCTGCTGATCATCGGCGCCGGTCCCGCAGGGTTGAGCGCGGCACTGACCGCCGGGCGCAGCGGCGCCGAAGTGATCCTCGCGGACGAGGACTTTGTCATGGGCGGCAGGCTCAACAGCGAAACTACGGTGCTCGACGATGCCCCTGCCCGTGACTGGGTCACCCGCAGCATCGCTGAACTGTCATCCCTGCCCAATGTCCGCCTGATGTCGCGCACCACGGTGATCGGCGCCTTCGATCATGGCGTCTACGGCGCGGTGGAGCGGGTCAGCGACCACCTCTACGCTCCCGAACCCGGCAAGCCGCGCCAGATCCTGTGGCGACTCTACACGAAGCGCACGCTGCTTTGTGCCGGGGCGACGGAACGGCCCATCGCCTTGGACAACAACGACCGCCCCGGCATCCTGCTCGCGGGCGCGATCCGCAGCTATGCCAACCGGTTCGCGGCCACCCCCGCCCGGCGCATCGCGATCTTCACCAACAATGACGATGGCCACCGGACAGCGACGGACCTTGCGGACAAGGGTGTGACGATCGCCGCCGTGATCGACACACGCGCGGATGCGCCGCTGAACGATCACTTCGAGGTGTTGCGCGGCGCGCATGTCACCGACACGCGGGGCCGTCTGGGCCTCAGCTTCGTCGAACTGCGCCGCGCCGATGGCAGCACGCGCATGCTGGAATGCGGGGCGCTCGGCGTGTCGGGCGGCTGGAACCCCAATGTGCACCTGACCTGCCACCAGCGCGGCCGACCGGTCTGGAACGAGGCACTGTCGGCCTTTGTCCCGGGCGGATCGCTGCCGCCGGGCATGACGGTGGCCGGAGCGGCGCAGGGCCTGATGTCTACCCACGGCGCCCTGAACACGGGCGCGCAGGCGGCAATGGACGCGCTCGACCTCAGGGACAGGCCGGACCTGCCCCGCGCCGAAGATGCGCCCGTCACGCAGACGCCGTTCTGGTATGTGGAGGGCTGCTCGCGCGCATGGCTCGACCAGCAGAATGACGTGACGGTCAAGGATGTGAAACTGGCCCATCAGGAAGGCTTCCGGTCGGTCGAACATCTCAAACGCTACACGACGCTGGGCATGGCCACGGATCAGGGCAAGACGTCGAACATGGGCGGCCTTGCGATCATGGCCGAACTGGCGGGCAAGGCGATCCCCGAGGTCGGCACCACGATGTTCCGCCCGCCCTACACCCCCGTCGCCATCGGCACCTTTGCCGGGCGGATCCGCGGGATGGAGTTCCACCCGACCCGCCTGACTCCGTCACATCACTGGGCAAAGGAGCGCGGCGCTGTGTTCGTCGAAGTGGGCAACTGGCTGCGCGCGCAGTGGTTCCCCCTGCCCCACGAGACGCACTGGCGCCAGTCCGTCGACCGCGAGGTCACGGCGGTCCGCAGCTCGGTCGGGGTCTGCGACTGCACGACGCTGGGCAAGATCGACGTTCAGGGCAGCGATGCGGCCGCCTTTCTTAATAAGGTCTACTGCAACGGTTTTGCCAAGCTGGAGATCGGCAAGGTGCGCTATGGCGTTATGCTGCGCGAGGACGGCATCGTCCTAGATGATGGCACTGCCGCGCGTCTGGGTGAGGATCACTTCGTCGTCACGACCACAACCGCGAATGCGGCAAAGGTCTACCAGCACTTGGAATTCGTGCGTCAGTGTCTGCTTCCGGACATGGATGTACAGCTGATCTCGACAACCGAAGCATGGGCGCAATATGCCGTGGCCGGGCCGAATTCCCGCAAGCTGCTGCAAAAGATCGTGGATCCGGATTTCGACATCTCGAACGAGGCGTTTCCCTTCATGGGCTGCCGCGCCATCACCGTCTGCGGCGGGTTGCGCGCGCGGCTGTTCCGGATCTCGTTCAGCGGCGAGCTCGCCTTCGAGCTGGCCGTGCCTTCGCGCTTTGGTGACGCGCTGATGCGCAGGCTGATGACGGAGGGTGAAGAATTCGGTGTCACGCCCTACGGCACCGAAGCTTTGGGCGTCATGCGGATCGAAAAGGGGCACGCGGCGGGCAACGAGCTCAACGGTACGACCACCGCGCTCAACCTCGGGATGGGACGGATGGTGTCGGGAGCCAAGGACAGCGTCGGCGCGGTTCTGTCACGCCGCGAAGGTTTGAACGCCCCGGACGCCCTGATGCAGGTGGGTCTCAAGGCACTGAACCGGGGCGACAAGCTTACCGCCGGCGGGCACCTGATGGCCGCGACCGGCCCGGTCGATGCGGCACATGATCAGGGTTATGTGACCTCGGCCGCACATTCGCCCACGATCGGATCGATGATCGCGCTGGCCTTCCTCAAGGACGGCGCAAACCGCATGGGTGAAATGCTGCGGCTTGTCTCCCCCCTCACCGATCTGACGGTCGAGGTGCAGGTCGTATCCCCCCATTTCGTCGATCCGGAAGGAGCCCGCCTTCGTGCATGACCTGTCTCCCCTCACCGCATTGGGCGGCACCACCCCGCGTGTCGACACGGTCGCCGACATGACCCTGTCCGAGAACCCGGACCTTGCCCTCGCCAGCGTGACCGCCCGGATGGGCCAAGAGGCCGCCTGTGCACGCCACATCGGCGATTTGCTGGGCGCAGAAGCGCCCGGCCCCGGCAAGGCGCATCTGCGCGATCCGGAAGCGGCGTTCTGGATGGGTCCGGATCAATGGATGGTCATGGCGCCTTTTGCCAGTCACGAGGATCTGGCGGCACAGCTCAAGGCACGCGTCGCGGGGACGGCCTCTGTCACGGAACAGACTGATGGATGGGTCTGCTTCGACCTCACCGGGCCGCGGGTCGAGGATGTGATGGAACTTCTGTGCGTGCTCGACATGCGGGCGATGCAAGCGGGTGACGCCGCGCGTACCTTCATTCATCATCTGGGCTGTTTCGTGATCCGGCAGAGGGACGAGGTGCGCCTCCTCGGGCCGCGCGCCTCGGCCGGATCACTGCATCATGCCATCCTGACGGCGATGACCTCGGCACTTTAGAGCTTGCCGCGTTTCACAAATGAACCCGCCCTTTTGCCACATGACCTAGCCTGAGGGCAGCGGCACGTTGCCTGCGACCCGGAACTGGTTGATGCGGTCGCGGTCTTCGCGCGGGGAACAGCCGAATGCCGCGCGATAGTGGGTGACAAGCGGAACCGTGGACGCATAGCCCACCGCTGCGGCGATGTCGGGCATCGGGGTGCTGGAATACATCACCAGCTGGCGCGCGGCCCGCATCCGCAATGCGCGATAAAAGTGCGAAGGGCTCTGGCCGGTCGCCTTCTTGAAGGCGCGTTCGATCTGGCGGGGCGAGACGCGGGTCTGGTTGGCAACATCCGCGACCGAGACGGGCATTTCCAGGTTGGCGGCGAAGATCTCGACGCAGCGCGCGACAAGGTCGGGCAGTTGCGCGCCGGTATCCGGCATCTGCGCCACCGGCACCCGCTGCCGCACCCCCTCGCCACGCATCAGCGGGTGCTGGAACCAGCAGGCGACTTCGTGCGCGACATCGGCCCGAAGACGCGTCTCGATGAGGCGCAGCGCGAGATCAAAGGCCGCGGCGGCCCCGGACACGGTGTAGAGCGTCGCGCTGGTGACGATCACGTCGCTCACGGCGCGGACATCCGGAAACGCGACCTTGAACGCCGTCTCGTAGCACCAATGCACCGAGACCGGCTGTTCCCCGACGACGCCGGAGCGCACGAGGGGAAAAACACCGCCGCTGACGCTGCCCAGGATGACGCCATGACGCCCCAGCGCGCGCAAGGCGCCGTTCCCCGAGCGCTCGCTGACAAAGCGCGCGGTCGGGCTGCCGAGCACGAAGAGCAGATCCAGCGGCATGTCGGCCGAAAGCGCGCGATCCGCCTCGAACGCGACCTTCGCACTCGATATCACGCGGCCGCCGGTCTCTGAAATCAGCGTCCAGGAAAAGGCGTCCTGACCCGCGATCTCGTTCGCCGCACGCAGCGGTTCGATCATCGAGGTCAGACAGGCCATCGGAAACCCGGGAAAGATCAGGAAGCCAATTCTCATTGTCAAATTCTGGATCATCGTTACTTTTCCAAGAGAAGATGGCTGATGTTCGTACGGTGCCGGTCCCGAGCTTGGCTTGTCATGAAAGACCGCACTGTTCTATGGCCTGTGGCCACCAGCTTGGAGTACGTTGAACCATCATGAACATCGAAAAGAAAAGCGCCACCAAGAAGTCCGGCTTCACCCAGGACCCGCACCGTGTCCGTCCCGAAGACCGCGAGAAGGTGCTCGAAGTTGCGATCGGGCGCGAAGTGCGCGCGCATCGCCGCCAGCAGAAGATTACGGTCGCGGAGCTGGCACAGATCACGGGACTGTCCATCGGCATGCTCTCGAAGATCGAAAACGGCAACACTTCGCCGTCGCTGACGACGCTCCAGACGCTCGCCAACGCCCTGTCCGTGCCGCTCACCAGCTTCCTGCGCCGGTTCGAGGAACATCGCCAGGCGGTGCATACCCGGTCCGGTCACGGGGTCGAGATGGAGCGCGAGGGCACGCGGGCCAATCATCAGTACAGCCTTCTGGGGCATATCGGGTCGAACGCGTCGGGCGTGATCGTCGAGCCCTACCTGATCACCCTCTCGGTGGAATCCGACGTCTTTCCGACCTTCCAGCATGGCGGGATCGAGACGATCTACATGCTCGAAGGCGAGGTCGACTACCGCCATGGCGACAGGGTCTATCCCCTCAAACCCGGCGACACTCTGTTCTTCGACGCCGATGCGCCGCATGGCCCGGACGTTCTGGTGAAACTGCCCGCACGCTATCTGTCGATCATCAGCTATCCGCAGAACAGTTAGGCGCGCCGGTGCCTTCACCGGACACGGGATATCCGTGCTGGCACGTGGGGCAATCAAGGCTGCGGACATCCTGCAACATCGCCCATCTGGCGGCGGCACGACCCGAAGCCTGTCGCCAACCTCGCACCCTTACCTTTGCAGCGGTGGCTCGGTCTCGAGATCGGGCCAGATGCCGTCCGAAGTCGGCAGTCCGTCGTCAAACCTCGACAGATAATCCAGCATCATCGGGCGGTTCGCGATGAAACCCTTGTAGGTCGCCAGCTCCTCGGGCAGGTCCCGCACGACGCGGTGCAGACGGCGGCCCCATTTCGGGACGGTCATCAGGTCCTGAAAACTGCACAGGTAGCAGCGGATCGGAAACACCAGCGCGTTCGAGCGCGGCAGCCGGTAGAAGGTCTGCAGCTCGACCCTCAGATGCTGTTTGCTGCCGATATTCTCGGGTGTCAGCGTGGTCTTCTGGATGCCCCATTTATGGTAGTTCTCGGGGCTGGTATCGAGCAGCGGATTGACCGTCATCGTCCAGTTCAGCCGACGCGCGGGCGACCCCTGCTGAATGTTCAGCAGGAATTTGAGCGCACGCACGAAGATGCCCTTTTCATGCGCCAGAGGCACCGGCGCGTGCCATTCGAAGAAGTTCATGCCGATGTCGAAATCGAGGCTCCAGTCGGCCTGGGTCGTGATCATGCCGGCATCCATCCACAGGTTGTCGTCGCGCTGGTCCAGAACGGCGAAGTCCCCCTGCGCCTGACGCGTGATGTACTCCATCGGCCCCTGCGGCAGGGTCGTCTCGTCCATGAAGGTGAAGCTGTGATCGATCCCCAGCGGCCTGTTCACCCAGCGCCACCTGTCGCCGCTTCGGGTCAGCTCGAAGAGATCGGGATAATCCTCGGACAGCGACACCATGATCAGTTCCAGCAGATCCCAACCGGCCAGCGTCATGTGCGGCAGCGACTGACAGCGCAGCGGGTCCTCCGCCAAAACCAGCGCGCGGTCCCGCATTTCGGACACATAATGCTCGTCCACGTCGAAGCGTTTCTCGTAGACGCTGTCGGCGGGGCCGCCGCGATGCTGCTCCATGTTCACGGCGTACATGTAGCTGTCCTTGTCGAACGGAAAGGGAAAGCGCCGGATCGCCCGTTCCGAATTGTGAAAGGAATAGTCGCCGCGAAAGGTCTCGTCGTGAAACTGAAGCGTCATGTCAGCGGTCCAATACCAGTGTTTTGCCTTCGAAACGCGACACGCAGGGCATGATCTTCCTGCCGCTCGCATGCTCGTCCGCGTCGAGCCAATGATCGCGATGCAGGAATGTGCCCTCATGGCAGATCACGTCGGTTTCGCATTGCCCGCAGGCCCCGCCCCGGCACAGATAGGGCGCATCGACACCGTCGCGCTCCATCGCCTCGAGCAGGCTTTCCTGTTCGCCGACCTCTATCACCTTGCCGGAGGTCGCGAGCGTCACCGTGAACGGCTTGCCCGGCTGCGGGGCCAGGAATTCCTCGTAATGCACCGCCTCGCGCGGCCAGCCAAGATCGCCTGCGCGGCCGCGCACCCAGTCGATCATGCCCTTGGGTCCACAGACATAGACATGGGTGCCGAGCGGCTGACCCTCGAGCAGGGTGTCGAGGTCGATCACCTGATCCTGATCGTCGCAATAGATCGCGACATCGTTGGGATAGGTCGCGGTCAGATGCTCGGCGTAACAGCCCAGCGCCTGAGACCGGCAGGCGTAATGCAGCTCCCAGTTGCCATGCGCGCGGTCGAGCTGTCGGATCTGCGCCAGGAAAGGCGTGATCCCGATGCCGCCCGCGATCATCAGATGCTTTTTCGCCCGCAGGTCGAGCGAGAACAGGTTCACCGGGTTCGAGATCACCATCTCGTCCCCGACCCTGACCTTTCGATGCATGAACAGCGACCCACCTCGCCCGGCATCGTCGCGGCGCACGGAAATGGTATAGGCGCTCTGATCGAAGGGATCGGACATCAGCGAATATGGATTGAGACGCGTGATGCCGCCATCCTTCATCTCGACCACCGTATGCGCGCCGCCGGAAAACGTCGGAAGCTGGCCACCGTCGCGCGGCTCGAACCGGAACCGCGTGACGAGATCGTTCAGCGGCGTGATTTCGGTCACCCGCACGGCGATCTTTCCAGCCCCGCTCATTCGTAGATCCCCTTTGGCGCGGGCACGTTGCCCGGATCTTCGGCGTCGATGCAAACGCCCTGATAGGCGGCCAGACGGCGCGAATAGTGATCACGCACAAACAGGTTCAACCCGCAATGTGCACATTCGAATGGGTCCGTCTCCACATCTTCGGTGATGCCCTTGCAGTGCACGCATTGCATCCGGCGCGCGACCGATCCGCGATGTTCGGTCTGGATCGCCGTATGCGGAATGCCCGCCTGCATCGCCTCGTATTGCGCCTGTCCCATCAGCCCCTCGGTCCCGGCAAGGTAGACCTGCAACCCCATATGTGCGTCCTGCAACACGCGCCGGATGCGCGACACCGCGGCGGCAAAGCTCGGCCCTTGGTAGAATTGCGCTGGGTTCAGCGCGCGCAGTTCGGCCGCATAGGACGTTCCCTTCGGGATGTAGATGATGTGCGTGCTGGCCATGAGGTCGGGCGTCCCGATGCATAGGATCGCCTCTGCCCCTTCTGCATCGGCGATCATCAGGTGATGTCTGCCGGGGCGCGCGATAAGCGTGCCATAAACGGGTCGGCTCTTGATCGAGGGCGGAAATTCGAATTTCGACATGGGATCCTCGTGCAGACTTCCGAGGCGCGGACCGAAGCCCGCGCCGAAGGCAGTTATCCTTTCGCCGCGCGGATCGACTTGTCCTTGTCGTAGAACGGCATTTCTTCGGCGGCGCAGGCAATCTCTGTCCCGTCGAGCTGGCGCACCACCAGCGGGGTGCCGGGTTTCGCGCAATCTACCGGCATCCGGGCGATACCGACAGAATAGCCGTTCAGTTCGGAGTAGAGACCATAGGTCACGACCCCCACCTTTGCGCCATCCTTGAGCAGCTCTGCCCCCATATCCGCAGTCGCGGTACTGTCGAGCTTCACGCCGTAGATCTTAAACCGTTCCTTGCCTTTGAGCGCATAGTGGTTCTCCGCGCCGATGAAGCCGATCTTGCCGGGCGATACGGTGAAATCGAGCCCGAGCTCCCACAGAGTGTCACCACAGAGATCGCTGTCGAACGGGTAGGTTTCCGAATTGTCGCCGGGATAGAACAGCAGGTAGCTTTCCGTGCGCAGCATGTCGAGTGTCGAGAACTGGACCGGTCCGATCCCCATACCGGCGCCTTCCGCGAGGATGGAATCCCAGACATGAACGGCATGCTTGCGACCCACGAAGATCTCGTAGCCGCGCTCACCCGTATAGCCGGTGCGCGAGATCATCACGGGCACGTCAAAGAGCTTGGTCTGCAGGAGGCCGAAATAGGCGAGATCGCGAATGCCCGGCACATGCGCGGCGAGGAAATCCACCGCGACCGGACCCTGCAGGGTCAGATCGTGGAGGTCGTCGTCAAAGAGCACCGCACAATTCTTCGAGGCGGCGACGGTGCTCAGTTGCTCCATGCCCGTCCCGGTGCCGTGCACCACAAGCCACTGGTTCACCGAGACGTGGTAGAGGATGCAATCATCGACGAACTTGCCTTCGGGGCTCAGGATGCAGGCGTAGACCGACCGACCCGGCATGACCTTTTCGACGTTGCGCGTGGTGACGCGGTCGATCACGTAAGCCGCATCGGGTCCGACCACGTGGCATTTCTTGAGACCCGACACATCCATGAGCCCCGCCTTGGTCCGGATCGTCTCGTAATCGGCCTTGGCGCGTTCGGGCGTATGGTCGTAGAACCAGGCCGTCCCCATGCCGTTCCAGTCGCCAAGCTCCCCGCCGATCGCGGCATGGCGATGCGCCAGGGCGGACTGTCTCCAGATGATTGCCATGTTCTTTCCCCTGTCGCTCATGAGTCTTTGATTGCCCGGCATTCAGCCCCAGCCCCGCCACAAAAGCAAGAACACGAGGCAAGTTTTTTTCCTGTCAGGCAATTTGCACGGATATGGGCCGCTCATTCGAGCGGCCCCTTCCAATGTGAAAATCCTACTTCTTGTAGGCCTTCGTCTTTCTGACCTCGCTGATCTGGCCATAGACCAGAGCCCCTGCACAGATCACCCCGGCAATGAAGGTGTAAAAGCCCGGCATTGCCGTCCCGAACCCCATGAACACCGCTCCGTCAACACCCGTCCAGCTCGCTTCGCCAAATGGAAAACCCATCTCTCTCTCCTTTCGAGTCCAGTTATTCGCCGGGAGCAAGATTGACCGCGGGGGCGGGAATGCCCTCGGGGTAGCCCTTGCCCGGCACCTTGACGAGGTCCATGCCGGCAATCTCGGCACCCTCGGGAATTCGCAGCATGCCCAGCATCTTGAGGATCACCGCGCAGACATAGCCCGGCACGAAGCCAAGCAGGAAGAACACGAAAGCCGCCACGATCTGCCCCATCAGCGTGATGGTCGGCACCTCGCCTGCAGCGCCCTGAAGCGACGGATAACCGCTTGCAAAGACACCGAGCATGATCACGCCATAGAGGCCGATCACGCCATGCACCGTCACAGCGCCCACCGCATCGTCGATGCCGAGCCGCTCGAGCCAGTCGGCGCAGGGTTTCAGGATGATTCCCGCCGAAAAGGCGATGATGAAGGCCAGAGCCGGGAAATAGATATCGAGTCCCGACGCGGTCGAGATGATCCCGGCCAGCGCCCCCGACATCATCCAGAACGGATCCCGCGTCAGCACCCAGGCCCCGATGATGCCACCGGCCACCGCCATGAGGATGTTGAACGACAGGGCAGAGAGGTTCATCGGCGTGCCATAGATGGTCGAGGGCTTGTCGGCGAACCAGCTCCAGGATTCACCGGGAACGATCATGCAGGCCATGAGGAACCCCCAGAAACCGACGATGATCAGCATGAGGCCGGTAATCGTGAGCGGCATGTTGTGCCCGGCTATGTGGTTGGAGGTGCCGTCGCTGTTGAACTTGCCGATCCTCGGTCCGAGCGGGAGCAGGACGCCCAGCGCGAAGAACCCCGCCACCGCATGGACCACACCGGCCGCGCCAAAGTCGTGCAGGCCCCACTGGGTGACCAGCCAGCCATCCGCGTGCCAGCCCCAGGCGGCCGCGACGACCCAGGCAAAGGATCCCAGAACGATCGCAAGCACGACGAAGGCCATCGTCTGGATCCGTTCAATCACCGCGCCGGACATGATGGAGGCGGTCGTCGCGGCGAAGAGCGCGAAGGCCCCGAAGAACACGCCCGAGGCCTGATCCGAAATGTTCGGACCCATGTATTGCGCGCTTTCGCCCCAACCCCAGGCGATGCCGTTGGCATAGTCGATGCCCGAAATTCCGGCAGGCCCCGGTGCACCCGGCAGACCTGTCGGGAACCCCCAATAGACCCACCAGCCGAAGAAGTAGAAGGTCGGGATCATGAACGCGAAGGCCAGGATATTCTTGACCCCGGAGGACAGCACGTTCTTGAGACGCGACGCGCCCATCTCGTAAGCCAGAAAACCCGCATGGATGATGATCATCAGAGGGATGGACATATAATAGAAAAATTCGGCGAGCATGGCGTTGGTCACGCCGCTGCTGCCCTGTAGCGCGGCCACCTGGGCCGTGAGCTCTGCAATTTGCTCTTCCACGATTTATCCCCGTTTCGACTATTGATTTTCGGCGTCTGCAACGAGAACGCGGAATGTGCTTTCCCTGACGCTGCGAAAAATGAAGCATGACCTGCCAGATCTGGCTACAGATTTTTGCATTTAAGGAAAAAAAGTTTCCCGCCAGTTGAGCGCCCCCCTGATTGGTGCTAGCGTCCGAGTCGCGCAATAACCACCTCAGGGAGGACCCCGGACATGTGCGGGATCGTCGGATTATTTCTGAAAGACACTTCGCTCGAACCACGGCTCGGCGACATGCTGACCGATATGCTGATCACCATGACGGATCGCGGCCCGGACAGCGCCGGCGTCGCAATTTACCGCGGTGAATCAAAGGGCAAGGTCAAGCTGACAATTCAATCCGACACCCCGTCGCAAGATTTCGACGGTCTTGACGCGGCTCTCACGCAAGCTCTGTCGGAGCCTGTCACGGTCTCGGTGGTGGACACCCATGCGGTGGTTCTGCTCGACGAAAAGAGCCTGACCCGCGCAACCGAAGCGCTGCGCGAGATGCGCCCGTCCGTGCGCATCATGAGCCAAGGCAAAAGCCTCGAAATCTATAAGGAGGTCGGCTTGCCCAAAAATGTGGCGCAAAGGTTCAATTTGCGGGCAATGTCTGGAAGCCATGGAATCGGGCATACCCGCATGGCGACAGAATCAGCCGTGACCACGATGGGCGCGCATCCCTTCAATACCGGCCTAGACCAGTGCCTGGTTCATAACGGGTCTCTCTCGAACCACAATACACTGCGCCGCAAGCTGCGCCGCGCTGGTGTTCACATAGAGACCGAGAACGACACCGAGGTCGGTGCGGCCTATCTGACATGGAAGATGCAGAACGGCGCGACGCTGGGCGAAGCGCTGGAAAGCAGCCTCGCCGATCTCGACGGATTCTTCACCTTCGTCGTCGGCACGAAAGACGGTTTCGGCGTGGTGCGCGATCCGATCGCCTGCAAACCTGCCGTGATGGCCGAGACCGATCAATATGTGGCCTTCGGTTCGGAATACCGCGCGCTGGTCAACCTGCCCGGAATCGACACGGCTCGGGTCTGGGAACCCGAACCCGCCACCGTCTATTTCTGGAGCCATACGGACGCGAAACGCGCGCATGAGAAAGCTGCCTGAATGCAAACCTTCGACCTGGAAGCGCAGGGCCTGCGCGCGCTGAATTCCGCGCTGCACGAACAGTCGCATGACACCAACCAGACCGTCTGGGAAATCCTGAACCCGAGGGGCAGCCATGCCATCGCCGTCGGTCTGGATGCACCGATCGAGGTCAACGTGAAGGGCTCGACAGGCTATTACTGCGCCGGGATGAACAAGCAGGCGACAGTGCATGTGCATGGCTCGACCGGCCCCGGCACGGCCGAGAACATGATGAGCGGCACCGTCATCGTCGAAGGCGATGCATCGCAATATGCAGGCGCCACCGGCAATGGCGGCACGCTGATCATCAAGGGCAATGCCTCCTCCCGCTGCGGCATCTCGATGAAGGGCATCGACATCATCGTGCACGGCAATATCGGGCACATGTCGGCCTTCATGGCACAGTCGGGCAACCTCGTGGTCTGCGGCGATGCAGGCGAGGCGCTGGGAGATTCCCTGTACGAGGCGCGGATCTTCGTACGCGGCAAGGTCAAGTCGCTGGGCGCCGACTGCATCGAAAAGGAGATGCGGCAGGAGCATCTCGACACCCTGACCGAACTGCTCAGGCGCGGCGGGTGCGATGCCGAGGCATCCGAGTTCAAGCGCTACGGGTCCGCGCGGAAACTCTACCATTTCAACATCGACAACGCATACTGAGAGAGCGCCATGAAAGACGAGTCAAACGGCGCCCCGCGCACGGTTCCGGTCCAGTCGGCAACCTTCACGGGCAAGGTAAACGCGGAAATCAGACGTGCGGCGGCGACGGGCATCTATGACATCCGCGGCGGCGGCGCCAAGCGCGCGGTGCCGCATTTCGACGACCTGCTGTTCCTTGGCGCCTCGATGTCGCGCTACCCGCTCGAAGGCTACCGCGAGAAGTGCGAGACTTCGGTCCTGCTCGGCACCCGGTTCGCGCAGAAACCGATCAAGCTCGACATTCCCGTGACCATCGCGGGCATGTCCTTCGGTGCCCTGTCCGGCCCCGCCAAAGAGTCGCTCGGCCGCGGCGCCACGCTCGCCGGGACGTCGACCACGACCGGCGATGGCGGCATGACCGAAGAAGAGCGCAGCCATTCCCGCACTCTGGTCTATCAGTACCTGCCGTCGCGCTATGGCATGAACCCGGACGATCTGCGCCGATGCGATGCCATCGAAATCGTCGTCGGTCAGGGCGCGAAGCCCGGCGGCGGCGGCATGCTTCTGGGGCAGAAGATCTCGGAAAGGGTCGCGCAGATGCGCAACCTGCCCAAGGGGATCGACCAGCGGTCGGCCTGTCGGCACCCCGACTGGACCGGGCCCGACGATCTGGAGATCAAGATTCTGGAACTGCGCGAGATCACCAACTGGCAAAAGCCGATCTACATCAAGATCGGCGGCGCGCGGCCCTATTTCGACACCACGCTTGCGGTCAAGGCCGGTGCCGATGTCGTCGTCCTCGACGGCATGCAGGGCGGCACCGCCGCGACGCAGGACGTGTTCATCGAACATGTGGGCCAGCCCATTCTCGCCTGCATCCGCGAGGCCGTGCGCGCGCTCGACGATCTCGGCATGCACCGCGAGGTGCAACTCATCGTGTCGGGCGGCATCCGCCACGGCGCGGATGTGGCAAAGTGCATGGCGCTCGGTGCCGACGCGGTGGCGATCGGCACCGCCGCACTGATCGCCCTTGGCGACAACGATCCAAAATGGGAGGCCGAGTATAATGCGCTCGGCACCACGGCCGGCGCCTATGACGACTGGCACGAAGGCAAGGACCCTGCCGGGATCACCACGCAGGATCCCGAACTCATGGCGCGCTTCGATCCGATCGAGGGCGGCCGACGCCTGAACAACTACCTCAAGGTGATGACGCTCGAGGCGCAGACCATCGCGCGGGCCTGCGGCAAGAACCACCTGCACAATCTCGAACCCGAGGATCTGTGCGCTCTGACCATGGAGGCCGCCGCGATGGCCAGGATCCCGCTGGCCGGCACGGACTGGTACCCGGGCAAACCGGGAACAACCTACTGAACAACGAAGGGCGCGCACGAAAGTGACGCGCCCTCATCTTTTCAAGACCAACAGGGGACGACACATGATCACCGATCTGGCCCGATTTGCAGCCGATAACGGCATCAAGTATTTCATGATATCCTATACTGACCTCTTTGGCGGCCAGCGCGCCAAGCTGGTTCCCGCACAGGCAATCGCTGGCATGCAGGAAGACGGTGCCGGTTTCGCGGCCTTCGCAACATGGCTCGACCTGACACCTGCCCATCCGGATATGCTTGCGGTGCCGGACCCGTCCTCGGTCATCCAGTTGCCTTGGAAACCGGAAGTGGCCTGGGTCGCGAGCAACTGCGTGATGGAGGGCGAGGATGTGGCGCAGGCCCCGCGCAACGTCCTGCGCCGCCTGATCGACGAAGCCGCCGCCGAAGGCATGCATGTCAAGACCGGGGTCGAGGCCGAATTCTTTCTCCTGACCCCCGAAGGCGACCGGATTTCGGACCCTTTCGATACGGCGGCAAAGCCGTGTTACGACCAGCAGGCCGTCATGCGGCGCTACGAGGTGGTCCGCGAAATCTGCGACCACATGCTCGCGCTGGGCTGGGGCCCCTACCAGAACGATCATGAGGACGCGAACGGCCAGTTCGAGATGAACTGGGAATTCGACGACGCGCTGCGCACCGCCGACAAGCACAGCTTCTTCAAGTTCATGACCAAGAGCGTCGCGGAAAGGCACGGCTTTCGCGCGACCTTCATGCCCAAACCGATCGAAGGCCTGACCGGCAATGGCTGTCACGCCCATATCTCGGTCTGGGATGCGCCGGGGACGGCTGCGAAAACCAACGTCTTTGCCACCGAAGGCGGCGACGGTCCGACCGCCGAACTGGGGCTGAGCGAAAAGGGCCGGCATTTCCTTGGCGGGATCATGAAACATGCCTCGGCACTGGCGGCGATCACCAACCCGACCGTGAACAGCTACAAGCGCATCAACGCGCCGCGCACCGTTTCCGGTGCCACCTGGGCACCGAACACCGTGACCTGGACCGGCAACAACCGCACCCACATGGTCCGCGTGCCCGGCCCCGGTCGCTTCGAGCTGCGCCTGCCCGATGGCGCGGCCAATCCCTATCTCCTGCAGGCGGTCATCATCGCCGCCGGTCTCTCGGGTGTCCGTTCCAAGGCTGATCCCGGAAAGCGCTACGACATCGACATGTATACCGAGGGTCACAAGGTTCGCGGTGCGCCCAAGCTGCCGCTGAACCTGCTGGATGCCTTGCGCGAATACGACAAGGACAAGGGCCTGCGCGCGATGATGGGCGAAGAATTCTCGGCCGCCTACATCAAGCTCAAGATGCAGGAATGGAACGCATTCACGGCCCATTTCACGCAATGGGAAAAAGACAACACCCTGGACATCTGAGGAGGCCACAACATGAAGAAACGTGTCGCCGTAATTGGCGCAGGCCCCTCGGGGCTCGCGCAGCTTCGGGCTTTCCAGTCGGCTCAGGCGGCCGGGGCGGAAATACCGGAGATCGTCTGCTTTGAAAAACAGTCCGACTGGGGCGGCTTGTGGAACTATACCTGGCGCACCGGGCTCGATGAATACGGCGAGCCCGTGCACGGGTCGATGTACCGCTACCTCTGGTCGAATGGGCCCAAGGAGGGTCTGGAATTTGCCGACTATTCCTTCGAGGACCATTTCGGCAAGCAGATCGCCAGCTACCCGCCGCGCGCCGTCCTGTTCGACTATATCGAAGGCCGGGTGAAAAAGGCGGGCGTGCGCGACTGGATCCGCTTCAACACCGCCGTGCGCAGCGTCGAGGCCAAAGGAGACGGGTTCACCGTGACGGTCTGCGACCTGCCCGCAGATCGCGTCCATTCCGAAGATTTCGATCACGTCATCGTCTGCACCGGGCATTTCTCGACCCCGAACGTGCCCTATTTCGAAGGCTTCGAGAGCTTCAAGGGGCGCGTGCTGCATGCCCATGATTTCCGTGACGCGGTGGAGTTCGCGGGCAAGGACATCCTGATCGTCGGCACATCCTATTCGGCAGAGGATATCGGCTCGCAATGCTGGAAATACGGCGCGAAGTCCGTGACGGTGAGCTACCGCACCGCGGCCATGGGATACAACTGGCCCGACAACTGGGTGGAAGTGCCCCTTCTGCAAAAGCTCGACGGCACCACCGCTCATTTCAAGGATGGCACGACCAGGGACGTGGATGCGGTGATCCTGTGCACCGGCTACAAGCACCACTTCCCCTTCATGCCCGACGATCTGCGTCTCAGGACCGTCAACAGGCTGGCGACCGCGGACCTCTACAAGGGCGTCGCCTTCGTCGGCAATCCGAACCTCTTCTACATCGGGATGCAGGACCAGTGGTTCACCTTCAACATGTTCGACGCGCAGGCCTGGTGGGCGCGCGACGTGATCATGGGACGCATCGCCCTGCCCGACCGCGCCGCGATGGAGGCCGACGTGATCGACCGAGTCGCGCGCGAGGATGCGGGCGAGAGCGATTACGACGCGATCTGGTATCAGGGTGATTACGTGAAGGAGCTGATCGACGAGACGGATTACCCGAGCTTCGATGTCGAAGGCGCCTGTCAGGCCTTCAAGGCGTGGAAAGGCCACAAGAAGAAGGGCATCATGACCTTCCGCGACAATTCCTACAAATCGGTCATCACCGGGACGATGGCACCGCTGCACCATACGCCCTGGAAGGATGCGCTGGACGACAGCCTCGGGGTCTACCTGCAGAACTGATGCGCATTCTGGTCTTCCAGCACACTCCCGGCGAGCCGCCCGAGTCGCTTGCCCATGCCATGGCCTCCGCCGGGGACAGCTGGCACGTGGTGCGCTTTTTTGCCGGCGATGCCATTCCTGCCCTGGCCGGTTTTGACGGCCTGCTGGTGATGGGCGGCCCGATGGATGTCTGGGAGACGGATGCGCATCCGTGGCTTTGCGACGAGATAGGCGCGATCCGCTCCTGGGTCGCCGATCATTTCGGTCCCTTTCTCGGGATCTGCCTCGGTCATCAGTTGCTCGCGCAGGCGATGGGCGGCAGTTGCGCCCGCATGGCGAAACCTGAAATCGCCGTCTCCGAGGTGACATTGTCGCCTGCGGGTCGGCGCGACCCGCTTCTGAGTACCCTGCCGCATCACTTTGCGGCGATGCACTTTCACGGGGTCGAAATCACGCGATTGCCACCCGAGGCTGTCTCGCTTGCCGCCACGCCGGGCTGCCTGCATCAGGCGTTGCGGGTCGGCCCGCGTGCCTGGGGTCTGCAATTCCACCCCGAACTCGACCAGGGAACCGCCCGCCGTTGGCTCTCAGACCCTGCAAACCGGGCCTGCGCGCTCGACTGGCTGGGAACGGAAGAAGCCGTGGATCAGCTGAGCGCCGACAGCGAAGCCCATGTGCCGGAGTTTCTGGAGCGTTCGGCCGCGCTTTATACGGCATTCCGCGCGCAGATGCGCTAGTCCGCACGTATCCTGCCATTCACGACCGGGGGCGCTCCTTCTTCGGATCGTAATGCGCGAAGGGCACGATCACCGCAGGCAACCGTTTCTGATGCCCGTCGAGCTTCCCGATCTCGAGCGCGGTGCCGATCTGCGAATGCGCGACATCCACCCGCGCCAGCGCGATGTTCTTGCCCAGAAGGGGCGAGCGCATCGAGGACGTGACCTCACCGATCTGCGCGCGGCCCAGATGGATGCAATCGCCGTGGCCCACATCGACATTGCCGTCGATCTCGAGCCCGACCAGCTTGCGGCTCGGATGCTCCTTGCGCCGGATCAGGGCGTCGCGTCCTATAAAATCGTCTTCCTTGGATTTCAGCGGCACGGTGAAGCCGATCCCCGCCTCGAACGGGTCGGTCTGATCGCTGAAATCGTATCCGGCAAAAATGAGTCCCGCCTCGATCCGCACCATGTTCAGCGCCTCGAGCCCCATCGGTGTCAGGCCATGTCCCTGCCCCGCCTCCCAGATCGCATCGAAGATTTCGGTGCAGTGCTTTGGGTGACACATGACCTCGTAGCCGAGCTCTCCGGTATAGCCGGTGCGCGACACGACGAAAGGCGTGCCACTTTCATCGCGCAGCCGAGCCGGGGTGAAGCGGAACCAGCCCAGCTGATCGAATTCGGGATTGTGCGGTGCCGTCCAGACCAGATCGCGCAGCAGATCCCGGCTGTTGGGGCCCTGGACCGCCACGTTGTGCAACTGGTCGCTCGACGAGCGGACAAGCACCTTCAGACCCAGTTTCTCGGCCTGCTCGCGCAGCCACTCGCCGCCGTAATCCGACCCGCCGATCCAGCGGAACCTGTCGCGGCCCAGACGGAACACCGTGCCGTCGTCGATCATCCCGCCATGCGCGTAGCACATCGCCGTATAGACCACGCCGCCGACCGCCAATGTCTTGATGTTGCGGGTAAAGACATACTGGCACAGCGCTTCGGCATCCGGTCCGGTGATCTCGAACTTCCGCAGCGGGCTCAGATCCATGATCACCGCCTCGCGGCGACAGGCCCAGTATTCGTCGATCGCCCCCGCCTCTGCATAACAATTGGCCAGCCAGTAGCCGTTATATTCGACGAAATTGCGCGTGTGCCTGGCAAAGCTGTCGTGAAAGCCGGTCTGTCTGGTCATTATGGGGTCCGCATCGGGGGTTGGGCGGTAGGCGACAGAACGCTGGAAGGTCTCCTTGCCGCTATAGGTGCGAATGTGGATGTCGGTCGGGTTCCAGCCATTGGCGGCGGTGGTGTCATCCGGGCAGGCCGAGCTCACGCAGACGATATCGGTCAGCGCGCGCAACAGAACGTAATCGCCGGGGCATGACCAGGGCTCGTCCGCATACATCACGCCATGGGCGTCGATGCCGGTGTTGAAGAAGAAATTGATCGCCATCCAGCCGGGCCGGGCCGAGACGTTGAAATTGGAAAGCGCGGCGTTGAAGTTGTCCGAACAGTTCACGTGGCCGGGATAGCCGATATCGTCGTAATATTTCGCGGAACAGGCCAGCGCAAAGGCATCATGTCGCCCGCAGGTATCCTGCACCACCTCGACCAGCGGCAGCATCTCCTGGTCGTAATATTTGGCATGCAGGCCGGGCATGGGATAGGCATGGCCCATCAGGGTCCGCGTCGTCGTGACATCCAGGGCATGTTCGATGCCGCGATCGAGCTTGCGGGCTGAAAAGCATTCGAAATCGGTGCATTGACGGCCGTCCACGTCGAGGATCTGGATATAGTCACCAGCCTTGACGAAATAGGCCTCGGCCGTCTGGCTGTGCACCCGGATGTCCTGCAGCGGATCGGCAAGCGGGTCCGGCAGCGCGAACCTGACATGCGATCGGATCACGGCCCGAGTGACGGTCACCGTCAGGGGTGTGGCTGTGTCCTGCGCCTCGGCATCCATCGCGCCCCCCGGGGCCGCGACGATGACCGTACCGTCCCGCTCGGCGCGAAACTCCTGGCTGGTTAGGGCCGGTGTCGCAGCGTCGAAGAACCGGATCGCCCGGGCAGTACCCAGATCGATGCCCCGCGCCGCCACCCCGAGCCGCAAGCCGTGCAACGACCGGTCGCCACTGGTCAGAAGCGCCTTGATCCCCTCTGCATCACAATTTCCGCTGGCACCGAGAAGCGAGGGGTCAGACATCCCCTTGGCATCGGCGCACAGGATCTCGCAAGGCTGACCGCCCTCGTCATTGCTCACCACCATCCGGTCACCCGCTTCGACGCGAATGAGCACGGCCCCGGCGCCCTGAACGACATGGCGCTCGGTTCCAGGCGGCAGCGAAAACTGCCGTGGCTGAAGGATCACGCTGGGCCGGGGGGGACCGGGCCGGACCCTGGGATAAGGCGAGTCGAGCATATGGCCTCCGGTGCGCCCCTGGGCAATTTGCGTTATAGGAAACTTTGTTTAATAAAAAGAATACTGCGATCCGGTCAATTGCGCAAGGAAGCTGAGAGCCTGCGACTGAAGAATTGTCACCTGCCGCGTCGCCTCATCAAGAAAGGTGCGCCCTTCCCAGCCTCCACAATGCCGAACCAATCCGTCGATCAAGGCTCTTCCAAAACTCCATACTCACGCTACGTCAACTTGTCTCAGGGAGGATATGCCATGATTGAACAGGACAGCCCGTCTATTGGCCGCTTCGACAAATCCTTCCTGATCCACATGATCCGGGATTTCTTTTTCATCCTGATCATCGTCACCGTCGCGGAATTCTCGCTCAAGGCCGCGCTGGTCTATTATGATTACCGCGCGAACGGCGCCGATCAGGCGGAGACCGTGGCCGAGGATCTGGCCGAGAATGTCCGCTCCATCATGCGCAACGAGGGTGGCCCCGTCGCCGCCCGCACCATGTATCCCATCCTGAACGAAAACTGGACCGACCTTGGCTATTACATCGCGATCGAGCCCGCGCCGGTCACCATCCGTTCGATCGAGGCGGGCTTCGGCTTCACGCCGGAAGGCATTCCGGCCGCCAGCTGGCCCGCGGGTCGCTTTCAGGATGCGCAGCTCGACATCACCGCCGAACCTTTCTGCCTGTCCTGCCACGCGCAAGCCGAAGTGGGGGAGGTGCTCGGTACCGTCACCGTGCGCAATTACCTCGCGCAGGATTTCGCCAAATGGTTCGAGGAGATCCGGCTGACCGCCATCATCGCGGCCGGAAAGATCGTCCTGCATTCCTTTCTGCTGTTCCTGATCCTGCGCGCCCGCATGGAACCGCTGCTCGAATTGCGCTCGGTGGTCAGCAACCTCGCCCGCGCCTATGGCCGCCTCGATCACCGGGCCGAGATCCGCACCTCGGACGAATTCGGCGTGCTGGCGCGCGACCTCAACCTGTTTCTCGACCGCATCACCAAGATTGTCGCCGAACTCGACGCGGTTCTGGGCAAGGTGGTGCGCGCCAATGACGACATCATCGCGGTGCAGGGCGATCTGCGGCGCTCCGTCGATCAGGTCGTCTCGGGGGTGCGCCAGCTCGAGCGCGACGCCATGATCAGCGCCAAGCGTGAACCCCGCCTGTCCAATGAATGGTTCGACTCGGTGCGCGATGCGATCGGCGAGCTCGATCACGCGCTTGCGCAGGCGGGCGATGCGGCTCCCGCGACCAGATTGCTGGACACCCTGCGCCAGGTCGTCGCCAATGCCGAAGCACAGATCGCGACCTCCGAAACGGTCTATGCCCGGCTCGCGGACCTCGGCGATCAGAGCGAAACGCTCAAGGGCTCCCTTGTGGAAATGACGCGGCTCGAGGAACGGCTGAAATCCATCATCGAGACCTGTGGCATGCTCGTCAGTCGCCTGACCCCGGATCGCAAGGATCCCACTGAGACGCCTTCGGACGCCGCTGGACGCATGAAGGATGCCTGATGGCGGCATATCGTGATTTTCGACGCGGGAGAATTGGAACAGGGCAAAAGACTGATCCGGCTTTTTGCGGCGATACGGACAGAGCGCCGTCAGGCACGACGCAACAGGGGCCTCACGATCCGCAGGTGCAGGACTGCGCCCGCAGTGGCGCCCAGCACGCAGAGGCACAGGATCAGCTTGGAATTCGCGCCCATTGCCCCCTCGATCATCAGCGCATGGATCACGGTGCCGACCACCACGACCAGGGCAAGCCCATTGTGCAACACGTTCCAGGCGCTTGGTCGCAGGCAGAGCCGTCCACGCGCCGCGACCAGCAGCACAGTCAGCACGAGCGCCCACATCGCCGTGACGCCGTAGATCGAGAATGGCGTGGGTGACACGAGCAGCAGCGCATCGAGCGCATCCTGCGGACTGGCAAGGTAGAGCCCGCCGACATGCAAGGCGACAGATGCCACCAGCACCGCACCTAGCCGCTTGTGCCAGCGCGACATCGTGGGCTTGCGGAGCCCGGGAAGATATCCCGCCGCAAGCAGAGGCTGGATCAGCAATATCGCCAGAGCCGCGATGCCGGCCATGCCGCCGGTGATGTAGATCGGGGAACGATAGGCCAGCAGCGGACTGGCTGCCGCCGACCAGATGGGAAACATCACCGCGCAGGCCAAAGCCGCCCAGATTACCACCTTGCTGAACAAAGGCATCCTGTGTCGCGACAGAGAGGGAATGTCAGGCAGGGGCGAGCACGAAATCGGCGCGAAGGCTCGTATCGCTCGCGCTTGGCATGACGGGCCGCAGGAACACGGTCTTGAACGCACCGTCATCATAGGCCAGATGGGCATGCGGCTGGCCGAAATTCGGCACGATCTGATCCATCTCGAGACGGAAACTGCCATCAGCGGCCGTCAGGACGCTGCCATGATTGCTCGGTTCACGTTCGCCACCTCGGGTCGTGGCGGCCCAGATCTGGATGCGGACGTTCGAGAGCGGCGCACCGTCACCCGCCCGGCGCACCATGCCCGACATCTCGAACCCGGAGCCGAGATTGTCGACCAGTTCCGCGCCCGGCCGATAGTTGTTGCTGCCCCCGCGCATCGTCTGCGTCGGCGCGAGTGACCCTTGAGCCGAGGCCGCCGAGACGAGACCGAGCGGAGCGGCCATGAAAGCGGCGCCTCCGATGAGCAGGGAACGGCGGTTGTAGGCAGGAACATTCATGGCAGTCTCTCCTCTTCAGGTCTCCGGGAGGACGCCACAGTCACAAGGCGTCCCGGTAAGAATGCGTGCTGGTGGCGCGGTGTCTTGAGCTCAAGGTAGCTCGCATGGGGTCGCGAATGAAGGTCGCCACACCGCTTTGTGAAGAGGATCGGCGTGCAGGAGCCTGCAGGCCCGCGCCGAACATGCAGCTCAGCGCAAGCACCCGTCGGCGTTCAATTCCACATCTGGCGCATCGTCGCGGCGACATCGATCGGCGCAGGTGCGGGCCGTGGCGCGCTGCCCTGCTGGGCGGGCGACCAGTGAAGCGCCTCGAAATGCTCGAGGATCTGCTTCGGAATGAACCGCGTGCGCATCGCATAGACATGCCGGTCGCCATTGCGGGTCTGCTGCGTCACGTAGAACCGCAGCGGCAGGCCCAGCGTCAGGTGATCCTTGGCCCGTGTCATCGCGACATAGAGCAGTCGGCGTTCCTCCTCGAGCTCATGGGTGGAACCGGTGCCGAGATCGGAGGGCATGCAGCCATCGACCACGTTGAGGAGGTAGACCGACTTCCATTCCTGCCCCTTGGCGGAATGGATGGTCGACAGGATCAGGTAATCCTCGTCTTTCAGCGGCACGCCCGCCTGATCGCTGGTGGCATCGGGCGGGTCGAGCGTCAGGTCCGTCAGGAAGGCTTCGGCCGATGGATATCCACCTGCGATCTGTTCGAGCTGCAACAGGTCCGCGCGGCGGGACTCGGCATCCTCGTGCAGGCGGTCGAGATGCGGATCGTACCAGGCGCGGGCGAGCCCGAGCGCGGCGGGCCAGTCCGCCTGCGTCACCATGGCCGCGACGAAACCGGGCCAGTCGGCTCCGGCGCGGGCGGGTGGCGCGACATCCGCGAGCGCCGCCCGGGGATCGGGAGAAAGGTCCAGCGCCTCGAGCACCCGCCCCGCCGCCTTCGGCCCGATGCCCGGGATCAGTTGCAGCACGCGAAAGCCCGCCACCCGGTCGCGGGGATTGCGGGACAGCCGCAGGAAGGACAGCAGATCCTTCACATGCGCGCTGTCGAGGAATTTCAGCCCGCCGAATTTCACGTAAGGCACGTTGCGGCGCGTCAGTTCCGCCTCGAGCTGGACGGAATGGCTGGAGGTGCGGAACAGCACCGCCTGATCCTTGAGTTTCATGCCCGTCTCACGGTCCTCGAGGATGCGGTCCACCATGTAGCGCGCCTGCTCGGCCTCGGTCTGTACCGTCACCAGCCGCGGCTTTTCCGCGGAGGCCCGCTCGGTCCAGAGGTTCTTGGTGAACCGTTCTTTCGCCAGTCCGATCACGGCATTCGCCGCGGCAAGGATCGGCTGGGTCGAGCGATAATTTCGGTCCAAAGTGATGACATCGGCACGCGGCGTGAAGCCATCGGGAAAGTCGAGGATGTTGCGTATGGTCGCGGCCCGGAAGGCATAGATCGACTGGGCATCGTCACCCACCACGGTCAGCCCGCGACCATCCGGCTTCAGCGCCATCAGGATGCGTGCCTGCAACCGGTTTGTGTCCTGATATTCGTCGATCAGCACATGATCCCAGGTGGCGCCGATATGTCCGGCAAAACCCGGATCGGCCATGACCTGCGCCCAGGCCAGCAGCAGATCGTCGTAATCGAGCACGTTCTGGACCTGCTTTGCCTGGACATAGGCGCCGAAGAGCTGCTTGAGCTCTGCCTGCCACGGCGCACACCACGGAAAATGGTCCCGCAGCACGTCGCTCAGCGGTGCCTCGGCGTTCACTGCGCGGGAATAGATCGCAAGGCAGGTGCCCTTGGCCGGAAAGCGGCTCTCGGTCCTGGAGAACCCCAGGCCGTGGCGCGAGAGGTTCATCAGGTCGGCGCTGTCCTCGCGGTCATGGATCGAGAATTCGGGATGCACGCCGATCGACAGGGCATGTTCACGCAGGATGCGCGCGCCGATGCCGTGGAACGTCCCGGCCCAGGTCAGCGCCTCGGCGGCGACGGAGGTGCCCATGGCCTGCGCCGTGATCCGCTCGACCCGGCGGGTCAGCTCGGTCGCGGCACGGCGCGAAAAGGTCATCAGCAGGATGCGCCGTGGATCGGCGCCGTTGACCAGCAGATGCGCGACCCTGTGAGCCAGGGTGTTGGTCTTGCCCGATCCGGCACCCGCAATAACCAGAAGCGGCTGCGAGAGCGTATCGCCACCCACGCCGAACTCCACCGCGGCGCGCTGGTTGTCGTTCAGTTTGTCGAGATACCCTGCCTGCGCCAAAGCCCTGCCCCCTGTGCGGTTCTTTCGGACAGGTTAAGGGATAAGGAACATAATGTGAACTTCTATGTTAGGGTGAACGTCGCTTGGGACGCTCGTTTTCAGTCAGGAAAAACCTGACGCTGCCTGGATGGATGCATGCATGGCATGTCGTCCAAACCGGACGAGGCAAAACGTGAGGCCATGCGGCCCCACCCTCCTGACTTCCGGGATGCGTCACCTAGTCCGACGGAGCTGCGGCAGCCCTCGGCTTTGCGTAGTGATGCTGTTCCAGAGCGTCCGAGCCAGGCTGCCGGGGGGCTTTGCATTTCCGGTCGGCACTGCCGCTGGCTCCGACGGCCATGCGCGCCAGCGCGGGCAAGGACGTGGCGCCCGTCCGCTTCATGATCGCGGCGCGATGGTTTTCGACAGTGCGCTGGCTGATGTCGAGGTCGATGGCGATGTTCTTGCTCGGATGCCCGGCGAGCACGAGGTTCAGAACCTGAACCTGCCGGGCTGTCAGCCCCGCAAAGCCGGGCATACACGTTTGCGCACGCGTGGCTTCTGCCTCGCGCCAAGCTTGACCGCGAACCAGCCGTAGTCCGACGAGGGGCGGGGCAACGACGGGCACAAGGCGCAGATCCTCGCTCGGCGCGCCGGTACTGCCCCCCTGCCGCTCAAGGGCACGCCGCAAGGCGCGGTTGCACAGGATCAGGCTGGCGTTCAATTCGACGAGGGCGACGAGTGTCTGGCCCAGATCGGTCGGGCCGTCGAGAAGATCGATCTGTTCGCGGGGAGCGTAAGACCTGAGACCCGTGGGCCTGCCGGGCGCCATCAGATGCGTCGCCATCGGTGTCCTGTCCTCGGCAAAGTGTCGAACCAGAGAGTCGGGCATGGTTTCGGACTTTCATGGGAATCGGGAATGAGCCCGAATTTATCCCTACTTTAGCCCGGCCGATGCGCTCCGCGCTGATCTGCGTCAGCAATTGGCGTGGCGTCGCAATCATCTCCGACATGGATCGCTCTGAGTAGTTTCCGATACTGCCCGATCGCGGGGCGTGCTGCTAGGCTTGGTCAAGGCGGATGAGGACAGTCCCCCCTGTATCCTGAACATGCGTTCACGGCGGCCCTTCCTCCCTCGGGTCAATTCCGGCATCCGCCGATACCGACAGGAGTTTCCCGTCATGACGTTTGCCCGCTCCGATCCTGGCGATCCCGCCCGCACCCGTTCACTCGATCTCTTGAACCAGCATCTGGCGGCGGCGGTGATCCTGCAGGACCGGATGCTGCAATCTCCGCGCCACGTGCGCGGCGCGGATTTCATCATGGTCGATGAGCTATGCGACAGGATCGCCCACCTGATGGAAAGCTGCGCGGGCGAGATCGCGGGGCGGGTCGCCGACCTTGGCGGCACGCCGCATTGGCCGGTCCGTCCGGTCCCGCGGGGCCGGGTCGCCCCCATCATCCCGTGCGACCTGCCAGATCCCGTGCGTACGGAACCCAAACACGCCGCGAATGACGGGGCGCTGGATCTGTTCGGACAATCCGTGCTGGATGCGGTTTCGGTCGCGCAGGCCTATGGCGACGGCGCCACCGCAGACATGCTGGCGCAGGTCTGGCGCGATGTCGACCGGCATCTGTGGATGACTGTCCGGATTGACTCGATCCGCACGCTGGCATCCTGACCCCCAGAGGTCGCTGCGTCGCGCCTCCTGACAAGTCGGCGGCCAACCGTCCCGCGGGAGGCCGCTTTTGCCTGTCAGTGAACCTGGATGTCGTTCACGACAGAGCTCACACCCGGTGCCGCCCAAGCGGTCGTGCCGGCCAGCGCCCGTTCGCTCCAGTTGTCGACGTTTCCGCTCAGCGTGATGTTGCCGTTGGCGGCAGAGACGTTGATGTGCTCGGGCTCGAACCAGGAGCGGTGCAGCGCGGTGACGATCCTCGCCTTGATGTCACCGGCATTCGCCTTCGGCTTGATGACGATCTCGTTGCGCACGCCGGTCACTCCCCAGAGCGAGCGCACCGCGTCGAAGGCAGCCATATGCTGGTAATGCCATTCGACTTCGCCCGTCAGGGTGAGCCAGCCCTTCGACACCGTGACCTTCACGGCATCCGCCGGGATAGAGACATTCCATGCAAGGCGATGGACCGCTGCCTCGGCAATCTCCTGATCACCATGCTTGACGCTGAACGGCAGCTTCACCTCTATTTCCTCGGCGACGGCCTTCACATCCTTGACGCGCAGGGCGGCCGTCTCGGCGGCATGCTTTTCGAAATAGGTTTCGACATGGCCCATCAGGGTCACGATGCCGTCCTTCACGGTGACGCCGATATCGGCGGCGTTGACACTGGGTTCCCATTTCAGTTCATCGAGAACGGACTGTTTCAAGTGCTTGTCGGTGGACATCGCTTTTTTCCTTCATGGGGTTCATGGCTTCGGGTGGCCGTGGCGGCCATCAGCCAACGCCACACTGCGCCGGTCGGGCACGGCGCATAAGGGACGGAAAGTACCCATAGGCGCAGCCGGGTGCGTCTGGCGGCAGGGTTCCGTCAGTCCTGATGTATTGTGGTCGTGATGACCGGGGTGATCGATCCGCGTCCCGTGACAAATACCTGGGCTTTGATCCGCATCAAGGCGCGCGGTCATCCGCCGCGTTAGAATCGGGCTTGTCCAAGCGGCGAGACGCTCAAGGACTGAACGTCCATCAGGAGGCTTCAAATTGGAAAAATCTTCTCTCAACAGGAAAACGCCTGAAACGCACCCGGCAGGTTCGGCGAAGGGCGAGCGTCACATGGGGGCCGTCCCGACCCAGGCAGCCTGGATGGAGCTCATGACGGAAACCACGAGGTTCATGATCGACCGCTTCCAGCAGGATCTGGAGGCGCAGCAGGCATTTCTTGCGAGCAGGACACCGCAGGAGATGGTGACGCTGCAGGCGGAATTCGTGCGAAACACGATCGAGCAATACATGGCGCAATCCACCCGATTGACCGAGATGATGTCGGGCACGACCAAACAGGCGCTGAACGAGTTGAAATCCGGCCACGCACGCAAGTATGACGACGTGCCCCTGTAACGCGCATTTCGACCTCGGTCCTTGTTCTGATGACAAGCCCGATGCGTGTCTGTTTTGGCGTTCAACGCGTCTTTGAATTTTACCTAATAAGATAAAATATTTGCCGCCAAGCCTCATCGATCCACGGCTTTACCGAATAAGATAAAACCGCTTGCGCCAACGCGGCAAGCGCGATATTTTTATCCTATTCAGTAAAGGGCCGCCAATGTCGGACACTCCAGATACCGACTTCCTTCGTCATGTCGGATCGCGGCTGCGCCATGTGCGGACCGCGAGCGGCCTGAACCTGCATCAGCTTGCGCGCCTCACGGGTGTCAGCGCTCCGGCGCTGTCTCTTATCGAGACCGGAAAGCGTGACCCAAGGCTCACCACCCTCGCCCGGATCGCGACCGCGCTGCGTCTGCCCCTGTCCGACCTTCTGGAACCGAACCCTTCCACGCAGCCGGACGGCCCGCCTGACGAGGGCGGTTACGATCTCGGGGACTACACGTGAGCGATCCGGTCCCGGTCTGGTTCGACGCGCTCCATGTCGGTGACGTGTTCGTCGCCGAAGACGGAGGACTTTCGTTTCGATATGCCAGGAAATGGCGCGCCACCCGCGGCGCCTTTCCCTTGTCCCTGACAATGCCGCTCGCCGAGACGACCTACCCGTCCGAGGTCATTTCTCCGTGGCTCGCGAACCTCCTTCCGGAAGAGGAACAGCTGCAGATCCTCACGCGGTCGCTGGGACTCGACCGTGCCGATACGCTCGCCGTGCTGGCCGAGATCGGCGGCGATACCGCCGGGGCGCTGTCCTTCGGCCTGCCATCCGACCGGACCGCGTGGAGCTATGCGCCGCTGACCGAAATCTATGCCATCGACGATCCGCAAGCCGCGCTCGAGCGGCACTTCGACGACCTCGGCCGCCGCCCCTTTCTGGTCGGTGAGGAAGGCGTGCGCCAATCGCTTGCGGGCGGGCAGAAGAAATCCGCGCTGGCCGTGCTCTCGCCCGACGGCGTGCCCGTCCTGCGCCTGCCGCAGCCGGACGATGTACTGGCCATCCCGCGAAACGGGGCTCCCTCGACGATCATCGTCAAACCGGACAACCCCAACCTGCCCGGTATCACCGAAAACGAAGTCTTCTGCCTGCATCTCGCGCAGGCCATGGGGATCGCCGCAGCTGAAACGACGATCCTGAGCACGCAGCAGCGGACGGCCATCTGCAGCCTGCGCTATGACCGCCGCCTTGGGCGAACGGGTGAGGTCCAACGGATTCATCAGGAGGATTTCGCGCAGGCCAACGGCATCCCGCCGGGCCGCAAATACGAGCGCGGCACCCTGCCCGGCCCGGATCTCAGCACCCTCCTGAACACAAGCGCTGTGCTGCCTGCGCCGGACGCGCTGGCGCTGCTCGACCAGGTGATCTTAAATATCCTCGTCGCGAATACCGACGCCCACGCCAAGAACTACTCGCTGCTGCTGCCCGTGGGTGCGGCTCCGCGGCTTGCCCCGCTCTACGATGTCTCGACGGTGCTGCCATGGCCGCATGTGACGCAGTATTTCGCGCAGAACCTGGCCGGGGCCCGCCGCAAGCCCGAGCACATGGTCGGCCGTCACTGGGATGCCATCGCGCGCGACATGGGCTTTCGCCCTGCGGACCTGCGCAACCGGGTTCAGGAATTGATCGACGGGATCGTCACCCATCGCGTCTCGGCCACCAATGTCGTGTCGGAGATGGCCGGAGTCACCCCGGGCTATGTCGAACAGGCCGCAGCGCTGAGCGAAGGCAACGCGCTGCGCATTGCCGGAAGGCTCAGGGAAGCGGCATGAGGCGTGATCCGGATTGCCTGACACGGACAGGCATGTCTTGATCGGCCGCGAATTTACGCGTGGAAAGCAAGCGCTTCACAGGCCTCGCGCTTGGTTCGGAAATTCTGAGCCCAAGTGCGTCCGGGAAAACTTTTCGCAGCTCCAAGAGAGCAGTTCCGGATTTGCGAGCAGCTTGACGACTTCGACTTTCGTCAGCCAGCTGATCGCCTGATCCGCGTCCCGCGCCACGCCGAGCTTGGCGCGCGCCGTGATGATATCTAGATCGACCTTCTCTCCACCCGCGCTCATGTCGCTCGTGGCCGGAAGGGATGACAGGTGTCGCGCGTTCAGCGTGGAATCGGTGAGCAGCATCGCCGGTGTCACATGTGCGACGAGGTCGAAATCCGCACGCAACGCCTCGGCACGCAGGGAAACCGGAGGCGGATTGCGATCCTCCGGTGTGAAGAGAAGCCGCACCGGAGCGATGTCCATCACACGACCGGAAAACCGCGACAGCGCAGGGGCAAGGACCAGTCCCGCAAGGACCGGAGCGAGCCAGATGAGCTGGTTGGGGGCAAACAGGATCACGGCGACAAGCGCGCCAAGGCCGATCACGACCTGCCCGCCATGGCTGGCAAACGCCTTGCTCCACGGCATTTCCTCGGCATCGCGGCTTTGCGCGGACCAGCCGCTATCGCGCCCGCTCAGGATCTCGATCACCTGCTGGACCTGGAACAGCATGAGAATAGGCGCCAGCAGGGCGGAGAGCAGGATCTCGAGGATCGTGCCGCCGAGGATACGCCAGCCACCGCCATAGGCGCGCCTCAGCGTCGGCAGCGCGATGGCACGCGCGGCCCCGAGGATCTTGGGCAGGAACAGAAGCGCCATGGAGAGGGCCAGCAGCCACATCATCCGCTGCGCGTCGAAGATCGGCCATTCAGGGAAAAGCTGGGCTTCGTCACCGAAATATTCGCGTTCGTAAAGCAGACTCTGCGCCGTCAGGAAGCCACCGGTGACGAGCATCGCAAGCCAGACCGACGACATCAGGTAGGAGCCGATCCCGATCACGAAATGGGCGCGGTTCGACCAGCTGAGGCCCCGTGCGCCCACGACTTTGAGATGCTGCAGGTTGCCCTGCGCCCAGCGCCGGTCCCGCGCGGCGAGATCGAGCAGCGTTTGCGGCGCGCCTTCCCAGCTGCCGCCAAGATCCGTATCCATGCGCACTTGCCAGCCGCCCCGACGGATCAGCGCGGCTTCGACGAAATCATGGCTCAACACATGGCCGCCAAAGGGCATGCGCCCCGGAAGCTCGGGCATGCCGCAGCATTCGGCAAAGGCCGATACGCGGATGATCGCATTGTGGCCCCAGTAATTCCCATCAAGGCCCTGCCAGGCCGACACGCCCCGCGCGATGATCGGGCCATAGACTCGGCCAGCGAATTGCTGGATGCGGGCAAAGATGGTGGTGCCGCCCATCAGCACAGGCACGGATTGCAGGATACCGAGCCTGGGCGCGGCCTCCATCCTGCGCGACAGTGTTATCACGGTTTCGCCGGACATCAGGCTGTCGGCGTCGAGCACCAGCATGTGATCGTAACGCGCGCCCCAGCGTTCCACGAAATCGCGCAGGTTGCCCGCCTTGCGGCCGACATTGTCGAACCGGCGACGATACCAGACCTGCATCTTGCCCTTGAGGCCGTGCCGCAACCGGTTGAAACAGGCCGTTTCCTGCGCCCAGACGACCGGATCGGTCGTGTCGGACAGAAGGAAGATCTCGAACGCGCTCCCCTCTCCGTTCTCGGCGATATCCTCGCCGATCGCCTGCAAAGCGGCGCAGGTGGTCGCGGGGTCTTCATTGTAAACCGGCATGATGATGGCGGTACGGCTCGACAGTCGACCGTCGCCTGTGGCGTTCCGGTCGGCCTTGCGCCCGGAAAAGGCCGCTGCGAGCGCCTGGGTCGAGGACAGCGCGATCCATCCGAAGGTGATCGTGAAGAAGCCGAGCAGGAGGCTCTGCAATGGTGTCGAGGTTTCGTTGCCGAAGACGAGGTTCATCTGCATGAAACCGTAGACGGTGAGAGCTGCCGCGCCGCCAAAGGCGGTGATCCGCGCGAGGTAGACCCGCGGCGTTTGCCAGATCCGGCGACGTGCGGGGGCACGCGCGAGATCCTGCGTCGGCATGTCCAGCGGCGCCTCGTCCGGAGTGGGGAGCGTACGCTGATGCGGGAAAGACGCAGTCATGACCGTGCCAGCCGATAGAGCCAGGTTTCGGATTCCGGCCCCTCCGGCCCCATCAGCGTCATCGCGAACTCGGTCACTGGCGTGTCGCCGACATTCTGGACAAAGGAAGCTCGAATGCTCTTGCCGTCGGGCAATCGGCGCAGAACCACGTTGTCCACCGGCTGGCCATTTGCTCGCGCCTGAACGGTGATGCCTTCGGCCCAGGCCGTGTCCTTGCGGAAATCCACGACCAGAATGCGGTTGTCGGGGTTCTTGACCGCAGCGCCCGAGCGCAGCGCATACGCGCGGCCCAGCGGCGCCGTGTCGGGCGGCGTCGCGCACCAGTGTATCCGGTAGTTGAATTCATGCCCTTCCTCGGTCGGACCGAGGGGGGATTGCGGCCGCCAGAACGCCACGATGTTGTCGTTGAATTCGGTCCTGACCGGAATCTCGACCAGCAGCACGGAACCGCGGCCCCAGGAACCGATGGGCTCCACCCAGCCGGTGGGGCGCTTTTCATAGCGCGCCTCGGCATCCTGATAGTATTCGAAATCGCGTTGCCGCTGCGAAAGGCCGAAGCCCTTGGGATTTTCGTCGGCAAAGGCCGACACCTGCAGCGTCGTCGGATTGGCGAGCGACCGCCAGATCCGCCGACCATCGCCGGTGACCATCTGCAGACCGGAACTGTCATGCACGGCATCGCGGAAATCGTCGAAACCCGCGCGCCGCGATGGCCCGAAGAAGAACATCGAGGTGAGCGGCGCGATACCGATCTGGTCGATCTCGCGGCGCGGAAACAGCTTGCAGCGCGTCTGCATCACCGTTGTCTCGCCCGGCGATATCTCGAACTCGAAAGCCCCCGCGCAGGACACGCTTTCCAGCAGCGCGCGCACCACGACGGTCTGCGAATTCGGCTCCGGAGCTTCGATCCAGAAATGGGTGAAGCGCGGAAACTCCTCGCCCTCGGGGGCGGCGGTATCGATGGCGAGCCCGCGGGCAGACAGCCCATAGACCATGCCGCGGGCCACACCGCGAAAGTAGCTCGCGCCCTGGAAGGCGATGAATTCGTCCAGCCGGTCCGGGCGGTTCAGCGGTGCCCGCAGGCTGAAGCCGGAATAGCCGAGATCCTCGCTGAGCGGTTCCTCGCGGAACTGAGCCACCTCGTCGGGATTGAAATGCTTGGGATCGAAGGTGAAGATGCTGGGGTCGAAGCGCAGATCGAAGGTCTGGCCGTCATCGATCACCGACAGTTTGACGGGTTTCGAAAACACCGTGCCGGGCGGCAGGGCATCCAGCATGACGGTGGTATTGTCGGCCTTGAGCTGAAGCGATTCCGGCCGGATCGCATGATATTGCTCATAATTCAGCCCATCGAAGATGCCCGACAGGTTTCCTTCGGGCAGTTCCGGATCGGTCTTGGACCGCTCGCGGGCAAGTTTGACAAGCGATTCGAAGCTGCCGGAAATGCCGTCTGTCGGCACGAGGATGGTGCCGGGCGCTTCGGGCGCGTCGGTGGAGGACTCGGTCTGGGCCATTGCCGATGCACCGAAGACCTGCGGGGCGAGCCCGGCAAGCACCAGACTCGTGAAAGTCCGGCGGGACATCGGGGCGCTCATGCAAGACACCATGCCGACACCTTGAGGTCGGCGCACAAAAGCTGCGCAGACTGCGCGTAATCGAATCGCTCAGTCTGCACGGCATGGTCTCGGCAAGAGTACAGACGTTCAGGTCGTATCAATATATCGGTTTCCTTTTGACCCAAGCATCCGTCAGCCAGGTTTCGGTAAGGGCGCGCCCACCATGTCGCAAATATGCCCTTAGACTGACGGGGCCAAGTCCGGATTGCATGAAATCAAACGCCAGCCGCCACTTAGTTGTTCCCAAGACGCGATATGCACCAACCGGGTCCACTATCTCGCCATTCGTGGCTTCCACAACTGCCTCGACACCGCTGTCGCTGTCGAGCCCGGCCAGCATGGGTCCGTCAAAGTCGATCACCATCTTGCCGACGCCGTCGGGAACGGGCTGACCGGGCATGCCGCCCTGCCCCTGCCGGGTGGCCACGACCGATGCTACGGCCGAGGGCGTGGGGTCCCGCGCGCGCCATTCGATGTCGTAATCGAACCGGAAGGAATCACCGCGCCGCGCTGGTCTTTCGGGAACCCAGTAGGCGACGATATTGTCGAAAGTCTCGTCACCGGTCGGGATCTGGACGAGTTGCACCGAGCCGCGCCCCCAGTCGCCGGTGGGGCGCACCCAGGCCGAGGGGCGACGGTCATAGAATACGCCGTCATCCTGATAGTTTTCGAAGGCGCGGTCCCGCTGGACGAGGCCGAACCCTGCGGGATTCTCGTCAAGAAAGCTCGACGTGCTGATCACCGTGGGATTGTTCAGCGGCCGCCAGATCCGCTCCCCGGTGCCGGTAGCAAGGGCCAGACCGTCGCTGTCATGGATTTCCGGCCGCCAGTCCGCGCCGATGATGCGGTCGCGTTCGGAGTACCAGTACATGCTGGTCAGCGGGGCTATGCCCAGTGTCTGCACATCGTCGCGCATGAAGAGATGCGCCGAAACGCGCGTGACATGGCCATCGCCGCCCTCCGCGTCGCGCAGCAGACCGAACCGGTAGGCGCCGGTGATCGAGGGGCCGTCAAGCTCGGCCCAGACGGACATGTCTTCGCGTTCGGCCTCGGGCGGGCCAAGCCAGAACGCGGTGAAACGGGGAAACTCCTCGGGCTTGTTCAGACCGGTATCGATGGCGATGCCGCGCGCGGAAAGACCGTATTGCCCCGCCGGACCGTCGGTGCGGAAATACGAGGCCCCCAGAAAGGACACCCAGTCCGGGCCCATATCCGGCCGCATCACCCGGAAGCCGGCAAAGCCGAAGCCCTGCGGCAGATCATGGGCAGGACTGTCGGGCGGCATGGAAAAGAGGTCTTCGCCGAACATGATCTCGCTCGATACGCCGCTCTCGTCCCGCAGGTGGATCTGAACAGGTTCGGGAAAGTAGCGGCCCGGGTGAAACAGCTGAACGGGCGTATCGGGGCCGCCGGGATAAAGGTTTTCATCCTCGCGAAACCTGATCTGCCAATGCGCGCTGTAATCGACCTTTTCGATCAGATCGGGCGCGGGCACGACAGCCGGGAGGAAGGGCCGTGTCGCGGCTTTGCGGGCCCGGGCCACCAGATCCTCGAAGGTGAAGTTGCCAGGCTGGCCCGATGCGCTCCCCTGTCCCCAGGCGTTGCCTGCATAGCCGGTCGCAACGAATGCCGCGGCGCCTTTCAGAAGGCTACGGCGCGACGGGGTGAAGTCAGCAGCGGGTTTCGCAACGGGATGTTTTCTGGCGCAAGAGGCTGAAGGCGCAGGTCTCAGGGTCATGTCATGTTTTCCGGTCTTGGGATCATCACTCCGCGGTGTCTGTCTCCATCACCGACGATTTCGGCAAATTATGCTCGGCGCGCCTGTGTTCAAGCAACTAGCATGAGCCGTGAGGGATGCGGCGAAAGCTCGCCTAAACCGGGTGTTTCCAATCCGCTCAAAGCTTATTTTTGCGGCGGCATCGATGAACACCGCTGCTTCCGGCGGCTTTGCACGGATCGGCACTTTTGTGGGTGACTGGTCGCGATCGGCCACGGAAACAGGTACACCCTCTCGCAAGGGGCAGCGCGCGCAGCGTGAAAAATGCCGCGACAGTGCGCGCCGCTGTCTTCGGCTCCGGAATTAACCGGGGGCAGACGCCTCAAAATCGCGCAAAGGGCGGCGCGTCGGAAATCGACACGCCGCCCGCGCTTTTTCAGAGGGGCAATGCCCTACATCATGCCGTCCATATCGGCCATGTCGGAGTGGCCGTTGCCTGCCGATTTTGCTGGCTTGTCGGCAACCATCGCTTCTGTCGTGATCAGAAGACCCGCGACCGATGCGGCATATTCAAGCGCGATACGCACCACCTTGGTCGGGTCGATGACACCGGCCGTGAACATGTCGACATAGGTTTCCGTCTGGGCATCGTAGCCGAAAGTCCGGCTGTCATTCGCGATGATCTTGCCCGCGACGACCGATCCGTCGATCCCGGCATTCTCGGCGATCTGACGCAGCGGCGCCTGGATCGCCTTGCGGATGATCGCGATACCGGCAGCCTCGTCCGCATTCTCCGATGCGAGCCCGGCCAGCGCCTTGCCTGCATGCACGAGTGCGACACCGCCACCCGGAACCACGCCTTCCTGGACCGCGGCGCGCGTCGCGTTCAGGGCATCGTCGACCCTGTCCTTGCGCTCCTTCACCTCGGTCTCGGTTGCGCCGCCCACCTTGATCACCGCGATGCCGCCCGACAGTTTCGCCAGACGTTCCTGCAGTTTCTCGCGATCGTAGTCAGAGGTCGTGTCCTCGATCTGCGCACGGATCTGATTGACGCGCGACTCGATCGCCGACTTGTCGCCCGCGCCGTCGATGACGGTCGTGGCGTCCTTGGTGATCGTGACCTTCTTGGCCGAGCCGAGCATGTCCATCGTGACATTCTCGAGCTTGATGCCCAGAACTTCGGAAATCACCTGTCCGCCGGTCAGCACGGCGAGGTCTTCGAGCATCGCCTTGCGACGATCGCCGAAACCGGGCGCCTTGACGCCGGCAACTTTCAGCCCGCCGCGCAGCTTGTTGACGACAAGCGTGGCCAGCGCCTCGCCGTCGATGTCCTCGGCAACCACCAGAAGCTGCTTGTTGGCCTGCATGACCGCTTCGAGCAAGGGCACCATCGGCGCCAGCGAGGTCAGCTTCTTCTCGTGGAGGAGGATGACGCAATCCTCGAGGCTCGCTTCCATCTTCGCAACATCGGTGATGAAATAGGGGCTGAGATAACCGCGGTCGAACTGCATGCCCTCGACCACTTCGGTCTCGGTGTCCAAGCCCTTGTTCTCTTCGACGGTGATGACGCCTTCATTGCCGACCTTCGCCATCGCATCCGCGATCTGCTGGCCGATCGCGGCCTCGCCATTGGCGGAAATCGTGCCGACCTTCGCGATCTCGTCCGTGTCGCCGACAGGGCGCGACATCGCCTTGACCTCTGCCACGACAGCGGCGACGGCCTTGTCGATCCCGCGCTTGAGATCCATCGGGTTCATGCCGGCGGCGACCGCCTTCATGCCTTCCTTGACGATGGCCTGGGCCAGAACCGTGGCCGTCGTCGTGCCGTCACCGGCCTCGTCATTGGTGCGCGAGGCGACTTCGCGGACGAGCTGCGCGCCCATGTTTTCGAAGGGATCGGCGAGCGAGATATCCTTGGCGACGGTGACGCCGTCCTTGGTGATGCGCGGCGCACCGAAGGACTTGTCGAGGATCACGTTGCGCCCCTTGGGCCCGAGCGTTACCCTCACGGCATTCGCGAGCGTGTTGATCCCGCGGAGCATCCGGTCACGGGAATCGGTGCCGAATTTGACGTCTTTTGCAGACATGTGAGTATTCCTTAATGAAAAATGTTTGAAAGGAGAGCGCGTCGATCAGGCCATGATGCCGAGAATGTCGCTCTCCTTCATGATCATCAGGTCTTCGCCCGCGATCTTGATTTCGGTGCCGGACCATTTGCCGAACAGGACCTTGTCACCCGCCTTGACCTCCATCTCGATGCGCTTGCCTGTATCGTCGCGTGCGCCCGCACCGACAGAGACGACTTCGCCTTCCTGAGGTTTTTCCTTGGCGTTGTCGGGGATGATAAGACCGCCCGATGTCTTTTCGTCACCTTCGATACGGCGAACCAGAACGCGGTCATGAAGTGGATTGAACATCTTGGAAATGCTCCTTTTCGAGATTTCCGGAAAAGCGTGGCATGTTTGGAAAATTCTGGCACTCGCCACGCCTGAGTGCCAATCCAAGACAGATGGCTACTCCCGGAGCCTGCGGCAATGGGCGCGCGCAAATATACACGCGCGATCGGGCAAACCGATGCAGCGCTCGCATAGCGGGGAAAATTCCTCAAAGGATGGGAAGAAAGCGCAGGAAGCTGGCGCTTTTTGCAACGAACCTGATCGTCGAAAGCATCGAGCTGGAAGGCGGGATCACGCCGGGCAGGTTGCAAGCCGTGCTCACATCCGCCATCACAGACCTTTCGGAAGCAGGCCGCCCGTCCGGCAGTCAGGCAATTTCAAGCACAACCATATAGAAAGCAGATGTAATGAATTCCGGGATCAGTGGACGTCTTGCGCAGGGCGCGACCTGGATCGCCGCCTCGCGCATCGTGATCAGCCTCATCGGCCTCGCCAACACCCTCGTGCTGGCACGGCTGCTCGTACCCGAAGATTTCGGACTGGTCGCCATCGCGATGTCGGTATCGGCCATCGTGCTCGCGGTCACCGAACTCTCGCTTGCGCAGGCGTTGGTGCAGCACAAGGATCCGACCGACGCGCATTACAACACCGCCCTGACGCTCAACATGATGAGATCCGCGGTGGTCGGCCTGATCGTGCTCGGGCTCAGCTTTCCGGCCGCCGCCTTTTACGATGATCCCCGCCTCGTGCCGCTGTTCGGGATGATCGCCGTTTCCGCACTGATCATCGGCGCGGTCAATCCAAAGCTCGCCGCCATGTCGCGGGGGCTGGTCTTCTGGCAGGAATTTGCCACGCGTTCGAGCGAGAAGTTCGCAGGTTTCGTGGTCGCGCTGATCGTCGCGCTGATCTGGCAGAACTACTGGGCGCTCATGCTCGGCGTCGTCGCCGGTCAGCTAGCCTCGATGATCCTGTCCTACGTGATCATTCCGTTCCGACCTAGACTCGAGCTTTCCAAGTGGCGCGAACTGATGTCCTTCTCGATCTGGATCGGGCTCAGCCAGGCGGTGAACACGATCAACTGGAACTTCGATCAGCTTGTTCTGGGATATTTCCTCGGCAACACGAAGCTCGGTTACTATTCGGTCGGCGACCGGCTGGCCATCCTGCCGACCCGGGAGGCGACAAAGCCAGTCGCCAGCGCGGTCTTCCCCGGCTTTGCCAAGCTGGCGAACGACCCACCGCGCTTGCGCAAGGGCTATCAGCGGGCGCAATCGGCACTGACGGCTGTCGCCCTGCCCATCGGCATCGGTTTCGCGGTCGCCGCGGAACCGCTTGTCCTGCTCGCGATGGGCGAGCAATGGCTGCCATCGGTCATGGTGATCCAGTTTCTGGCCAGCGTATTTGCGGTTCAGACCCTCGCCACGACCGTCGAGCCGCTCGCAATGGGAATGGGCGCATCCCGTATCCTTTTCAACCGGAGCCTCGTGAATTTCGCGGTGCGGGTCCCGCTCACCCTGATCGGACTGCTCACGGGCGGGCTCGTCGGGCTGCTCATCGCACGGTGCGTCTCCGGATTGATCGGGATGGCAATCAACATGTTCATGGTGCAGTCCCTGCTGAACCTGTCATTCTTTCAGCAACTTGCGATCAATGTCCGCTCGCTCACCGGCGCTGCGATCATGGCGCTGGCCGCCTATCTTGCGGGGCTGCCCTTCGAGGGGATGGATGTCGGCACGCTGTTGCTCAAGACGGCCTCCATGACCCTCACGGGTGCTGTCGTCTACCCGTCGACCGTATTCCTTCTCTGGCGGATGGCCGGACGGCCCGAAGGACCCGAACATGACGCGCTGAAATTTGGTCGCGCAATCCTTTCCGCGCTGCGTCGCCGCATCGCGTCCTGACGCGAGATCGAAAATTTTCCGGGGCGAACTGGGGCTTCGGTTCATACAGCTCTGCGTCGGACAGATACCATGCCCGACAGATACCATGCCCGAAGGTCAGATCGCAGCGTTCGGGAGTGTCATGGCATCACGCTCCGCGCGCTCCTTCATGCTCTGCCCGGCCCCATCCAGATCCAGGCGGGCAGCCTTGTGCGAAGCCGGACAAGCTTGGGAAACAGGCTGCGGCGCAGCGGGGCGGGCAGCGATGCGAAGGCGAGCCAGGCGTAAATTCGCGGCGAGGTCGGCTTGCGACGGATCGCCTTCAGGAGCGATAAAATCGCCCGGGACTGCCTCCCGTCTTCGGCTTCGATATGGCGCCGCGCCATGTCGAGATGCCCCAGATGCAGGACACCGGCACGCACCGCTTCGTCACCGTACCTGTCGAAAAACATGCGCCGCGCCGCCATGTTGGCCTCGAAATCCCGCGACCGCTTGTCGCTCGGCACGCCCTTCTCCGCGGCTTCGTCGTGATAGATCATCAGCGGCTCCGGCACGCATTCGAAGGTGTAGAAACGGGCGATCCGGGTCCAGAAATCGTAGTCCTCGATCGCGGGCAGCGACTCGTCGAAGCCGCCGATCGTCTCGACCACCTCGCGGCGGATCATCGTGCTGCTGGTACCGTAATGCACGACGTTGCGATGCATCATCTCGCGCCAGACATCGCCGCGATCCTCGGGGAGGAAAACGGTCGAGGCACCGTCGGAGCCCTTTTCGA
>JBBSNW010000031.1:0-52046 GCA_038260405.1 Rhodobacterales bacterium | reverse complement strand
CGGCAGCAGACGAAGCACCATATCCTCACCGAGGACGAGATCGTCGAAGGCATCGACGAGCTTGGCGTGCTGCTCTTCGGTCATGAGAGGAATGCGCTCTGGTACGGCTCGCGGCTGAGCAACGCGGAAACCCGCGATCTGGCGCCCTATCAGAACGCCACCGGGCTTCAGGTGAGCTCTGCCGTGCTGGCCGGCATGGTCTGGGCGCTCGAGAATCCCGAGGCCGGCATCGTCGAGACGGACGAGATGGACCATGCGCGCTGCCTCGAAGTACAGCGCCCCTATCTGGGCCCGGTCGAGGCGAATTACACCGACTGGACGCCGCTGCAGGACCGCTGGGAGCATTTTCCAGAGGATATCGACGATTCCGACCCCTGGCTCTTCCGCAACGTGCTGGCGAGCTAGCGGGCGGCGGCTTCCTCCGTCGTCCACCGCGCCGGATGCCGGGCGGGTCTGCGGACCTGCCGGCCACTTGCCGCTTTTCTTGGCCAAGCCGGGCCGCTAAAGACGTCCCGGCAAGGAGACTACAGATGACAAAGATCGCGCCCCAGCCTGGCATCATGGATATTGCCCTCTATCAGGGCGGGATCGCGCATGTGGATGGCGTGTCCAACGTGGTCAAGCTCAGCTCGAACGAGAACCCCTTTGGCCCGAGCCCGGCCGCGATGGAAGCGGTCCGCCGCTCCGCGCACGAGTTGCACCGCTACCCCAACACGGATCACGCCTCGCTGCGTCAGGCGATCGCCGAAGTGCACGGGCTGGAGGCGAAACGCATCATCTGCGGTGTCGGCAGCGACGAGATCATCCACTTTCTCTGCCAGTGTTATGCCGGCCCGGGAGACGAGGTCGTGCATTCGGTCCACGGCTTCGGCATGTACCGCATCAGCGCGCTGGCTGCCGGTGCGACCCCGATCGAGGTGCCCGAGAGCGAGCGTGTCACGGATGTTGATGCGTTCCTCGCCGGATGTTCCGAGCGCACGAAGCTGGTCTTTGTCGCCAATCCGAACAACCCCACGGGCACGATGATCGGCATGGCCGAGGTCGAGCGCCTTGCCGAGGGCATTCCGCCTCAGGCGATCCTTGTTCTGGACGGGGCCTATGCCGAATATGTCGAAGGCTATGATGGCGGCGCGAAGCTCACGCAGGCGCGCGACAACGTGGTGATGACGCGCACCTTCTCGAAACTCTACGGGCTGGGCGGGCTGCGCGTCGGCTGGGGCTACGGTCCGCAGGAGATCATCGACGTCCTGAACCGCATCCGCGGCCCGTTCAACCTGTCCTCCACCGCCCTCGTCGCGGCAGAGGCGGCGATCCGCGACCGGGCCTATGCCGAGAAGTGCCGCGCCGAAAACGCCCGCATGCGGACGTGGCTCTCCGAGGCGCTGGCCGAACATGGCGTGCCGTCGGACACCTCGACCGCGAATTTCGTGCTGGCCCGTTTCGGATCGGTCGAAGAGGCCGAGGCCTGTGACATCTATCTCCAGTCCCAGGGGCTGATCGTGCGTCGCGTCGCCGGGTACAAGCTCCCCAATGCGTTGCGCATCACCGTAGGCGATGAATCCTCCTGCCGCCGCGTGGCGCATGCGGTCGGACAGTTCAAGGCGGGCCAGAGATGAGCGAAATCTATCCCCGCGTCGCCCTGATCGGGCTGGGCCTGATCGCCTCGTCGATGTTCTGGGCGATGAAACGCCGCGGTGTGGCGGGCCATGTCACGGGCTATGCCCGCTCTGGCGAAACCCGCGACACCGCGCGGCGCATCGGGCTCTGCGACACGGTCTGCGACAGCGCGGCCGAGGCTGTGAAGGATGCCGATCTGGTGGTGCTTTGCGTGCCGGTCGGCGCGATGGGGGCTGTCGCCGCCGAAATCGGACCGCATCTCAAACCCGGCTGCACCGTCACCGATGTCGGCTCGGTCAAGAAGACGGTGATCGAGGCAGTCGCGCCGCACCTTCCCGAGAATGTGCATTTCGTGCCCGGTCATCCGCTAGCCGGGACCGAGCATTCCGGCCCTGAATCCGGTTTCGCGAGCCTGTTCGACAACCGCTGGTGCCTGCTGGTTCCGGTCGAGGGAACCGAGGAGGACGTCGTCCACAGGCTCACGCGCTACTGGCAGGCGCTGGGCGCTTATGTCGAGGTGATGGACGCCGAACATCACGACCTCGTCCTTGCCGTGACCAGCCACACGCCGCACCTCATCGCCTACACGATGGTGGGCGTGGCCGACGATCTGCGCCGCGTCACCGACAGCGAGGTGATCAAGTATTCCGCCGCCGGTTTCCGCGACTTCACCCGCATCGCCGCCTCCGATCCGACGATGTGGCGCGACGTGTTCCTGAACAACAAGGAAGCGACGCTCGAGATCCTCGGCCGGTTCACCGAAGAGCTCTTTGCCCTGCAGCGCGCCATCCGCACCGGCGACGGCGATCACCTTCACGCCTATTTTACCCGCACCCGCGCCATTCGCCGTGGTATCATCGAGGCCGGACAGGACACGGATGCACCGGATTTCGGGCGCACCAAAACGGAGCGCTAATGCGGTTACTTATCAATATCTTGCTGGTACTCACTCTCGCCACTCCCGTATTCGCCGAAGCGCCCGACAGTTCCCTCCGCCCGGTTCTGCGGGTTTCGGGCAGCTCCGCAACGACCGCTCTGGCCTTCCCGGAGAGCATCCGCGCGGCCGTGTCGGCAGAAAGCCGCCCAGCCGCGCGCCCCGCGATCTTCGAGCCGGTGCTGACCGAAAAGCTGGTGGCGCGGATGCAGGGGCTCGAGCCGATCGCACGCAGCGAACCGCTGCCCGAACTCGAACAGATCCGCGCCTTTGCCGCGGCCTCGCCGCTCGCGATCCGTGAGACCCTGCGCCCCTCCGTGCGCCCAGGCGCCATCGTTCAGAAGGCCATGGCCCAGCGTCAGGAAGAGGCGCGCGGCGCGATCTGCGGCGATCCCAAGCTGCAGGGCGAACGCATCGGTTTTGTCCCCGGGCGGATCAGCGGCTGCGGCATCAAGGAGGCGGTGAAGCTGCGCTCGGTCAACGGCATCCCGCTCAGCCAGCAGGCGACGATCGACTGCGTGACCGCAAAGACGCTCAAGCGCTGGGTCGACACGGCGCTGACCCCCTCTGTCGGAACCCGCGGCGGTGGCGTGGCACGCATCAACGTGGCCGCGCATTATTCCTGCCGGTCGCGCAACAATCAGAGCGGCGCCAAGATCTCCGAGCATGGCAAGGGCCGCGCGATCGACATTTCCGGCATCCGCCTGCGCGACGGAACCGAGATCACGGTGCTGGAGGGTTGGGGGACAAATCGGGACGGCCCGCTGCTCAAGAAGCTGCACCGTTCTGCCTGCGGAACCTTCGGCACCGTGCTCGGGCCGGGATCGGACGGGTACCACCGCGATCATTTCCATTTCGACACGGCCCGGTACCGCAGCGGCTCCTACTGCCGCTGACCTCCGCTTGACACTTCGGGGCAACAGGCCGAAGACGTCCCGGGGCGCGGGACGGCGCCCGGACAAGACATGAGGTGAGCATGGCCCTCTCGGCCCGGCGCAGATCACCGGCACTGCCAGAATGGTAGTTGCCAGGAACAGGGACACCCAGCTCAGGACGCTGTCGACACGTGCCCTCTGGGGACATATCGCGCTGGCGATGACCTTGGGCATCCTCGGCGGTCTGCGGTTCAACGCAGTCGGTGCGCCGCTGCCCTGGATGCTGGGGCCGATGATCTTCAACACCATCGCCGCCGTGCTGAATGCGCCGATCCGTCCACCGATCCGGGTGCGCCCCTATGTCGTCGTGGTGATCGGCGTGATGCTGGGCGCAGGGTTCAAGCCCGAAGTTATCTCGCAGGCCGGTGACTGGCTGATGTCCTTCAGCTTCCTCGGGCTCTACCTCGCCGTGTCCTGCATCCTCGTGGTGCCGTTCTACCGTCGTTTCGGCGGCTTCGACCCGGTCACCGCCTTTTTCGCAGGCATGCCCGGCGGTCTCAACGAGATGATCCTGATCGGGCGCGACTTTGGCGGCGACGATGCCCGGATCGCACTCGCCCATGCGGCGCGGATCGTCATCGTGGTGTCGCTCGTCGCGGTCTGGTTCCGGGTGGTCGCGGGCTACGATCTTGGTGACCGCTCGCAATTCGGCGTCAGCTTCTCGGAAATTCCGCTGCGCGATCTTGCCGTGCTGCTGATCTGTGGCGTGCTGGGTTTCTACCTGGGCCCGCTGCTGCGCCTGCCGGCCCCCACCCTGATCGGCCCGATGCTGGTGAGCGCGGTCGCGCATCTCGCCGGTTTCGCCACCAATCCGCCGCCATCCGAACTGGTCGTGCTCGCGCAGCTGATCCTCGGTACGATCATCGGCTGCCGCTTCGTCGGCTCGCGCGCAGGCGACATCGCGCATGCGCTGCTGCTGAGCTTGGGCGCGACGATCATCATGCTCACCGTCACCGTGGTCTTTGCCGTGGCCTTCCATGGTCTCTTCGGCCAGACGACCGAGCAGGTGCTGCTGGCCTATTCCCCGGGCGGTCTGGCCGAGATGAGCCTCGTCGCGCTGGCGATGGACGCCGAGGTCGCCTACGTGGCGAGCCACCATGTCGTGCGCATCACGATGGTGATCCTCGTGGCACCACTGGTTTTCCGCTGGATGCAGAATCGGTCGGATCGTTCCTGAGAGGCTGAGTCTGCCGGTTTGCGGTGATTGTGGTTCCGCTGGGTGCTGTCCCGCCTCAGCTGTTTCCGATCAGCGCCTGAAGCATCGCCTTGGCGCTGTCCGAATCCCATTCCGCATCACCCTGAAGCCGCCCGACTTCCTGTCCTTCGGGGTTCAGGATCACGGTGATCGGCAGGCCCAGCACACCCATTTCGCGCGCGAGCGCCGATTTGGGGTCGCGGTTCAGCGGCAGGTTGGTGACTTCGATCTCTTCAAAGAAGGTCTCCATCGCGCTTGGCGGATTGCGACCCGTGGCGATGGTCACGACTTCGAAGTCGTCACCGCCCAGCTCGGTCTGCAATTCGGACAGCATCGGCATTTCCTTGCGGCAGGGCGCACACCAGGTGGCCCAGAAATTCACCAGAACCCATTTGCCCTCGTAATCGCTCAGCGACAGCGGCTCGTCATCGAAGGTCGTGAACTCCGACGTTCCGGCCGGTTTCGGCTCTGAGTGGAAGTTCATCTTCTTCATGTCGCCCTCGCGCGCCGCTGCGGCGGCATCCATGTCGGCAAGGGCCGGGTTTGCAAGGACGACAAGGCCGGTATAGACGAGCGCGTAAAGAAACCGTTTCATTTTGCCTCCGAAGGGCTTTGCTTATGTCTGACACAACCTCGAACCAGATGTGGGGCGGCCGCTTTGCCGCCGGACCGGATGCGATCATGGAGGCGATCAACGCCTCGATCGGGTTCGATCAGCGGATGGCGGCTCAGGATATCGCCGGCTCTCGGGCCCATGCCGCGATGCTGGGCGCGACGGGCATCGTCAGTCCTAGCGACGTCGAGGCCATTCGGAAAGGCCTTCTCACGGTCTTGTCAGAGATCGAGGGCGGGACCTTCGCCTTTTCTACCGCGCTGGAAGACATCCACATGAATGTGGAATCCCGCCTGACCGAGGTGATCGGTACTCCGGCGGGTCGTCTGCACACGGCCCGGTCGCGCAACGATCAGGTGGCGACCGATTTCCGCCTCTGGGTGCGCGACCAGCTCGATGCGGCGGATGCGGGTCTCGTCGCGCTGATGAAGGCGCTGCTGAGCCAGGCCAAGGCTGGTGCCGACTGGGTCATGCCGGGCTTCACTCATCTGCAGACCGCGCAGCCGGTGACATGGGGGCATCACATGATGGCCTATGTCGAGATGTTCTCGCGCGATCTCTCGCGCGTGCGCGATGCCCGCAAGCGGATGAATGAATCACCCCTCGGCGCGGCGGCGCTGGCCGGCACGTCATTTCCCATCGACCGCCACATGACGGCCGAGGCGCTGGGCTTCGACCGTCCGATGGCGAATTCGCTCGACGCCGTGTCGGACCGCGATTTCGCGCTCGAATTCCTGTCCTGCGCGTCGATCTGCGCGATGCACCTGTCGCGCTTTGCCGAAGAGCTGGTGATCTGGTCCTCGGCCCAGTTCCGCTTCGTCACGCTGTCGGACCGCTTTTCCACCGGGTCGAGCATCATGCCGCAAAAGAAGAATCCCGATGCGGCCGAACTGATCCGCGCCAAGATCGGCCGGATCTTCGGTGCCAATGTCGCGCTGATGATGGTGATGAAGGGTCTGCCGCTGGCCTATTCCAAGGACATGCAGGAGGACAAGGAGCAGGTCTTCGACGCCGCCGACAACCTCATGCTGGCGCTGGCTGCGATGGAGGGCATGGTGAAGGACATGACCGCCAACCGCGACTCTCTCGAACGCGCGGCGGCGAGCGGTTTTTCTACCGCCACCGATCTTGCCGATTGGCTTGTGCGCGTTCTCGACCTACCTTTCCGGCAGGCGCATCACGTGACGGGCACGCTGGTGGCTTTGGCCGAAAGGAAGGGCTGCGATTTGCCGGATCTGACGCTCGAGGACATGCAGGGCGTGCATGAGGGCATCACGCAGGACGTGTTCGACGTTCTGGGTGTGCACAATTCCGTCGCTTCGCGCCTGAGCTATGGCGGTACGGCACCCGCGCGCGTCCGTGAGCAGGTCGCCCGCTGGCAGGAGGACTTGGGATGAGACTGGTACTGATCTTGGGAGTGATTGCGCTGGCGGGATGCGGCGCGGATGGCGAACCGATCCGCCCGAGCTACGCTGCCAGCGTGAGCGGCGGCGGCAACGGCGTGAACCTTGGCGGCGGCGTCGGGTTGAACAAGGGTCCCTTCTGGCTCGGCCTCGGCTTCTGATGCGGCTGCGGTATCTCTGGCTGGCGCTCGCCGCCTGGGGCGCCGTGCATCCGATGTACTGGTTCATGACCTATCTGAGCCAGAATGCCTGGGATTTCGGCGCGATGATCGACGCGTGGTACGTCAACGCCTCGACCACCGGTCTGGTCTGGGATCTCACAATCGCGGCCATCGTGCTGACGCTCTGGATCCTTTCCGAGGTCGCCGTGCGGCGCAACTGGGCGGCACTGGTCTGCATTCCGGCGATCTTCTGCATCGGTGTGAGCTGCGGCCTGCCGCTATACCTCTATTTCCGCTCGAGACCGGTCGGCTGATACGCGCGCGCTCGCCCTGAGGCTCAGCGCAGTTCGATCGACACCTGACCCGAGGCGCCGCTGGCATCGATCACCGACAGGGTGGTAAATCCGCGCCCGCTGGCAGGCACCAGGATATCCGGCCGTTTCAGGCCCGTGGCGATGACTGCGCCGTCCCGCAGCACCGTGAAGGGCGCCGTGCCGTCGCGCAGTTTCAATGGAATTCCGGTCTCGAGTAGGTTGAGCGTCGCGCCCTCGGGTGGAAAGCGGATGGAGAGTTCGCTCGCGGTACCGGACGGCCCGCCGAACCGTTGCAAGGGCAGCGGCAGCTCCGCATTGCCGAGCAGCAGCGTATCCGGCGGGGGCGGTGGCAGCGGCACGGGCTGTATTCGGGTGCGGCCCAGCACCTCGAACAGCAGCGGTGCGGCGGCATCCGCCCCGAAAGCGCCGGGCACCGGCGTTCCGTCGGGCCGACCGATCCAGACACCGGCCACGTAGCGCCCGTCATAGCCGATCGCCCAGGCATCGCGGTGCCCGTAGGAGGTTCCGGTCTTGAACGCCACGCGGCCCCGCGGACCCGCTGCCGGGGGCGGGACGATCCCGGCAAGGATATGACCCACCTGCCAGGCCGCGCGCGAGCTCAGAACCCGGTCGCGACCCGCGTCGGGCTCCCCGGTCCAGCGCAGCCTCGTCACCTGACCGCCCTCGGCCAGCATGGCGTAGACCTGCACCAGATCCGCGAGCGTGAGGCCGACGCCGCCAAGGCTCACGGCAAGGCCCGGCACGCCGGTCGGAAGTTCCGGCTGCGCCCCGGCGCGCCGCAGTGCGTCCATCAGGTGAGCCGGGCCCAGAGCCTCGGTCAGGCGCACCACGGGGATGTTGAGCGAGAGTTGCAGCGCCTCGCTGATCCGGACATCACCGCGAAAGAGGTGGTCGAAATTCTGCGGCGCGTAAGATCCGATCTGGACCGGCGTATCCTCGATCAGTGTCTCGGGATGGGCCAGACCGCGGTCGAAGGCCAGCCCGTAGACGAGTGGTTTCAGCGTCGATCCCGGAGACCGCAGGGCCTGCGTCATGTCGACGAAACCCTGCGCCTCGGTCCGGTCATAATCGGGCGACCCGACCGAGGCGAGGATTTCGCCGGTGGTATGGTCAGCGACAAGGATCGCGAGCGACAAATGCGCATCCCGCCCCGCCATGTGCCGCCGCGCCAGATCCTCGAGCTTCGCCTGCAGATCGCCGTCGAGCGTCGTCGTGACCCGGCCGGTGCCGAGCGCCGGCGCGCGGTCCGACAGATGCGGGGCCAGCTGCGGCACGGCGCGTCGGCGGTCCGGCGAGGGGTCCTGCAATGCGGCCTGCACGGCATCGGGGCTCAGGACACCGGCGCGCGCCATCCGGGCGAGGACACGGTCCCGCGCGGTATGCGCCGTCGCGGGAAAGCGGTCGGGGCGGCGCGTCTCGGGTGATTGCGGCAGGGCGACCAGCAGCGCGGCCTCGGCCGGGGTCAGGCGCTGCGGTTCCTTGCCGAAATAGGCGAGCGTCGCGGCCCGCAACCCCTCGATATTACCGCCATAAGGCGCGAGGTGAAGGTAGAGCGAGAGGATCTGATCCTTGTCGAGCCGCCGCTCGAGCGCCAGTGCCACGCGCGCCTGCCGCAGCTTGCCGGACCAGGCACCGGTGCCGCTGGCTTCGAGCAGTCGCGCGACCTGCATGGTCAGGGTCGATCCCCCCGACACGATGCGCCCCTGCCGCAAGGCCTGCAGCCCGGCGCGCAGCGCGGCGCGGGCATCGACACCGCCATGCGTGAGGAACCTTCTGTCCTCGTAGGCGAGCAGCATCTGCAGGAAGAGCGGATCGACGGCATCGGATGAGATGTCCATCCGCCAGCGCCCGTCCTCGACCGTATAGGCGCGCAGCAACCCGCCATCGCGGTCCCGCACCTCGGACGAGGTCGCGACCACGAGCGGGGGCAGCACCGTGGCGTCAATCCAGACGTCGGAGGCGTCGCGCAGCACCGCACCGGACCAAAGGACAAGGACCAGCGTCAGCAGCAGTCTGTCAGGGCGCATTCACCGCCTCCCACAGGCCGGGATAGAGGGTGACGAAGCCATGCTCGTTGACCCGGAGTTGGGTCGTGTAATCGGTCTGCGTGGCATGATACTGCACGACCTGACCGCGCTGCCGTGTATAGACCTGATCCAGCGGCTCGGGTGCACCTGTCGGCGCGGGCAGCCAGGCGGCACGGCAGGGCAGGCGGCCAATCTGCGGCATCCGGCGCAGGGGCATGAGGTTGGTCGCGGGCGTAAATCCGAGGTCGATATCCGTCGCCCCCGCCACCTGCGGCTGCAACACGCCGTTCATCTGCCAGGCTGCCCCGGTCCGTTTCATGCGCAGGGCCACGCGCAGATCGCCATGGCTGCCGGTGATGTCGGCGCTGGTCGTGGTCCAGTCCGGGCCGCAGCGGATCACGTAATCCAGCGCGGCCCAGCCGTTCGCGTCATGAAAGCGCGCATGCCCGACCAGCATCCAGCCGCCCGCGAGCCGGGTGAGGGTGCAGCTGTCCTCGCCCTCGCGATCGAGCGCGCGCCACCGCATCCGGCACAGAACCGTTCCGCTCATGTCGTCCCCTCCATCATTCCGAGATGTCCAGACTTCCGGTATCGGTCCGCGCCCGATATTGCGGACGGTACATGTCCTCGACCGAGGCTGCCGGGTGATGAAACTGTCCCGGCGACACAGCGCGCACGACATAGGCGAGCTGAAAGGAATCGGCGGAACGCCAGTCCACCGCCGCAAGGAACCGGTCGCTGCGGAATTCGACATTGCGCGTCTCGGCCGGATCGAGCCAGTCGAGCGCCCGGATGTCACCGGCGCGCAGCAGGTTGGGATTGTCGATCTCGAACCCGGCCGGAAGGGGGTCGTCGACCATGAGCCGCGCGCCGGTTTCCTCGGCCGGGCGGATGGTCAGCACCGTCACCAACCGGTCACCTGTTGCGATCGGACCGCTCAGCGGCGCGCCCTCCATCGTGTAATAGGCCCGCTCGATCGCATAGCCATACCCGCCGGCGGGGGCGGGAACGGTCGGCACGCCGAGCGTAGTGAGGGTGATGTCGGTCGGATTTGGCGAGGTGTTGGTGATCGCCTGCGGTTGCAGCGTATCACCTGCGAGCCGTCGGATGAACGGCCCGCTGACCTGCGCGCCATCGACCGTCAGGCCCGAAACGGTCGGGTCCTGCACCAGCGCATGCGCCGCCAGCAGCGACCAGCTTTGTTCCTGTGTCGAGAGCGGGCGGTCGGTGGAGGAAATCCGCGTTCTCAGCGCCTCGCGGTCCACCGCCATGCTCCCCGCCTCGACTGCCAGCGACAGAACGCCGGCCGCATCGCGCAAGGCGGTGCCGTAATCCGTGCGATAGACCGACGCCTCGGTCCCGACCTGCCCCGAGAGGCTTTGGGCCGCCTTGGTGAACATCAGATCGGCGCGGGTCTGATCGCCGTAACTGGCCAGCGCGGCACCGATTTGTGCCTGTGCCAGCGGTGTAGCGAAGTCATCGGCCTTGGTGTCAGCGTAATAGCGCAGATCGTCCATCGCCGCCTGTCCCTCGCGTGCGAGCACCATCAGGGCATAAGCGATATCCTCGCCCCCCTGGTCGAAATCCGCGGCATAGGAGATGCGGTTGCGCAGGTTGTCCATCGCCGCGTCAAAGGCGATATCGGGAACCGCGCGGCCCGCCGCCCTGGCCCGGCTCAGGAAATCCGAGACATAGGCGTCGAGCCAGAAATCCCCGGCTTCGGCGGACCAGAGACCGAAGCCACCATTCGCCGCCTGCCGCGTGAGGATCTTCGTGATGGCCTGATCGATGCGGGTGTCCATCTGTGCCTTCGGCCCCATCCCCATCGCCTCGGCCATGCCGGAGAGATAGAGCAGCGGCAGCGCCTGCGAGGTCACCTGCTCGGTGCAGCCATAAGGATAGCGGTCGAGCGAGGCGAGCAGACCCGGCGCGTCGAACCGTGCGAGCGGCCCGGCAGAGAGCAGCGCCGTCGCTGTGTCGGGCCGAAGCCCGTCGAAGACATCGGAATCCAGCGTGAACGTTTCGCCGGGGGCGAGCGTGAACCGCCGCGTGGACGAGATCGCCGGATCATTCGCCCGCACACCCAGCGTCAGGGTCTTGACCAGCTGCGTGCCATCCGGCGTGCTCAGCGCCACGCGGATCTCGTGATCGCCCACATCGCCTGCCGTGACCGGGATGCGCAGCCGGGTCGTGCCGCCCTCGGAAACCTCGACGCCCGAAGGCACGCTCGACGCGTCGAGCGTGAGGCCGTCCGCGGTCACATCCAGCCCCATGCGCCCCGCAGGCCCCTTGGCGTGCACGATCTCGAGCAGCAGGCGCGAGCTGTCCCCCGGCGCCATGAAGCGCGGCAGCGAGGCGTTCACCACAACCGGATCGCGCACCAGCACGTCGCTCGAGGCCTCACCCACGGCGGTCGGGGACCAGGCGATCGCCATCAGCCGCACCGTTCCGTTGAATTCGGGAATGTCGAAGCTGGCTTCGGCGCGGCCGTTGACGACCCTGACGGGCCCCGAGAAGAAGGCGACCAGCTCCTCGGTCGGGGGCGGGCTTTGCAGACGCATCTGCGCCGAGGCGTCGCCGCCCGAGCGGACCTGCCCCATCGCGCCGTTCATCCCGTCGATGAGCCGCCCGTAGAGGTCGCGGATCTCGACCCCCAGCCGGCGCTGGCCGAAATAATATCCGGACGGATCGGGCGCCTCGAATCCGGTGAGGTTCAGGATCCCGAGATCGACGGTGGCGAGCGTGACATAGGCCTGCTGACCTTCCTCCAGACCGTCGACCAACACGGCCGCCGAAAGCGCCCCGCGCGGCGCGGACTCTGCCTCTGTCTCGATCGATACCGACAGTTTGCGTGCCCCCGGATCTATCGCCGCATGGGCGAGGCCAAGGCTGCGCGCCGCATTCTGACCCGCCGCCACATCCATGGGCCGGATCACTTGCGCCGTGACATAGGCGCCGGCGCCCCATTCCTCGGTCACCGGCAGGTCGATCAGGTTCTCGCCCTCGCTCACCTCGACCGCCTGCATCGAGATCACGTGGTTGCTCAGCACCGTCACCAGCGCCTTGCCCGCATAGCGCGGCACGATGCGCAGGGTCGCCGTCTCACCCGGGCGGTAGCCGGGTTTGTCCAGCGACAGTTCGAGCGCGTCCGGGGTCGATGCCGCATCGGCGGGCGCGTACCAGCCGGCATCGAAACTGACGGAAGAGGCCACATAGCTCCCGTCCAGACGCTCGACCACCAGCTCGTACTGGCCCCAGTCGACGCTCTGCGCCAGTTCCAGAGGCGCGTTGCCCAGCGTGACCGTGCCGGAGGCGACCTGCCTGCGGGTGGTGACCGGCTCCCAGTTCCAGTTGCCGTAAAGCTGATACCACTGATACCGCGTCTCGACCCGGTTCAGCGTCCATTGCGCCTCCATCGCCACGGGTGCGAGATCGGGGCCGACGGCCTGCAGCTGGAACTGCGCCTCGGCGCCGTTCGCGACCGCCCCGTCGAAAAGTGGCCGGATCCCGATCAACGGTGCCATCGGCGCAAGCGCGCGGGTGACGGAGCGCTCGACAGGACGGCCCGACCCTTCGGAGAGCCGCAGCGTGATGTCGGCGTCATAGGGCCGGCCGGGCGTGATGCTGTCGCCCTCCGGCAGCGGCAGAACCACCTGCGCGGTGCCATCTGCATCGGTGCGCAGATTGCCGGGCAGGCTGCGGGTCTGGATGTCACTTTCGTCGTCGTACCGGCCGAACCTGTAGCCGGGAAAGCCGTCGAGGCTGTCGCGTGCGGACAGGCGCAGCTCGCCCTCGATGGGCAGATCCGCGCCGGGTGCGCCGAAGAGATAGCGCGCCGATACGTCGAGCAGCGGCGGCGCCGAGGCCAGGATCGGCCCATCGGGCAGGTTGAGGGTGAAATCGATGCGCTCGGGCACAAAATCCTCGACCAGCAGCGACCGGCTCGCCAGCGCCGGGGCATCGACATCGCCGTAGACGGCCAGCTGCCAGGTGCCGCGCGGGACCGAGGGCGCCAATGGCAGGTCGAAGACATGCCCACCGGCAGCGCCCTCTGCAGACAGCGTGCGGCTGTGCTCCACACCATCGGGCCGGGTCAGGATCGCGGTGACCGGCACGCCCGTGATGGCGGCGAGATCCGTGTCGCGCAGCAGGGTCGTCACGTGGATGACCTCACCCGCGCGATAGGCGCCGCGATCCGTCGCGAGAAACGTGTCGATGGGCCCGGCAGGGTCCCGCCCCTCGACGCCGCGATCCGAGAGATCGAAGGCCGGATCGCCGAGCGAGAGGAAGGCTAGATCGCTCTCGCCATCCCGCACCACCACAAGCGCAGGGGCGGCGCCATCGGTGCCGCGCGTCAGGCCGGGGTCGAAGCGTGCCACGCCGTCGCCGTCCGTTCGCGCGACCGCAAGTACGCGGTTCGAGCGGGACAGCAGCGTGACCTCCAGCCCGTCCAGCGCTGTGGCATCCGACAGGGCGCGGGCAAAGACATGCAGCCCGTCAGTGCCGGAGAGCGTGGTGAGGCCGATATCTGTCAGCACGAACCACTGCGTCGCGCCGGGCTCTTCATAGGGATCGGCCCCGTCCACCCGCGCTGTCAGGGCATAGATCCCCGGATCGAGGTCACCCACGACAGGCCCCATCGGCAGACGGGTCGTCACATCGGCATTGAGGCGGTTCTCGACGGTGCCCGTTCCGGTCCAGATCTCCTCGGCCAGATCGCCCTGCAGATAGTCCAGTTCATACTGCCCCAGCGGGCGGCCGAAATAGTTGTCCTGCAGTATGCGGGTCAGGTTGCGGTCGCTCACCCGCGAGAGGCTCAGCGTCACCGTATCGAGGTTCACCGTCTCGATCGGCAGCTCGGCATCGGCGGAACGCGGCAGCACGTAGGAGCGCCCCGGAAAGCAGACCGAGGGCGAGCGGTCGCGCACATAGAGCGTCACCGGCACGTCGCGGCTCACTTCCTCGCCCTCGGCCGAGGGCAGCCCGGCGCGGAAGGTCAGCGTGTAGCGCTGGCCATGTTCGACCCCGTCGATGCAGATCTGACGCTCGGAGGGCTGCACCACCAGCCGCTGATCCGGAAGGCGTACGAAGGGAGCATAGTCTGTCCCGGCCTTTATCAGAGGCTCGGAGAATTCGGCGCAGATCCGCGGCGTGGCGCTGTCCGCCTCCACCGTGGTCTCGATGATGCGAAAGCCGTACTTGCCGATGGCATCGTCGAGCAGGGCGGTCACTTCGGCACGCGGCTGCAGGCTTTGTGCGAGCCTCAGCGCCGGGATCATTTCGCGCCCGCGCTCCAGCGGCTCCAGCGCCTGCGCCAGAGCGAGCAGGGCGCTGACCCGGACGGCATCGCCGCCCGCGCGCAGATAGGCGTTGACGGCGGCGAGTTCGGCCCGCGCGCGCATCTCGCCCGAGTCGCCATCCCCCGCCTCGGCCAGTTGCGCCGCGAACCGCCCGTATTCAAGCCACTGATCGGCCGCATCGCTCTGCGCCAGTGCGGCACCGGTCCAGTTCATCGCATTGCGCGTGTTGCCCTGCGCCGCCTGATCGCGCGCGGCTTGCAGAAGCTCCTCGACGCTCCACTGACCTCCGGCATGGCGGAGGGCGAGAGCCTCGGACTCCTCCCTGGCGCGCGCCAGATCAGCTTCGCCGAGAAAGCCGAGATCCTGCGCGCGTGTGGCGGCCTGCGACAGCACCGCGGGGGCGGTCGGGAAGACCTGCGCCGAAATCGCGCCCTCATAGGGTTGCCGGTCGCTGATCGACGATTTCGGGAAACAGGCGCGCGAGCGGGTGTTGAAGGTGAAGGCCTGACAGGTGGCATCGTTGAGGCAGACCCGCTGGCAGGCCTCGAGCGTGGTCTCGAACAGCGCCTGCAGATCGGCGCCGTAGAAGTCCACGTCGCGGGTGACAACGAGCCGCCGCTCCGGCACAGGATCCTGCTGCGCGAACGCGGGAACGAGCCCCAGGATCAGCAACATCAGGGCCGTGAGTACGCTGCGCATGTCTTCCTCCCGTGGCGGTGCACGTACAGTCGCATGTCGGCCAAGCCGGGCGCAACGATTCCCGCCAATGGGATTTAAACACTTATTCACCCTGTCCGCGCAAAAGTGCCGCTCAGGTGACGGAGAGTGGCATGAGTCTGGCCCAGAAACTGGCCGAGGAACGGCGCGCCCGGCTGGCGGCGGAACGGCTGCTTGAACTCAAGCAGGCCGAACTGTTCTCCGCCAACCGCAAGCTCGGCCACCATGCCCGCATGCTGAGCCACGAAATCACCGAGACCCGGGCCGAAGTGGCGACGGTGCGCGACGAGAACGTGCGCGTGCGCACCGAACTCGGCGAGGCGTTCCAGAAGATCGAGGTGGTGGAGGGGCAGCTCTGGAAGGCGCTGCGCTCGATCCGTGACGGCTTTGCCCTGTTCAATGCCGAGGGGCTGCTCGAGATCGCCAACCCGCCCTATCTCTCGGTGTTCGAGGGGCTGGACACCATCGCCCCCGGCGCGAGTTACGCGCATATCGTCGACGTGATGATCGAGGAGGGGATCGTCGATCTTCAGGGCGAACCGGCCCCCGTGTGGCGGGAACGCATGCTGGCGCGCTGGAAGACGGAGTCGATTCCGCCGGTGACGATCCGCCTGTGGTCCGGCCATTTCCTCAAGATCCAGGACCGGCGCACCCCGGATGGGGGCATCGTGAGCCTTGCCATCGACATCACCGAGCTGATGCGCATGTGGTCCGCGGTCGAGGAAATGCCGGACGGCTTCGTGATCTACGATTCCGACGACCGCCTGCTGATGTGCAACGCTCCCTATCTCGACATGTATGCCGAAAGCGCGGAGGCGCTGATCCCCGGCGCGCAGTTCGAGGATATCCTGCGCTTCGGTCTGGAACGGGGCCAGTATCTCGAGGCGCTGGGCCGCGAGGAGGAATGGCTCGAGGAACGGATGGAGCGGCATCGCAGCCCGTCCGTCGAGCATGAGCAGCAGCTGAGCGACGGGCGCTGGCTCAGGGTGTACGAGAAGGAAACCTCGGATGGCGGGCGCGTGGGGCTGCGGATCGACATCAGCCAGATGAAGCAGGTCCAGCGCGATCTCGAAGAGGCCAAGGCCCGTGCCGAATCCGCCAACCGGGCCAAATCGGCTTTCCTCGCCAACATGAGCCACGAGATCCGCACGCCGATGAACGGCGTCGTCGGCATGGCGGATCTGCTGATGGACGCCGATCTGACCGAGGAACAGCGCCTTTATGCGGAAACCATCCGCAATTCCGGTGAGGCGCTTCTGGTGATCATCAACGACGTGCTCGATTTCTCCAAGATCGAGGCGGACAAGCTGGTGCTGCATCCCGAGCCCTTCGATCTGGAGCGATCGGTGCATGAGGTGGTCATGCTGCTGCAGCCCACTGCGCGCGAAAAATCGGTCGAATTGCTGGTCGATTACGACATGTTCCTGCCCACCCGCTTCATCGGCGATCCGGGGCGGCTGCGGCAGGCGCTGACCAACCTGCTCGGCAACGCGGTCAAGTTCACGATCGAGGGGCATGTGCTGGTGCGCGTCGTCGGCCTGTCCGCGGGGCATGGCCAGACGGCGATCCATATCACGGTCGAGGATACCGGCATCGGCATCGCGCCGGACAAGGTCGATCACGTCTTCGGCGAATTCAACCAGGTCGATGACGAACGCAACCGCCAGTTCGAAGGTACGGGGCTGGGGCTGTCCATCACCCGCCGCCTGATCGAGATGATGGGCGGCGAGATCTGGGTGGATTCCGAGCTGGGCAAGGGCTCCTGCTTCGGTTTCCGCGTGGTTTTGCCGACCGAAGAGCCCGCGACCTTTGAAACCGCCAAGGTGCCCGACGGCTTGAAACGCGTTCTGGTGGTCGACGATCACAGCGCTTCCCGCAGCATTCTGGGCAAGCAGCTGGGAATCCTTGGGCTCGATGTCGCGTTCTGCAAGACCGGCGCGGAGGTGCTTGATCGGATGGCGGATCCGCCCGACCTGCTTATCCTCGAGCAGGACCTTCCCGACATGGACGGGATGGAACTCGCCGCGGCACTGCGGCAGAAGGGTTGCGGCGTTCCGGTCCTGCTGTTCAGCCGCAATCCCGGCCTGCTGCTGACCAGCGCGACCCGCGGCGACGTGATCGCCATCCTGCAGAAACCGGTGGCGCGGCGGGCCCTGTTCGCGGCCATCGAAAAGCTGAATGCCCCCGTCGGCGTCAGCGCCGCCGCACCTCTGGCTGCTGATGCGGATGGGGCCGATCTCGCGCCCTTGCGGGTGCTGGTGGCGGAAGACAACAAGACCAATCAGCTGGTGTTCCGCAAGATGGTGGCCGCGCTGGATCTGGAACTGATCTTTGCGAATAACGGTTTCGAGGCGGTCGAGGCGTTCCAGTCGCATCACCCGGACATCATCTTCATGGATATCTCGATGCCCGGCATGGACGGCAAGCAGGCCACCCGCGAGATCCGCGCGCTCGAAGGCGAAGGCCCATATGTGCCGATCGTCGCGGTGACCGCGCATGCCATGTCCGGAGATCGCGACAGCATCCTCGCGGCGGGGCTCGACGACTACCTGACCAAGCCGCTGCGCAAGGCCGAACTGCTCGCGAAGTTCGAGATCCATGTCGGAAAGCCTGCGCAGAAGCGGGAGGCGGGGTAGATCGCCGCCATGGTCGGGTGTGTTCTGTTCGCCCCGGACGCGACGATACTCATGCCCGACCGATCGCCAAGCAATGCTCTGATACGCCGGACCTAGTGAATGAGGCCCCTGATCCCGCCGGAAACCAGAACATTGACCTCGTATAGTATGCGGGGCGCGGCAAGCCCGCCGGGACTGGCCAGATAGTTCGGCGACCATTCCGGACCGAGCTTCTGCTTGAAGCTGCGCAGCCCCTCGAAGTTGTAGAACTGCTCGCCATGGGCATAGACGAAGCCGCCGATCCGGTTCCAGAGCGAGGCGAGCTGATGACTCTCGATCCCGGAAAATGGCGCGGCGCCCAGAGAAAACCATTCAAAGCCCTGCGCCTTGCCCCAGAGCAGCATTTCGCCAAAGAGCGCATCCATGGCGACCTTGAGCGCGTCCGGGTCATAGCGCATGAGATCCACCGACAGTTCATGCCTGTCGGCTCCCTGCAGGAGGCTGGCAAAGGCTGCGATCCGCCCGCTCTCGCGGTGGCGCAGGATGGCATGATCGAAATTGGTCAGGTATTTCGCATCGAAACAACCGAGCGAGAACGCCTTTTCCTCGCCCTGCTTCATCTCCATCCAGGCGTCGGACACCCTTTGCAGATCTGCAAGAATGGCGGGGAGTTCGGCGCTCGGGATGACGTGGAAATCATAGCCTTCGCGCTGGGCCCGCGCGCGGGCATGCCGGAAATCCTTTTTGGCGGAGCCCTCGAGCGTGAATCCCGGCAGTTTCACCCGCGCGATCTCTCCGATCTTGAGGATCGAGAAGCCGAGATCGAGATAGGTCGCAAGGTACCGGGACGAGACGGCATAGAAGGCGCAGCGCTTGCCCGCCTTGTCCGCGACCTCGCGCAGTTTCCAGATCAACTTGCGCCCGGCCTCCTCGTCGCCCACCGGTTCGCCTTGGGAAATCAGCGAGTTGCCCGTATCGCCATAGGCGATGAAGGCACGTCCGTCTTCGGAGACGAGAAACTCTTTGTCCCCGAGCAGCGCAATCTGCGCCTGGGTGTTTTCGCTCTGCACGGCAAGGCGGTAGACATCCTCGGGGATGGCGCGGGGTAGCTGGGGACGGGCGCGCCTGTTCAGGAGGGAGTTCATCATGATCCCCGCAAAGACCATCGCAACCACAAGGCTGGCGCGCAGGAAGCGCGAGGCGTCACCGTGCAGGGCGAACTGCCACCAGAGCGCATCGCGGTACTGCACGTCCGAATAGGCGAGCAGGCCAAGCCAGAACACCGCAGCCATGAGTGCGAGCAGGCTCGCGATCCAGGTGCCGTTCAGGCGGAACACGGAGCCCGTCCCGACCCGGTAGAATGCCGAGCGGAAGCAGCCCAGCAACGCGATCGTGACTCCCATGCCGATGGCCTCTTCCCAGTCGAGCCCCTTTGCCAGCGAGGCAGCGAGTCCGAGGATCATCAGCGCCATCGCGATCACCCAGGCGCGGTAGCGCTTGCGGTAGAGCCCGCGGGAGACGATGACCAGCAGCAGACCTGCCACGCTGCCCGCAAGATGCGACGCTTCGATGAAGGAGAGCGGGAGGATGTCGCGCAGGATACCCAGCCGGGCCGTATCGGCCGGAAGGTTGCCCGAGACCAGCAGCAGCGTCCCGCCAAGAAGCGTGATTCCGGCCGCGGCAATGGGCACCAGCGGGCGGACAATGCGGTAGGCAAGGTACGCCTTCTTGCCGACGCCGCGACGCTGGCCGACGATCCAGACGCCCGCAAGCCCGCTGACCGCCACGAGAAAGGGCAGCAGGGAATAGATGAGGCGATAGAGGATGAGGGCGGACAGCACATCCGGACGCCCCGCCGCGCCCATCCCGGCGATCAGGCTCGCCTCGAACACGCCCAGGCCGCCGGGCGCGCTGCTCGCGACACCGATGGCGATGGCCGCGACGAAGACCACGAAGAAATGCGCAAAATTCTGCGTGAGATCCGCGGGCATCAGGACATAGAGGGTCGCCGCGGCGCCCAGAATGTCGAAAACCGCGACGACGAGAAGACAGGCCGTCAGGCCCGGTTTCGGCAGATCGACGCCGGATCCGCGCCATTCGAGACGCCGCCCGCCGCGCGCGAGCCAGACGAACAGCCCGCCGAGCGCAAGCAGCAGAGCGGCCCCGATGGCGGTTTCGACCGTGCCACTGATCGGCACGAGGTCGGAAAACCCGACCGGTCGCGCGATCAGCAGGCATCCGAGGATCGAGCCGAGGCCCAGCCAGAACCCAAGCCAGCTGGTCGCGAGCACTCCGGCGACCTTGCCGAGGCTCAGGCCCGCGGAGGCATAGATCCGGTAACGCACGGTCGCTCCGGTGAGGTAGGAGAAGCCGAGCAGGTTCGACACGGCCATGCCGGACGCACCGGCGAGCCCGGCGACAAGCGGCGCAACCTGTCCCCGCGCAACGGTGCGCACGCCCAGAACGTCATAGAGCGAGATCGCGAAAAAGCTGACCGATGTCGCCCCGATGGCGAGCAGCAGCGATGACCAGCGGCTTGCCGCGATGTCGGATGTCACGTCGCTCCAGCTGATCTTGGCGGCCATGTCGTGCAGGATGAAGAAGGTCAGTCCGACGATCAGCAGCGGCACGGCGAGGCGCAGGAGACGTGACGACAGGGCCTTTTCCAAAAGGGCGAATTTCCCGGATCCGGATCCAACACCGGCCATCGCAACCGCATCCGTCACTTGACGCGGTCCTGCAGCATCTCGATCTGGATCTGCTGCATCTCGGCCAGTCTTTCCCATTGATGGGCGAGCTGGTGATCGATCTTTTCGTGCAGCTGCCGGATTTCCAGCTCGGCCTTGAGGTTCACGCGGTAGTCGTTCTCGCCCCGCAGCCGGTCCTTGGTCTCCTGTCGGCGCTGGCTCATCATGATGACAGGCGCCTGAAGGGCCGCGAGGCTCGAGAGGACGAGGTTGAGCAGTATGAACGGATAGGGATCGAACGGCTTCTTGAGGATGCCGACGACGTTCAGCGTCATCCAGACCACCAGAATCCCGGTGAAGAGCATGATGAAGGTCCAGCTTCCGCCGAAGGACGCCACGCGATCCGCGGCGCGTTCGCCGAAAGTCGTACGATCGGCATTTCCGTCGATCAGGTTCTGGGTGATCAGCTGCCCGGATTGCAGGCTGTCGATGACCTGGCGTTCCAGATCGCCAAGCTCGCCGCGTTCGTTGGCGAGCAGCTTTTCGACATAGGCGCTGCGAAAGGCGGCAAGGTCGTCATGACAGATCGACTTGCCCTGCTCCCAGCCCGGATGCGCGTCGTCGATCAGTTTCGAAACGCCGGGCCGCACCACACCCCAGGGACGCATGACGGCAGGCGCGAACTGACCGCCGCAGACGTGACAGGTGACCTTCGGCTTGATCCTTGTCGTGGTCATGTCGGCTCTTGCACCCGCGCCAGAAGAAGCAGCGATATTCCGGTGGAGAGAAAGTTGAGACCGACCATCACGCCGATGGCCCAGCGGGCGGCATCGGTCCAGGCGATCAGAAGGACCATGCCCAGAGTGAAGGAGCACATGCCGCTGAGGATGATCCAGCGCCAGTTGTCGACATGTCCGCTCAGCCGCAGGCCCAGCAGGATCGACAGCAACCCTTCGAGCAGGAAGACGGTGATCAGCACGCCGGTCAGCACGGTCGCCCCCGCGCCGGGCAGCAGGACAAAGGCGATGCCCGCGAGCAGCACGACGACAAAACCGACCGCCACGAGCCGCCATTCGGAAAAGGCACGAAAGCTCGACGCGAACATCAGCCCGGCAATCCCCCAGACGATCAGAAGCCATGCGACGAGCTGTTCCACCACAAGCGTCGCGATCGTCGGAACGATGATGGCCGCAAGCCCGAGGGCCGCGAACACGAAACCGGTGATTCGAAATCCCCGGTTGACCCTGAGATGACTGTCGGGCGGGTCGTTGAGCTGCAGAACGGACATGAAGACAGACCCCTCGATCAGGTTGGAACGTGTGCCGACCTTCCGCCCGCTCCTGGTCTTCCTCTTTGCCCGAACCTTACTTATTTTTCATGAATGCCCATCCGTCAGCCGCCGGACCCGCGACGCTGACCCCGTTCAGGCCCGCAGGAAGACGGGACGCTCCGCCGTCGACGTCTCGGCATCGAAGCTGTAACCGCCCACATCGAACGCCTGCAGCTCCGACGGATCCCGCACGCCATTCTCCAGAACCCACCGCGCCATCGCGCCCCGCGCACGTTTCGCAGAGACCGAGATCACCTTGCGCACGCCGCGACGTTCCTCGACAAAACGCGGCTCGATCACCGAGAGATCGCCAAGCGCCGTGCGGTCGACCGCCTTGGCATATTCCTCCGAGGCGAGGTTCAGCACATTGTCGGTGTCCAGCGCCTGTGCATCCTTTGCCACGTCCTGCGCGATCTTGTCCGACCAGAAGCTGTAGAGCGTCCCCGCCGCGTGCCCGGGCAACTTGCGGCCCATTTCCAGCCGGTAGGCGCGCACGGCATCGGTGGGGCGCAACAGGCCGTAAAGCCCGGAGAGGATCCGCAGCCGCCGGGCCGCCTCGAGCCGCGCGGCATCGTCCAGCGTCGCCATCTCGAGATGCCTGTAGACATCGCCGTCGAACATGTCGCCCGCAGCCTGGGCCTCGCCCGTCTCCGGCGACCAGGCCGAGAAACGCTCCGCATTCAGGCGCGCGATCGCGGGCGATACCTTCATGATCTCGGCGATTTCGGCTTCCGACCAGCCCTGCGCGACGCCGACCAGTTCCTGTGCTTCGTCCAGAAACCGGGGGGTCGTGGTCGCACGACCGGCAGCCCGGGCCTCGTTCAGGTTCTTGGCGGGCGAGAGCAAAATCAACATGGGCGAGCAGCACCTTTCTTCTCGATGACATCGACGCGAGGCGCCGCTATTGCCCGACGGTCCGCCGAACGCAACCCCGCCATCGGCAGGGTGCATCCTGAACAGGCGCCTTGGGATCGACGGCAATGAACGCGTGATCGACGCCTGACCTAGCCCGAGGCGTGCAGCACGTCCAGAAAGGCCGATCCGAACCGTTCGGCCCGCCGCTCGCCCAGAAGGCGTTCCAGCGCATCCGCATCGGGGCGGTGCATCTGCGCTACCTTGGACAGCAGTCCGGTCGAGCAGCTGAGCGGCTTGTCATGCCCATCGGGACCGCGCGCGAGATCGGCCTGAACCTGCAGGAGCTGGTCATAGACATCGCCCGCCTCCCGCCCCGCCAGCTTGCGGCGGCTCGGATGCATCTCCTCGCTTGCGCCGGTGATCACGGACAGGAAATCGCTGCCGTATTTCTCGAGCTTCTTGGCACCGACACCGCTGATCCGCGCCATCGCGTCGAGATTGGCAGGCCGCTGCTCGGCCATCTCGATCAGGGTCCGGTCGGGAAAGATCATGTAGGCGGGCAGCGAGGCCGTCTCGGCCAGCGCGCGCCGCTTGGCCTTGAGCGCCGAGAGCAGTGGCGCATCCTCCTCGCTGACCAACGCCTTGACCGCCGGACGGCGATCCGCGGTGGCCCGGTTCAGGCTGTCGCGGCGCAGGGTGATCGTCGTCTCGCCGCGCAGCAGCGGACGGGCCGCTTCGGTCATCACGAGCGCGCCGTGGCGGGCGGCATCCGGGCGCATCAGATCGAACCCCATCATCTGCCGGAAGACGCCCTGCCAGGCCGACTTGCTCAGATCCCGGCCCACGCCAAAGGTCGGGAGCGTGTCGTGGCTGCGCGCCTTGACCTTGTCCGTCGCCGTGCCCGTCAGGATGTCGATGAGATGCCCCGCTCCAAAGTTCTCGCCGGTGCGCAGGGCCGCCGACAGCGCCTTGCGCACCGCCTCGGTTCCGTCGAAGACATCCGGTGGCGTGTCGCAGAGATCGCAATTGCCGCAGGTGATCGCGGATTCGCCGAAATAGCCCAGCAGCGTCTCGCGACGGCATTTCTGTGCTTCGGCGAGGCCCAGAAGCGCATTGAGCCGGCCATGATCCGCCGCCTGCCGTTCGGGGGGTGCAAGTCCCTCGTCGATCTGGGTGCGGCGCAGGCGGATGTCGTCGGGGCCGAACAGGGTCAGCGTTTCGGCCGGGGCGCCGTCGCGTCCCGCGCGGCCGATCTCCTGGTAATAGGCCTCGATGGATTTCGGCAGATCGGCATGCGCGACCCAGCGGATGTCCGGCTTGTCCACCCCCATCCCGAAGGCCACCGTCGCCACGACGATCAGCCCGTCCTCCTGCTGGAAGCGGGTCTCGACATGACGGCGGTCATCCGCCTCCATGCCGCCGTGGTAGAAACAGGCCGAATGACCCGATTGCCGCAGCGCCGCCGCCAGCCCTTCGGTCTTGGCCCGGGTGCCGCAATAGACGATCCCGGACTGCCCCTTGCGCGCCGCGGCATAGTTCAGGATCTGCGCGCGGGGGCCATCCTTCGCGGCAAAGGCGAGGTGGATGTTGGGCCGGTCGAAGCCGCGCAGAAAGGTCGAAGGCTGCTGCCCCTCGAACAGGCGCTGCACGATCTCGACCTGCGTCTCGGCATCCGCGGTGGCGGTGAAGGCGGCGAGCGGGACGTCGAGCGCGCGGCGCAATTCGCCGATCCGCAGGTAATCCGGACGGAAATCATGGCCCCACTGGCTTACGCAATGCGCCTCGTCCACGGCGATGAACGACACGCCGGCCCGCGCGAGCATCCGCTGCGTGCCGGTATTGGCCAGCCGCTCGGGCGCCAGATAGAGCAGCTTCAGAGTGCCTTCGGAAAGCTGGGTCCAGACCGCATCGGTCTCTTCGTCGGTATTGCCCGATGTCAGCGCACCCGCCGCGACCCCTGCCTCGCGCAGCCCGCGCACCTGATCGCGCATCAGCGCGATGAGCGGCGAGATCACCAGCGTCACGCCGGGGCGCAGCAGTGCAGGCAGCTGGAAGCACAGGGATTTCCCGCCCCCGGTGGGCATGATGGCAAGGACGTTCTCGCCCCGCGCCACCGCCTCGACAATTTCTCCCTGACCGGGCCGGAAGGCATCGAAACCGAAGACGTCACGCAGAATCGCGTTGGAACCGGAAAGATCTCCGCTAAGGCCATCGGGCATGGGCTGAACCTGCAATTTTATCTATATCTGCTCTATCCTCAGTTCTCACACACTAAGAATGGGTAAACAAGAGCGCAGGGCCCGATAAGGCCTTCACATTCTCCGGGTCATAAATATCCCGGGGGAGTCGCCCGCACGGGCGACGGGGGCAGCGCCCCCGAACCGGCCTCAGTAGCTGTAGAAATAGGCGGCATTGTTCGCGAGGATGATCCGCAGCGCATAGATCGCGATCAGGGCCACCAGTGGGGCAAGATCGATGCCGCCCATCGCCGGCAGGATGCGGCGGATGCGGGAATAGATCGGCTCGAGCAGGCGGTTGAGGCCATCCCAGATCTGGGCGACAAGCGGCTGGCGCAGGTTGAGCACCTGGAAGTTGATCAGCCAGCTCATGATCACATGCGCGATGATGAAAAACCAGACGATGTCCAGAATGAGCATGAGGATCTGAAACAGCGATTGCATCGGGCGTGGTTCCTTTTTACGCGTCAGGCGCCCAAGACCTAAGGGCGCGCTGCCCAAAGGGCAAGAGTGCCGCGAGGTTGTGGTTGACGATGTGGCCCCGGCTTGAGCGAAAGGGGCGGAAAACAGGAGCCTGCCATGTACCCCTTCATCCGACTTTTCAAGGAAATGTTCGTGCACCGCAACGATCCGCCGCTTGCGGTGGGCGAGGTCCATGTGTCGCATCACATCTGCTGGCCCTGGGACATCGATCTGTGGATGGAGCTCAATAACGGGCGCACCCTCACCCTGTTCGATCTGGGGCGGATCCCGATGGCGCGGCGCGGCGGGCTGATCGACGCCCTGCGCCGCGAGCGCTGGGGGCTGACCATCGCCGGAAACACCGTGCGCTATCGCCGCCGGGTGCGGATGTTCGACAGCGTCGAGATGCGCTCGCGCCTGCTGTGCTGGGATGCGCGGTTCATGTATCTCGAGCAGAGCATGTGGAAGACGGATGGCGAATGCTCGAGCCATGCGGTCTATCGCGCGGCCGTGACGGACAGCAACGGCATCGTTCCGACCGCAAGGGTGATGCAGGCGATGGAGCTCGATGCCGTCTCGCCCGCGATGCCCGGCTGGGTGACGCAATGGACCGAGGCCGAGGCCATGCGGCCCTGGCCACCGATGCAGGACGCATGACCGGCAGGGCGGCATCAGCCTGCCGGGGCGGGGGCGCCTACAGGGACAGCCCGGCCCATGACCGGGTGCTTCCGGGATCGGCCGACCCGGCCGCTTGACCCTTCGTCACCTCCGCCCGCCCTGCACCACAGCCCTTGCCAGCCGGACCGAGAGACCCTCTTAATCGCCGGAAAGGCGGGGGGCGGCATGACAAGTGACATCGAACGCGGCGCAGTGGACCGGGCGACACTGCGCAAGCGCATCTGGGGGTGGTTCTTTTTCGACTGGGCGAGCCAGCCCTACAACACGCTCCTCATCACCTTCATCTTCGCGCCCTACGTTCAGGAGCTGATCGGCGACGGCACCGCGGCGCAAGCGGCCTGGGGCTTCGGCATCGGTGCGGCCGGCGTGGTCATCGCGATCTGCGCTCCCATCCTCGGCGCGCTGGCGGATACGGGCGGCAACAGGTTGCGCTGGATCTGGCTGTTCTCGGGCATGTACGTGCTGGGTTCGGGCATGCTCTGGTTCGCCGCGCCCGGGGATTTCAACCTCATCTCCACGCTGTTCTTCTTCGCCATCGGCCTCATCGGCATGGAATTCGCGACGATCTTCACCAACGCCATGCTGCCCGATCTCGGCGCGAAAGAAGAGATCGGGCGCATTTCGGGCAATGGCTGGGCTTTCGGCTACGTCGGCGGGCTCATCACCCTTGTCCTGATGCTCGTGTTCTTTGCCGAAAGCTCCACCACCGGCAGAACCTTCGTCGGTCTTTCGCCGCTGTTCGGGCTCGATCCCGACATGCGCGAAGGCACCCGTTTCGTCGGCCCGCTCACCGCGATCTGGTATGCGGTCTTCATGATCCCCTTCTTCGTCTATGTCCGTGATCCGCGCGCGAAACCCGCCCCCAAGGGCGCCCTCGCCAAGGCGTTGCGGGATCTCAAGGCCACGCTGCGGCGCCTGCCGCAATCGCCCTCTCTCTTTGCCTATCTCGGATCGTCGATGTTCTACCGCGACGCTCTGAACGGCATGTACGCCTTCGGCGGCATCTACGCGGCCGGTGTCCTCGGCTGGACCGTCGTCGATGTCGGCATCTTCGGCATCCTCGCGATCATCGCCGGTGCCGTCTTCGCCTGGCTCGGCGGCATGGCGGATGCGCGCTTTGGTCCCAAGCCCGTGATCACCGCCTGCATCCTGATCCTCACCGCCGTCGCCATCGCCATCGTGCTGATCTCGCGCACCAGCGTCCTCGGCATCCCCGTCGCGCCCGATTCCTCCCTGCCGGACATCGCCTTTTATGTCATCGGCGCAATCATCGGTGCCGCGGGCGGCGTCATTCAGTCCGCGAGCCGCACGATGATGGTGCGGCAGGCCGATCCGGCGCGGATGACCGAAGCCTTCGGGCTTTATGCGCTGGCCGGGAAGGCCACCAGTTTCATGGCCCCCACGATGATCGGGATCGCGACTTATGTCAGCGGATCGCAGCAATTGGGCGTTTCTCCTCTGATCGGCCTTTTCGTGGTGGGGTTGGTTCTGCTAGTCTGGGTAAAACCCGACGGAGATCGAGCAGCATGATCCGACCCATAATGGCACTGAGCCTGATCGCCGCCCTTGCGGGCTGCGGCGGAGACAGACCTTCCAAGAACCTTCAATCCATGTCGCGCGGCGGCCCGGCGGCAACGGCCGTGCCGGTTTCCGGCGTCGTGTCGAGCAAGAGCGCCAAGCAGCTCTTCGGCACCGAGCACAGCCCGTCGCTGCAGCGCTCCGAACCCTTCGGCAGTTATGCCAAGGGCTGCGCCGCGGGGAATGTCCAGCTGCCCGAGACCGGGGCGACCTGGCAGGCGATGCGCCTGTCGCGCAATCGCAACTGGGGTCAGCCCACCACGATCGATTTCATCCAGGACCTGTCGCGCAAGGCCGCGCAGCAGCCCGGCTGGAACGGGCTTTATGTCGGCGATATCAGCCAGCCCCGCGGCGGTCCGATGATCACCGGCCATGCGAGCCACCAGATCGGTCTCGATGCCGATATCTGGATGCTGCCGCCCAAGAGCCTGTCGCTCAGCACAACCGAGCGCGAGAACCTGTCCTCGATCTCGATGCAGCGGGCAGCGGGCGCTTACGTGAACAGCAGCTGGACCCCGGCGCATCACCAGATCATCAAGGCTGCGGCAAGCGATCCGCGCGTCGCGCGCATCTTCGTCTTTGCCGGTGCCAAGGTGCAGATGTGCAAGGACGAGACGGGTGACCGGAGCTGGCTGAACAAGGTTCGGCCTTGGTACGGGCATCATTATCACTTCCACGTCCGTCTCGCCTGTCCTCGGGGCGCGCCGGGCTGCGTCGATCAGGCTCCGCCGCCCGCAGGGGATGGCTGCGCCGATGCACAGCAATGGGTGAACAACATCCTCAATCCGCCGCCGCCGCGTCCGCGCGATCCCAACGCTCCCGTGCCGCAGCCCAAACGCGAACTCACACTGAACGATCTGCCCGGTCAATGTTCGGGCGTACTCGCATCGCGCTAGGTGCGGCGCTTGCGGCTCTTCTGACACTCGGAGTGTCGGCAGAGCCGAACGGGCGCGCGCAATTCATCGATTCATACACGTGGCGCGTCCCGGATGCGGATTTCGGCGGCTTTTCAGCCCTCGAGGTGAGCGCGGACGGCACGCGGTTTACCACCGTGAGCGACCGCGCTCATATCGTCGAGGGCGAGTTCGAGCGTGAGGGCGGCCGGATCACCGGTATCGTCCCGGGCCAGATCCGCGCGCTTGTCGGAATCGCCGGCGTGCCCCTACGGCGCAAGGATGGCGACAGCGAAGGGCTGGCGATCGGCGATGACGGGCGGACATACATCTCGTTCGAAGGCGAAACCCGGGTATGGGAATACCGCGAGGATGGCCCGAGGGCGCTGCCGACGGCGCCCGCCTTCCTCGAGATGCAGGGCAATTCCGGGCTCGAGGCGCTCGCCATAGATGCGCAGGGCTGGCTTTACACGCTGCCGGAACGGTCCGGCGAGCTCACGCAGGACTTTCCGGTCTACCGCTTCCGCAACGGGAGCTGGGACCAGCCGTATTCGATCCCGCGTTTCGGCGGCTTTCTGGTCGTCGGCGCGGATTTCGGCCCGGATGGTCGGCTCTACGTGCTCGAGCGCAATTTCACGGGGCTGAGCTTCATGAGCCGGGTGCGCCGCTTCGACGTCACCGAGACCGAAATCAGCACCGGAGAGATCCTGCTGCAGTCCGGCAATGGCAAGTTCGACAATCTCGAGGGCCTTTCGGTCTGGCAGGACGAATCTGGGCGCATTCGCCTCACGATGATCTCGGATGACAACTTCAAGTTCTTCCAGCGCACCGAAATCGTGGAATTCGCCGTCACGGACTGATCACTGCGGCTTGAACGGCCCGGACTGACCGTTGCGGAATGGCTTGCGCAAGCAGGGCCAAGGGTTTATGGCGCTCGGGTCCCCGACCGGGGGCCAAGTCCCCGCAACCTTGGAAAAACGGGCCATATACATGACACGCCAACACCTTCCGGGCATCCTGGCCATGGCGGCCGTTGTCCTCGCCTCCAATATCCTGGTGCAGTTCCTGTTCGGAAACTGGCTCACCTGGGGCGCCTTCACCTATCCGCTCGCCTTTCTGATCACCGATCTCATGAACCGGATCTACGGCGCCCCCGCGGCCCGCAAGGTCGTGCTCGCAGGTTTCGTGGTCGGCATCGTCTGCTCGCTGATCGGCACCCAGATCATGGGCGAATTCGGCCCCCTCGTCACCTGGCGCATCGCCATCGGCTCGGGCCTCGCCTTCCTCACCGCTCAGATGCTCGACGTCTCGATCTTCGACCGGCTGCGCGGCGGGGCATGGTGGCGCGCGCCGCTCGCCTCGACGCTCGTCGGCTCCGCCGTCGACACGACGCTCTTCTTCACCATCGCCTTTTCCGGCGCGCTGACTTTCATTGAGCCCTCGAACGATGTGTCCTGGGCGGGCGAAGCTTTGCCGCTGCTCGGCTTCGGCCCGATGGTGCCTCTCTGGGTGTCGCTGGCGGTCGCGGACTGGTCGGTCAAGCTGGCTCTTGCCCTGGTCGCGCTGATCCCGTTCCGTGTGATCGTTTCGAAGGCAATGGCGAGAAAAATTCCCGCCTGAGGCAAAAAATGCTTTGAGATTCAGACATCCCATGCCACCTTTTGATCAGGTTCAACATAATTGAAAGGAGGTGATCCAGTGTCGAGAGAAACATTGGAGAGAGGTGTCGGAACAGTTCGGAGGATCGCGCCCTAGGGCAAACCCTTGGGTGATTTTCCCCTGAATTGGTGAGTGCCTAACCGGCCCCGCCTCCTGAATTCTCGAAGGGCCGTCCGAAGATCGGGCGGCCCTTTTTGACTGAGTAAGACGGCCGTGAAATTGGACGGATGATGCTAAGGATCAATGACAGGATTTCCATCGAGGACTGGGAGCTGACCGAACAGTTCGTCCGGGCCTCAGGGCCCGGCGGGCAGAACGTGAACAAGGTTTCCTCTGCGGTCGAGCTGCGTTTCGAGGCGGAGCGGTCGCCCAACCTGCCCCCACCGGTCAAGACCCGCCTGCGCAAACTGGCCGGGCGGCGGTGGTCAAAGGAGGGCGCGCTGGTGCTTCAGGTCGACGAGACCCGCAGCCAGGTGCGCAACCGCGAGATCGCGCGCGACCGGCTGAGCGAGCTGATCCGGCAGGCCTGCGAAAAGCCCAAGCGCCGGATTCCGACCAAGCCGACGCTTGGCTCGAAGAAACGCCGCCTGCAGGCCAAGAAGGTGCGGGGCGAGGTCAAGGCCCTGCGCGGCAAGGTCGACGGCGAGAACTGAGGTTGCAAAGCTATGCTGTTGCCCGATGGCGAGCATGCAGACGGAGCTCGCGCACCCTTTATGTATATACTTGTTCCCGTCAATCACACTGAACCCGCGCGCTTGGTAGGGTCGGTGTGACGCCCGGCAGTATCCCGCGCCGGGCTCCCAGTCAGAACCGTTCCAGCAGCCGTTCGAGGTATTGCAGCTCTTCGTCCGGCCGCTGGCCTTCGCCCGAACGGCGGCGGATCTCGTCGAGCAGTTCGCGCGCGCGCCGGTAGACGTCCTCGCCCTGAAGCATGCCTTCCTCGGAGCCGATCTGACCATTGCTGCCCGCACTGCGTCCGAGCGGATCGCGCTGCTGGCCGGGTTCGGTCCCTTCGGCCATGCCCTGCTGACCCTGGTTCTCCTGCTGTTGCTGGGCCATCGCCTCGCCGAGGTTGCGCATGCCTTCGCGCAGCGCTTCCATCGCCTCCGACTGCCTGTCGATCGCTTCGGCGAGATCGTCGCCGCGCAGCGCGTCCTCGGCACCTTCCATCGCGCCTTCGGCCCGGTCCAGCGCCTCACGGGCAGCGTCGCCTTCGGCCGTGCCCTGTCCGGGCATGTTGCCGCGCTGGCGGTTCAGCTCGTCGCGCAGATCGCGCTGGCGCTGGGCCAGATCCTGTTCCAGAGACTGTCCGCCCTGGCCCTGCTGACCCGGCTGCTGGCCTTGCCCCTGACCTTGCTGCTGGCCCTGGCCCTGTTGCTGACCCTGACCTTGCCCTGGCTGCTGACCCTGACCTTGCTGGCCTTGACCCTGTTGCTGACCTTGCTGTCCCTGACCGGGCTGCTGGCCCTGCTGACCGGGATTGAACTGTTCCTGCAGGTCGCGGAAGGCCTGATCCGAAAGGTCCTGCTGTTCGCGCAAAGTCTCGGCGAGACCTTCCATCGCCTGCTGGCCCGGCGATTGCTGGCCCTGACCCTGGCCTTGGGTGACGCGCATGTTCTCCATCATCTGACGAAGCTCTTCCAGCGCCTGCTGCGCCTCGGCCATGCGGCCTTCTTCCATCAGCTCCTGGATCTTGTCCATCATGGCCTGCAGGTCATTCTGGCTCATCTGCATGCCGTCCTGGTTCTGCGACATCTGCGAATCCGGGTTCTGCTCGGCCTCTCTCTGCGCCTCGGCACTCAGCTGGCGCATGTAATCGTCGGTCGCCTCGCGCAGCTCCTGCATGAGCTCGGCGATCTCCTGATCCGAGGCGCCGTTCTTCATCGCTTCGGACAGCCGGTCCTGCGCCCGCTTCAGACGCTCGCGGGCATCGTCGAGATTGCCTTCCTCGAGAAGCAGCGCCAGATCCCACATCGCCCCGGCGAGTTCGGCCTGCTGGTCGTCGTTCATGCCGTGATCGGCAAAGTTTTCCATGCGGCGCAGGATCGTGCGCAGGCGCAGGTAATGCACCGCGGACCGGAAGATGTCGTCGGGCTTGTTGGAGACGGCGCGCAGGATCATGCCGATATCCGGGGCATTCTCGCGGTTCCAGAGCAGCGCGCGGCGCTGTTCGATGATCGCCGCCGCCATCGGGTCGAAAAAGCGACGCCCGGGCAGGGTCATCACCTCGGGTGCCGCCGTCCCGCTCTGCTCGGCCGCATCCTCGACCGAAAGCGAGATCGTGACCGGCAGATTCGCCCAGGGGTGTTCCGAAAAGTTCTCGATCAGCGTCTCGGTGAATTCTGACCGGTCGCCGGAAATCGGCATTGGCAGCGGCACTTCGAGAGCGGGGCGCGGCTCGGGAGCGATGCGCAGGCCATAGCGGCGGTCGACCTCGTCCAGCGCCAGCTCGATCCGGGCGCTGCCCGCGACGACGCCGTGATCGTCGTTCGCGACGAAGGGGATCGTCGCTTCGCCGTCATAGGTCGACTCGATCTCGCCCTCGCGTGCCACGGTCGGCGGCGCGTCGGGTGTCATCGCGACATCCCAGACCCGTCCGCCGGGACCGTCGATCTCCAGCGTGCCGGAGCGCGCGACGGTGAGTTCCTGCGCCGTCTCGGTGTTGCCATCGCCGGGCAGAGGGTTGGCCGAGACCGTCTCTTTCACGGTCAGCGCGCCGACTTCGCCATACATGCGCAGCGTGATGCGCGACCCCTCGGGAACGCTCAGCGCCGCATCGGTGATGTCGTTGAGATAGACCGAGGGCAGGCGGGTATAGGCGGGCGGCTCCATCCAGCCTTCCCATGTCGGGCCCGAGGCGAGGTCCGCGCCGCCCGGCCCCATGCCGGTCACCGACTGCACCCGCAGGACCGATCCGAACAGCAGCGCCGTGAAGAGCGCGAGAAGCGCGACGTAGCGCAGCGCGAACGGGTCCGCACCCGACACCCGCAGATCCGGCTGCACGGGCCTGGCCTCGGAAAGACGCGCGCGCATCCGCGCCTGATGTGCCCGCCACACGGCGAGCGAGGCGGCGTCATCGCCACCGATCGCCTGCGTGTCGAGCGCGGTCTGGATCGGATTGCCCCGCATCGTGGCGTCGAGCCGCGCCAGCGCGCCTTCGCGCGTCGGCATCCGGAAACGCCGCGCACCCCAGATCGCGGCAGCGATGGCGGCCCCGGCGAGAACGGCCACAGCCGCCCAGACCACCTCGACCCGGACAAGATCCTGCAGGCCGAGCATCAGCGCGGCGAGGACAACGAACAGCACCGACCAGAGCGGCCAGAACCCACGCACCACCCGTTCGGCCACCATCCCCGCGCGGGTCAGCCGCAGCGGGCCACTGACGGCCTTGAAGATCTCGGGGGGCAGTGTGTCGGGTGACGCCATGAGCCGCTCCTGCAGGTCAGCCGCAGGAAGGATACCCTACAGCCATGAAGGTATGGTATCGCGGGAAATCATTTCGTCAAAGCTTGGGCGGGCGCGGATGACCGCAAAGTGATCGTCTTTCACCAGAACCTCGGGCACCAGCGGCCTTGTGTTGTATTCCGAGGCCATCACGGCCCCATATGCGCCTGCCGAGCGGAACGCGACGAGGTCGCCTGCCTGCAATTTGGGCATCATCCGGCCCTTGGCAAAGGTGTCCCCGGATTCGCAGACCGGACCGACGATGTCGTAGGGAACCTGCTCCTGTCCCGCTTCCGGCTCGATGAGCGGCACGATATCGTGCCAGGCATCGTACATTGCCGGGCGGATGAGGTCGTTCATCGCGCTGTCGAGGATGAGGAAATCGCGCCCCTCGCCCTGCTTCACGTAGATGACCTCGCTCACCAGCAGGCCGGCATTGCCCACGATCAGGCGGCCGGGCTCGATCTCGATCTCGCAGCCCAGATGGCCCACGGTGCGCCGGATCAGCGCGCCGTAATCCGTTGGCAGCGGCGGCGCCTCGTTGGAGCGCGCATAGGGAATGCCGAGGCCGCCGCCCAGATCGAGCCTGCGGATGTCGTGGCCATCGGCGCGCAGCTGCCCGGTCAGTTCCGCGACCTTGAGATAGGCCGCCTCGAACGGGGCCAGCTCGGTGAGCTGCGATCCGATATGCACGTCGATCCCGATCACCTCGATCCCGGGCAGGGAAGCGGCCTCGGCATAGACCGCCCGGGCCCTTGCGATCGGAATGCCGAACTTGTTCTCGGACTTGCCGGTGGCGATCTTTGCGTGGGTCTTCGCGTCGACATCCGGGTTCACGCGGATGGTGATCGGTGCGACCTTGCCCATGCCGCTCGCCACTTGCGACAGGACGGCCATTTCCGGCTCGCTCTCGACGTTGAACTGCCGGATGCCGCCTTCGAGCGCGGTGGCGATCTCGGCCCTGGTCTTGCCGACACCGGAAAACACGATCCGCTCGCCCGGAACCCCGGCCGCCCTGGCGCGGGCATATTCGCCGCCCGAGACGACATCCATGCCTGCACCGAGCGCGGCGAGAGTCTTCAGGATCGCCTGATTGCTCGCGGCCTTCATCGCATAGCAGACAAGATGGTCCATACCGGCAAGCGCCTCGTCGAACAGCCGGAAATGCCGCTCGAGCGTGGCCGTGGAATAGACGTAGAACGGCGTGCCGACCTGCGACGCGATCTCGCTCAGGGGCACGTCTTCGGCATGCAGCATGCCGTTCCGGTAGAGAAAATGATCCATGCCCGCCTCCGTTCCTGCTGAAGACGCACTTAACCCGGCATCCCCCGGCAGACCAGTGCGAAATTCATCGCAAAAAGGACCTTTTCCCGCTTCTCTGGGTCACAAATATCCCGGGGAGCGCGAGGGGCAGCGCCCCTCGTTCCGGCATTGCCAAAGGCGCTGCCAGCGCGTCAGAAGCGCGCCTCTCACACCCGCTCGATCGCCAGCGCGATGCCCTGACCACCGCCGATGCACATCGTGATCAGCGCGCGTTTCCCGCCCGTCCGCTCGAGCTCGGCGAGCGCCTTCACAGTCAGGATCGCGCCGGTCGCGCCGACCGGGTGACCGAGCGCGATCGCACCGCCATTGGGATTGACCCTGGCCGCGTCGAGCCCGAGTGCCTTGTTCACCGCCAGCGCCTGCGCCGCGAAGGCTTCGTTGCTTTCGATCACGTCGAAATCACCGGCACTCAGGCCGGTGCGTTCCAGCAGCTTCTCCACCGCGGGGACCGGGCCGATACCCATGACGTCGGGGCGCACACCGGCATGGGCATATCCGAGGATACGCGCCCGCGGGGTCAGTCCGGCAGAATCGGCCGCAGCGGCGCGGGCCAGAACCAGCGCCGCAGCGCCGTCATTGATCCCGCTGGCATTGCCGGCCGTCACGCTTCCCTCCTTGCGGAATACGGCCCGGAGCGCCGCAAGCGCCTCGGCGCTCGTGGCCTTGGGATGCTCGTCGACCTCGAAATTCATCATGTCGCGCTTCACGCGCACCTCGACCGGGACGATCTGATCCTTGAACCGGCCCTCCGAGATGGCCTGTGCCGCGCGTTCCTGGCTCTGCAGCGCAAAGGCATCCTGCGCGGCGCGGCTGATATCATGTTCGTCGGCGACGTTTTCCGCCGTCACGCCCATATGCCCGGTGCCGAAGGGGCAGTTCAGCGCGCCGAGCATCATGTCGAGCGTCTTCACGTCACCCATCTTTGCACCCCAGCGCTGGTCCGGGATGATGAAGGGGCTGCGCGACATGTTTTCGGCCCCGCCTGCCAGCGCAAAATCCGCATCCCCCAGCATCAGCGACTGCACCGCCGAGACGATGGCCTGCGCACCCGAGCCGCAAAGCCGGTTCACGTTCATCGCGGGCACGGAATCGGGCACGCCCGCCTCCATCGCCGCGACGCGCGAGAGGTACATGTCGCGCGGTTCGGTGTTGATCACATGACCGAAGACCACATGCCCGATCTGCCCGCCCTCGACCCCGGCGCGCTCCAGCGCGGCCCGGGCGACGACCGTGCCGAGCGAGATTGGCGAGGTGCCTGCGAGCGCGCCGCCGAAAGTGCCGATGGCGGTGCGTGCGCCGCTCAGGATGACGATATCGTCGGACATGTCGGACATGGGGGTTCCTCCTGCTGGTTTCGGGCCGACTATGCGGCGATGGCCCGGGCTTGTCAGCCGCTACGTTTCGTCACCTCCCCGGCGGCATGTCGCAGGCGGCAGCAGTTTTGAGGAGCCTTGGCCGGAGGTCGTGCTAGGTTGCGCTTGCGCGACACGACGCGGTTCTTGAAAGGCAAGACATGAGCATTTCCCTGCAGGTCCTCTATCCGGTCACGGCGGATACCAGCTTCGACTACGACTATTATCTCGAGACGCATATGCCGATGGTGGCGACCCATATGGGCCCCTACATTTCGCAGACCCTGGTGACGAAGGGGCTCGCAGGGGGGCCCGAAACTCCGGCCGGTTTCTATGCGGTCGCCACGATGGTCTTTGCCGATCAGGTCGCGATGGATGCGGCGATGGCCAATGCGGGCCCCGTGCTCGAGGACATCCCGAACTTCACCGATACGGCGCCGCAGATGCTGATCGGCGAGGTCGTGGTCTGAGCCGCGATTGACAGCGGTTGCGCGGCGCGGCATCCCTGAGGGCATGACAGAGCATCCGGACGACATGCTGGCACGGCTGCCCGCGCGGCTGAAAGAGGCCCGGCGCGGGCAGGGGCTTTCGCTCGACGCCGTGGCGAAGCTGTCGGGCGTGTCCCGCTCGATGGTCAGCCAGATCGAGCGCGGCACGTCCTCGCCCACCATCGCCACGCTCTGGAACCTCACACGCGCGCTGCAGGTCGATTTCGCGGGGCTGCTGGACGGCGCGGCCCGAAGCGGCGGTATCGAGCTTCTGCGCAGCCCGGACGTGCCGACGATCGACAACCGGGGCGAATCCTGTCGTCTGCGCATCCTGTCACCGCCCGAGGAGGCCGGTCGGCACGAAGTCTACGATCTCGTGCTCGGGGTTGCCGGGGCGCTGGTCAGCGCGGCGCACCGGCGCGGCGCGCGCGAGCATCTGACGGTGATCGAGGGACGGGTCGAAGTGACCTCCGGCCCGTCGGTCGAGGTTCTGGGCCCCGGGGACACGGCACGTTACGCGGCGGATCAGCCGCATGCGCTGCGCGCCCTCGACGGTGCGGCGCGCGCGTTTTTGGTGGTGCAGGACGCCTGAATGACCACGAGCTGAAAGGGCAGGACCGAGGGGCCGGCCCCTCGGGCTCCCCGGGATATTTGTGACCCAGAGAAATCTGGGGGCAGGGTATGGGGCAGAGGTATCCGGTAAGTCGGAAAAAATCCGCTATAGCGTATTTCCGGTATTCAGGATCCTCGTCCCTCATGCTAGAGCAACGCTAGGACTTTGGAGAATACGATGAATGACGCATTTCTGACCCGGATCACCGAAACGCTGCGCGAGATCGACGCGGACGGTCTGCGCAAGGTGGAACGCCCGCTGACCTCGGCTCAGGGCGCGCGCATCACCGTGGGCGGGCGCGGGCTGCTGAACCTGTGCGCCAACAATTACCTCGGTCTTGCAGACCATCCGCGGCTGATCTTCGCCGCCAAGGAAGCGATGGACAGCCTTGGTTACGGCATGGCTTCGGTGCGCTTCATCTGCGGCACGCAGGATCTGCACCGGGAGCTCGAGCAGAAGCTTGCGGACTATCTTGGCAAGGAGGATTCGATCCTCTTCGCGGCCTGTTTCGATGCGAATGCCGCTGTGTTCGAGCCGCTTCTGGGCCCCGAGGACGCGATCGTCTCGGACAGCCTGAACCACGCGTCGATCATCGACGGGGTGCGGTTGTGCAAGGCGCGGCGCTATCGTTATGCCAATGCCGACATGGACGATCTCGAGGCGCAGCTGAAGCAGGCGCGGGCGGACGGTGCACGCAGCATCATGATCGCGACGGACGGCGTGTTCAGCATGGACGGCTTCCTTGCACCGCTGCCCGAGATCACGGCGCTGGCGGAGAAATACGAGGCGCTCACCATGGTGGATGACTGTCATGCCACCGGCTTCATGGGCGCGACGGGTGCCGGGACGCCCGAGCATTTCGGCGTAGATGTGGACATCCTGACGGGCACGCTGGGCAAGGCGCTGGGCGGGGCCATCGGGGGGTACATCGCGGGCCCGCAAGCGGTGATCGATCTGCTGCGGCAGAGGGCGCGGCCCTATCTCTTTTCGAACGCCCTGCCGCCATCGGTGGTGGCTGCGGGGATCGAGGTGCTGGACCTCGTGCGGGAAGGCGATCAGCTGCGCGCGCGGCTCTTCGAGAATGCGCGCTACTGGCGCGCCGGGCTGGAAGAGCTCGGCTTCGAGGTCCTGCCGGGCGAGCATCCGATCATTCCGGTGATGACGCATGAGGCGCGGCTTGCGCAGGACATGGCCAATGGCCTGTTCGAGGAGGGCGTCTATGTCTCCGGCTTCTTCTTTCCGGTGGTGCCGAAGGGGCGCGCCCGGATCCGCACGCAGATGAACGCGGCGCTGAGCCGCGACGATCTGGACACGGCGCTGGCGGCCTTCGGCAAGGTCGGCAAGAACCTGGGAGTGATCTGAGATGCACAACGACATGAAGGCGCTGGTCAAGGCCGAACCGCGCGAGGGGCTGTGGATGCAGCGCGCGCCGGTGCCCGAGATCGGCCCGGACGACGTGCTGATCCGGGTCAACAAGACCGGGATCTGCGGCACGGATGTCCACATCTGGAACTGGGATGACTGGGCGCAGCGCACCGTTCCGGTGCCGCTGATCACCGGGCATGAATTCGCGGGCGAGATCGTCGAGCTCGGGCGCAATGTCGACGGGCTCGAGCTTGGACAGAGATGTTCGGGCGAGGGGCACCTGATCGGCAAGAAGAGTCGGCAGAGCCGGGCGGGCAAGTTCCATCTCGACCCGGCGACGCGGGGGATCGGCGTGAACGAGCCAGGTGCCTTTGCCGAATATCTGCGCCTGCCCGCCTTCAACGTGGTGCCTCTGCCGGATGCCATCGACGACGAGATCGGCGCGATCCTCGATCCGCTGGGCAATGCGGTGCACACGGCTCTGTCCTTCGATCTCGTGGGTGAGGATGTGCTGATCACCGGAGCGGGGCCGATCGGTATCATGGCGGCTGCTGTGGCGCGGCATGTCGGCGCGCGCCACGTGGTGATTACGGACGTGAACCCGGCGCGGCTCGAGCTTGCCTCGCAGGTCGCGGATGTCGTGCCGGTCAACGTCGCGTCCGAGGATCTGAACGCGGTGAAGTCGCGCCTGAAGATGAAGGAAGGCTTCGATGTCGGGCTCGAGATGTCGGGAAGCCAGCAGGCGCTGGACCAGATGGTCGAGGCGCTGGTGATGGGGGGCCGCATCGCGCTGCTGGGCATTCCGCCGGGCAAGTCGCCGGTGGACTGGTCGCGCATCGTGTTCAAGGCGATCACGCTCAAGGGTGTCTATGGCCGCGAGATCTTCGAGACCTGGTACAAGATGATCGCCATGCTCGAAAACGGGCTGGATGTGCGGCGGGTCATTACGCACCGCTTTGGCGTGGACCAGTTCGCCGAAGGGTTCGAGGCGATGCGCGCCGGGACCAGCGGCAAGGTGGTGCTGGACTGGCACCGGGGTCAGTGAGCGGTCCTCACCGCCGAGCGCTGCGCCCGGACGGACCCGCGGCCTGGGGGCGCTGCCCCCGCCGCCCTGCGGGCGACTCCCCCGGGATATTTGAGACCCGGAGAAACCGGGAGTGGGTCCTCTCCTTCTCCGGGTCTTAAATATCCCCGCCGGAGGCAAGGAAGTTCTTCTGGTGCCATGGCACCGCCGGGTGCGGGGCTCAGTCCGGCAGCGCCTCTTTCGACGAGGTGCGCAGGGTCGATCCGTCGAGCACCTTCACCTCGCGCTGCGGGAAGGGAATCGAGATGTCGTTTTCCTTGAACGCGTCCCAGAGCGCCAGGTAGACATTGCCGCGGATGTTGGTGAGGCCGCCCGTCGGGTCGCTGATCCAGAAGCGCAGGATGTAGTCGACCGAGGAATCGCCGAAACCCACGATGTGGCAGACCGGCGGCTTGAAGGCGAGCACGCGGGTCACGCTCGCGGCCGCGTCGATCGCGATGCGCCGAACCCGGTGCGGGTCGTCCTGGTAGGCGGTGCCGAAATAGATGTCGAGCCGCACGAATTCGTTGGAATGGGACCAGTTGACCACCTGTCCGGTGATCAGATCCTCGTTCGGGATCAGGTATTCCTTCCCATCCCGCGTGACGACCGAGACGTAGCGCGCGCCGAGCGCCTGGATCCAGCCGAAGGTCTCGCCAAGGCTGATCACGTCGCCCGGCTTGATCGACTTGTCGAGCAGGATGATGATGCCCGAGACGAGGTTCGAGACAACCTTCTGCAGGCCGAAGCCGAGACCGACGCCGATGGCGCCGGAAAGTACCGCAAGGCCGGTGAGGTCGACGCCGACAAGCTTGAGCCCATAGAAGAATGCCGTTCCGTAGAGGACGACCTGCAGGAACTTGATCGCCAGCACCTGCATCGACGGCGAGATCTCTTCGTTGCGCCGGATCCGGGCCGAGCTTGTCGTCGCGATGAAGCGGGCGACGAAGATCAGCAGGCCCAGCGTGACGGCTGCCTGCAACAGCAGCCACAGGGAAAGCCGCGTCTCGCCGATGCTGAGGGAAAAGCTGTCGAGCACCGTCCGGGCCTCGCCCGTCAGCCCCAGAATCGACAGGGTGACCCAGGCCCAGGCGCCGTAGCGGACGGCGGCACGCATGAAGCCGTTGGCGATCAGCCGCGTCGCGAAGACGATGAAGAGCCAGGCCGTGGCCAGTTCGGCGATCACCCCGAGGATGTAGGAGCGCGAGGGCCAGGTGACGTCCTGCATGACCGTGAAGACGACCCAAATCAGCAGGACGAAGAGGATCATCCGCAATCTGCGGTGGATGATCACCAGCATGCGCATCTGCCATTTCGGCCAGCCCTCGAGCCCGCGCATCCATTCGTAGAGCCGTGGCCGCAGGATCATGCCGAGCAGATGGGCCAGCGCGAAGACCGCGAGCGCGATTCCGAGCTGATAGGCATTCCAGGGACGCATCAGCCCGTTCAGGAAGATCTCTGCCCGCGCCGCGAGCGTCAGGGCGATGTCCTGCGCCTGTGCGAGCGGGGCTTGCGTCAGTTCATCTGGGTCCATGCTGGGTCCGGGTTGTCATGTGATCGAGCGTTGCATCACGCGAGGCATAAGGCAAGACGGCACGCCATGGGCATGCAGGCAACCGCGCTCTTGATAGACTCGGGCCAAAGGAGTATCTCCCCGGGTCATGATACCGGTGTTCGACCTTGATGACCGCGCGCGCCTGCGCGAACGCTTTTTCGGCGCCACGCATACCGTGCTGGCCCGGACCTGAGCCTGTGCGCCCCTGAGGGCGCGCCATCCGCACGACCACCCCAACACACGCACATCATCAAAGGGAGAGGACTCATGTCCCCCAAGACGCTCTATGACAAGATCTGGGATGCCCATGTCGCGCACGAGGCCGAAGACGGCACCTGCCTGCTCTATATCGACCGTCACCTCGTGCATGAAGTGACCTCGCCGCAGGCCTTCGAAGGGCTGCGCATGGCGGGCCGCAAGGTACGCGCGCCGGAAAAGACCATCGCCGTGCCGGATCACAACGTGCCGACGACGCTCGACCGTGCCTCGGGCGTGATCGAGAACGAGGAATCGCGCATCCAGGTCGACGCGCTCGACAGCAACGCCCGCGAGACCGGCATCCACTACTATCCGGTCAGCGACGTGCGGCAGGGCATCGTGCACATCATCGGGCCGGAGCAGGGCTGGACCCTGCCGGGCATGACCATCGTCTGCGGGGATTCGCACACCGCGACCCATGGCGCCTTCGGGGCGCTCGCCCACGGCATCGGCACGTCCGAGGTCGAGCATGTCCTTGCCACCCAGACGCTGATCCAGCGCAAGGGCAAGAACATGAAGGTCGAAATCACCGGCAAGCTGGCGCCCGGCGTCACGGCCAAGGACATCACCCTGTCGGTCATCGGCAAGACCGGCACGGCGGGCGGCACAGGCTATGTGATCGAATATTGCGGCGAGGCGATCCGCGATCTGAGCATGGAAGGCCGCATGACCGTCTGCAACATGGCGATCGAAGGCGGCGCGCGCGCAGGCCTCATCGCGCCTGACGAAAAGACCTTCGACTATGTCATGGGCCGCCCGCACGCTCCGAAAGGCGCGCAGTGGGAAGCGGCGATGAGCTGGTGGAAGACGCTGCATTCTGATGACGACGCGCATTGGGACAAGGTCGTGACCATCGCGGGCGAGGACATCGCGCCGGTCGTCACCTGGGGCACCTCGCCCGAGGATGTGCTGCCGATCACGGCGAGCGTTCCCTCCGCGGACAGCTTTTCCGGTGGCAAGGTCGATGCCGCCCGGCGGTCGCTGGAATATATGGGCCTGACTGCCGGAACGCCGCTGTCCGAGATCAAGATCGACACGGTCTTCATCGGCTCCTGCACCAATGGCCGGATCGAGGATCTGCGGGCCGCCGCTGCCATCCTCAAGGGCAAGAAGATCAAGAACGGCATGCGCGCCATGGTCGTGCCGGGCTCGGGTCTCGTGCGGGCACAGGCCGAAGAGGAAGGCCTTGCCGAGATCTTCATCGAGGCCGGTTTCGAGTGGCGCATGGCCGGCTGTTCCATGTGTCTCGCGATGAACCCCGACCAGCTGTCGCCCGGCGAGCGCTGTGCGGCGACGTCGAACCGCAACTTCGAGGGCCGTCAGGGCCGCGGGGGCCGCACGCACCTCATGTCGCCCGCCATGGCGGCTGCGGCGGCGGTGACCGGGCATCTCACGGATGTGCGCGACCTGATGTGAACGGTGTGGCGGGGTGATCCCCGCCCTGCCGCAACCTGTAGGGCGGGGATCACACCGCCGCCCGTTCCAAGGAGACAACACATGGACAAGTTCGACAAACTCAGCGGCATCGCCGCCCCGCTCGACCTCATCAACGTCGATACCGACATGATCATCCCCAAGCAGTTCCTGAAGACGATCAAGCGGTCGGGCCTCGGCGTGAACCTTTTCGACGAGATGCGCTATGACGACGACCGCAACGAGATCCCGACCTTCGTGCTGAACAAGCCGCAATATCGCGAGGCGCAGATCCTTGTCGCCGGCGACAATTTCGGCTGCGGCTCGAGCCGCGAACATGCGCCCTGGGCGATCAAGGATTTCGGCATTTCCTGCGTCATCGCGCCGAGCTTTGCCGACATCTTCTACAACAACTGCTTCAAGAACGGCATCCTGCCCATCGCCCTGCCGCAGGAGCAGATCGACGTGCTGATGAAGGATGCCGAGAAGGGCGCCAATGCCCGGATGGAAATCGATCTTGGCGCGCAGACCATCACCACCTCGGATGGCGACGTGTTTACCTTCGACGTCGACGCCTTCAAGAAGCATTGCCTGATGAACGGTCTCGACGATATCGGCCTGACGATGGAAAAGGCCGCCGCAATCGACACGTTCGAGACTGCCGCGGCGCAGTCCCGTCCCTGGGTCTGAGCCTGACGCATCCTTTGCGCCACCGCCCGGAGACAGGTGCGGTGGCGCCATGCCCCTCAAGAATTGACACCCCAATATCTGGTCTCCACCCATAGGCTGGCCGCAGTTTCGGCATCTTCTTGATGTAATCCGGCATCAGACCGTCCGACATTTGGGTGCATTCGTTAACGATTGTTTCCAAGCCGCTTGAGGCCGGTATCGAAGGAATGCAAGACTGGACTGGGGACAGGATTGCGCGCCATGCAGGGTGCGTGGGGGATAAGGACGGGGATGCGGCACCGCATCGCGACCGTCCGATTTGAAGGGGCAGGGGATTGATCAAGCGCATCATCGGCGCCGGCGCTCGCGCGTATCTCGTGGCGATGTTCATTGCACTGCCCGCGCTCATGTTGCGCAGCGTATCGACCGATACGACTCAGATCGTGGCTCTTCTGGCGCTGCTTGCCGCCGTCTTCACCTTCGTCGAATATTTCAGCGCCTATCCGAGCTTTGTCGAGTTCCGCAACGCGCCGCCCTTCAACCGGCTGCGCTTTGCCGCCTTGTTCCTCACGGTGGTTCTGCTGACCGCGATCAGCCGGGGGGTGACCGACCCGACCCTGTTCAGCGAGACGCTGACCGGTCTTGGCGGGCGAATCGGTCATGCGATGGATTTCCCGTTCTCTCCGGTCCGGCTGATGGTGCTGGTGGTGCCGCAGGACGCGTCGCTGGTGGAACTGGAAAAGGTACGCACCCATGCCGGGCTGGCCTACATGATCTCGTTCATGTCCATGCTGATCTTTGCGGCTCTGGTGCGGATCATGAACTGGCCGGTTCGCAAGAATTCCTTCAATTTCTGGATCAATCTGCCGCTCTTCGATCCGACAGCGGGCGGAGACGTGATCTGCCGCCTCAAGCGGGATGCCCGTTTTAACGTGGCCTTAGGGTTTTTGCTGCCATTCCTGATCCCGGCCGTGATGAAGGCGGCGACCGCTATCGCGGATCCGATCACGCTCGGAGATCCGCAAACCCTGATCTGGACAATGACGGCATGGGCCTTTCTTCCGGCAAGTCTGATGATGCGCGGCATCGCGCTCGGCCGCATCGCCGGGCTGATCGAGGAAAAGCGCCGCCGCGCCTATGCAAAGGCGCATTTCCAGACGGCCTGATCCGCTTTGCAGCCCTGATTCTGTGCCTGATGCTGCCGGTGGCCGCTTGGGCAGAGACGCTGCGCATCGCAACATGGCATGCGGATCTGAGCCGCAAGGGTCCGGGACTTCTGCTGCGCGACATCACTGCCGGCAAGGACCCAGACATCGCCGCCATTCTCGACGGCATCGCGCGTCTCGACGCCGATATCCTCCTGCTCAGCGACGTCGATTTCGACCTTGACCTTCAGGCGCTCGGCGCGCTGCGCGACCGGGTGCCGAAGACGGTTGCGGCCTATCCCTATCTCTTTGCCCGCCGTCCCAATTCCGGCATGCCCACGGGCCTCGATCTTGACGGAGACGGGCGGCTCGGTGGCCCGCGCGATGCGCAGGGCTTTGGCTATTTCAACGGTCAGGGCGGTCTGGTGATCCTGTCCCGCCTGCCGATCGACACTGGGGGAGTGACGGATCTGAGCGACCTGCTGTGGCGGGACCTTCCGGGCAGCCGCATGGCTGCGGACGATCCCGGGGCGGAGGTTCAGCGGCTGTCCTCCTCGGCGCATTGGGATGTGCCCGTGATCCTGCGTGATGGGCAGCCGCTGCATCTGCTGGTCTTTCATGCGACACCGCCGGTCTTCGACGGCCCCGAAGATCGCAACGGGCGGCGGAATGCCGACGAATTGGAGCTGTGGCGACACTACCTGAACGGGGCATTGCCGCAGCCGCCGCCGACGGAGCGCTTCGTGCTTCTGGGAAATGCGAATCTCGACCCGGTGCGCGGCGAGGGGCTGCATGCCGGAATCCAGGCCCTGCTGAAGGATGAGCGCCTGCAGGACCCGGCATCCGGCACTGATACCGCCGACATGCCGCCGCCCGGCCCCGGTTTGATGCGGGTCAGTTACGCCCTGCCCTCGGCAGATCTTCGCGTCGTCGCGACGGGGCAGGGACCGCCTGTCGGGGCGCACCGGCCGATATGGGTCGATATCGACATCCCGCAGTGACACGCAGCCTTTCATGCGAGACGGGGCACCGTCCGGCGCATCCACCGACGCGCCACGCCCCTACCCCATCCTGCCGCCATTTCTTGACGATCCGGCGTCACCCGGCTACGCGAGTGCGCAACGCATGTGACCAAAGGACACCCCAACATGAGCAACCCCTCGCTTCTTATCCTGCCCGGTGACGGAATCGGCCCCGAAGTCATGGCCGAGGTGCGCAAGATCATCGACTGGTACGGCGCCAAGCGCGATATGGCCTTCGATGTGAGCGAGGATCTGGTGGGTGGCTGCGCCTATGACAAGCACGGCACGCCGCTGCATGACGACACGATGGCCAAGGCGCAGGAAGTCGATGCCGTCCTGCTGGGCGCCGTGGGCGGCCCGAAATACGACACCCTCGATTTCAGCGTGAAGCCCGAGCGCGGACTGCTGCGCCTGCGTAAGGAGATGGACCTTTACGCCAACCTGCGCCCCGCGCAGTGCTTTGATGCGCTGGCCGATTTCTCCTCGCTCAAGAAGAACGTCGTCGCCGGCCTCGACATCATGATCATCCGCGAACTGACGAGCGGCGTCTATTTCGGCGAGCCCCGCGGCATCTTCAAGGAAGGCAACGAGCGCGTCGGCATCAACACCCAGCGTTATACCGAATCCGAGATCGAGCGTGTCGCGCGGTCGGGCTTCGAAATGGCCCGCAAGCGCAGCAACAAGCTCTGCTCGATGGAAAAGGCCAATGTGATGGAATCGGGCGTGCTCTGGCGCGAGGTTGTCCAGCGCATCGGCGACACCGAATATCCCGACGTGGAACTGTCGCACATGTATGCCGATGCCGGCGCCATGCAGCTGACCCGCTGGCCCAAGCAGTTCGACGTGATCGTCACCGACAACCTGTTCGGCGACCTGCTCTCGGACCTTGCGGCGATGCTCACCGGTTCGCTGGGCATGCTGCCCTCGGCCAGCCTCGGCGCGCCGATGGCCAATGGTCGGCCCAAGGCGCTTTACGAGCCGGTGCACGGCTCCGCGCCGGATATCGCCGGGCAGGGCAAGGCGAACCCGATCGCGTGCATCCTCAGCTTCGCGATGGCGCTGCGCTATTCCTTCGATCAGGGCGACGAGGCGACACGGCTCGAAAAGGCCGTGGAGAAAGTGCTGGCCGATGGGTACCGCACGGCGGACCTGCTGGGCGAGGAAGGCCGCAGCCCGGTCTCGACCTCGGAAATGGGCGACGCCGTGGTGAAGGCGCTGGATGCCAGCCTCGCCTGACCGCCCCTTTGCGGATCGCGACCGTGAAAGCCCCCGGTGACGGGGGCTTTTTTCTGTGCACCGCTTCTGCGGAGCCCCGCGCAATCCGTCCCCCGTAAGGCATTGTGTCTTGAACCTTGTGGAGTTGCGGGATTAGCAGGGGAGACTGTTAGCGACACCATCACAGGCGAGGCGATCATGACTCCGACGATACAAGGCGCGCTTCTCTCGCTGCTCTCCTTCGGTATCTATGCCAGTCATGACGTGATCGTCAAAATTCTGGGCAGCACCTACAGCCCGTTCCAGATCGTCTTCTTCAGCGTTCTGTTCAGCTTTCCGCTCGCGATGATCCTGCTGATCCGCGATACCGAGCCGGGGCATCTGCGTCCTGTGCATCCCTGGTGGACAACCGTGCGCACCATCGCGGCGGTCACGACAGGGGGCGCGGCGTTCTATGCCTTCTCCAACCTGCCGCTGGCGCAGGTCTATGCGATCATCTTTGCCGCCCCGCTGCTCATCACCATCCTGTCGATTCCGATCCTCGGTGAACGGGTGCGCCTGCGCCGCTGGATGGCGGTGATCGTCGGCCTTTGCGGAGTTCTGGTCGTGCTGCGCCCCGGCACCACCGATCTGGAACTCGGCCATCTGGCTGCGCTCGTGGCGGCCTTCGGCTCCGCGCTGGCATCGATCATCGTGCGCAAGATCGGCAACGAGGAACGCCCCGTCGTGCTGGTGCTCTATCCGATGCTGACCAACTTCATCGTGATGGGGACGCTCACCGCCTTTGTCTATATCCCCATGCCGCTCGAGCATCTGGCGCTGAACGCGACGATGGCGGTGATGGGATTCACCGCATCGATCATCATCATCTATGCCTACAAGGCTGCCGAGGCGGTGATCGTCGCCCCGATGCAGTATTCGCAGATCCTGTGGGCGACGCTCTTCGGCATCCTGCTTTTCGACGAGATTCCCGATACGCTGACGCTTGTCGGCGCCGGAATCATCATCGCGAGCGGCATCTATATCGTGCTGCGGGAAGGTGTGGCCGACACGTCCGAAAACACGCCGGTCCTGCAGAACCGCAGCCGGTTCGAGACGGGGACGATCCCGCGCATCAGCCTGTTTCTGCGTTTGCGGAAAGACAGGGCCAGAGAACCGCACTGACCCCTTGCCAAACCCGTCCCGAGGGGCTATCCCGCCCGCCACGGTCGGAGTGTAGCGCAGCCTGGTAGCGCACCTGCTTCGGGAGCAGGGGGTCGGAGGTTCGAATCCTCTCACTCCGACCAATATCCCGAAAATTTCGAATATCAGGGCGTTTGCCCATCTTCATCGGGCGGTGCCTTGCGGTGCCGTGCTCGCGTGCCTCAGGCCTGTTTCAGGAAGGCGTGACCGTCGACGAGGAAGCGTTCCGACAGCGGCAGACAGGCTGCGCCGAGCGAGCGGGCCGAGGGGCCGACCGTGCCGGCATGCACCTCCGGCGGGGTGATTCCCGCGAGGTTGATCCGTGCCAGCGCTGTGCCCACCGCGTCGACGAGCCGCTGGCGCAGGGAAGCCGGAATCCAGCCGTCGATCATCACGGATTCGAAGTCGATCAGCGAGGCCGACGCCGCGATGGCATGGGCGATTCCGCTGGCTGCGCCTGCGAGCCAGAGATCGAGGCAGTCCGGATCGACCGACCATTTCTCGGGGTCGCTCCAGAGCTCGAAGGTCGGCTGGCCCCGCGACTCGAGCAGCTTTTCCAGACCCGACAGCGAGGCGACATCGATCAGCTGCAGCGGAGCGCCCTTGCCGGGCACGGGCATCGACCCGAGCGCGCCGGCATTGCCCGAACGGCCGCTATAGAGCGTCCCGTTCAGGACCAGCCCGCCACCGATGAAGTAACCGACGTAGAAATAAAGGAAATCCCGCGGCGTATCCTGCGCCCCGAACACCAGTTCGGCACTGCAGGCACAGGAGGCGTCGTTCTGCATGTAGACCGGATAAGGCACCTGCGCGGCCAGTTCCCCCTTGATGTCGCGGTCCTGCCAGGAGGCCATGTCTGCGGGATCGACCCCGATCAGGCGCGCCCAGTTCCACATCTCGAACGGAATCGCGATGCCGAGCCCCGCGATCCGGGCCTTCTGAGCGGCGCTCAGCGGGTCGGTCAGCTCGCGCAGGGCCTCGATCGCGAAGCGCACGGTATCGTCAGGCCGGGGATAGGCATGGGTGCGCTGCACGCGGCCCTGCACCTGCCCCAGAAAGTCGATCAGCACCAGCTCTTCGTTCCGCCGCCCGATCTTGATCCCGAGGAAATAGGCCCCGTCCGCGGCAAGCCGCATCGGCACCGAGGGCTGGCCGACCTTGCCGCGAATGGGGTCACCCTTGACCAGCAGGCCATCCGCCTCGAGCTGGCGCATGATGACCGATACCGTCTGAGCCGAAAGGCCCGTCGTGCGGGCGATCTCTGCCTTGGCCAGCGCGCCGTGGCGGCGCACGAGCGTCAGCACGAGCCGTTCGTTATGCGCGCGCATCCCGCTCTGGTTCGAACCGCGATTGCCGGGTTCCGCAAGGCTCTCGCCCCTGTCTGCTGTCGCAACACGCTCCACGATGACCTGTGCCTCCATCCTCTTCCAGACCGCAGGATCGCGGTGTGGCGTCATTCTGTCAATAATAAATAAGAGTGATTTATTTATTGACAAACGAGGGTGATTCCGTGTCTTGTGCAGTGAGGGGCGATGCACAGGGAGGTGTGTCCCCGACTTGGAAACCGGCCGAGCCGGTTCTTGATACCCAATGGGAGGACGACCATGACATTTACCAAAACCCGCAGAACAGCGCTGATGACCACCGCCGCACTGGTGTCTCTGCTGTCCGTGCCGGGCATTGCCGCAGCGCAGGCCACGAGCGCCTGCCTGATCACCAAGACCGACACCAACCCGTTCTTCGTGAAGATGAAAGAGGGCGCCGAGGCCAAGGCAGACGAGCTTGGCATCGAAATGAATTCATACGCGGGCAAGATCGACGGTGACGTCGAGACCCAGATCGCGGCTGTCGAAAACTGCATCGCGGCCGGTGCCAAGGGCATCCTGATCACCCCGTCCGACGGTGCGGCCCTGATGCCGAGCATCACCCAGGCGCGTGAGAACGGCATTCTGGTGATCGCGCTCGACACGCCCTTCGAGCCTGCGACCGTGGCGGATGCCACCTTTGCGACCGACAATTTCAAGGCCGGCGTGCTGATTGGCGAATGGGCCCATGCAAGCCTCGAGAATCCCGAGGAGGCCAAGATCGCCATGCTCGACCTGTCAGCCGCCGAGGTTTCGGTCGACTACCTGCGCAATAACGGCTTCCTTCAGGGTTTCGGCATCGACATCAAGGACCCGACCGATATCGGTGACGAAGAGGACGAGCGCATCGTCGGCAACGACGTCACCAACGGCAACGAGGAAGGCGGGCGGTCCGCGATGGAAAACCTCATGCAGATCGACAGCAACATCAACGTTGTCTACACGATCAACGAACCTGCCGCTGCCGGTGCCTACGAGGCGCTGAAATCCTTTGGCATGCAGGATCAGGCGCTGATCGTGTCCATCGACGGCGGCTGTCCCGGCGTGCAGAACGTCAAGGAAGGCGTGATCGGCGCGACCTCGATGCAGTTCCCGCTGCTGATGGCGTCGCTCGGCATCGAAGCGATCGCGACCTATGCCGAGACCGGCGAGAAGCCGACCAACACCGAAGGTCTCGATTTCACGGATACCGGCGTCGAGCTGGTGACCGACCAGCCTGTCGAGGGGATTCCGTCGATCACCTCCGACGAAGCGCTGGAAAAGTGCTGGGGCTAAGCCTCGCTTTTTCGGGACGGGGCGCCCCAGCCCCGTCCCACCCCGTCGACATTCCCCGAAAGCTTTGACGTATGCAGGCGCCTCAAGCATCCTTGTGGCGGAGGAGGAGACATCATGTCAGATACATCTGAACCGGCCCGCAAGGGTCAGGACTACGAAAGCACCCTCGGCGCAAGCGACAAGAACGTCGCCGCGTTCGAACACAAGCAGAGGGGCTTCATGGGCACCGTGCAGCATGTGCTGCACCTGAATCCGACCCTCGTGCCGGTCATGGTACTGCTTGTGAGTGTCCTGGTTTTCAGCCTGCCGATGGTGACCGACGGCAAGTTCCTGACGATGTTCAACCTGAGCCTCGTCATGCAGCAGGTCTCGATCATCGGCATCCTGGCGGCGGCACAGTCGCTGATCATCCTGACCGCGGGCATCGACCTGTCGGTCGGAGCCCTGATGATCTTTTCTGCCGTGATCATGGGTCTTCTGGGGGTGAACCTCGGGGTGCCCACATTCTTTGCCCTGATCGCCGGGTTCATCGTGTCGATCGGCGGCGGGCTGATGAACGGGCTGTTCGTCACGCGGGTGAAACTGCCGCCCTTCATCGTGACGCTGGGCACCTGGTACATCTTCCTGTCGGTCCTGCGCCTGCTGACCGGGTCACAGTCGATCCGCTCTCAGGACATCGACGCCGAGGCCGCGACGCTCAAGATCTTTGGCAGCTTCATCTCGATCGGCGCGGCGCGAATCACCTTTGGCGTGATCCTGATGATCGTGGTCTTCGCCGTGCTCTGGTACTTCCTGAACAAGACCGCCTGGGGTCGCCATGTCTATGCCATCGGCGATGACAAGGAGGCCGCGGAACTGGCCGGCATCAAGACCGACCGCACGCTGCTCACCGTCTACATGGCTGCTGGCACGGTCATCGGCATCGCCGCCTGGGCCTCGATCGGGCGGGTGGGGTCGATCTCTCCCAATGCCTTTGCCGAGGCGAACCTGCAAAGCATCACCGCCGTGGTGATCGGGGGCATCTCGCTCTTCGGCGGACGCGGCTCGATCCTCGGCCCGCTCTTCGGGG
>JBBSNW010000030.1:0-52406 GCA_038260405.1 Rhodobacterales bacterium | reverse complement strand
GGCCGCAGGCCGGGCGGGGGGCTGACAGCCCCCCGCGACGCGTCCAGATCAGACCACCTGCCCGGGATGCGTCTCGGCCCAGGCCGCGAGGACGGAGGCGACATCCTCGCGCCCCGCCATTTCGACAGAACTGTGCGGCAGGGGCACGCCCTGCTGCAGGGCAAGCTCCAGGCAGGCAGGATAGTCGCGGCCCTCCTGTTCGGGGTTGTTTTCCGACCCGTGGAGGATCGTGTCCAGAAGTGTGCCGCCATGGCCGTTCACATGGGCAAGGTCCGGGCCGAGGCTCAGGAAATAGGCCAGCACTTCGGGCATTCCGACCCAGCCCGCCACCTGCACCGGGGTCATACCCTCCGAATCCGTGCCATCGAATTCGATCCCCATCCCCACAAGACGGCGGATATGGTCGAGACGCCCCGGAAGGTGCAGGATCTGGCGGATAAGGGTGCGATAGGCCTCGGGCAGCCGTTCGGTGTCGATCTGGATGCCCGGCCTCAGGTCTCCATCCGCCGCTTGCGCGAGCAGCGTCTCCTCCCGGCTGAGTATCGTCGCGCCACCCCTTGCCTCGATCGCCTCGGCCAGCGCGCGGTTGCCGAAGGCCCGGGCATAGGAATAGGCGCTGACCCCCTGGTAGGTTCGGTCGGGATCGGCGCCATGCTCCAGCAGCAGGCGCACCATCTCGCCATCCGACCCGCGCCGCGCCGCCTGATGCAGCGCTGGAACAACCCAGGCGAGCTCGTCTGTCTCGGAAGGCGCATCGGAATCATCCGGCCGCGCGCCATGTTCCAGCAGCATCCGGACCGCGGCGACATCGTGGAAATCCATCGCCCGCAGCAGCGCGTTGGTGCCCTTCGGGTCGGCGCCATGTTCAAGCAGCATCCGCAGCCCCTCGTGATGCCCAAGCTCGGTCGCATGATAAAGCGACTCGCCGTCGTCGGGATCGGCGCCATGTTCCAGCAGCCAGCGCGCGAGCACCATGTTGTCCGCATGACCGATGGCCCCGTGCAGCGCCGAAAGCATCTGACGCGATCCGGCCTGCTCGGGGTAGCCGTCATTCACATCCGCGCCTGCCGCAACCAGCGCCCCGGTGACCGCGATCATGTCACCCTCGAGATCGGGACGCTGCTTGATCCATTTCGAAAACGCCAGATGCAGGATCGGCCGCCGCGGGCCGAAGGACCTGAGGGCCAAACCTCTGTCTTGCGCCAGGGCCGCCTCGACACCCGCACGATCATAAAGCGCGCATTGCAGATCGAACTGGCCCTCGGCCAGGTCCGGGCTCTCGGACAGGAGCTGCTCCGCGACCCAGCCATGGCCGCGAAACAGCGCGGTCTTCAAACGCTGCTGACGGGCCGCTCGGTCCATGCCGATGGTCTCGGCGGCCAGCTTCAAGCGTGGCCAGCTTTCGAAATTGTGTTCCCGGGCGATGACATGCAGGTAATCGGCGTGTTTCAGAACGCCGGACTCGTCACGCGGCGGATGCGCCTTCAGCCGCTCGAGCGCGCCGGGTGCATGCGCGCCATGCGCTTCCCTCAGCGCCCTGGCGTCCCGGCGAAGGGAGTCGAGCGAGAGTTCAGTCGAAATTGTCTGGGGTCGGGCCATGTCAGGTTCCTCCTGTCGCCGCCCGGGGATCCGCTGCTGTCCGGGAACAGAAACACCCCGCCGTCGGGGTCCTTCGTGTCGCAGGGCAGGTGCAGGGCGCTTTGTGCGGATCAGGTGGCCACCTGCCCCGGGGCGCGCCCTCACCATACTCCTCCCGCATTTGCGCACAAGCCTGCGCTTTGGGGATCTCGCCGATGCGGGTCTGCGGGGATCGCAATGCGGTGGACGTCCAACGCCTCAGCCCGTAACTTGCGCCCGACTCCCCGGAAGAGGCCAAGCATGACCGACGCATCGAAATACCAGGTCCTTGCGCGCAAGTACCGCCCAGAAACCTTTGCCGATCTCGTCGGGCAGGATGCGATGGTGCGCACGCTCAAGAACGCATTCGCCGCCGACCGCATCGCGCAGGCCTTCATCATGACCGGCATCCGCGGCACCGGCAAGACGACCACCGCCCGGATCATCGCCAAGGGCATGAACTGCATCGGTCCGGATGGCGAGGGCGGCCCAACGACCGAACCCTGCGGTCAGTGCGAACATTGCACCGCGATCATGGAGGGGCGCCATGTCGACGTGATCGAGATGGACGCGGCCTCGAACACCGGCGTCGGCAACATCCGCGAGATCATCGATTCGGTGCACTATCGCGCGGCCTCGGCGCGCTACAAGGTCTACATCATCGACGAGGTGCACATGCTCTCGACCGGCGCGTTCAACGCGCTGCTCAAGACGCTCGAAGAGCCGCCCGCGCATGTGAAGTTCATCTTTGCCACGACCGAGATCCGCAAGGTGCCGGTCACGGTCCTGTCGCGTTGCCAGCGCTTCGATCTGCGCCGGATCGAGCCCGAGGTGATGATCCGGCTGCTCACGAAGATCGCGACGGCGGAACAGGCCGAGATCAACGACGACGCGCTCGCCCTCATCACCCGCGCCGCCGAGGGCTCGGCGCGCGATGCCACGTCGCTTCTCGATCAGGCGATCAGCCATGGCGCGGGCGAGACGACGGCGGAGCAGGTCCGCGCGATGCTGGGACTTGCCGATCGCGGCCGGGTCATGGACCTCTTCGACATGATCATGCAGGGCGATGCGGCGGGCGCGCTGGCCGAGCTCAGCGCGCAATATTCCGAAGGCGCAGACCCGATGGCCGTGCTGCGCGATCTCGCCGAGGTCACGCACTGGATCTCGGTCGTGAAGATCACGCCCGAAGCCGCCGAGGACCCCACGATCAGCCCGGACGAACGTACCCGCGGCCAGTCCATGGCCCAGCGACTGGGGATGCGGCCGCTCACGCGCATGTGGCAGATGCTGCTCAAGGCGCTCGACGAGGTCGCCTCCGCCCCCAATGCGATGATGGCCGCCGAAATGGCGGTGATCCGGCTGACCCATGTCTCGGAACTCCCCTCGCCCGAGGATCTGGTGCGCAAGCTGCAAAGCAGTGCGCCGCCGCCGCCCGGCCCGGGTGCCAGCGGTGGCGCTTCTGGTGGCGGCGCACAGGCAAGCGCCCAAGGCACTGCACAGGGTGGTGCGAATACGCAGGCGGTGTCGCATCAGCGTACCGGCGGCGGCTCGGGCGGTCAGCCCGCGCAGGCGCTGGCCACCGAAGCTGACGCGGCCCTTGCGCGCTTTCCGAGCTTCGAGCATGTGATCGAACTGATCCGCGCCAACCGCGACGTGAAGCTGCTGGTCGATGTGGAAACCGGTGTACGCCTTGCCGCCTACCAGCCCGGACGGATCGAATTCACCCCTGCCGGAAATGCGCCGCAGGACCTTGCCCAGAAGCTCGGCGCGGCCTTGCAGCGCTGGAGCGGCAACCGCTGGGCGGTGACGCTGGTCAATGGCTGCGAGACGCCCACCATCGCCGAAAAGCGCGATGCGGCCGATATCGCGATGCGTGCCGAAGCCTCGGAACATCCGCTGGTGATGGCGGCACTCGCCGCCTTTCCCAAGGCCAGCATCCGCGACATCCGCAGCCTCGAGTCGATCGCCAACGAGGCGCAGGCCGAGGCGCTTCCAGAGGTCGAGGATGAGTGGGACCCCTTCGAGGATGGCTGATCCGCGCCGGGCAGGATGCGCGCAGGGCAGCAAGAGCGGCCTTCGCGCCGCTCACCCCTTGTGACACGCCCTGCCCGCGCGTATCTCTAGACGCAACGCAACGGACAGGAGACCGACATGCTCAAGGGACTAGGCGGACTTGGCGACATGGCCAAGATGATGAAGACCGCACAGGAAATGCAGACCAAGATGACCGCGCTGCAGGAAGAGATGCACAGCATCATGGTCACCGGTGAATCCGGCGCCGGCCTCGTAAAGGCGACCTGCTCTGCCAAGGGCGAGCTCAAGGGTCTGGATATCGACCCGTCGATCTTCAACAAGGACGAAAAGGAAGTGGTCGAGGACCTGATCATGGCGGCCATCAAGGACGCTCAGGGCAAGGCCTCGGACCGCGCACAGGCCGAGATGGCGAAGCTCACCGAAGCGATGGGCCTTCCGGCCGACATGAAGCTCCCCTTCTGATCGCACCTCATCCTGCCGCCCTCCAGCCCTGCCCTGCAGGATACGCGGTTCAAAGACACCGGAAATGTGGGGGTCGCCCCCCGCTTTCCCTGCGTCCTTCACGGGGCTTGTGCCCGACATGACAGACCGCACCGATATCGACGCGCTGATCGAGCTGATGGCCCGCCTTCCCGGCCTCGGCCCCCGTTCGGCGCGCCGTGCCGTGCTGCACCTGATCCGCAAGCGCGCACGGCTGCTGAGCCCGCTCGCGGAGCTCATGCAGACCGTCGCCGCAACGGCGCGGGAATGCGTCAATTGCGGCAATGTCGGCACAGCCGAGATCTGCACCATCTGCGCCGACGAGCGGCGCGCGAACGGCCTGCTCTGCGTGGTCGAGGATGTGGCGGATCTCTGGGCAATGGAACGCTCGGCGACGTTCAAGGGGCGGTATCACGTGCTGGGTGGCACGCTGTCGGCGCTGGATTCCGTCGGCCCCGAGGAGCTGCGCATTCCGCACCTGATCGCCCGCGTAGATACCGAGGAGATCACCGAAGTGATCCTGGCCCTGAACGTCACCGTCGACGGGCAGACCACGGCACATTACATCGCCGACCAGCTCGAAGGGCGGGTTTCGCTCAGCTCGCTGGCGCAAGGCGTGCCGATCGGCGGAGAGCTCGATTATCTCGATGACGGCACGATCACCGCCGCGCTCAATGCGCGCAAGCGGATCGAATAATCCGGCCGGGCCTCGACGCGCCCTGCCCTATTCCGCAAGCCCCGGCACCGGCAAACCGAAGAACTGCGCCAGCAGCACAAAATTCAGAGTTAGCACCACGAAAGCCCCCAGTATCGCCAGTCCGCGCATGAGCGGCCCGGTCCGGTAGTCGCCCATGATGTCCTTGCGTCCGGAGAAGATGATCAGCGCCACCATCGGCACCGGCAGCGCGATGCTCAGCACGACCTGCGACATTACCAGCGCCTCGGTCACATTGGCGCCCATCGCGACGACCACAAAGGCCGGGATCATCGTGAACAGCCGCCGGAACCAGAGCGGCAGGCGCATGTTGATGAAGCCCTGCATGATCATCTGCCCGGCCATGGTCCCCACGACCGAACTCGAAATCCCCGAAGCGATCAGCGAGAGCAGGAAGACACCCGCCGCCGCGGCCCCGAACAGGGGCGTGAGAGTGTGATAGGCCGTCTCGATCTCGGCCACCTCGCTGTGGCCGACGTGAAAGGCGCTGGCCGCCATCATCACCATCGCCATGTTCACGAGCCCCGCGACCGACAGCGCAAGCACCACCTCGATATTGGAGAAGCGCACCACCTTGCGCCGGTCGGCATCGTTGCGGATCACAGTGCGGGCCTGCGTCAGGCCGGAATGCAGGTAGATCGCGTGCGGCATGACCGTCGCGCCGATGATGCCGACCGCAATGGTCAGCGCGGTGGTGTCGGGCAGCGAGGGCGTGACGATTCCCATTGCCGCCTCTCCCCAGGCGATCGGGGCGATGAACACCTCGATCAGGTAACAAAGGCCGATCACCCCGACCAGCCCGCCGATGATGAGCTCGAGAGGGCGGAAACCCCGCGCCTCGACCAACAGGATCGCATAGGTCGCGATAGCAGTAACGACCATTCCCGACATCAGCGGCATGTTGAAGAGCAGCGCAAGGCCGATGGCACCGCCGAGGAATTCGGCGAGATCGGTGGCCATCGCGGCAATCTCGCTCACGAACCACATGACGAGCACGACAGGCTTCGAGAAGTTCTCCTTGCAGAGCTCGGCGAGGTTGCGCCCGGTGACGATCCCGACTCGCGCCGACAATCCCTGGAACAGCATCGCGATGAGGTTGGCCCCCAGCACGACCCAGAGCAGCGTATAGCCATAGCCGGCCCCCGCCTGGATGTTCGTCGCGTAATTGCCCGGATCCATGTAGGCGACCGATGCGACGATCGCGGGCCCGGCAAAGACCAGAGCTGCCCGCGGTCCGCGGCGCGTGCCCGCCAGAACCTCGGCCATGGCCGATTGAGTCCGCCCGGTCGAGGTCTTCGTCATCCCGAATTCCATTTCGTTGCAAATGTCTGAAGTGCGTCTCGCATAGGACCAGACGCGGACGAGTGTCAATCACACGGCAGCCAGGGCGCCCACGGTAGGGATGCAATTTTCCACAAGCGCCCCGCCGGACGGGAATGTAGTCCGCCTTACCGGGTTTGGTATGTCGCAACGCCACGCCCACCCGACAAGCGGGCCTTGTCGGTACCTGCTCCTCCGCTTAGTCTGTTCGCATCATGACCAGCACCGCAGACCAGACCAGACCCGAATTCCTGACCGTGCGCGAGCTGGCAGAGCTTTTGCGCATCAAGGAGCGCAAGGTCTATGACCTCGCCGCGACCGGCGCGGTCCCCTGCTCGAAGGTGACTGGCAAGCTGCTCTTTCCCGAGGCCGAGATCCGCGCCTGGATCGCGCGGGGCAGCGCCGCACCTGCGGGACATAACGACTTGCGCAGGCCGCAGGTCTTTCTGGGATCGCACGATCCGCTGCTTGACTGGGCCCTGCGGCAATCGCGCTGCGGGATCGCCACCTATTTCGACGGCTCGCTGGACGGGCTCGACCGGTTCGAGGCGAACGAAGGTCTGGCGACCGGCCTGCATGTCTACGACGCCGCGGCGGATCAGTGGAACCTCTCGGCGGTGCAGAGCCGCTTTGCCGGGCAGAACGTCACCCTGCTGAGCTTTGCCGCCCGGCGGCGCGGATTGATCCTGTCGCCTGACAAGGCCGATGCGGTGAAGGGAATGGGTGACATTGCCGGTCTGCGCTTTGCGCCGCGCCCGCCGGAATCCGGCACGCACGGGCTTTTCGAACATCTGCGATCCGCTGCAGGTCTGGCGCGCGACGCGCTCACCTATGCGGATTCTGCGCGCAGCGAGGATGACGCCGTCATGGCCGTGCAGAATGCGAGCGCCGACGTGGCCTTCGGCCTCGAGGCGCTGGCGCGTCCCTACGGGCTGCATTTCGTGCCGGTCGTCGAGGAGCGGTTTGATCTGCTGATCGACCGCAGGGCCTGGTTCGATCCGCAGCTCCAGCAGCTTGCGGACTTTCTGCAAAGCGATGCCTTTGCCCGCCATGCTGCTGGGCTGGGCGGCTACGACATCGACGGCATCGGCACGGTTCGCTGGAACGCGTGAGCGCCCGGTCAGATCCGCGAAGCGTGACGGCAGTGTCGCGAGTCCGGACAGTCGGCCCATGCTGATCCAGCTTTTTCTCGGCAGCGCTCTCATCGCGGCGACGGTACTCGCGGCGGCCCTGTGCTGGTGGGCGCTCGAGGTCATGCTGATCCGCATCCGCCCTTGGGTCCTGCGCCCGCCACATGGCCTGAAACTCAGCGTCGTGCTGTCGCTCGCGATGTTCTGGACCCTGCTGATGATGACCGCCGCGGTCTGGATCTGGGCGCTGGCGCTCTGGCAGCTCGAGATTTTCGTGGCCTTCGAATCGTCGATCTATTTCTCGCTGGTGGCCTTCACGACGCTGGGCTTCGGCGATCTGCTGCTGCCTGTCGAGTGGCGTCTGCTCGGCGGGCTCGCGGCGGCCAACGGGCTGCTGATCTTCGGCCTGCTCACGGCGATGCTGGTGGAAACGCTGAATCAGACCCGATCACACCAACGCGACCACAAGCGCAAGGGATGACGCGGCCCGATGCCGTCTGCGGCTAGAACCGGTTCTCCACCAGATGCACGAGCTGTGCGCCGAGCGAGATCAGAGGCTCGCGCAGACGTCCGAAGGGGGCCGCATCGAGACTGCGCAGCGGCAGAGGGATATCGTCGAGTCCGAGTTGGCCGGTCAGATGTTCGGCCAGCAGCCGACCGAAGACCGTGCCCGGCGCGATGCCGCGCCCATTGTAGCCGCTGATGGCAAGGATATCCGGCCCCAGCCGACTGAGCCTTGGCAGGTTGTCGCGGGTCATGCCGATCTTGCCGTGCCAGCCGGAATCGAACGCAACATCGCCGAGCTGCGGAAAGGTCCGCGCGATGGCACGCCGCGCCCAGCCTTCATGCACCGACTGCGCGCTGCCGCTCAGGCTCCCGACAGAGCCGAAGATCAACCGCCCGGCCGCATCCATGCGGAACGAACTGAGCACGTCGCGCGTATCCCAGGCGCCCTGCCGGTTGGGCAGGATCGACTGGCGCAGATTGTCCGACAGCGGCGCGGTGGCGAAATTGAAATAGGGCAGCATGACCTGCGTCTGCCGGATCTCGGGAAAGACATGCTGGGTATAGGCGTCCGTGGCGAGGATCACCTTTCCAGCGGTGACGGTGCCAAGCGGTGTCTGCAACTGCGTCGCTCCGCCGCTGGGGTCGATCGCGGTGACCGGCGTCCCCGTAAAGATCTGCGCCCCGGATTTCTGCGCCACCCGCGCCAGTTCGCGCGCATAGGCGAGCGGCTGGATCGTGCCTGCCCGGTGATCGAGCAGCGCACCGGCATAGGCTTGGGTGCCCAGCGCGTCGGCAGCATTTGTGGCGCTCAGGATCTCGAGATCGACCCCGCGGCTGCGCCACTGCGCCGCACGGTCGGTGATTTCGCGCAGGCCCGAGGTGCCGACGGCACAATGCAGCGTGCCGTTCCGCACGGCCTCGCAGTTCATGGATTCGGCGCGGATGAGATCAAAGACTTCCTGCGGCGCCTCGCCCAGCAGGCGCAGCAGGCGTTCGCCCATATCCGCGCCAAGCGTCGAGATGAGCTTTTCGGGCATGACCCACATGCCGGCATTGACCAGACCGACATTGCGACCGGAACCGCCATAGCCGATCTCGACTGCCTCGGCGACGGCGACGCTCTGCCCCGCGCGGGCCAGATGCAGCGCCGCCGAGAGGCCCGTATAGCCCGCGCCGACGATCGCCACATCCACCGTGATGTCCCGGTCCAGTCGCCCGGTCTGGGGCGCGTCGGGAGCGGTGAGTTCCCAGACACCGTGGCTCTGCGGGTCTTTATGCATGGCGTCCGATATCTCTTGCGCTGGCTTGGTGAAACCCTCTCGGGCGGTGCGGTATCCTGATTGTATACGCCTGTGCATGCGCAATTCCAGAGCGTGCCGCGATCACCATGGGTTTTGCGAAGCCGAGGAGACCCTGCGCGCATGACAGTTCGCGCACTGAAAGCGCTTCGTTCAGACGGGTTTCGTCGGTGCATCGTGAGGAAGGGGAGTGTCTGGAGCGGGCGGCGGGAATCGAACCCGCATCTCTTGCTTGGAAGGCAAGGGTCTTACCATTACACAACGCCCGCTTTATGTCTCGGCTGGATATTTCATAGGAGTTTGAGGGTCAAGCGCTATGTACCCATCCCGGATCAGGACGGCGCCCTGTCGGGCAGAAGCCTGCATCACCGAGCAGCCGATCACCCCGATGCCGTCCGATCGAACCCCTATTCAAAGGACGGTCAAGCAGATCACTCGGAGAGATCGAGGCTCGCTCCGGAACTGCGCATGGCGTCGCAATCATCGATGATTCGCTTGATGATTTTGACGACGGCCCGGTCGACATCGCCCTCCTCACCAAGTCCGGCGGCTTGCTCGTGCAGCGATGCGGAATCACGCAGCACACCCACGATTTCGTCCTTGGAAAGCAACTTGTGGTCGTTCAATGCCAGTAAAAGGGACTCGCAGATCGTCAGGGCCGCTCTACCTGAATAATCTTTTTCGTCAGACATTTAACAGCCGTCCTTCTAAATTCAGAGGGCATGCACACAAATCCAGATTTTACCCTAACGTCACTTACGGAACGAATTGCGAGTCGACAAGTTGACCAAAGTAAGGCAGGCATAACTCTGTTTGATATTTTCCTGACGCGTTTGGGAGATTTAAATGCATTCGGTTCAGATCAGTCCCTTCGCGAAAAAGCTGTCGGCTTTAATTGCGCTAACAACACAAGAACTTGAGATTCTGGAAAGGTTCAATCAACGACGCAAGCACTTTATCGCCGGACAGGAAATCGTTCACCAAGGGCAGCAACAACCTTCCACATACCTTCTGGCGTCAGGTTGGGCCTATTCCTACAAGATCCAGCCGGACGGCGAACGGCAGATCATCGGCTTTCAGATTCCGGGAGATTTCCTAGGATTGCGAAGCCTGTTGATGCACAAGTCGGATCAGAGCATCGAGCCCCTGCTCGACATCCATGCCGTCGAGATCCAACTGTCGGATATCCTTGAATCCGTTGCACAAGCTCCAAGGCTAGCAACTGCGATCCTGTGGGCGGCAGCTCGGGATGAAGCCATCATGGCCGAGCATGTCGTCGGAATCGGGCGGCGCGACGCCGATGAACGCATGGCGCATTTTCTGCTCGAGCTCTGCACGCGGCTGACGCTTGTCGGCCTGGGGAGCAAGGCCGGCTATGCCTGCCCGCTGACGCAATACCACCTTGCCGACGCGCTGGGGATGAGCCCGGTGCACGTCAACCGGGTCCTTCGGAAACTGAGGGAAGATAGGATGGTCACGTTCCGGGATGGCCATGTGACCTTTGATGATTACAACAGGCTGGTGGGTTTTGCCGGGTTCGATCCGGATTACCTCGGAGAGACCGGCCCGCTCTTGTCCTGATTCGGAACGGGCCAAGACACAATTTCCGACATATGTCTGCCACAATTGGCGCAAACCGCGCTCGGACCTGCCGGTCTTGCAGCCGTCCGCGGTTTCGGCGGATCAGGGACGTGAACATGTCACGCCCCTGATCCGGCAGGCAAGATGGTCGTTCCTCATCATCTGCCCGCGCCGGGCGCCCTTTCGGACGCCCTGCCTTCCGGTCCGCTTTCCTGCGTCAAAACACGAGCGGATCCGGATCTGGCGTGATCACCATTTCCGACAGCAATCCGGATCCGTCGATTCCGGAAAACAACGGTGCCGCGCCGACAATGGGTTCAGGCACGAAACCGACATCGACCCAGTAATTTGTGGCCTGGTAACTCTGGGTCGGGAATGCGCCTGTCGTGTTCACCGCGAAAAGGCCGTTCTGGCCGCCGGGCGCATTGATGATCCCGTCCGTGCCGGCGTGAGGCGCATTGAAATAACCGTTGGTGACGACATAATTCTGCGTCGTACCATAAGAGACGACGTAACCCGCGCCCGGGGTCAGCGCGACGGGCGTAGCCAGAGTGCCGGTCTGCCAGCCACTGTTGCCCGGATTGGACTGGACGGTGACGTTCGCCAGTGCGGTTCCGGTCGATGTCCACAATGTCAGGGTCCGCACGTCAGTATCCGCGGCATCCGGCACGCCGCGGAAATAGCGCAACTCGCTCACCGATCCGGCCTGGCTCACGGTGAACGCTGTCCCGAGTTCATAATCGGTCGGATCGCTCGTGAAGGTATTGGCGGGCGTGTCGGTGGGGCCGAAAAGCGTGGCAATGGTGGGGAGCGGACCTTCCGGGTTCACGTCCGTCACGGTGACCTGGATCGCCTGCGTGACCGGCGCCGCGATGCTGTCGGACACGCTGATGTTCAGATTGTAGACGTTGTTCGCACCGCTATCGGCGGGGGCTTCGAAGTTCGGTGCAAAAACGAAGCTCAGCGCACCTGTACTGGCATTCATCACGAACCGCGCGGCATCCACGCCTCCGGCAATGGCGTAGCTCAGAGCATTGCCGTCGGGGTCGCTTGCCGTGACAGTCCCCACAGACAGTTGATTTTCGGGAATGGAGAACAGGTTGGAAGAAGTCACGACCGGCGCCACGTTCGGGGTCTGGTCGATCACGACGCCAAGATCCACCCAGTAGTTCGACGACTGGAAACTTCCGGTCGGCAGGGTGAGCCCGCTGCCGTAGGCATAGACGCCATTTGCGCCTGCCGGAGCCGTCAGCGCTCCCGAAGCATCGGAATGGCTGGTCGAAAAATACCCCTGCGTGGCGAGGTAATTGTCCTGTGTGCGGTAGGACACCGTATAGGTCTGACCCGCGACCAGATCGACAGGTGTCAGGAGGTCGGCCGATTGCCAGCCGCTCTGACCGGGGGTGGAGGTGAAGGTGACCGTGCTCAGGAGGTTGCCCTGCGCATCCCAGAGATGCCCGGCACGTATATCGGTATCGTTGGCATCATTCGCAGCGCGATAATAGCGCAATTCGGTGACCGTCACGGCCTGCGTGGCGGTGACGCGCACGCCGAGCTCGACGGCGATTCCATCCGACAGGACAGGCCCTGAAACGGGGGCCGCGCTGAACAGGGAATAGGTCTGGACCGGCACCACTTCGGGATTCTGATCCGTCACGGTGACCTTGACCGCCTGCGTCACGACCGGAGCGATTCCGTCCGACACGCCCACCACCAGATCATAGACATTGTTGCCGCCCGCATCGCCGGGAGCTTCGAAATTCGGCGCCGCCAGAAAACTCAGCCGTCCTGTCGCGGCGGCAATGTTGAACAGAAAGGCATCGGCCCCGCCGACAATCGAAAACGCCAGAGGATCGCCATTGGCGTCGCTTGCGGTGACGTTGCCCACGGTGGTCTGATTCTCGACCATCGCAAAGTTCGCGGCAGAGGTGATGGCGGGTGCGGTGTTGTTCGGCACGCCGGGCCTGTAGGTCACGTCGACCCAGTAGTTGGACGCGCGATAGGTGTCGGTCGGGATCGTCGTCCCACTGCCGTAGACATAGACACCGTTTCCGGCTGCGGGGGCGTTCAGGGCGTTGAAGGGATCCGTATAGTTGCTTGAGAAGAAGTTCTCCGAGGAGACATAGAAGTTCTGCGTCTTGTAAGAGGCCGTGTAGGATGCCCCCGCCTGCACAAGGACCGGTGCCGCGAGTGTGGCCGTCTGCCAACCGGACTGTCCGGGAAGCGAGGTGAACGTGGCCGTCGCGAGCAGTGTTCCATTGGCATTCCAGAGGTGCCCGGCGCGCACGTCCGTGTCGGCGGAATCCGCGACCGAGCGGAAATAGCGCAATTCGGTGATCGTGCCGGCCACGGTGGGACTGAACCGCACGCCAAGTTCCAGACCTGTCCCATCGTTGAAGGCCGAGGCCGTCACCGCACCGCCTTCAAAAAGCGAAAAGCTTGCGGGCGGCGTCACGGTCACGATATCAGGTGCGACGCCCGTCACGTCGGGCAGGTTGAGACTGTCGTCGATGGCGCGTGCGATGATCTGGACAGGGCCGGTGACGCTGGGCGTCCAGGCATAGGTCCAGTTGCTCTGGCCGCTCGCAGGTGTCCAGGTCAGTCCGTTGTCGAAGGATACCTCGACCAGGGCCACCTTGCCGTCTGCCGTTGCCGCATTGCCGTCGTCATCCGTGGCGGTGCCGGACAGCACATATGTCTGCAGCGCCGTCACCTCGTTTGGAACGTCCGCAAGCGTGGCGGTGGCGGCGACGGTATCCGTGCTCTGACTCGCGCGCACCAGTCCTGCCATGCTCAGCAGCGTGTCCGTCACGCCCGGCTGGATGCCCATATCGGCAAACAGGTTGACCGTGAATTGCTGCAGCGCGAGGTTCTGGATGGCCACGCCATAGGGTGAGCTGTCGTGTTCGTTGCTGAGGCCCCAGGACCAGAAGACCGTTCCGGCGGCAAAGACCAGTGCACCGCTGGGGGCGCGGTAAAGCGACAGGCTGTGGGTGCCGGTGCCCGGCTCGGTCCGGCTGCCCTGATCGACGAGGACGTCCGGCCAGTTCACCTGGGTTTCGGACAGCAGGATGAGCCCCGCGGGACGATATGCGTCGACCGGAACTCTGTTCCACTCGTAACCGATGATTCCCGGCGCGATATCGGCCGCGCCGCCCGCGGCAACGGTCGTGTCCCGCCAGAGCCGGAGCCCGCCCAGCGCAGCCGGAACATCGATTCCGACGGTGCTCACGTTGGCACCGTCGCCGTAGAACAGCTGACCGGTGAGCGCGTTTTCCGGAACGGCCCCCTGCGCGATGTTGATTCCGTTTGAATCCACGGAATCCACAAAGCGGATATCCCGCCACGTGCCCGTCCATTGGTTCGAGGGGTCAATGTTGGAGTAATCCCCAGGCCCCGCGAGCTGGGTATAATTGGCCCAGGTTTCCTTGTAGCTGATCAGCGTCCGGTAGTCGGTGGCCGTACCGTCGATGCTCGGCTCGTAGCGGGTTTTCCAGTAGACATCGTTGCCGCCCCAGAACAGCAGGTTGACGCCCGCATCCCGCGCTGCCTCGACATTGGCGCGCTGTGCGCCGGACCAGTATTCGTCATGTCCCACCGACAGGAAGGCCTGATGGCCGAGCAGATAGCTCGCGCCGAGACGGTCCGTATCCACGCCGGAGATGTAGCTCACGTCATAGCCGTTCTTTTCCAGCCACGAGATCGCCGCATAATCCGCGCCGAACACGTAATCCTGCGCTCCGGAGGCAACGCCACCGCCGTCGCGGGTCAGAAACGGCCGGTTGTAGGAGACGCCGTAGGCGCGCTCCGTGCCCAGCGGACCCGCATCGGCAGGGAGCGGGTCGGGCTGAACGAAGCCGCCATAGAGGTTGCCGCCCACGACGCCGTTATTGCCGCCCCAGCCATTATAGGCCTGCCAGGTGGTATCGGAGGTCTGCAGCAGGATGTCGCTGCGGGTGCCGTCGGCGCGCAGATCATCCTCTCGCAGGATGAAGGGGATCTGGTTGGACTCTCCGGTATCGTCGCGCACCACCCGGGCGATGTAGACCCCGGATGTGGCATCCTGGGGCGTATCCCAGGTCGCCGAAACGGCCCAGTTGCCGGCATCGACGATGCCCCGGGAATCAGTGATCGGGTTAGGCTGCGCCGTGCCGGTCAGGCCGTTGATCGTGGTGACCAGCGTCGCACCCGACCCGCCGTAATAGCCCAGCCGATATATTTCCACGTGATAGGGCACATCGACCCCGACCGGCGCGTTCACATTGATCTTGAAGGAGATGCTGTCGCCGGTATCCACGCTGATATCGGTGGCGAACCCTTCTATCCTGGTGGGGCTGGTTGGAGCATCCCAGACTGCGCGCGACGCACCGGGCTTTTGATTCTCGATCACGATCAAGTTGTCTGCCATGCTGGGACCTGAACCTTTGAATAGGCAGCGCGCAATTTCGCCGCCTGGGGAGGGGCCGCGTGAAATTCCGCCGCCTGATCGCCCGACGATGACGGGCACGCCCCAGCGCGCCTAGTGACTGAAGGGTGACGTTAAGGAAACCTTCCGCTGAGCGAGGATGCTTAACGCTTCTGCGGGCTGCGCCTTCCGTTACGTAAGCTTGTGCGCAGGCTACTCCGCGACGCCGCCCTATTGCTCATCCTGCAAGGTAGGGATCTCCATCCGGTCTTGCGGGCACAGCCGAAAGGTGGATCCAAGCGCCAGTAAAAACGCGCGCGGACTAGCCCGGACTGGAGAGAGGCGGACGCGCGTGGTCGTTACGATTCGCCGGAAAATCAGCCGATCATCATGTCCGCGTAGCGGAAGGAATGGTCGACCACCCCGGGCCCAAAGCGTTGCTGCCATGGAGGTGTTGTCTTCGGCAGCGCGGCAGAGCGTGAGTGGGATCGCACCGTCGACTTCGGCGGTGAACCTGAGGCCGAGTTCGACCGACGATCTGGCGGCTGGTGAACAAACTTCGCCCGAGCCCTGCCACCGTTGGCGATGTCGAACCCTTCGATGGTCGCCTATTTCGCGTTCTAATTGATTGCGTTCCAGCTGCCCGAGGCCACTGGAGCTGCACCCCGCAGGGAACACCGGAACGCAGGGTGATGTCGGCGGCGGCGGAGCCGCCCTGCGTGTTGTCGTGCCCTTCGGTTTAGGTTCCGGAGCGCACCACGATTTCATCGCCAGAATTGCGATTGTCATCCAGAACCTGAGTGATCTTGTGAAATGCCGTTGCGGACCCGCCATTGGCACTGTCGCTGCCCGTTTTATCGACAAAACAGACCTTCACTCGTGTTGACTCCATTCCCTTCGGCATCGCTGGAAAGGGTCAGATTAGTGTGCAGCGGACAGAATGATCCTGCAAAAGATATCAGAATTTACAATTCGAATAACTTGACAGCGCCCAACTACGGGAATTGCAGACCGCTATCGACCTCGGTGTCACTGACACGCATCGCGCGCCGATGCTCGGATCCTCGCTTTAGTCTGAGTTGAAGCGCAGTTAGACGGGGTTACAGGGTGCTTCTGCGAAAAAGGCGTTTGCAAGGGAGCATCCGCCAAAAGGCGTAGCCACACCTTCGTTTGCGCCTGCCATGCCCCGATTGGTGGTCAGCCGAGGTATGACCAATATACGAAATGAGAGGGCCCGCCCAATGGGAGTAAAGCGCGCCTCATTGGAATTAATCCGATCTTTGCGGCTTCATACGATCAGGCCCGAAGCTTGAACGAAGTGCGCGCTTAGCTTCACCACCCAAACTGTTAATGTCTGCCCAGCACTTGGTGGAAACGCATCAATCCGTATTCCTGTTTTAGGAGGTTTAAATTGCCGATTGTGAATTGTGAATTAGGAAACGACGCGCGGATAACACATCCCGAACTGGTCAATTTATATGGCTGCAAGATCGGATCCGAAACACGTGTCGGACCTTTCGTGGAAATTCAGTCCGGCTGCGACGTGGGGGCCCGCTGCAAGATCTCGTCGCACACCTTCATGTGCGAAGGCGTGACGCTCGAGGATGAGGTCTTCGTTGGCCACGGCGTGATGTTCACCAACGATAAGTATCCCGCAAGCACCAATTCCGACGGAACCCTGAAGGGCGCCGGGGACTGGGAATGCGAAACGACGATCGTGCGCAAGGGCGCAGCGATCGGATCGAATGCGACCATCCTGTGTGGCGTGACCATCGGAGAATATGCCGTGATCGGCGCCGGTGCCGTCGTGACGCGCGATGTCGCTCCTCACACAACCGTGGCCGGTGTTCCGGCACGCGAACTTCCTGCTCCCCTGGCGAATGGCCGCGGCAAGCAAACACAACACCTCGAAGGGAGGCAGACATGATCGGCATCGGCATCGCAGGCTATGGATATTGGGGGCCGAACCTGGCCCGGGCCGTGGCGGATTCGGGCTGTGCCCGGGTCGAAATGATCGCAGACCGCGCACCGGCAGCACGGGACCGCGCTGCATTGCGCCATCCGGCGGCACGCATGACGGCGGACATCCTGGAAATGATCAAGGATCCGGCCGTCGATGCGGTGATGATCGCAACCCCCGTGAACACGCATTACGAACTGGCGCTGGCGGCACTGCAGGCGGGCAAGCACGTTCTGGTGGAAAAGCCGATGGCAGACACCCCGGCCCGCGCGGCCCGTCTGGTCGACGAGGCTGCCGCCCGCAATCTCATCCTGATGGTCGATCACACCTTCGTCTATACCGGAGCGGTGCAGAAGATCGCCTCGCTGATCGAGGAAGGCGAACTGGGCAAGCTCTACTATTATGACTCGACCCGCGTGAACCTCGGCATCTTCCAGCGCGACGTGGACGTGATCTGGGATCTGGCGGTGCACGACTTCGCCATTCTCGATCGCCTCATGACATCGCAGCCCGTCGCCGTGTCGGCGAGTGCCGCAAGCTGCATCGAAGGCAGCCCCGCGAACATGGCGCACCTGTCGGTCTATTACGAAGACGGCGCGATGGCCTATCTCAACGTGAACTGGCTGGCGCCGGTCAAGATCCGCCAGACCGTGATCGGCGGCAGCCGTCGCATGGTGATATATGACGACATGCAGACCAGCGAAAAGGTCAAGATCTACGACCGCGGCGCCGCTCCGGGGGATGATCCCTACGAACCGATGGTGTCCTACCGGACGGGCGAGATGCGCGCCCCGGCCCTGTCCTCGAAAGAGGCTCTGCTGACCGAAGTGCAGGAATTCGTGCGCTGCATCGAAACCAATGCGGTCCCCCTGACGGATGGCATCAGCGGCTTGCGGGTGGTCGAAATCCTCGCCGCCGCATCCATGTCCACCAAACGGCGGGGCTTTCCCGTGGAACTCGGCCAAAAAAGGGCTGCCTCATGATCCCATTTCTCGACCTGCACAGCCAGTACCGGCAAATCGCGCCGGAACTCGAAAGCGCCGTTCTGTCCGCCCTGCGCAGCTGCAACTACATCCTGGGCGAACATGTCGAACGGTTCGAACAGAACTTCGCGAACTATTGCGGCACCTCTGACGCGGTCGCACTGAACACCGGGACCTCTGCGCTGCACCTGGCGCTGCTGGCCGCCGGTATCGGGCCGGGGGACGAAGTCATCACGGTGCCCACGACCTTCGTCGCCACCGTCGCGGCCATTCTCTAGACCGGCGCGACGCCGGTTCTGATCGACATCGATCCCGACACATGGACGATGGACCCCAAGTTGATCGCTCCCGCGATCACCGAGCGTACGCGGGCAATCCTGCCAGTGCACCTGCACGGCCGTCTGGCCGACATGGAGGCGATCTGCGGCATCGCCCGCGTACACGATCTCTTGGTGATCGAGGATGCAGCTCAGGCGCATGGCGCCGAACGCAACGGCAAGCGCGCAGGCAGCTTCGGTGATATCGGCTGTTTCAGCTTCTATCCCGGCAAGAACCTTGGCGCCTGCGGCGAAGGCGGCGGGATCACCACATCGAACCCCGATCTGGCGCGGGCCGTACGCTGCCTGCGCGACTGGGGCCAGGAGGGCAAGGGCAACCATGTCGTCCAGGGCTTCAACTTCCGGATGGACGCGATTCAGGGCGCGGCTCTGGACGTCAAGCTGCGCTATCTCGACGAATGGACAAACGGGCGGCGGCGCGTGGCCAATGCCTATGATGCGGGGCTCGATCCGAACATCGACCGCGCCTTCGGTCCCTTCGGCGCCGATCACGTCGGCCATGTCTATGCGCTTTGCGTGCCGGACCGGATGGCGCTGCGCACCCAGCTCGAAAGCGTCGGCGTACCGACGAACGTGCACTATCCGGTGCCCGTGCATCTTCAGCCGGCTTATGCGGGCTTGGGTTACGGACGCCACGCCTTCCCGATCGCCGAAGCCTATGCCGAAACCACCCTGTCGCTGCCGATCCATCCCGACCTTTCGGACCAGGATGTGACGACCGTGATCAATGCAGTGAACAGGTTTACCCAAGCCTCGGACCGCATGACCGCCTGAAGGAAAAGACAATGATCAAAAATGACATACTTGCGGGCAAGCGCGTGCTTGTCACCGGCGGTAGCGGTTTCGTCGGCTCGCATATCGTAGACCTGCTGATCGAGGAAGGTTGTTCCGAGATCATCGTGATCGACAACATGGTGCGCGGTCGCCATGCAAACCTCGCCCAGGCGATGACCAGCGGCAAGGTCAACCTTGTCGAGGGGGATATTCGCGACACTGCGCTCATGCGGCGTCTTGTGCAGGGGTGCGACACGGTATTCCACCAGGCAGCGTTGCGCATCACGCATTGCGCCGCCGAACCCGACGAGGCGATGTCGGTGATGGTCGAGGCGACCTACGACCTGCTCAAGGCCTGCAACCAGGCGGGCACCCGCAAGGTGGTGATGGCGTCGTCAGCCTCGATCTATGGCATGGCGGCACATTTCCCCACAACCGAGGATGAGCCGCCCTACCCCAACCGCACGCTCTATGGTGCGGCAAAGTCCTTCGGCGAAGGTCTGCTGCGGTCCTTCAACGACATGTACGGGCTGGATTATGTGGCGTTGCGATATTTCAACGTCTACGGCCCCCGCATGGACCTGCACGGCAAATATACCGAGGTCATGGTCCGCTGGATGGAACGCATCGCCGCCGGAGAGCCGCCGATCGTATTTGGCGACGGATTGCAGACGATGGACATGATCGACGTCCGCGACATCGCCCGCGCGAACATCCTGGCAGCCAAGGCGGATGTCACCGACACGGTTTTCAACGTCGGCAGCCAGACCGAAACATCGCTGCTGGAACTTGCCGGATTGCTGTCGGAATGTCTTGGCCGCTCCGATCTGGTTCCCATCCACGCCGAGGCCCGGGCCGTGAACCCCGTTCCCCGTCGCCTCTGCTCCTCGGAAGCTGCGTTCTCCCAGCTGGGATTTGCACCGCGGATCGAGCTTCGGGACGGACTGCGCGATCTGGTCTACTGGTGGCAAACCGAAATGGCAGAACCCCAAGTGAGCGAGAAAACAGCATGATCCCCATCGCAAAACCACTTCTTGGCGCGGCCGAGGCGCAGGCGGCACACGATGCCGTCCTGACCGGCTGGGTCTCGCAGGGCCCGGGCGTCGCCGCGTTCGAGGCAGAGTTCGCCGCACTTGTCGGCGCGCCCCATGCCTGCGCCGTGTCGAACTGTACGACCGCGCTGCACCTCGCGTGTCTGGCCCTGGACATCGGGCCGGGCGACGAGGTCATAACCGTCAGCCATTCCTTCATCGCCGGAGCCAATGCGATCCGCCAGTGTGGCGCGATCCCGGTCTTCGTCGATATCGCGGAAGGCAGCTACAACATCGATGCGGAAGAAGTGCGCCGCGCGATCACGCCGAAGACCCGCGCAATCCTGTGCGTGCATCAGATCGGTATGCCCTGCGATCTGGCTGCCCTTCTGGCGATCTCCGCCGATCACGACATTCCGCTGATCGAGGATGCGGCCTGTGCCATCGGCTCTGAAATCCGCATGCGCGGCCAGTGGGAAATGATCGGCGCGCCACATGGCGACATCGCCTGTTTCTCGTTTCATCCGCGCAAGGTGATCACCACCGGCGAAGGTGGGATGCTCACCACGCGCCATGCCGATCTCGATGCGAAATTCCGCCTCTGGCGCCAGCATGGCATGTCGGTTCCGGACACCCAGCGGCATTCCGCGTCGCGGGTCATCATCGAGGATTACAACGAACGCGGCTATAACTATCGCATGACGGACATTCAGGCTGCGGTCGGCGTTGCCCAGCTCGCGCGTCTGCCGGGGATCATCAGCAGACGGCGCGAACTTGCTGACCTCTACCGGCAGAAGCTGAGCGACGTCAGCGGGATCACCCTTCCGGTCGAACCGGACTGGGCCAGATCGAACTGGCAAAGCTTCTGTGTGCGCCTGTCAGATGATTTCGATCAGCGCGACATCATGCAGTCCATGCTCGATGCAGGCGTGACCACCCGCCGCGGTGTCATGTGCATGCATATGGAGCAGGCTCAGGCGGATCTCGCGCCACGGCATCGGCTCGACCGTTCTGAAGCGGCGCGCGATCATGGCATCCTTCTGCCGCTCTTTGCTCAGATGACCGATGCCGAACTCACGCAGGTCTGTGACACGCTGTGTACCGTTCTCGACCAGCAGCGTCGGCACTTTGCTCCGGCGCAAGAGGCTCTCGCCGTAGGAGCCTGAAAGACGACCTCATGACATCGGGCGCGCAGGGTTTCCCACCATGATCGCGCCCGGTGCCACATCAGAGACGACATTGGCCGCCATGCCGATCAGCGCCCCGTCTCCTATATGTACACCATTGCGGATCGAACTTGCGCTGCCGACATAGCAGCTCTGGCCGATCCTGGCGTCACCCGCGATGGTCACGTTCGATCCGATGATCGAACAATCTCCCACATCGACATCGTGATGGACAACTGAATTGGGCAGAATCATGACGTGATTGCCCAGACGGGCATTCGCCGTCACCGTCACACCCGCGCTCAGTACCGTTCCGAAACCCAGAACCGCGTCCTTGGAGACCGTGGCGCGCGGATGAACGAGCGTGGCGTACCGCGACTCTGGCACACCGAGGTCCGCGATCAACTTCTTGCGGATGGCATAGGATTTTTCTGATCCGATCAGAAAGAGAAATGCGGAGTCGGTGAACTCCCTGGCCGTGTTCAGCGGCGCGACCGGGATGTTGCGAAACTCGGGTCCGTGACCTGGGGAATCGGACAGGATCGCCTTGACCGCGAATCGCGTCTCCACGAGCTCCAGAAACTCCCGTGTATTTCCGCTCAGCCCAACCAGAACGATAGAAGAGATACTCATTCATTCAACCCTTAATTGTAATTGCACGTGCAAAGACAGCATATGAAAAGAAATATCGGGTGGTTTGAGTTAAGGGAAGCGAGACTTTCCCCAAAAGATCCTGAGTCGCTCTTTCGGGGCGAATTCACGCTATAGGTGTGTCCGGGAATTGAAACCTCCCCATTTCGTTGAATCTTTTCCCGGGAAACGGTCCTTTGGGGCCACTTTTGGGCCGCTATTCACGGTTCCGTTATTTACGGTTTGACTTTTTTGATTTTATGTTGACGCAAGGTAAGGAGTGGAGCCAAGTCAGCTTTCGAATCAAAGATCTGCGTCTCGCTCAGTCCTAAAATGTCATTGAAAGAACCGCATTGTTGCCACATTTTGGACAGACTTTGACAGCGCAAAAGCGCGCCTGCAATGTGTTTGCTTAGGTAAAATATGTCAAAAATAAGTTATTATTGCCACCTGCCGCTCGAAAAAAGCTCACGCCTGAGCTTTCACGCTAATTTCGATCAGATTAATCGTATTAACTGCTGGTGACGTGCCGACGGGACAAAATCTATCGCGACGGGATGGGGGCAGAATTGTGTCAGGACGCTGACCCGCCTTCATCACATTCGAGTGTTAACCGACTCCAGCGGAATTTTGAGTTAATTCGTGTTAACATATGTTAGTGTCGTCAGCGGAAACTTGCGCAATATTCTGCAAGTGCGAAACGAGCAAGAGTTCAGTGAAGTAAGAATTGTTGCCCGGGTTTACTGCAGTCAGGAGATTTCGACCGTGTATTCGTGACTACGATTAACGACCAAAAGATAAAAAAGTGTTAAAATTTAGATCAGCCATTGCCTCTAAGCAAACAAGAAGTGGAAAGTAAATCGTGATGGACCCAGTTTTCAAGACCAACCTCTCAACCCACAGTATCAACGACAGCCAGCCAGGCTTTGGAAAGACGGCAAAAATTGTTTCCGACAGAAGCGCGCATTTCGACGACCAGAACCTGCGCTACCTGTCGTCTCCCTCGTTCGATCTGGTCGTTGTGGTCGACAAAAGATCGCTGGAACGGGACTGCTTCGTGCAATGCCTCCAGCAGAGAAAAGGTTCGACGATCGTCGGTTTTGACACGGTCGCCGAAGCAGAACTGGGCCTCAAGGATCCAGCACAGAAACTCGTGATCCTGAACAACATCGGGTCACAATCTCTTCTGGACGCACATGTCCGGGACGAATTGCGGGAACTGGTCGCCGAGGCGAAGCCTGTCCCCGTCGTGGTTCTGGGCACAAGCACCGACATCGAGGCCGCGATCGTGGCGCTCGAATGTGGCGCAACCGGGTATATTCCGCCCTGCGTGCATTTCACAAACATCGTCGAGGCTGCCCACCTCTGCGTCGCTGGCGGAACATTCGTTCCGAAATCCAGTCTTCTGGCACTGCGCCGCTCGATGACGGACAATGAAAGCGCCGTTCTGGAAAAATTCACCGAACGGCAACTGGCCGTGGCCCAGGCACTTCGTCGCGGGGCCGCGAACAAGACCATCGCATACGAGCTCGACCTGCAGGAAAGCACTGTCAAGGTTCACATCCGCCATATCTTCGAACGGCTCAAGGTGACGAACCGGACTCAGGCCGCCTTCAAGTTGAACAAGATGACGGGATGGCCGGACTCCGCAATCGCTAAAGGCGCCTGACCGAGAGGTTCTGCGTTCTGGTGCAGAAGGACAGGGGACACGTTCAGCCCCCGTCCTTCTGCATGCGGCATTGAAGCGACCAGTTACTCTCTTGGCAGGTGAGCCCCGACAATATGGCGGTACACACTGCCGGAGGGTAACGGGCCACGTACTGGATATGGCGCAGGGTCTCGCAACTGAGTATCTGCACCAAAACATCACAGTAGACGTGACAAAAGATGTGGCGCCCCAAGTTTGAAGAAAATCTTGCTGAAACGGCCCGCCATAAGCTTGACTTCCATTAGGTTTCAATCACTTATCTCTCCGAGATGTCACCTTTCGGACTGATCCCGGTTGCAAGACCAAAAGAACCTTGCAGGTGTCTGTCACACGCGACAAAATCAATCAGAGATCATGCATCCCGCTGCCCCGTGGCTTGGTCTTTTTGTTTGAGATCATGGCAATGCGGACCTGGGTGGGAACAATCTTGGAATTGCCTTGGCCCTCAGTGTCACGATAGTTTTTATTCGGAGAGTACATGTTTGAATTTGTAGTTTATTCATACTCCAGAAATGCTGTTTCCTGGCAAAGAATGGGGACTTTTGAGGCGCAGAAGAAAGAACAAGCGTGACTGCCGAACCCTCCGAAAAATCGTTGCCGACCAAGCCGAAGCTCATTTTTTTTCAATGGAACCACCGGCCACAATTAAGATACGCCAAGTATCTCCTTCAGCATACGAAGGATCATGTGCGGTGCCTGGAGCAGTTCTTCGACGTCGTGGTCATCAGTGAGGACTGCGACTACGATGAGATGTGTGAGCGGCACACCCCTGACATGGCCCTGTTCGAAGTAGGCTATCAGTCACTCTTGTCGCATCGGATCGATATCCGCAACACGTCCACGCATCCACGGGTCTTCAAGGCCGCCCTTCTCAATGCCGATTCATGGGCATGGACACGTGCGGGCGCGATTTCAGACATGGACAATTGGGGGATCGGAGTCGGGTTCTCAATCTGCACGACAATCCACGATTACATGCCAGAGGCGATGGATGGTCTCTTCAGCTGGCCGAACTTCGTGGATCCGACAGTTTTTCGCGACTATGGAGAGGAAAAGAACTTCAAGGTAATGCTTACGGGGTCTCAGATCGAGCTCTATCCATGGCGTCGCCGCGTCGCGCCATTGCTGTCCAAGGCATATCCCACCTTCACCTCGCCGGCTCACAATTACTACGATGCGAGAGCGGCGCAGGCGCTCACCGGCGAGCGATACGCTCGAGCGCTGAATGCAAGTCTCTTTGCTCCGACCTGCGGGACAATGGCCGGGGAGATCGTTCGCAAGCATTTCGAAATCTCGGGGTCCGGTTGCTGCCTCATAACCGAAGATACGCCCATGGCTGAAGAAGCGGGATTCCGTCACCTGGAGAACTGCGTATTCGCTGATTCCGATGATGTGATCGACATCCTCGACGCCCTGATGGCGGACCCGGATCAGATCAGCAGGATTACGGCCGCCGGCCACGATCTCGTTCATTCACGACATACGATGGCGCAACGGCCCCAGATCTATCAATGGTACCTTTTGAAGGCTGCTTCGACTTCCGACCGGATAGAGCAGCGCGGGCCCTTCGAAGACGTGCTGGCGGTAGATCCGAAAATACCAAACGTTCCGATCAGAAGCGGTGGCGGTCTGGACCGAATATTGCTTCATCAAGGATATGCGAGCTTGCTTCAGGGCGATGCGGACCAAGCGCGCACCAGGTTTAGCGAGTGTGTTACCCTCGTCGTTGAATCTCCTGAGGGAAAATTTGGCCTCGCGCTTTGTGAGCTTGCCACAGGTGACCCCGGCAAAGCGGCCAATGGACTCGCCCGCCTGATTGAGCTGACAACGGTGATCTACGGAGCTCAGGAACCTGATCCTGTAGAATGGGCTTTCTATCTTTTCGCTATCGCCCAGCTCGATCGAGCCTCCCAGGCACGCCGTTTCATAAATTGGTATCCTCGCCTGTCACACCCCGCGCTCGACCACGTCGCGAAACTTCTATCCACATCAGAAGAAATCGAGACCCCAAAAGCGGTGCCATCGCAACCGAGCATCCACGACAGGTTCGTCCGCGGTGCGGATGGATGGGACGGGATGTTCTCAAAGCTTGTGAACATATCACGAGATCCCGCTGACGGAAAAACGGGCGGCCGGATCCCGTTCCCATCCGTTTCCAAGAATACTACGGGACAATCTTCGGGAGAGTATCTTGCAGGCGCCGTAGAATTCGGTCTCTTGAAGGCAAATATCGTTGCATTGAAACCGAACGTTCCGCCGATACGCGAGCTTGACTACCTCGGCCATGTGGGGCGTCGTCTCCGACGGGTTGTGCGAAAAAGCCCTATCGGAGAAACTCTGGCGAGCGCCCGGCGATACTCGAAAGAATGGCGTGAGCGCCGCGAGTCGTGAGGGCGGTGTCGGGGCCAAGCATCGCGTGAGATGAAACATGGCCCGGGGGTCCAGAGGATCATTTTAGCTCATGACACCAGGACAAAATTCCGTCCAAAAAATTAAAAGCTCGCGGCCATCAAATCAATTCTTACATCTCCAGGCATTATTCCAAGCGGAACCTCCAGTCGTAAACTCCTTCTACTCCCAAATCGAAGGGCTTTTCCGCAGACCGCGACAATTCCTTTCTAGATCGGTCTTGAGCTGATTGCCTCGTAACGGGCCTTCAGGCGAAGGAAGGGCATTTCCAATAGGTGGTAACTGGAAGCCGCGATACCGATATTGAGAAGAAAGGCCGCGATGAAGACATTACTATTCAAAAGGGCACCACATATACCCAATGACAATGGGTGAAAGACGTAGAGCCCGAATGAGATCTTCCCTAGATAGGTCGTGACCGGGTTGGCCAACAGGCCGTTCGCGGGGGCAAGAAAAGAAACCAGAAGCAGTCCGCATCCGAGTGCAATCAGAGGATATGTCAAAAGATCCCAGGAGTTGTTCAAACCAAATACCATGAGACAGACAACCGGAAGCGAGGCTCCGGCAAGAAAAGTGCCAAACCTCATCTTGCGACCAAGGTTGAAACCTGGTGGTACGAGCACCGAAAGCAGTATTCCGACAGCAAGTGGCTCTAGCCGCAGGAAGGAGTTTGTCCAGCGCATGATTGGGCTGGCGTCGACGTTGATAGCCACCATTCGGACGGCAAAGCCAACGATCAAAGCTGCGATGGCCAACTTCCAGAGACGCGCTACGCCAAAGAGTATAATGAGCAGCGGCCATAAAAGATAGAATTGCTCTTCGAAGGATATCGACCACAGATGAGATCCGTCGCCTCCGTTTCCTCCGAATGCAAGGTACCAGTTTCCGACAAAGAACGAGAAGGCCAGTGTCCGTTGCGTTGATAGATCCCCTAATACGCCCAAAGCAGGTAGTATTATCATGAACAAAATAATCGCGAAACAATAGAGGGGCCAGATTCGCAGTATGCGCCGAACGTAAAATGCGCCGATATCGACCCGACCTTCGCGTTGGAACTCCCGTATCAGCAGACTGCTTATCAGGTAGGCCGACAGACAGAAAAACAGATCCACGCCGAATGCGCCCGCGTGAACCATCTCCGCTGCGACATTCGATACGGCATTGGGTAGCCCGCGCTCGATGAAGAAGGCCGGGTCATGTGGCAGCGCGTGAAAAATGAAAACCGCGAAGAATGCGCAGAAGCGCAGCGAATCGAGCTCGGGTCGGTAGAATTGCTTCTGTTTGGGAGCGTCTTCAACTTTGGCGTCGCCGCGCAAAGCTGTGGCGGAAGGGTTATCTATAGACATGGCAACTCTGAATTGAATTGTAAAACGGATTGGCGGGGCCACTGTCGGAATGAAGCCAGCAGTATATCCGACGCTCCCCAAGTAAATTCCTTACCTTCCCTTGTGCCGCCGTTTTGTGTCTCAATCAAGTGCTATGAACATGCTGAGCCATCTTTCTGACATTGCGGTCTAATCTGAATGCGATTTTTTTTCGACGTGAGAATAAGTCAACTTTGGATCTGATCTGCCCAAATTTTGTTAAGATCTACCGATCCGCTTTCGTTCAGCTTTCACAAATTATGATCTGACGCCCTCATACGACAACCGGCCGAGCAGATATCCTTGGCAAAGCCTCAATTCCTCCCTGAAGAGCAGGCTGGTCTCCTCTATCCCCTCCTGATCGATATCATCGATCCGTGCCTTAGAATTGGAAATCTGGAATGTCCGACGAATCCATCGTCGCCCGTTGTGTCCAGAACCCGTTTGGTGGTCGGATAGCCCCTGAACTGTTTGCTGATGTGCCTCACTATTAGCAGGACACCGGCGAGGTGTCCTCCGATGGCGCACTGATCTATCCGTCTTCGCTTAACCATTCTGAGCGCATGTCAACATTCGTCTGCCATGCAGTAGATGGCACAGAAGAACCCCAGTTTACTCTGCACTCGCCAGACAATCTATGCGTAGCCGAAAGGCTCGTTCGAAGTCGTCCGACAAATCGACGGAGTGTAGAATTCCAACGCCAAACCGGGCGGTCAAATCTTTCTATCGATTCGGCGGGCTCCGGATATCAATGCAGGCAGCTCCCTGCGTGCCTTGAACAGGAATAGCGCGAGAATGGCAAAAGCTGGCCACGTGAAAAGAACCTCAAAGCTCGTGACAAGTGCGATGGTGATTGAAAGGAGCATAAAGAAGAGGAGCCGTATGCTGTTCAAGGGAAGTGACCAGTCTGCAGATGCGGCGGCTGGCGTGGCCGATTCAGATGGCTGCTTCGGGAGCCGATAGATGAAATAGGGAACCCATTTTTCCATGACATAGGCTCCGATCGCGGCCGCGGCGATTGGCACAACCGGCACCACAGCGGCGAATGCAGCGCCCCTCGCAAATTGCAGAACAGCGAAAGGCCAGACCCGCGTGGTCTTGTCGAGCCGGTTGAACAGCAGGAAACAAAGGAACGTTGCGGCCAGAGTTGCAAACCAGACGATAGCGCTCGACAGGAGCGAGCTGCCCGGCGGCAGAGCGAATGTGAGACCGAGCATTCCGCAAATTGCGGCCCAAAGCCAGGGCTCAGGGCGCCTGCAGGCCAATTCGCTTTTTCGGAATGCCGAACTGAGACACGGGTCGTCCTCGTGCATCGCGCCGACCAGATCATTGTCGACATATCCCTGCTCGTAGACTGACCAGAATGAAACAAGCAGCAAAACCAGTCCGAGCAGAAGAGAGAATGGCGCGCTGGCGAGCGCCACCGAACACAGTATCCAGATTGCCAAATCGTCCTGCAAGATACAGTGCCGAATATAGTGGGAGCCCGGCCGCTTGACCGAACTCAGGTATCGTCCGGGATAATACATGCTGGAGAAAGCCGGGCGGAAATACGCATTCGGCCATATAGTTCTGGCCCCAAGCGCCGCACGGTCAAGAATCGGGAGGTCATCGAGAGAATCGGTAACGACCAGGCTTCGGGCGACACACTCCTCTCCTATGTCGCGTATCGCAACCGCCAGCTTGCCCATCTGGCGATCCGCAAAGACAAATGGACGGGCCGCAGTCAGCGGCCTGTCGGCAAACCCAAGTACGGCGACCAGAGGGGTCACGACCGGCCGAAATCCGGCAGTGGCAATCACCACCACGTCTTTGCGCAGTTGTGCCTCTTCAACCAGATCGGAATTTGCGAACTGTGCGCACAAGGCGGCAACGCGCCTCTTCCAGAGGATCAGTGTCCAGGGAAAAAGGCAAAGAATGACGGCAATCCGCCAATTGTCCCGGGCGGCTTCCCCACCCCGCCAGCGCCATGGCTTCAAGACTTCGACAAGACGCAAGACTGGAAACGCAATGACCTTTGGCCATGCGGTATCGATGAAATCCTCCGTGGAATTCCGGAGATACAGCGTCTCGTCCAGATCAAGCAGGATTGGACCCTTAAATTCGCGAACCGAGGCAAGAGCGTCCGCAGGAGACATGTCATGCCGTGCTGTATCGTCAGAGCTATCCTCCGGAATGATTGCACGATTATACATGTCCGGCTCCCCGAATTCGTCCGGTTTGACAAGAGAGCTCTGGACCATGTGCCGGGCCGTCGCCGCTGTGGGGCGCAGGCGTTTCAACAGCAAGAACCGCCATTGCTGCGGAATCTGCAGCCACGAGCGGGGATGATGTATTCGAGCCACTATATACAGGGTTCAATTACTGCGAGCGCCTCCCCTCGCAGTCGTGCCCCCAAGAGATCTGAGGATTGCGGCGATCGGCTTTTCCACGAGCCGACGTAGTTTGAATAGAACCTGCAAGTAGTCGACGTTGAACTGTTCGGCCAGAAATACATCGGCGGAATGTTCTGCTTTCTGGAACGTGCCGGTCACTGGGCTTGAGTCGCGCCAAGCGGTCTTGGCAAGGTTGCGGAAATATTCGCGCTTCCTAGCAATTCTGGATCTGAACAGCCATGGCTTTTCAGATCCGGTATAATGGATGATGGCTGGACTGCGGCGCGCCTCCTGCGTGGCGGCGCAATCGTACGGCATAGCGCGTTTGCCGACATAATACATTCTCGCCTGAAGATTCCAGCGAGGGTCCAGCAAATGGATTCGCCCGGACAAGACTGCGTTGATCGCATCCTGGTCATGAAAGCGAAGCTTCGAGCCCTTCAGTTCGACATAATCGGCGAATTTCTTGGCCAGCCCTTCTGACCGCCATTTTTCCACATCGATCACCAGAACACCTGAATTCACGTAGGTCGCATCCTGAGGAATGCCAACACATTCACGATGCTCTGGCGACATGAATTCCGGCAGCCGGGGAAAATCCGGGGCGGCTGCGACAAGATTCTCCGCAAGGTCAAGCTCCCAAAGCGGTCTTATATCGTCGACGACGACAAGGTCGCAGTCCAGGTAGACAAGGCGCTTTATGTGTGATGGCAGAATTTCCGGCGCAATCAGCCGGAGATAGCATTCTTTGGAAAGAAACCCATCCACGAAAAAATCGCGGATCATGCTGTCATCTGCGAAATACAATCTGAGTTCAATGTTTGGCCAGCGCGCGAGCGTTTCTTCCAGCATCCGCTCGCGGACTGCATCGCGGTCGCATGAGATGACATGCAGGTTGATCCGCGTCTGGCTGTTGCTCTCGGCGAGCGACGCCGCCACGACGGCAAGATGTTGGAAATAGCCGAGGTTCGCGCAAAGGAGTACGTCAATTGCGTCAGTATCCGCCATATCGCGTCCTTTCAAACTTTTCATACTCATAGCGCTCGGCGGCATGCGTCGACTGAACCAGTCGGGAGGCAAATAGCTGACCTGAATAGTGATATCACAAAATGTGACCCACCCCGCGCCAGACCATGTGTTTCGAGTAACTGAGAGCGCTCGACGCAGGTCTGGAGTTCGCGGGGCGGGACACAGAGAAGGGGTTTACACAATGGCACCGTTCGTCACCGAGTTCGGGGTCTTGCCGTTCATTCCGGGCACCACTCGTGTGGACGGGCGGCGCAACGCGCGGTGCGACGACCGGGTCGGAGTCTTGGCGCTCAGCTGTGCATCGAAATAGGCGATGGTGCGGCCGAGGCCTTCGCGCAGGTGAACAGTCGGCTCCCATCCCAGATGATCGCGAGCGCGCGAGATGTCGGGCTTGCGCTGGGTCGGATCGTCCTGCGGCAGCGGACATTCGACAAGCTGCGAGCGTGCGCCCGTCAGGTCCAGTACCGTTTCGGCCAGCTGGCGCATCGTGAATTCCACCGGATTACCGAGGTTGACCGGCTGCGGCACCGTGCTGGACGATGCCATCAGCGCGATGAAACCCCCGACGAGGTCATCGACATAACAGAACGAACGCGTCTGCTCGCCGGTGCCGTAGATCGTGAGCGGCTCGCCGCGGAGCGCCTGGACGATGAAGTTCGACACAACACGCCCGTCATCGGGACGCATCCGGGGGCCGTAGGTGTTGAAGATGCGCGCGACGCGGATATCGACGCCATACTGGCGATGATAATCGAAAAACAGCGTTTCTGCGCAGCGCTTGCCTTCGTCATAGCAGGCGCGCGGTCCGATCGGATTGACGTTGCCGTTGTAGCTCTCGACCTGCGGATGCACGGACGGATCACCATAGACTTCGCTTGTCGATGCCTGAAAGATCCGGGCATTCACGCGTTTCGCAAGGTCCAGCATGTTGATTGCGCCGTGCACGTTCGTGCGCACGGTCGAAACCGGATCGATCTGGTAATGGATCGGCGAAGCGGGGCATGCGAGGTTGTAGATCTCGTCGACCTCGGCCAGCAGCGGCACCGTCACGTCATGACGCAGTAGTTCGAAGCGATGATCGTCCAGCAGGTGGTCGATATTGGCGCGGCTCCCGGTGTGGAAATTGTCCAGGCAGAGCACATCGTTTCCGGCTTCGAGCAGCCTTTCGCACAAATGCGATCCCAGAAAGCCTGCGCCGCCGGTCACGAGGATGGTCTTGTCGGTATTCACTGCGTCAACTCCTTGATGTATCTTAAAATAAGCCGCTTGAAAGGGGGTCAGTAAGCTCCCTTACGCCCCAGAATGGCAGGAACGGTTCCCCAGATGATCTTCAGATCAAGCCAGAAAGAGAGATGGTCGATGTAGCTTTCGTCCAGCTGCTGCTGCAGCGTGAGGTCCGCGTCGCTGCGCGCCGAGATCTGCGCCAGTCCGGTGATCCCGGGCAGCACCGAACAGCGCCGTGCCCGAAAGGCCGGCGGCATGGCGGCAAGGTGATAAGCTGGAAAGGGCCGTGGGCCGACGACGCTCATCTCGCCCATCAGGACGTTGAGGAATTGCGGCAGCTCGTCGACGCTCGACACGCGCAGGAAGCGCCCGATAAAGGGCAGCACGCGCGGGTCCTCCCGCAGCTTGAAGCGAGTTTCCCATTCTTCACGCGCGACCGGATCGCGCTCGAGCAGGTCCTGAAGCCGGGCTTCGGCGTCCCGGTACATGGTGCGCAGCTTCCAGATCCGCAGCGGACCTCCGCCATGCCCCTCGCGGGTCTGGCGGTAGAAGACCGGGCCCGGATCCGTGACCCAGATCGCGATCGCACCCACCAGGATAAGAGGGAAGCTGATCAGGAGCGCCGGAATGGCGATCATCAGATCGCAAATCCTTTTCAGGATACGGTCCCGGCTGCGCCTGGTCGTTTCAATTTGAAATGGCGGCAGGGCGTCTCGGAAATCGAATCGGCTGGTCATAAGGTGTACCTGTACAAATTAACTTGGATCACGACCGGAGAAGCCACGCGACGCCCCCGCAGGAATTGGGAACTGACGCAGCCCGGTTTTCTGCAGAAGCCGGAGCACCAGATAGGTCGGCACGATGCGCGCATAGCGGCGCCACAACCGGCGCGGTTCGCTGACAAGCCGGAACAGCCATTCGAAACCGTTGCGCTGCAGGATCGCCGGTGCGCTTGGCTTCTTGCCTCCGATGAAGTCGAAAGCCGCACCGACGCCGAGCAGCACCGGCGCGTTCAGCTTGGGCCGCATATGCGCCATCCAGCGTTCTTGTTTGGGCGTGCTGAGTCCGACCCAGACAACGTCCGCCCCGCTCGCATTGATCAGGGCCGCAGTCTCGTATTCTTCAGCCTCGGTGAGCGGGCGGAAGGGTGGCGCATAGACACCGACGATCCGGGCCACGGGAAACCGCTGCAGCAGGCTGGCTTTTAGATCGGCCAAGGCGGCAGGCGTCGTGCCATAGAGAAAATGGCGCATTCCGGTCCGCACACCTTCTTCGAACACACCCAGCATCAGGTCCGGGCCATAGACCCGCCCCGCCCGGTCATGCCCGGCGCCATGAAGCGCCCAGACCAGCGGCATGCCGTCCGGTGTCACCGCCATCGCGGTGTTGTGGATGTCGCGAAGCTGCGCATCACCCCGGCATTCGATAAGCCCATGCACACCGCAGACACAGATATAGCCGCGGTCGTCATTTTCTATCGCATCGGCGACAAGCTGGACCGCCTCGGGCAGATCCAGAGCAGACACCGAAACGCCCAGCACGTTGGCGGACGCATGCGTCCGACCTGTCCTTTGGTTTTGTGGACCAGCGCCCCGTTGGTCTCGCGCCAGCTCCGTAAGTGATACATTTTGCATATGCATCTCGGCCCCCCTGCATTCTTGGTAAACCCAAGCTATGTCCCCGAAGGTGAGCGCGGTAGCTGGCAGATCGGAGGCGAAGCGTGCGATCAAAGGCACAATTTGGCCGATACGACCGCCGGATGACCGATACACTCAGCCATCTGGCTTATGCACCTGCGCCCAGTTGATCTCCCTCTCCCGCCCTTCGTGGCGCTTTACTTGCCGAGGGGAATGGCGACCGTTGGAGGGATATTTCCACGGCACTCATCGGACCGCGTGTCAGGGTGTTTTCCCGGGGATCCGATCCATTCCACCACCGAAAGGTTTCAGCGCCATGACGATTCATACCCGCCCCGCCCCCCGGACCTCGAGAAGGTCGGAAGCCACGAAGCGTCGCAGTGCCTCCGCCCCCGCGATACATACCGGTACGGTACCGGTCTCGTCGACGATCGTCCCGGTCCTGCTCTGCGGCGGTTCGGGCACCCGGCTCTGGCCATTGTCGCGCAAGAGCTACCCCAAGCAGTTCGCTTCTCTGATCGACGGCGAGACGCTGTTCCAGGCTTCTGCCCGCCGCACGGTCGGAGCGGGGTTTCATGCGCCGCTGGTAGTCACCCATGCCGATTTCCGCTTCATCGTGGCCGAGCAGCTGGCCACGGCGGGAATCGATCCGTCGGCAATCCTCATCGAGCCCAATTCGCGCAACACCGCACCGGCGGTGCTCGCCGCGGCGCTGCACCTCGAGGCGACCTCGCCCGGCGCACTGATGCTGGTGGCTCCGGCCGATCACGTCGTGCCTGACGCCGCCGCCTTCCGGGCTGCTGTCGATGCGGGGCGCACCGCCGCGATGGCAGGCCGTCTCGTGACCTTCGGTGTCCGCCCGAGCCGGGCCGAAACCGGCTATGGCTATATCGAGGTCGCCCCCGATGCCCTCCTGTCCGAGACCGGTCCGCACGACATCCTGCGCTTTGTCGAAAAGCCGGATGCAGAGCGCGCCGAAAGCATGGCTGCAGACGGGCGCTTCCTGTGGAATACCGGTATCTTCCTCATGTCGGCGCAGGCGGTACTCGCCGCATTTCGCGCCCATGCACCCGATCTGATCGCTCCGGTTTCGGCAGCGGTCGACGGTGCCCGCACCGACCTCGATTTCGTGCGGCTCGATTCGGCTGCATGGGACGGGGCGACCGATATCTCGATCGACTTCGCCATCCTCGAGAAGGCCGACAACCTTTGCGTCGTGCCCTATGACGGCGACTGGTCGGATCTGGGCGGCTGGGACGCCGTCTGGCGTTCGTCGGAACAGGACGAGCGCGGCGTCGCGCTGACGGGTCCGGCAACCGCAATGGATTGCGACGACACGCTGCTGCGCTCCGAAGATCCGGGCGTGCAACTGGTCGGGCTGGGCCTGAAGGACATCATCGCCGTGGCAATGCCCGATGCCGTTCTGGTCGCCCATCGAAGCCGCCTTCAGGAGGTAAAGGCCGTGGTGGCGAGCCTCAAGGCGCGGGGCGCACGGCAGGCGACGGAGTTCCCCAAGGACCATCGCCCCTGGGGCTGGTTCGAAAGCCTCGTCGTCGGCAAGCGCTTTCAGGTCAAGCGGATCGTAGTGCATCCCGGCGCCGCGCTGAGCCTGCAAAGCCATCACCACCGCTCGGAACACTGGACGGTGGTCGAAGGCACGGCGCGTGTGACCGTCGACGACAAGGTGACCCTGCTCACCGAAAACCAGTCGGTCTACATCCCGCTCGGGGCAGTGCACCGGATGGAGAATCCCGGCAAGCTGCCCATGGTCCTGATCGAGGTTCAGACCGGTTGCTATCTCGGCGAGGATGACATCATCCGCTATCAGGATGTCTATTCCCGGTCCTGATGAGAGAGTCCAAGTCTCGCGCGTCCCGGCAATCCGGGGCGCGCGCAGGGCGAGAAACGTTCACTGCAATCGTCGATCGCCGCCGCGACGAGCGGCACTTTCAGTACCGAATGACGCCGTCGATGCCCATTTCCGGTTGCCGACCTCCCCGTTTGGTGCGTCGCCCCATCCGATTGGAGGATCTGCGGGACCCCGCTACGCCACTTTGCCGGGTTCGGGCGGAACGGGGTCTGCGCTAGTCTGAACAGACGCAGCGGGATCACTTACTCCCGCTTGCGGATACGAAAGGTTGTTTAAATATGCGCGCCTTTACAGGCACTTTCCGCCTGTCCCTGTCGGCTCTGACCCATTTTCCGATTTGGGGCTCCGGGGCGATCCCGTTGGTTCTCAGTCTCGCGGTCTGCGGCGGCGCATTTGCGCAGACGCCCGTCGAGCGGGGCGACGTGCTGTTCATTTCAGTAACCGGAGCACCCGAGCTTACCCGCGACGCAAAAGTCGACGTGGATGGCCGCATCCGCCTGCCTCTGATCGGGGGCATCGACGTCGCCGGCTCCGAGGTGGACGCGATCGAGGACAAGATCGAAACCGCGCTGCGCGCGCGCAACATCCTGCTAGACCCCGTCGTTCTGGTCGAAGTGTCGGGCTATCGGCCGGTCTATGTCGGGGGCGCAGTCAAGGTCAGCGGTGCCATTCCCTTTCTGCCCGGCCTGACCGTGCGCCACGCTCTGATGGCTGCGGGCGGCACGGATTCCGGGGTCGACGAAGAAGCCACCAACATCGGCCAGGTGGTCGAATACATGGCGCGCCAGCGTGCCGCTCAGGAATCGCTGACAGCGCTCGACAGCCAGATCGCGCGCCTGCGGATCGAACTTGCCCGCGCCGAAGAAGATGTCAGAAGCGAAGACACGCCGCAGGATGCCTCCGCGCGCATCCCCGGTGGGACAGAAGCCGAGGGTGTCAATCCATTCGACTCCGCGCTGCTCGAGGATATCGACGGTCGGCACAGCGCCGATCGCAGCTACAACGATACGGCCGTGTCGCTCGCGCAGCTGGAACTGGAGATCCTCACCCAGCAGGCGACGCTTCAGGCAGACGAAGCCACGCAGCAGAAGGACGATCTGGAAACGACCCGGAGCATGGTCGAGCGGGGCCTCGTGCCCCTGCCCCGGCTCAAGGAGCAGGAACGCGAAGTCTCCCGGCTCGCCCGGGATCTGCTGGAAAATCAGGCCTTTGCCGCCCGCGCGCGCCAGTCCATCGAAAGCCTGCGCCACCAGACCGGTGTCGCCGATATCGACCGCCGGATCGCCGCGCGGGAAGACCTGCGTGCCGCGCTCCAGGAACGTACGGCGCTGACGGCCGAACTGGAAATTCTGCGTGGCCATCTCCTGCTCGCTGGCCGGGCCGGACCCGAGATGACGGCGCTCGTCCCGCAGGTCGAGATCTACCGTCGGATCGACGGTGTCTCTACGCCGATGCCCGCCACGCTCGATACCGATATCCAGCCGGGCGACATGATCGAGGTCTCGCTGCCGGAACTTCCAACGGAAACGCTGTCGGGGGACATACGTCCATGAATGACCCTCTGATCAGTGTCCTCATCATCAATTGCAACGACGCGCCCAATCTCGCAGATGCGATCGAGAGCGCTCTGGACCAGACCGGAGTCCGTTCCGAGGTGATCGTCGTCGACGATGGCTCGACCGATGGCTCGCGCGCGGTGATCGAGCGGTTCGGCGACCGTATCGTGCCGGTATTCCTGAAAAATGGTGGTCAGGCCGCCGCGCTCAATGCGGGTGTGGCGCTGAGCCGGGGGGCCATCCTGTGCTTTCTGGATGCCGACGACTGGTGGCGGGCGGACAAGCTCTCCGCAATCGCCGCAGCCTTTGCCGCGAACCCCGAAGCAGGGCTCGTCTATCACCGCCTTCAGCCAAAGCTGCCCGATGGCAGCGACGCCTTCCGGTCGATTCCAGCCAGCCTCTGCTCGGGCGATCTTGCGCCGCGCATGGCGTCATCCGGCGGGCGCTGGCCCTATCCGATGATGTCGGCTGTCTCCGTGCGCCGCTCTCTCTGGATCCGGGCGGGTGACATTCCGGACGCGTTCCGGATCTCGGCGGATGCCTGGCTGGTCGGTGTCTATCCCTTCCTTGCTCCTGTCATCGCCTTGCCCAAGGCGTTCGGTTTCTACCGCATTCAACAGGATGCGTGGTATCGCAACCCGGATGACGCGACGATTCTGCGCAAACGCATCGGACATTGGGAGACGTTGATCAGGCTCTCCAACGCCTTTCTGCGAAAGCAGGGACTGCCGTGGTGTCTGGACCCCAACGATCACCACCCGCTCCAGCTCGCAAGGGCACGGCTGGAAGGCGCCCCGCTCGGGCTGCGCGCGCGCCTGCTGCTGCATGGTCTCAGAGATGTCGGCGAGCCCAATCCCCTGCGCCGGACACGGGATGCGTTGCGCGCCGTCCGGTGCATGACAACCCTGGGCCTCGCGCGGTCCCCGGTCCAGTCGGCCGGATGAAGGTCCTGCTGATCGGCGGCGAACCCGTCGACTATACCCTGGCCTTCGCCAACGGCCTCGCCGCCCATGCAGAGGTCACGCTGATCCTGCCCAAGCGACGGTTCGAGGCACTGCAATCCTCGATCGATCCGTCGATCACCCTGCACATGCTCGACTGGCCACGACACAGCAGCCTCTCGAACCCGGCCTTCATGTGGCGACTGACCCGGCTCATCCATGCCGAAAAACCGGATGTGATCCACCTGCTGAGCAACACCGTCCTGTGGCTCAACCTTGCCGTGCCGTTCTGGCGGCGGTTTCCGCTGGTGACGACGGTGCATGACGTGAGCCTGCATCCCGGCGACCGCGACACGGCGGTTCTGCCCGCCTGGAGCCCGCGGCTCATGGCACGGCAATCGGACGATCTGGTCGTGCATGGCGAGACCCTGCGCGAGGCGGCGGCCGGTACGTTCCGCAAACCGGTCGAGAATGTTCACGTCCTGCCGCACCCGGCGATGTACCGCTACGCCGATATCGCGCGCGACAAGGGTCTGCGCCGACAGGAGAATGTCGGCGGGTTCACCGTACTCCTGTTCGGCCGGATCTATGCCTACAAGGGGCTCGACGTGCTGCTCCAGGCGGAAAAGCTGCTCGGGCGACAGATCCCCGATCTGCGAATCGTGATCGCGGGGCGCGGCGACGATCCCTGGACCCTGCGCCACCTCATGGGCAGGCCCGAGCGCTATGACATCCGCCATCGCTTCATCGAGGATGAAGAAGTGGCGCAGCTGTTTCTGGATTCCGATCTCGTCGTGCTGCCGTATCGCGAGGCCTCCCAAAGCGGCGTGCTCTTCGTCGCCGCCGCTTTCGGCAAACCTGTGGTGGTGACGGATGTCGGGGAATTGCGCGCCAGCGTGGTGCCGGACCGGCTCGGGATGGTCGTGCCTCCGGGCGATCCGGCGCAGCTGGCGCAGGCCATCGCCGCGATGGCAGCCTGCCCCGAGCGTTTGAGTACCTGCGGGAACAATGCCCGCCGCTGGGCGGAAACCACGGTTTCCCCCGACGTGGTCGGCGCCGGCGCCGTCGCGCTTTACCGTCGCCTACACCAAAAGGTCTAGGGCGAGGCACCGAACGTATGGCCGCTATATCGGTCGACCAAATTGTCCCCGACCCGGACAGCGACGACACTGGACATGTTAGAAACGATCGTTCCGGGTGATGCTCAATGGTAAATACGTCGCGGCCTCATATGGCCACCCACAGTGTCCGGCACTATGTCGCCGGTGGGGCAGAGCATGGCGGCGGTATAGGTCGGCTTGTATGTTACATACTCGGCTCTCCGGGAACGGACGAGCATCGCATCGTCGACACCCGAGGACCACGCTGGAGCCCGCTCTCATCCCCGTTCGTGCTGCTCTCCTCCATCGCGGGCATGGTGCGGGATCGCGTGTTTTCCGCGACGACGGTCCACCATCTGCACATTGCAGGGCGTGGCAGCACGGCGCGCAAGCTCATTCTTGGCGCGGTTGCCCGCACGCTCGGCTGCACCCACATCATCCACCTGCACGATTTCGACTATGCGTCGGATTTCGACCGCCGCCCGCCATGGCTGAAACGCGCGATCAGTCGGCTTTTCGCCGGTGCCGACCGCGTCGTCGTGCTGGGCCTGAGGGATCAGGAAACGGTCGTGCGGCGGCTTGGCGTACCCAAGGCCAGCGTCACGGTCCTGCATAATGCCGTTCCCGATCCGGGCGCGCGTTCGTCTGACCGGACCAGCGATCCGGTCGCAATCGTCTTTCTTGGACAGCTCGGCCCCCGCAAGGGCGTGCCGGACCTCCTCGAGGCTCTGGCAGATCCTGCAATGGCCGACCTGAAGTGGACGGCCGTGCTGGCCGGAGATGGTCCGGTCGATTTTTACCGCGCCGAGACTGCCCGTCTGGGCCTGTCGGACAGGGTCACTCTGCCCGGCTGGCTTGGCCGCGAACAGGTCACGGCGCTCTGCAAGCGCTCGGACATACTCGTGCTGCCGTCACAGGGCGAGGGCATGGCGATGGCCGTGCTCGAAGGCCTCGCACATGGTCTGGCGGTGGTCACGACCCGAGTCGGCGCCCATGAAGAAGTTCTGCGCGACGGGGAAACCTGCCTCTTTGTCCCGGTGGGCGATCCGCCCGCCCTGGCACAGGCGCTGGCCCGCCTTGTCACGCATCCGCAGCAGATTTCCGAACTCGCACAGGCCGGACGTCATCATTTTATCACATCGCTTAGTATCGGTGCCTACATGGACAGCTTGAACGCAGTTTACGACGATCTGGACCAGCGCGGCACAACCGCCGGCGCGATCACACGGGGTGCAGCATGAACCAGCTGTCAGGCCCCAACACGCCTTGGATGAAATACGCCGAGCCCGAACCTGCCCCCGTGAACGAGGCAGATCTGGATGTCATGATGATCGTCCGTCTGATCCGGCGCCGCAAGCGTCTGATCCTTGGCGTGACAGTCCTCCTGTCGTTGCTCGCGCTGCCCATGATCATGCAGATAAAGCCGGTCTACCAGGCCGAGGCCCGCTTCATGATCCAGCCCGTTCTGTCGATCGACCCGTCTCAGACCGAAAACCCGCTCGCCCCGGGTGACGAGATGGAACGCCTCGGCGCGCATTCTCTGGCAGAAACAGTCGTGGCCGATCTGGGCCTCGCCGAAAGACCCGAATTCAACAGCGAGCTCGTTCCGGACAGCGCGATGACCAAGTTCGCCGACTCGGTAAAAGCGTTTTTCGCAGGTGGCGAAGAGGCGAGCGATGATCTCTCGACCGACCCGAATGCGCAGATCCTGCAAGCCTTCTATTCCAAGCTCTCTGTCGGGGCTCAGGCGGGCAGCATCCTGAAGGTCGGGTTCACATCGCAGGACCCGCAGCTCGCGGCAGATGTGCCCAACAAGATGATCGAGAACTATATCAGCCAAAGAACGCGCGAGCGCGATGACCGTCTCAACGACGCTCTGACACTCTTGCAGGCGCGCATCACCGACCAGCGCGGCCGTGTCGATAAGGCCGATGCAGATGTGCAGAAATTCCAGGAAGCCGAAAGAGCGTCTGGTGCCGGCGGCGACGTCCTGGCCTTCCACAGCCGCCTCGACCAGCTGAATGGCCAGCTGGCGGACCTTCAGAACCGGCGGACCGACCTGCGGGCTACAATCGCAACGGTCGATGCCGCCCTCTATGACAACGGCCCCGCACCGCTATCGGAAACCCCGGTCCTTGCCGATCTGCGCAAGAGCTTGCAGGTTCAGAGCAGCGAACTGCGGCGCCTCACCGCGATGTTCGGCGATGCCTATGGCGGAGTTCAGGCGCAGCGCGCCCGGGTGGAAGAGATCGAAAATTCGATCAACCGCGAACTGACCGGCTGGGCGGCCTCGATGCAGGCACAGCTGACCCATCTCGAAGAGGAAGAGGCCAGCCTGACGGCCACCCGCGCCTCCGTGCAGGACCAGATCGCGCGTCTTTCGCTGTCAGGTCTGCAACTGGCCTCGCTGACCCGGCAAGCCGCGACGCAGTCCGAACTTCTGGACAGCTACGAAAAGACCAAGCGTGACTACGAGGCCGTCGGCGCACAGCCGCCCTTCACGATCGAGATCCTGGCGCCCGCAACGGTTCCCTTGTGGCCCGAAGGACGCGGCAAGAAGGTGGCACTCGCGATCGCGATCGTGGTTTCGGTCATGGCGGGACTGACTCTGGCCGGCCTGGTGGAACTGAGCGATCGTACGGTGCGCAGCGCTCAGCAATTGCCGCCCGAGGCACGGCTCCTGCCGCTTGGAATGCTTCCCAAGTCGAAATGGCGCGGTCGGGCGCAGCGTCATGCCCCGACAGATTCGCGACTGCTGATCGCCCTGCGCGGCGTGATGCTGGCGATGACCAATGCCCATGGCGGATCGCTGCCGCACTGCCTGATGGTCACATCCGTGCAGCCCGGCGACGGAGCCCGGTTCGTGGCCCGGGCGATGGCCTCGGAACTCATGGCGGGTGGTCAGAATGTGCTGCTTGTCGACACGCTGCCGGGCAAACGCCGCGTCAAGGCCGCACCTGCAGGTCTCGCAGAATATCTGCGCAACGAAGGCCGGCTCACCGATCTGATCACACGTGATGAGGTCAGCGGGCTGCGTGTTCTGGAGCGTGGTAACGGCATGCTGATGCCGCTGCGCGACAGTGCCCGGATCGACGGCATCCTTGATCATGCCCGCATCCTCGGCTTGTCGGTGATCTTTGTCTGCCCCCCGGTGCTTGGCAGTGCCGCGACCCAGCAGATCGCCACCGCCGCGCGCAGTGTCCTGCTTGTGTTGGGCTGGGGCAAAACGCCCCTGGATCGTGTCGCGCTGGCGGCAGAAAAGCTGCGCAACGGACGTTCCGAACGCGTGATGACCGTGCTCAACGGCGTCAACCCGAAGGCCCACGCGCTCTATTCGTTCCGCGATGCGGCAGCATTCCCCGAATGGTCGAAATCCGATGCCTGGTAGAACGCCACTCATCCCTGAACCCGTCGATGCTGCGCAATGCGGACCGGGCCCCACACCCACACTCGAATCCACAAATTCATGACTGAAGGAGATATTAAAATGCAAAAAACCGCACTTGTGCTGGGGGCCGGAGGCTTCATTGGCGGTCATCTGGTGAAACGCCTCAAGAAAGAAGGACTTTTTGTCCGGGGCGTCGATCTCAAACGCAACGAATTCTCGAAAAGTCCGGCGGATGATTTCGTCATCGGCGACCTGCGGGAACAATCCGTCGTGCGCGACGTCATCGACCGGCGCTTCGACGAGGTCTATCAGCTCGCTGCGGATATGGGCGGCGCGGGCTACATCTTTACCGGCGAGAATGACGCCGACATCATGCACAATTCGGCCACCATCAACCTCAACGTGCTGGATGCCTGCCGCGACAAGGGTGTGGGCCGGATCTTCTACTCCTCGTCCGCCTGCATGTATCCCGAGCATAACCAGCTCGACCCCGACAATCCCAACTGCGCCGAAGCAAGCGCCTATCCCGCCAATCCCGACAGCGAATATGGTTGGGAGAAGCTGTTCTCCGAGCGGCTCTACCTTGCCTATGCGCGCAATTACGGCATGGTCTGCCGCGTCGCGCGCTATCACAACATCTTCGGCCCCGAGGGCACCTGGACCGGTGGCAAGGAAAAGGCTCCGGCCGCCCTGTGCCGCAAGGTTGCAGAAGCGTCGGATGGCGGCGTGATCGAAGTCTGGGGCGACGGTCTTCAGACACGCTCGTTCCTGCATGTCAGCGAATGCGTCGAAGGCACACTGCGCCTGATGCGGTCCGACTTCGCGGGTCCGGTGAACATCGGATCGACCGAGATGATCTCGATCAACGATCTCGCCCGGCTCATCATCGGCCTTTCCGGCAAATCCATCCGGCTCGAGAATGTCGCGGGCTTCCAGGGCGTACGGGGTCGCAATTCCGACAACACCCTGATCCGCGAGATGCTGGGCTGGGCACCTTCCCAGCCGCTGGCAAAGGGCCTCGCCGAGACCCTCGAATGGATCGAAGAGCAGCAGAAACTGTCTCTCGCGCCCCTGCCCTTCGCCGCGTCGCAGGATGCGGAACGCCCGCGCGCAGAAGCTTATCGCATGTGAGGTCATGACCTCATTCACATTTTAAAGTTTGGTCCCCGCTGTACCCTGCAGCGGGGACTTTCTTGACGTACAATCCGCCGCAATTTGGCCAGAATGGAACCTTACCACGGTTGCGATCCGACACGGGTGGGGCCGTCGCGACCAATTCAGGAGCATTCCATGCTGCGCAAAACCGCTCTTATTGCCACTCTGGCCCTCTTTGGCCTCACAGGCTCCCTGCATGCCGAGGAACATTACGTCCTGATGCTCGGGCACGGCTTTTTCCCTGATTCCGCGCATCCGGTGATCGGCGATACGATCCGCTTCGTGAACGTCACTCAAATCCCGATGGCTGCGACGGCGCTGGACGGCAGCTGGACCACAGGGTTGCTCCGTGAAAACGACGCCTTCGTGCTTCCCGTGACCGAGGGCATGACCGCGAACTACGACAACACCCTGCCCGAACTGGGAGGGTTGCTGGACGCCGCGGCAGCGACAGCACTTGTCAGTGAAACGGTGGCCGCCAGCGGCATCATCGACTACCTCCACCCGGCATCGGTTGGCCTTGACGCGAACGGCAAACCCGTCACGCTTCCGGACGAAGTCTACGATAACCGCTGATCGCGACAGCCCTCAGGTCGGCATCCAAGTGATGGGTCGGTTTGGACATATTGCCCGGTGCCGCGGCATCCCGTCCGCCGACAGAGTGACCGCAAGGCGTCACCTCCGCGCGTCAGACCAGCACGCGTGAAAACCGCAGCAGGCCCCAATCCGCGAGTTCGGATTCAACCTTTGCCCAGGTGCTGCCAAAGACGATGGGATCCAGACCCGACTGTGCCGCGATCTGGGACAGCGACCGGCGCCCGTCGATCGCCGCGATCACCCGTGCTGCCGATTTCGGGAATGTCAGGAGCGTGGTGATCTGGCCGAATTTCAGCGGCACCTGCTGGCCTTGTGCGACGGCCTTGGCGATCGTCGTCGGCGCCATGTTTCGCAGATGCGGCACAAGCGACCGGTCGTTGCCGCGCGCCACCTGACGCGTATCCCCCTTGGGCACCGCATAGGCGACATGGATCTTGATCGCGCCGCACAGCTTTTCCGCAATGGTCCAACTGTCCGGACGGTCGTTATCGGCAGGCTTGCCGGTGATCCGCGCCAGATCGTAAAGCGCGGGCGTCGCAAAGGACAGAAGCTGCCATCCGGTGTCGTCGAGCACCTGCAGCAGGGAGGCGACGTCGAAGGCCTGATCCTGACTGTGCAGAAGCAGGTCATAGAAGCCGGCCTCGCTGGCACGGTGATCGCGCAGATTGGGGTTGCAGCGGAACGGATGGCCCGGCGGCAGCTTGCGCACGATCTCACGCGCACGCTCGAGCCGCGCCTTGGGCGGCAATCCGTCGAGCAGGGCACCAAAGGCCTCCTGCAGAGGATAGACGCCCGAGCGTCCGTAAGGCGCGTAGACCATGAACCCCATGCCACCCCCCGGTGCCAGCGCCGATCGCAGCGCGGCAAAGCCCTCAGCCGGATTCGGCAGATGGTGCAGCACGCCGCAGCAATCGATATAATCGAAGCTGCCCAGATCGGCGGCGTCCAGCAGTGATCCGGTGTGAAAGGTGATTCCGGTCAGCCCGCGCATTTCGGCCCGCGCCTCGGCGATCTGCCGGGAGGTCGAGGAAAGGTCCAGATAGGTCAGCTCATAGGGCCGCCCGGCACTGGTCAGAACCTGCGCCATCTGGATCAGCGCATCCCCCGTGCCGCCTCCGGCTACCAGAGCCCGGAAGGGCTGTGACCAGTCGCGCGCGCCACCATGGAGGAAATGGTCGATCTCCTCCGGGTAGGAGGGTGAGCCGGTCACCATACGTTTCTTCTCATCCTCGGGCTTTCGCTCGGGATATGGGTATGCTTCGTATTGTTCCTGAACCGAAACCATCGTGGCTCCTCTGGTGCGTGCCGTCTCTGTCTGGCATGGCCCGCGCGGGATGTCACGTCTGCCGGGACCTGTCGGCACGCCGTGGCGCCGGTGCCGCCCGTTCCCCGCAAAATGCCTATTGGCAGCGGCGGTGGACATGAAAAAACGCGCCGGACTGCCCCGGCGCGCCTCGTTCGTTCAAACTGACCTGCCTTACTTCACCGTGATCCGGCCGTCCGTATAGGGCTGATACGGGCCGTTCTCGGCCAGATACTCTGCCGTCACATCCGCCAGATCCGGACCGAAGTCATAGGCATCCCGCGCATCCACGAACATCTTGAAACCATCGCCGCCATTGCGGACATAGTTGTTCGAGACGACCCCGTATTCCGCTGCCGGATCGATCGGCGCGCCGTCGACCATCACGTCGGAAATCCGGCTGCCCGGCTCGGCCGAGGGATCCACGGCAAAGGTGAGTCCCGCCACCTGCGGGAAGCGACCGGCGGCCTCCTCCATCTGGCTCGCACCATTCTCGAGCGCGTCGATCACCGCCTGGCCCGACACGAAGAAGGTCGAGAGCGTGTTCTGGAACGGCAGCACCGTCAGAACCTCGCCCATCGTCACCTCGCCTGCATCGATGCTCGCACGCAGACCGCCGGAATTGGTGATCGCGATCTGGATGCCCTGATCCGCGACCCGTGCCAGCATCGCATCCGCCACCAGGTTGCCCATCGAACATTCCCCTGCACGGCAGACATCACGGTCACCGATGATCGGCTCCGCGGTTTCGGCGACAACCTTGTTGCGGATCTCTTCCAGCGGCGCGGCGGCCTCGGTGATGCGCGACTTCGTCGTCTCGTCCTCGCTCACGGCGGCATCGAGCAGGACCGGCTCGCCCACCGCCTCGGTGATCACACCCTCATCGTCGAAGGTCACGTTCAACTCGCCCAGGAACTTGCCATAGGCATAGGCCTGCACGATGGCGGTGTCCCCGACCATCACCGGGTAAGGGCCCTTTGCGCCCTCGATCGTGTTCGAAAGCAGCGAGTTGTCATGACCGCCGACGATCACGTCGACGCCGGTGGTGTTCTCGGCCACCGTCCGGTCGACGTTGAGGCCTGAATGCGACAGCACGATGATCTTGTTCACGCCCTCTTCGGCAAGCTTGTCGACCTCGCCCTGAACGGCTTCGGACGGGTCGCTGAAGGTCACGTTCGCCCCGGGCGAGGACAGCTCGTCCGTATCCTGCGGGGTCAGACCGATGAGGCCGATCTTCTCGCCCCCCTTCTCGATCACCGTGGATTTCATCATAACATCCGCCAGCAGCGGCTCGCCCGAGACGTCGGCATTGGACATCAGGATCGGAAACTCCACCGCGTCCATGAAACCGCGCAGCACTTCGGGACCGTCGTCGAATTCATGGTTGCCGACGGTCATGCCGTCATAGCCCATCTTGTTCATCATCTCGGCGGCGAGCTTGCCCTTGTAATAGGTGTAGAACAGCGTGCCCTGAAACTGGTCACCCCCGTCCACGAGAATCGAATTGTTGGTGCGCCCCCGCGCCGCTTCGATGGCCGTCACCAGACGGGCAGAGCCGCCGAAGCACTCGCCCGCCGTGTTGTCCTCGTCCGAACACCCTGAATCATAGGCGCTGATCGGTTCGAACCGGGCATGGAAGTCGTTGGTGTGCAGGATGGTCAGGGAATAATCCGCGCTTGCGGCACCTGCTGTCAGGGCCAGTGCCGCGGCACCGGTCATAAGGCGAAGGGACATGGGGTCTTCCTCTCTGTCGGTTGTCCGGTCCGTGATGTCCGGTTGTGTTCCGGTTGAAATGTTGCAACGCAGCACGCCCCGAGTCAAAGCTTACGCAGGGGGATGCAGCGTCATCGCCGCGGGTCGCCGCATGACAGACAATCGCGCCGCGATCCTGCCAAGCCTGCTTGACGCAGCGCGGTCGCCGGGGCAAACCGCCCCCATGGCTCTCATATACAAGATCTTCCGCGCGTCCGAATATGCCGACTTCGTACAGAACGGCAGCACCGCCGGCGCTCCCATCGACCTTTCCGATGGATACATCCACATCTCGACCGCCGAACAGGTCGCCGAAACCGCGGCCAAACATTTCGCCGGTCAGGACGGGCTCAAGCTGCTCGCACTCGACGCGGATGCCTTGGGCGACGCGCTGAAATGGGAACCCTCCCGCGGCGGCGCCCTCTTCCCGCATCTCTACCGGGACTTGCAGGCTGATGATGTCCTCTGGGCACGCGATCTGCCACTGCAGGACGGCGCGCATCGTTTCGAAGGTCTGCTGCCATGATCGCAGAGCGCCTCGGCCTCGCCGTGCTGCGCCGGTTCGACCCGGAAACGGCGCATGGTCTCGCTCTGCACGCGCTGAAACTCGGTGCCGCGCCCGCTCCGGGGCTGATCAGTTCCGACAGGCTGCGCACCAGCGTGGCCGGGCTCAACCTCACCAACCCCATCGGCCTCGCCGCCGGGTTCGACAAGAATGCCACCGCGCTCTCCGGCCTCTCGCGGGCCGGTTTCGGATTTCTCGAAGTCGGTGCCACCACGCCGCGCCCGCAACCCGGCAACCCCAGGCCGCGCCTCTTCCGGCTGACCGAGGATGCGGGCGTGATCAACCGCTTCGGTTTCAACAATGACGGGATGGAGGCGATGGCCACCCGTCTCTCCACCCGTCCCCGCGACGCGGTGATCGGCCTGAACCTTGGCGCGAACAAGGACAGCGCCGACCGCGCAGGCGATTTCGCTCAGGTTCTGGCACGTTGCGGCGCAGATCTCGATTTCGCCACGGTCAATGTCAGTTCTCCGAACACCGAACGCCTGCGCGAGTTGCAGGGCAAGGACGCACTCGCAGCCCTCCTCGCCGGTGTGATGGCTGCGCGCGAAGCGCTGGACAGGAAGATCCCGGTCTTCCTGAAGATCGCGCCCGACCTCGACCCGCACGGTCTGAAGGATGTGGCCGAGGTCGCGATGGCGAGCGGCATGTCCGGCATCATCGCCACCAACACCACCCTGTCGCGCGACGGCCTGTCCTCACCCCATGCGGGCGAGGGCGGCGGCCTGTCCGGCCAGCCCCTGTTCGACAGATCGACCCGCATTCTCGCGCAACTCTCGAAGCTGACCTCTGGCGACCTGCCGCTGATCGGCGTCGGCGGTGTCGGATCGGCGGAACAGGCCTATGCCAAGATCCGCGCCGGCGCCTCTGCCGTGCAGCTCTATTCCGCACTGGCCTATGGCGGGCTGTCGCTGGTGCAGGAAATCGCCGAAGGGCTCGACCGTCTCCTGGCCCGCGACGGCTTCGCCAATGTCAGCGAAGCGGTCGGTACCGGCCGGGCCGACTGGCTCTGACGGGGCAGCTCACCCTCGCAAACGCAGCTCAAAATCCCGGCCGGCTGACAAAGTTCATGTATCCGCGAGCCGCGATCCCGGGCGCCCTTCAGGAAAGCTGCGGCATCGCCCGACGCCGACTGCCTGAAGCTCTGACGAAGGCCCGGATCAACCCGGCATCCTTGACCCCGGGAGCAGACTCGACCCCGGAGGAGACATCGACCTGCCGAACCCCGGTCACCGCGATCGCCTCGGCGACCGTTTCGGGCGTGAGCCCCCCGGCCAGCATCCAGGGCACGGACCACCGCCGCGCCGAGATCAGCCGCCAGTCGAAAGCAAGCCCGTTGCCACCCGGCAGAACAGCATCCCGGGGCGGTTTCGCATCGACCAGCAACTGATCCGCGACCGCAGCATAAAGATCTAGCTTCGGCACATCCTCGGCAGAGGCAATACCCACCGCCTTCATCACCGGCAGGCCGTACCTCTCGCGGATCTCGCTCACCCGCTCCGGAGTTTCGCTCCCGTGCAGTTGCAGCATGTCCAAAGGCACTGCCGCCGTGATCTCATCCAGAAGGTCATCCCCGGCATCGACCACCAGGGCGACCTTGGCCAGCCCCAGAGGCGCCTCGAGCGCCAGATGGCGCGCCTGCGCGATGCTCACGGACCGCGGCGACTTCGCAAAGAACACGAAACCCGCATAGGCGGCACCGGCCTCGGCCGCGGCTGCCACATCCTCGGGCCGCGTGAGCCCGCAGATCTTCACGCGAATATCAGACAAGACGCCTCCGAAAGGACCTCGGGCCCCAGTTTCTCCGGGTCTGAAATATCCCGGGGGAGTCGCGCATCGCGCGACGGGGGCAGCGCCCCCGAACTCCCGACCTTCAATTTTGGATCAGCTCGCCTGATCCATGAGCGCGAGGACCTCGTCCTTGCCCTTGTCGCGCTCGCCCTTGACCCGGCGCAACTCGCGCTCGAGCCGCTTGACCTCGGCCTGACGGCGGGCCGCCTCGGCACGGTGCTTGTGCTCGCGCAGCCATTCCCAGACGAAACCGATCAGCAGACCGACCACGATCCCGCCGAAGATGACGATGAACAGCGGCAGCTGCATCGTCTCCTGCATGCCGAGAAGGATCGACAGATCCGCCGGCAGAAGCTGCAGCGTGACGATACCCCGGTTGGCCAGCGCCACCGAGACGAGAATGATGGCCTGAATGGCCAGAAAGGCATAGCGGATATAGCGCATCAGTTTACTTTCCGTTCAGGCGGTCACGCAGGAGTTTGCCGGTCTTGAAGAAGGGCACGTGCTTTTCCTCGACTTCGACCGATTCCCCGGTGCGCGGGTTACGTCCCACCCTCGCATCGCGCTGCTTGACGGAAAAGGCGCCAAATCCACGCAGTTCGACCCGGTCACCCCGGGACATGGCATCTGTGATTTCATCGAATATGGTATTCACGATCCGCTCGACGTCCCGCTGATAGAGATGCGGATTGTCGTCGGCGATCTTCTGGATCAATTCAGACCTGATCATGGTCTACATCCCCCTGTGCACGCTTTGCGGCCATTTCTTATCTCTTGGACTATACGTGGAAGTGACTGAAACGGAAACACGATCTGCAGGGAAAATCCATTAATTGCAATTGCTTTGCCGGATCCAGGCCCCGATCAGCGGGATTCGGCGCATATTCCTGCCCCGCCCGGACCGCCCCCCTCGCCCTGGCGCATGCTCCGGCACAGTCGTGATTCGACGCGGGTCTGGCGGCCCGCCACGAAAAAAGGCCCCGGGATGACCGGGGCCTTGCAAGTCTCATGTCGGACGATGGGTCCGGATCACTCGTCGCGCTTGAGCGCCGCGCCGAGAATGTCACCCAGCGATGCACCCGAATCGGACGATCCGAACTGCTCCACGGCTTCCTTCTCTTCCGCGATTTCGCGCGCCTTGATCGACAGACCCAGACGGCGGGTCTTGGCGTCGACATTGGTCACGCGCACGTCGACCTTGTCACCGACCGAGAAGCGCTCGGGGCGCTGTTCGGCACGGTCACGCGACAGATCGGAGCGGCGGATGAAGGACTTCATGCCTTCGTATTCCACCTCGATGCCGCCATCCTCGATCGCCGTCACGGCAACGGTCACGATCGAACCGCGCTTGGTGCCGCCGACAGCTTCCTGGAACTTGTCGCCGCCCAGAGCCTTGATCGAGAGCGAGATGCGCTCTTTCTCGATGTCGGTTTCGGAGACGACCGCTTGGACGATATCGCCCTTGCGGTAGTTCTGGATGGCTTCCTCGCCACGCTCGTCCCAGCTGAGGTCCGAGAGGTGGACCATGCCGTCGATCTCGCCGTCGAGGCCGATGAACAGACCGAATTCGGTGATGTTCTTGACTTCGCCTTCGACCTGAGTGCCCTCGGGGTGCGTTTCTGCAAACACTTCCCACGGGTTGCGCATGGTCTGCTTGAGACCCAGCGACACGCGGCGCTTGGCCTGGTCGATCTCGAGAACCATGACCTCGACCTCTTGCGAGGTGGACACGATCTTGCCCGGATGCACGTTCTTCTTGGTCCAGGACATCTCGGAGACGTGCACCAGACCTTCGACACCCGGCTCGAGTTCAACAAATGCACCGTAATCGGTGATGTTGGTCACGCGGCCCATATGGGTGGATTCCAGCGGATACTTGCCGGCAACCATGTCCCACGGATCTTCCTGCAGCTGCTTCATGCCGAGGGAGATGCGGTGCGTTTCCTTGTTGATCTTGATGACCTGAACCTTGACCGTCTCGCCGATCGAGAGGATCTCGGACGGGTGGTTCACACGGCGCCATGCCATGTCGGTCACGTGCAGCAGGCCATCGACGCCACCCAGATCGACGAATGCGCCGTACTCGGTGATGTTCTTGACGACGCCGTCCACGGCCTGACCTTCGGTGAGGTTGCCGATGACTTCGGCACGCTGCTCGGCACGGCTCTCTTCGAGGATCGCACGGCGCGACACCACGATGTTGCCCCGGCGGCGGTCCATCTTGAGGATCTGGAACGGCTGCTTGAGACCCATGAGCGGGCCGGCATCGCGCACGGGGCGCACATCGACCTGCGAGCCGGGCAGGAACGCCACGGCGCCGCCCAGATCGACGGTGAAGCCACCCTTGACGCGGCCGAAGATCGCGCCTTCGACGCGGGCATCGTCTGCATAGGCTTTTTCGAGACGGTCCCAGGCTTCCTCGCGACGGGCCATTTCACGCGAAATGACGGCTTCGCCACGGGCGTTCTCGACCTGACGGAGGAACACTTCGACGGTGTCGCCGACAGAGATGTCGGGCTGTTCGCCGGGATTCGCAAATTCCTTGAGCTCGACTCGGCCTTCCATCTTGTAGCCGACGTCGATGATGGCTTGTCCCGCTTCGATCGCGATGACCTTGCCTTTGACAACCGAACCTTCGTCCGGAGTGTCCATTTCGAAGCTTTCGTTCAGGAG
>JBBSNW010000029.1:0-54164 GCA_038260405.1 Rhodobacterales bacterium | reverse complement strand
TCGCGCTATTGCCCGTCGGACAAGTTCCTCGCCTTCGTGAATTCGGAATTCGGCAAGCTGCAGGGCGGCGCCAAGGTCGCCGCGATGAACGAGTACGTGAAACAGAATTTCGCCTATGTGCCGGGCACTTCGGATGCCGAAACTTCGGCGCTCGAGACCTTCGTGCTGCGTCAGGGCGTCTGCCGGGATTTCGCGCACATGCTGATCACGCTGGCACGGGCGGGCACTATTCCGGCCCGCATCGTCAGCGCCTATGCGACCGGTGTCGAGCCGCCGGATTTCCACGCCCTGGTCGAGGTCTGGCTTGACGGTGCCTGGCACCTGATCGACCCGACCGGCATGTCGACGCCCGAAGAGACGGCCGGAATCTGCGTCGGTCGCGATGCCACGGATATCGCCTTCCTCACCACCTACGGCCCCGCCGAGCTGCGCGCGCAGAGCGTCATGGTGACGAAGGGCTGAATTGAGAGGGCAGGAGCGAGGGGCCAGCCCCTCGCGCTCCCCGGGATATTTGAAACCCGGAGAGGATGGGAGGCGGCGCTATTCGGCGGCTTGCGTTTCCGCCTCGGTCTCGGCATCGATCACGGCGGCGCGCTTTTCGACCTGCTCGACGATGTGGTCGATCATCTGGTCGTTCGAGAGCTTGTGGCTCTGCTTGCCTGCCAGATAAACCATGCCCGAGCCGCTGCCGCCGCCGGTAAAGCCGACATCGGTCATCAGCGCCTCGCCGGGGCCGTTGACCACGCAACCGATGATGCTCAGCGACATAGGCGTCTTGATGTGTTCGAGCCGTTTTTCCAGCGCCTCGACCGTCTTGATCACATCGAAACCCTGCCGCGCGCAGCTGGGGCAGGAGATGATGTTGACGCCGCGGTGACGCAGGCCGAGCGATTTCAGGATCTCGTAGCCGACCTTGACCTCCTCGACTGGATCGGCCGAGAGGCTCACGCGGACCGTGTCGCCGATCCCCATCCAGAGCAGGTTGCCAAGCCCGATGGCGGACTTGATCGTGCCGGAGGTCAGACCACCCGCCTCGGTGATGCCGAGATGGATCGGGGCGTCCGTCGCTTCGGCCAGCTGCTGATAGGCGGCGGCGGCCATGAAGACATCCGACGCCTTGCAGCTGATCTTGAATTCGTGAAAATCGTTGTCCTGCAGGATGCGGATATGCTCGAGCCCGCTTTCGACCATCGCATCGGGGCACGGCTCGCCGTACTTTTCCAGCAGGTGCCGTTCCAGCGAGCCGGCATTGACGCCGATGCGCATGGAGCAGCCATGATCGCGCGCCGCCTTTATCACGTCGCGGACGCGCTCCTTGCTGCCGATATTGCCGGGATTGATGCGCAGGCAGGCGGCACCGGCTTCGGCGGCTTCGATCCCGCGCTTGTAGTGGAAGTGGATGTCGGCGACGATCGGAACCGGGCTTTCCCGAACGATCTGCTTGAGCGCCTTAGCCGACGCCTCGTCCGGGACGGAGACGCGCACGATGTCGGCACCGGCCTCTGCCGAGCGCTGGATCTGCGCGACGGTCGCGGCGACGTCTGTGGTCGGCGTGTTGGTCATGGTCTGCACCGTGATGGGCGCATCGCCCCCGACGGGGACGTTGCCGACCATGATCTGGCGCGACTTGCGGCGGTAGATATTGCGCCACGGACGGATGTGATTGAGGCTCATCAAAGGCTCCCTCGCCGACGTTAGTCTTTGCCGGGCGACGATCGCCGCCCCCTGCTACACTAGCTAGCGATGGATGGGGCCGGGATCAACCGCCGCCTGCGCGGCGTGTCACTCCGAAGCGGGCACGCCGGGATTGTTGAGCTCGGCCACGACTCGGGCCAGATCGCCATCGGTTTCGATTTCCGCCACCGTGTAAGCGCTGGTGAGATTGGCGACCGAAAGGGGCAGATTCGACGTGACCTGCCCGCTATTGCCAGCCGGGCCGTACGTCTTGCCCTTCACCGCAAAGTATACCGCTCCGGATTCGCCGACGCGCAGCGTGGCGGGATCCTCGGTCTGCGGCACCGGATAGGTGTCGCCCGCATTCATGATGCCCTCGTAGATCACCGTGCCGTCGGACGAGCGGACGCGCACCCAGGCCGGACGGACGGCGATCATGGTCACACCGGGTGCCGAGGCTTCGAGCACCTGGGGAGTGTTCGGCACGCCAAGCGCCTCTGCCAGAGCGATCTGGACCATGTCCCCCGCCGGATCGGGAGTGGTGGTCTGCACCTTGTCGAGATCCGAGGTCGCGGCGCTTGCAAAAGCGCCGACGCTGCGCGGGTCGAGCGTGGAGATCGGCGCGTCGCGCGCGACGAGCACCGGAACGTCGAGCGCCTGAGGACGGTAGAGCCGGTCCATCGCCTCGTTGCTGGGCGGGCTGAAGACGCCTGCCCCTTCGGACGCATCTTCGGCCTCGACCGGCTGCATCGCGGAGTCGAGCGGGTCGAGGTCCGACAGGACGACCGGGGTCTGTTCCACGGGCGCGAGCTGCACGCGCTGCACCTCTTTCAGAACGGTCCAGCCGCCGAAACCGATGCCGCCGATCAGCGCCAGCAGGACCAGCATGGAGCCGACAGCGCCCGGTTCGATCCGCGACAGGAGGGAATCGCCGCCAGGGGCGAAGGGCATCGACGGCTGCGAAAAGGGATCACGCGCGGGCGATTTGCCGACTTGGGCGAATTCGTCGCGCTTCTTTATGACGGAGGCCTTGTCCGACATGCCATGCGCGGTGGCAAATCCGCTCTCGGCGCAGAAGGCCGTGAACGTCTCGTCCGGGTCCATGTCCAAGTAACGGGCATAGGAACGCACATAACCGGCGATGAAGCCGGGCGTGTCGAAGGATGTGGGATCACAATTCTCGATCGCGGCGATATAGCTCGCCTTGATGCGCAATTCGCGCTGCACGTCCAGCAGGCTTTTGCCCATCGTCGCACGTTCGCCTCGCATGACGTCACCAAGACGCAGCTCGAAATCGTCAAAGCCGCGCGGCTTTGGCTCTTTCTCAACTTCATTGCGCGAAGATTTGCGCCCGATCATGCCGACTGCCCCGTGTCCACCAACTCTCGTCCCGTGCCTGCCTCGTGCGACGCGTTACGATTCGAGTCGCGTTCTTATTGCGACGAGTGTAGCACATCGCAAGGAAATATATACGGTTTACGGGTTTACGCGCTGAGTTCGGCGCGATTCAGCGCACAGTGAGACCATAATTCGTCCATCGCGCGGACCAGCTTGTCCATCTCGGACGGGCCATGCACGGGCGACGGGGTGAAGCGCAGGCGTTCGGTTCCGCGCGGCACGGTGGGATAGTTGATCGGCTGCACGTAGATGCCGTAACCTTCGAGCAGCATGTCGCTCAGCAGCTTGGTGTGCTTGGGGTCGCCGACGATCACCGGCACGATATGGCTGCCATGGTCGATCAGCGGCAGGCCCATCCCTTTGAGCCGTGTTTTCAGGATCTTAGCCTGGGTCTGGTGCATTTCGCGCAAATCGGGATCGCGCTTGAGATGCGCGACGCTCGCCGCGGCACCGGCCGCGATGGCAGGAGGCAGCGAGGTGGTAAAGATGAAGCCCGGTGCGTAGGAGCGGATCGCGTCGCACATCTTGTAGCTGGCCGCGATGTAGCCGCCCATCACGCCATATGCCTTGGCCAACGTGCCGTTGATGATGTCGAGACGGTGCATCAGGCGGTCGCGTTCGGCCACCCCTGCCCCGCGCGGCCCGTACATGCCGACGGCATGGACCTCGTCGATATAGGTCAGCGCGCCGAATTCGTCCGCAAGGTCGCAGATCGCCTCGATCGGACCGAAATCGCCATCCATCGAATAGATCGATTCGAACGCGATGAGCTTGGGCGTGTCGGGATCGTCCGCGGCCAGAAGTTCGCGCAGATGCTCGACATCGTTGTGCCGGAAGATCCGCTTGGCCCCGCCATTGCGGCGCACGCCCTCGATCATGCTCGCATGGTTCAGGGAGTCGGAATAGATGATGAGGCCCGGGAAGAGCTTCGGCAGCGTGCTGAGCGTCGCGTCGTTGGCGATATAGGCCGAGGTGAACAGCAGTGCGGCTTCCTTGCCGTGCAGGTCCGCAAGCTCGGCTTCGAGCCGCTTGTGATAGACCGTTGTGCCGGAAATGTTGCGCGTGCCGCCCGAGCCCGCACCGGTCGCTTCGATCGCCTCGTGCATCGCGGCCATCACGACCGGATGCTGGCCCATGCCAAGGTAGTCATTGCCGCACCAGACGGTGATCGGCGCCTCGGAACCATCGGATTTGCGCCATGTGGCATGCGGAAAATGGCCCTGCCGACGCTCGATATCGATGAAAGTGCGGTAGCGGCCTTCCTGATGCAGACGGTCCAGCGCAATGTCCAGTTTCGCGGTGTAATCCAATCTGCAGCTCCTTGTTCTGGTCCGTCCGGTCAGCGCCACCCAGTGGATCCGGCCGATATTCAGCTTGTTGAATGGATATAAGCTCCATCCCAGCATGACAACCGCTCTACCCGATGACCTGGTGTCGCAGCCTTGATCTTGGTCAAGACATCCAATCTTTCAAGGACGGAATACCGGACTTTACAGAACGGTGCCACTATACCAAAGTGTGCGTATTGAAGCTGTCTTACATTACATCGTGCGTTTTCGAACTGATCTGCATTGCCTCTGAACTCCCTTTTCCCGGGCCCTCACACGGCCCCTTCAGTCATGGTCTCCCTCATGTCATACGTCTATTTTCCCAATTCCGTACCGGCGCTGGTCTGCATCACCGCCTTGGGCTACGCAATGGCGACCCTCGGGATGAAGCTCTGCGCCGGTGCGTCGCCGACCTCGGGAAGCCTGCTGATCGGGCTGGGCCTGATCTGCGCGATCTTCGCGGAAATCGCGCTGCTGCGCGTCAGCAGCCTCTCCGCGGTCTACATCACCATCGTCGCCGCCGAAACGCTTCTGGTCTTCGCCTTCGCGGCCTCTTTCGGTGAGATGCTGACCCTGCGCCAGACCGGCGGGGCGGTGCTGGTGGTATTGGGGCTCGTGGCGATTTCGATCTGACGATTCCAAACGCGCGGCGTCCATATTCCGTGGTGGCCGCCGTCGGCCGCCTGATGGCTTGCGGCCCGCGCTGCTTGCCAATCAGGTGCCTGCAGCGCGTTCCATGCGGCCCCGCGCACCTCTGGACACTGCAGACCGGCCTGATACCGTCAGCGCAAACCCGTTACACAGGAGCTTTGCCATGTCCCTCGACGCCGTGCTGACCCGCATCGACGACGACCTCGATGCCGCCACCGACCGCTTGCTGAACCTGCTGCGCATCCCCTCGATCTCGACCGATCCGGCCTACAAGGGTGATTGCGAGAGCGCCGCCGACTGGCTGGTGGCCGACCTCAAATCCCTGGGCATCGACGCCAAAAAGCGCCCGACGACCGGTCATCCGATGGTTGTGGGCCATGTCGACGGTCCCGGTCCGCATATCCTGTTCTACGGACACTATGACGTGCAGCCCGTCGATCCGCTCGAGCTCTGGGATCGCGACCCGTTCGATCCGCAGATCGAGGATACCGCCAAGGGCCGGGTGATCCGGGGGCGCGGAACCTCGGACGACAAGGGGCAGCTCATGACCTTTGTCGAAGCCTGCCGCGCGTGGAAGGAAGTGAACGGCTCGCTGCCCTGCAAGATCACCTTCTTCTTCGAGGGCGAGGAGGAATCGGGTTCGCCATCGCTCGTCCCCTTCATGGAAGAGAATGCCGAGGAGCTGAAATCGGATATCGCGCTGATCTGCGATACGGGCCTGTTCCAGAGCCGGAGTCCCGCCATCGTCACCATGCTGCGCGGCCTGCTCGGCGAGGAGATCACCATCACCGGCCCTTCCAAGGATCTGCATTCCGGCATGTATGGCGGTGTCGCGATGAACCCGATCCGGGTGCTGTCGCGCGTCATCGCGGGGCTGCATGATGAAAACGGCCGCGTCACCGTGCCCGGCTTTTACGACGGCGTACCGGAACTGTCTCCGGAACTTGCCGAGCAATGGCAGGGCCTCGGCTTCGACCACGCGGGTTTCCTCGGCGATGTCGGCCTTTCGGTGCCTGCCGGTGAAAAGGACCGCACCCCGCTCGAAATGATCTGGTCGCGCCCCACCTGCGAGATCAACGGGATCAAGGGCGGCTATACCGGCGAAGGCTTCAAGACTGTGCTGCCCTCCAAGGTCAGCGCCAAGATCAGTTTCCGCCTTGTGGGCAAGCAGGATCCGCTCGCCATCCGCGACAGCTTTCGCGCATGGGTAAACTCGCAGCTGCCGCCGGATTGTTCCGCCGAGTTCCGGGGATACAGCGCGTCGAGCGCATCGACCATGTCGACCGATCACCCGGCCTTCGAGGCGACCCGCACCGCGCTTTCCGATGAATGGCCCGACGACGCCGCCTATGTGGGATCGGGCGGATCGATCCCGATCGCGGGACATTTCAAGGAGATCCTCGGCATGGATGCGATGCTGGTGGGCTTTAGCAAGGATGACGACCAGCTCCACAGCCCGAACGAGAAATACGATCTCGAAAGCTTTCACAAGGGCATCCGCTCCTGGGCGCGCGTGCTCTCCGCAATCAGCTGATGCGTGATTTTCAGGGCGTGGGTGTTTTTCCCGCGCCCTGAGGTTCCAAGGCGCGAAAAGAGGAAGTTGGGGCGACCATCCCCGACTCCGCCCGTTTGCCCCGAAATAGCCTCAGGAATTTAACTATTTTGTCTGAATCGTGACCGCTCCGTTCCACAACCCTGACACAATCCGCCAACAATAGTTAATGCATGAGATATGCATTCAGAAAACAGACCAAGTCGGATTTCACGGCGCGCCTCCAGCGGATCGATCCGGTACAGGGGGCCCGTAACAACGCCGCCGACAAGACATCCCGGCGCCCGGTCTTCTGGACGCTGACAGGCTTTGGCTGGTGCTACCTCGTGCTCTGCATCGCAAGCCGGAAGGAACATATCCGCGAGAGCCTCTTGCAGGGGTCGATGCCTGCGCAATCCCACGACATGATCCTCGCTGGGCTCGCGGCCCTGCTGGCAGTATCCGGCGTGATGCTGGGGATCCACCTGCTGCGTTATGTCACGAAGCGCGGCGCCGTCAGAGCCAATAGTGGCAACCTGCTCTTCGGGGCGCTGGCCGCGGTGACGCTGATCTACACGCCCCCGAGCGTGTTCGAGGCGGGTTTCGGAATGCTCGATGCGAATTCACGCTCGATCCTGATGGCGGCGCATGCAACGGTGAAGCAGACCGTGCCGGACGTCGACTGGGCCGGAATTGTTCTGCTTGCCTCGAACGGAAGATGATGCCCGCAAACAGCGACATGCTCGACCTGAACGGACAGACCATCGCCTTTGACATCCGGGGCGGTGGCCCTGCCATCCTCTTGTTGCACGGCTTTCCGCAGACGCGGGCGATGTGGAGGCCCGTCGCCGATGACCTGGCCCGCGACTTCACGGTGATCTGCGCCGATCTGCGCGGCTACGGCGACAGTTCGAAACCTGCCGACATGGCCGATATGAGCTTCCGGCGCATGGGGGCGGACATGGTTGCGCTGATGCAAAGGCTTGGCTTTGCACGCTTTCACCTGGCGGGCCATGACCGGGGCGCGCGTACGGCGCATCGCATGGCGCTCGACGCTCCCAAGGCCATAGAAAGCCTCAGCCTGATGGATATCGTGCCGACGCATCACCTGCTCGACACGCTCACGACCCCGGTGGCGCGCGCCTATTACCACTGGTTCTTTCTCGCCCAACCCGCGCCCTGTCCCGAGACGATGATCGCCCACGACCCCGACGCCTATTTCGAACGCTGCCTGCTGGGCTTCGGCAAGGCGGAGCTTTCGGATTTCGATCCCGACCTTCTGACTGCCTATCGCGCGGCCTGGCGCGATCCTGCTTGCATCCGGGCCATGTGCAACGATTACCGCGCGGCGATCGACGTGGATTTTGCCGATGATGCCGCGGATCTCGGGCGGCGTGTGAGCTGCCCTGCCCTCGTGCTTTATGGTCAAGACGGTGCGATGGCGCGCGCGATGGACGTGCCCGCCACCTGGACGGACAGGCTTGCCGACATGCGCCACGCCGCTCTTCCAGGGGGTCATTTCTTTCCGGATCAGTTCCCGCAGGAGACGGCCAAGGCCCTGCGCAGCTTCATCGCGCAACTCTGACAGCGTGGCCGCAAAGGCCTCCCTCCTCCCTGGTCAGGACCGACTGCAAGACCTCAGACCATCCCGGAAAACCGTTCCGGCAGCACGTATTGCACGTCATGCTCAGGGCGGTCGAACTGCCAGAAACCCGTCTCGCCCCGCGGCTTCCAGCTGCGCTGCATCCGCCGGCGCACCCAGCCCAGATCGAAACCATCCTGCATCTTCAGATCCGCAAAGGCCTCGAAGACGGCCCTGTCCTCGCCCCGCGCCTCGGAGAACCAGTGGCGGCCGATCGCGGCATCCTTCACCGAGCCGCCGACAGCCTCGGTCATCGCGTTGCGGCGATCCATGGCGGCCACATAGGTCTCGAAATCGCAGAACTTGAGGTGCAGCAGGTAGAGCGGCTCGGGCGCGAACAGCTTGTCCGCCTGCGTGAAATGTCCGCCCCGCGCGATCTTGGTGCCAAGGCTCAGGATGCAGGGTTTCGAATAATGCGGCGCAAGGCGCACATGCCGCCGCGGCCCAAGGATCGTGTCGGTGATCGCCGCATGCTCCAGATCGATCCGGTGGATGACTTCGAGCCCGAGCGGGGTCAGAACCCGGCGCAAAGGCGCCTCTCGCAGATAATCCAGCAATGACAGACCTGTATCGGGGTCGAGCACCACGATTTCATCCACGTCACCGACGATCACATGGTTGTAGTAGCCGCGCAGGCCCGCAACGATGCCGTTCAGCATCCGCCAGCGTTTCATGTCGAAATTGGGATGCGGATCGCCGGGAATGCCGATGATGTTGCAGCCCTCGGCGAGTTCCGCAACCGCTGCCCCGCGCCCGTGATTGACGATATAGCAGTTCTCGCGCCCCAGCAGAGTGCCGTAATGGCGCAGCCAGGCGCGCAGAAAGAACGCGTCGTCGCGCACCATGGTCACGGCGGCTGCCACTGTCTGCATCTGCTCGGGCCTCTCGTTACGCCGCAGCCTAGCAGGGGCAATGCAACAAGAGAATCGCAATCTGCACGCCATCGCGCTAGGCTGGGCAGGCATGACCGGAACAGGATACAGTGATTGATTTCGCGAGATTTTCCAGAGCTTGGCTGGCAGATCCTGCCCGGCATGGTGCCCCCGAAGCGCGTTCAGGTGTTCGGCGAACGCGCGTCGGGGACAAACTTCGTGAAGCGGCTGATCGGACGCAATACCGCGCTTACCCCGATCGAGGATCTGGGCTGGAAACACGGCTTTCCGCAGATGATTGCGGTGCCCGAGGATGTCCTCGTGATCGCGGTGGTGCGGGACGCCAGAGCCTGGGCGCTGTCGATGTTCGCGCGCCCCTGGCACACGCCACCCGCCATGCAGCGGCTCGACTTTCCCGCTTTCCTGCGCGCCGACTATGCAACGATTGCCGACCGTGCGCGCTATTTCCCGCAGATTGCGGCCCATGGCGGTCTCGGCCAGCCGCTACAGGCCGACCGGCACCCGCTCACTGGCGCGGTCTTTCCCAATATCCTCGCCCTGCGCAGGGCCAAGCTCGCAGGGCATCTGAGCCTGCTTGTGCGCACCCGCCCCGCAGCGCTCGTCCGGCTCGAGTCGGTGCAGGCCGATCCCGAGGGTTTTCTTGCCGCCCTCGGCACCACGCTCTGCCTTGCGCCTACTACGGAATACCGCCCGGTGATCAAGCGGCTCGGATCGCGTTTCCGGCCCGCCGTCGATCCGCGCCCGGCCGTTCCGGAAGAAATCTCGCCTGAAGATCTGGACTTTCTTAGGTCCGAAACGGACTCGGCGCAGGAAGCGATGCTGGGCTATCGGTATTGAGCGGGCTCTGCGGCTCTCCGCTGCGGGCATCCTTGCAATCCCGCGACCTGCGAGCCGCACGTTACAAGAATCCGCACGGACATTGATCGCCCTGCACTCCCCGGGCTAGGGTCGTGACACCGCAATGGGCTGATGCCAGAGCTTTCGCCCGCACCCAGACCTGACCCCCGGGAGATCCGCCTTGACCCTGCGCACCCTGCTGCTCGCCCTGACCTTCGCGCTTCTGTCCGCCCCCGCCCACGCGCAGGATCGCGCAGGGGTCGAGCGTCAGTTCCGCGGCTGGCTCGAACAGACGGTATGGCCGCAGGCCCGGTCCAGAGGCGTGAGCCGCCCGATTTTCGACGGTGCATTTTACGGCGTCACTCTCGACTGGGACCTGCCCGACCTCGTCCCGCCCGGCACGAAGGCGCAACCGCCAAAGCGCCAGCGACAGGCCGAATTCGGGTCGCCGGGCAAATATTTCAACCGCGGATCGGTCGATGGCGCCACATCGGTCGGCCGGCAGATGGCGCAGCGCCATGCCTCCACGCTCGCCGCGGTCGAGCGCGCGACCGGCGTGCCCGGACGCATCATCCTTGCGATCTGGGGACGCGAGAGCGGCTATGGCCGCGTCGCCATCCCGCACAACGTCTTTCGCGTGCTCGGAACCAAAGGATTCATGAGCACCCGCGCGCCCTATTTCACCGAAGAGCTGGTTGCCGCGCTGCAGATCGCCGAGGCGGGCCATGCGCCGGAAAGCGCCATGAAGAGCAGCTGGGCCGGCGCGCTCGGCCAGCCGCAATTCATGCCGACGAGCTTTCTGAAATACGCCGCGGATGGCGATGGTGACGGGCGCGCCGATATCTGGCACTCCGAAGCCGATACGATCGCATCGATCGGCACCTACCTCGCGCGGCACGGCTGGGTTGCGGGCCGTGACTGGGGATTCGAGGTCACCGTGCCGCCCGGTCTGTCCTGCACGCTCGAAGGGCCCGATCAGGGCCGCCCGATCAGCGCCTGGGAGCAGGCCGGGATCCGGCGCGTCTCCGGCCGCCCCTTCCCCGAGCATGAACGCGCCGCCGAAGGGTTCCTTCTGATGCCTGCGGGGCGCTCCGGTCCGGCCTTCCTCGTCACGCCGAATTTCTACGTGCTGAAGGATTACAACATGAGCGATCTCTACGCGCTCTTCGTGGGTCACGTCGGCGACCGTATCCAGTACGGAATCGGCGACTTCTCGGCGCGCTGGGGGGATGTGGGTGGCCTCTACCGATCGGACATCGCAACGATGCAGCGCGCCCTGCAAGGCATGGGCCATGATGTCGGCGGCGCCGACGGGCTTCCCGGCTACAAGACGCGCCGCTCCATCGGTCGCTGGCAGGAAGCGGGCGGCCAGCCCGCCACATGTTTCCCCGAGGCACGCATGACCTCTGTCCTGCGGCCCTGATCTCATCTCTCGCTGCGCGCGTTCGGAATCCGGAGACCACGGGCCGAACATCGCACCTGGCCGCAAAACTCGGCGTTCGCGATAGCTTTCGGGATTTGATCTTGGTGACTTTCGACCCTGACTTCAGGGGAAAGTTGGTGCGGTCGAGAAGACTCGAACTTCCACGGGTGTTACCCCACAGCGACCTCAACGCTGCGCGTCTACCAATTCCGCCACGACCGCACTGTCTTGACTTGGTGAGGGGGCGTATAGACGAGGGCTTCCGCCTTGTGAAGAGCAAAAAAGACGAATTTCCGCAACTTCTTGGCAGGAGCGCTTCACACCGGTAGCACACCGGATTTGAGCCGGAAAAAGATCGGGAAAACTGTGCGTGCCACCGCTATGGACCGCTCATATCGAAGCTGGAGACAGTCAGAAACGGCACTGGCGAGGGTCTGCAGATAGGCGCCGGAACGGCAGATTTGGAAGGCGACCTGCTCAGAGCGATTGCATGGCAGCGCGCCGGGTCATTCCGCGCTCGAAACAGGCTGTCCTGACTATGAACCACCTTCCCGACATGCGGCCTGTTCTGCGCACCGCCCGAACGGTGCGCTGCCCCCCGTCCAAATCCCCGAGTCAGGGCAGCGCATTCCACACGCCGTCGCTCTTGCGGAAAACTCCGCGCGAGAGGCAGCGGAAGGCCGGTTCCTCGCCGTCCGAGACGTGGTGTTCGATGACCACCGCGCCATCCTCGAGGATCAGCAGGTTGAGGTCGTTGGGCTCTCCGCGCACGCGATTCGAAAGCCCGGTACCCGCTTGCACCAGCAGCAACGAGCGCGCGGCGCGAAAGGGAGCGACCCGCCAGGCATGCAGATGACCGCAAAGAATGAGGTCGGCGCCGCAGTCGCGCAGGCGCAGCAGGCCCTTGTCCGCGCCGCGCATCAGCCGTTTGCCGACATCGGTGTCATGCTCGGGCGGATGGTGCATCATCACGATGCCGATCTTGCCCTTCGCCTTGTCCGCCGCAAGAAAGGCGCAGGCACGCCGCAGGCTGGACCGGCGCAGCTTGCCACGCTGCCAGGCCAGCGGATCGGTGGTGTTGAGGCTCGTCACCACAAATTCTTCGCCGATCACGCAGGGTTCGAGGTCGCGCGAAATATGGCGGCGAAACCGCACCCAAGGCCGCATCATGCGAATGTAGAGGTTATCGAGCGGCGTGTCGTGATTCCCCGGCACGCCCAGAACCTGAGCGTGCAGGCGATCCATGAAGTCCCGTGCGGCAGCGAACTGGTGGTTGCGCGCACGCTGGGTGAAGTCGCCCGAAATCAGCACGAGATCCGGCTCGAGGCTGTTCACATGCGCGATCAGCGGTTCGAGAAGTTCGGGCCGGTCGCGGCCAAAATGCAGGTCTGACAGGTGAACGATGCGCGTCATGCGGCGGCGTCATCCTCCGGTGCGATCACATGCAGGGCCTCCGGATGCATCCGGAAATGGAACGGTGCCGAAAGCCGCACGCGTTCCCCGTCCATCGCCACGAGCTGGCTGTTGCGGGGAGTCTCGATCTCGATGTCCGTGCCGCAGAACAGCTCGAAGTCACGGTCCGGCTTCATGCCCTTGTTCGCGAGGCGCAGAGCGCGCACCAGAAGTTGCCAGCGCGAGACGTCGGGCAGCAGGAACAGCGCGAATTCTCCCTTGCGGATGCAATCGGCACCGTCGAGCCCGTAATGTTCGAGCTGAAAGGCGCTGCGCGCAACGAAGGCAAGCGGCGTCTTGGCACGGATCACCTCGCCGCCGACACGCACCTTGAGCCGCATGGGCGACTTGAATGACAGGAAGGTCATCAGCACGGACCAGTGTGCCGCGATGCGCGACCGGCCCCAACGCTTGTAGGTGCCTTCGCGCTCCTTGAGAATCTGGGGGTAGATGCCAAGGCTCGCATTGTTGAGGAAGATCTCGCCGTTCACTTCGCCAACAGGAAACGCCCGTGCGGTACCTGTAGCGATCAGATCGACGGCGGCATCGATGTCTTCGGGAATGCCGAGCCCGCGTGCCACGAAGTTGAACGTGCCCTGCGGCACGATCCCCATGCGCCGACCCGTCCCCGCGAGCTGTCCCGCGATGCCCGAGATGGTGCCGTCACCACCTGCAGCGACGATGATTCCGAAATTGTCCTTCATCGCACGCGCACAGGAATCAGCGACCCCTGCCCCGGGCTCCATCACACGCAACTCGAAGCGGCCCGGATAACGCTCGAAGGAAGCGCGCAGCTTGTCGGCCACATCCTCCTTGTCATCCTTGCCGGCACCCGCATTCATCAGGACGCAGACACGATCATTGGTGGTCGGGGGCGGCGCCTTGAGCCCTTCGTCTAATCGCGCAAGTACCATGGCTCACCCCATTATTCTGTGTCTGTGTTTCTACTCCGAGGGAACGTCGCGCGCACCTCCGGGGTTCCATTGCACCGCAGCAATCGTTATTCGGAGAAGGCGGAAATCTGCTGGAGCGGGCAATATGGTCGAATGGCTGCACACCGAAGGTTTGACCGGATACACGGACGCCGTGGACTTCATGGAAGCCCGCGCCGCAGCCATTGCGGCCGGAACCGCCGAGGAATGCATCTGGCTGGTCGAGCACCCGCCGCTTTATACGGCAGGCACCTCGGCCAAGGCAGCCGATCTCGTCGATCCGGACCGCTTTCCGGTGCATGTGAGCCAGCGCGGCGGCCAGTACACCTATCACGGTCCAGGCCAGCGCGTGGCGTATGTGATGCTCGATGTGGGGCGGCGCGGGCGCGACGTGCGCCGCTTTGTCCAGGATCTAGAGGCATGGGTGATCGCCGCGCTCGCCGAATTCAACCTGACCGGCCATATCCGCGAGGGACGTGTCGGCGTCTGGATCGAACGGGACGACAAGCCGCTGACCGCGAGCGGCGCAAAGGCCGAGGACAAGATCGCCGCCATCGGCATCCGGTTGCGCAAATGGGTCAGCTTTCACGGGCTGTCGATCAATGTCGAACCGGATCTCGAGCATTTCGGCGGCATCGTGCCCTGCGGCATCACCGAACACGGCGTCACGAGTCTCGTCGATCTGGGCCTTCCGGTCACGATGGAGGATGTGGACGTCGCCCTGCGCCGCAGCTTCGAACAGGTCTTTGGCGAACTTGCCGCGACAGATCATGCGGCGGGCTGACTGGGCCTCTAAACCCTGTCCCTCGGGCACCCAAGGGAGCAAGCCACTCAATCCATAGCTCAATCACCTGCTCGCGGTTGAAACGAAACCGTGCGTGCCCTGCCCTTGCACCTGCCGCCTGCCTTTTGCAGCCTGAAACCAAAGCACAAGGAGGCCCGGGCATGCCCGACACCCAAGCCCGTCCCTTATGGCACACCGGCACCATCTACCAGATTTATCCGCGCTCCTTCGTGGACAGCATTGGCGACGGGATCGGCGATCTCGCAGGCATCGACTCCCGGCTCGACTATCTGCGCAATCTCGGAATCCGCGCGCTCTGGATCTCGCCCTCTCCGATGAAGGATACGGCGCAGCCGATGCCCTTCGACGGCACCTGCCTGCTCTCGACCCGCCGCGCCGAGCCCGCGGCGACGGACAGGCTGGACCCGAACGAGGGTCGGCTGCTGCAGGAAGCCTAAGCTGGGATCCGGGGAATTCCAGCGAGGTGACTCGGAGGCTACTCCCCGCCTGACGCGGGGTCCGCGTGGGAAACTTAGGAGGACTTTCATGAATTTGCTGCCGCCTTGCGGCCCCGAATGCAGGGCGCGCGCCCTCCCACCCGGTGCACCTGCCGCGTCGGCAGTGCCCGGGAAAAGGGCAGCGCCAATGGCGCAATCCCCTTGTTTTCCTGGATGAAAGGCACCGGGGCCATAGTGACCCGGGACAGCCCGAAACGCGCTGTGGTCGCTCACACCGCAGCACAAGGCCTGCGACAATAATATCGCCTCTGCGGCAAAAGCGGTCATTGCCCGAGGCGCGCGCATTGCCTAAAACGGGGCAGGAACTCCGGGGCAAATGCGGCTAACCGTCTGCGCCCTCACATAATCACCCACGAGGAGGCACACATGGCAGACGCCGCCATTCACGGCCACGAACACGAGGATCAGCGCGGCTTCTTTACCCGCTGGTTCATGTCGACCAATCACAAGGACATCGGGATTCTCTACCTGATCGTCGCGGGCATTGCCGGGTTCATCTCGGTTGCCTTCACCGTTTACATGCGCATGGAACTGATGAACCCCGGCGTTCAGTACATGTGCATGGAAGGTGCGCGCCTCTGGCCCGCCGCCGTTGCAGACTGTACCCCCAACGGACATCTCTGGAACGTGATGATCACTGGTCACGGCATCCTGATGATGTTCTTCGTGGTCATTCCGGCCCTGTTCGGTGGTTTCGGCAACTATTTCATGCCGTTGCAGATCGGTGCGCCGGACATGGCGTTCCCGCGCATGAACAACCTCAGCTTCTGGCTCTTCGTCGCGGGCACCCTGCTCGCGGTCTGTTCGGTCTTCACGCCGGGCGGCAATGGTCAGAACGGTTCCGGCCTCGGCTGGGTTCTGTACCCGCCGCTGTCGGTGCGTGAAGGCGGCTTTTCCACCGACCTCGCCCTGTTCGCCGTGCACGTTTCGGGCGCCTCGTCGATCCTTGGTGCGATCAACATGATCACCACCTTCCTGAACATGCGTGCCCCCGGCATGACCCTGTTCAAGGTGCCGCTGTTCGCCTGGTCGATCTTCGTGACCTCCTGGCTGATCCTGCTGAGCCTGCCGGTTCTCGCCGGTGCCATCACCATGCTGATCACCGACCGTAACTTCGGGACCACCTTCTTTGATCCTTCGGGCGGCGGCGATCCGATCCTCTATCAGCACATCCTGTGGTTCTTCGGCCACCCGGAAGTGTACATCGTGATCCTGCCCGGCTTCGGCATCATCAGCCACGTGATCGCGACCTTCTCGCGCAAGCCGATCTTCGGGTATCTGCCGATGGTCTGGGCCCTGATCGCCATCGGCGCACTCGGCTTCGTGGTCTGGGCGCACCACATGTACACGGTCGGCATGTCCCTGACCCAGCAATCCTACTTCATGCTGGCGACGATGGTCATTGCTGTCCCGACAGGGGTCAAGATCTTTTCGTGGATCGCGACCATGTGGGGCGGCTCGATCGAGTTCAAGACACCGATGCTCTGGGCCTTCGGCTTCCTCTTCCTCTTCACCGTGGGCGGCGTCACCGGCATCATCTTGAGCCAGGCCGCGATCGACCGCGCCTATCATGACACCTACTATGTCGTGGCGCACTTCCACTACGTGATGAGCCTGGGGGCCGTCTTCGCCATCTTTGCGGGGATCTACTTCTACTTCCCCAAGATGACCGGCAAGATGTACCCGGAATGGGCCGGCAAGCTGCACTTCTGGGCGATGTTCATCGGTGCGAACCTGACCTTCTTCCCGCAGCACTTCCTCGGACGTCAGGGCATGCCGCGTCGCTACATCGACTATCCGGACGCCTTCGCCACCTGGAACTACGTCTCGTCGCTCGGCGCCTTCCTCTCCTTCGCCTCGTTCCTGTTCTTCATCGGGGTGATGGCTTATGCGCTGCGCAAGGGCACCGCCTGCACCCAGGCGAACCCCTGGAACGAGTATGCGGACACGCTGGAATGGACCCTGCCGTCGCCGCCGCCCGAACACACGTTCGAGCAGCTTCCCAAGCGCGAAGACTGGGACAAGGGCCACGCGCACTAGCCACGTGATGCAAGATCAGACAGGCTCCGGTAAGACCGGGGCCTGTTTTCCATTCGGCACGCGGCAGTTGCGGTCTACTTGCGCAAAAGGTTCAATTGCCGTGAAGACGCGACGTCAGATCACGCGTGTCACGCAAGTACAGAAGCGGGCTTGCAGGCGCTCCCGACGGCGGACGGGCCGTCGCGCGCCCACAGGACCTGCCGTCGGCACTGCCAGATGCAGCTTGCTGGCCCAGCCAGGGACCTTGAGACCCCGTTCGACGCGAATTAGCTTTTGGCGATGCAGGACTTTACCGGAATGACAGCCGAGCAGACCTTCGAGGCCCTCGAACATCTTGGCCGCGCCGAGCGCAAGAAGGCCGTTCGCCAGCTGATCTACAAGAAGGGCAAACGGCCCGCATGCTTGACGCAACAGCTCCGCCTGATGGAAATGTTTCATCACGACCACACGCTGGGGCAGTTCGAGCGGACCTATGCGCTGGTCGCCGCAGCGCACAAGGCGTCGGAAACTCTCGACACGGCATCGCTCGTCTGCTGCCGCAACCGGCTCCACGACAGGTTCGTCTGGGCAAGGACCCTTCCGATGCGCAAGGCCCTGCGCAAGGACGGGCTGCACATGCGCTTTTCCATTCTCAACGTTCAGATCAATTCGGCCATCCTTCTCGGCATGGAAGATGGCACAAAATACGCGCAAGAGGCCCTCGACTGCCTCTCGGAGATCGATCCGCGCAGGACCACGCATTACAGCTTCAATTCGACGACCAACATCCTCAACACCGTGGGTCTCGCCCTGCTGGTGAAACCCGAGGCCTTGCCGGACACCATCGACATGATCCGTGCGATGCTCTTTCACAGCATCCGGATGAAATTTGCCGGAGAGCTCTCGGCCCGGATCCTGCCCCGGAGCCTGCCCTCCCATCTCTCAATGCTCTCGCCGCCCTCGCATTTTATCAAGTTCGAGGAAAGCTTCCGGAAGTTTCTCACTCTCAAATCCGCCGCGGATATCACGTCCGACAGAGAGCGGCGCGGCCTTTATTGGTCCATTGCCGAGGAATGCGTTCTGCAATCCACGAACGAGCAGAAACAGGCGCATCTCGATGCCGTGCGCCGACATCTCACACACCGCTGGACAAGTGCTGCACCACCCTGTGGCGGAAATCCTTGACAGCACCGGCGCTGCGGGGTTTTCAAAAGGCCGCGGCACGCCATGTTGCCCACCGGAGCCCCGCTTCTCACCCCACCGCCCTGCAACCGAACAGAAATCCCTCACCCGCTCATGCCCTACCGTTGGTCTACAGACGATCCCAGAGCCGAAGCGCAGGAGCTCGAGCTCTGGCCGCACCGCTCGCTGCCGCCCACAGGCTTCGCGGCCTTCATCCTCGCGACCTTCGCCTTCGCGCTGATCCCGCTGATGGGCCTGCTGGGTACGGCCCTCCTCTGGGGATTGCTGCCCTTCATCCTGATCGCGCTCGGGGGGATGTATGTCGCGCTGCGGCGGAATGATCGCGACCGACGGATTCTCGAGGTGCTTACGATGACCTGCGGCGACCTGCGCCTCGTGCGCCACAACCCCAAGGGTAGCATCCAGGAATGGCAGTGCAACACCTACTGGGCCCGGATCGCTCTGCATGAGGGCGGTGGCCCGGTGCCCAATTACGTGACCCTCTCGGGCGCGGGGCGCGAGGTGGAAATCGGCGCCTTCCTGTCCGAGGACGAGCGCAAGGCGCTTTACAGCGACCTCTCGACCCGGCTGCGCCGCCTGTCGCAGGTCCCCTGCTGATGGCACAGGCCCCCGCCGCCCCCAAGCTCAAGCGCGCCGCGCTCAGTGCCGCCGTCCGGCTCTTCGGACCGCGCCTGTCGCGCCATGGCGAAAGCCTTTTGCCGTCCGAACGCGCCGCGCTCGATCTCGCCGTGGCGCAGGCCGGACGCCCCCGGCCCCGCGCCGAGATCGTCACCTTCCTTATCCCGCTGGTCAGCCCCGCGCATGTCGGCGACTGGGATGCCGTGACCGCGCGGCTCGCCCGGACACTCCAAAGCCTGATCGACCAGAGTGATGCGCATTGGCGCGCGGTGATCTGCTGTCAGGAGGAGCCACCCCTGCCACAAGATCCGCGAATCTCGCATCTCGCTTTCGACGACCCGAGCCCGGGCAATGACAAATGGCGCAAGCTCGCCGCCCTCTGCGATCACCTGCCCATGCTCGACCCTGTGCCAGGCTACGTTATGAGCTTTGATGCAGATGATCTGCTGCGTCAGGGGACAGTGTGCGAAATGCTGACCCGACAGGCTCCGGGCGGCTATCTCGTGCAATCGGGCTTCGTACGGGACGCCGCCACGGGCACCATAGCCCTCGCCGATGCGCCCGGCCCTTCGGCGCCCTTGCGCAAAGCCTTCTGGAAGCTCTGCGGCTCCTGTACGGCGCTGTTCCACGATCCGGACCTGCCGCAAAGCAAAACTTTCCTGCGCGCGATGACGCAGCACGAACACCGGATGTTTCCCTACCTCTCGGCGCTCGCCCGCCAGAAACTCACACCGCTCAGCAGACCATCGGTCCTGTACGAACTGAACCACGGCGAGAATTTCGGCGCGCGCCGCGGACGGGTCGGCTTCAAGACCCGCTTCGTGGAAAGGTTCCGGATCACCGACCCCCAGACCCTGCGCGAAATCGACAGCGATTTCCCGGCTCCCTGACGCACTGCCGCCGGAGAGGCCTCGTGCTTCATCTTGCAAGATAAACTCCGGGGTAGTCGCCGCAAGGCCACGGGGGCTGGCCCCCTGCCACGCCGGTCACGCACACGAAACCTGCCGCGCGTCAGCCCGGAAGGAACCGCACCACCCTGTCACGCACCGCCTCAGGCGGCGGACAGACGTTCCTTGACCATCGGACCAACCGCGGCAAAATCCATCTGCCCGGTATACTTCGCCTTGAGCACGGCCATCACGCGGCCCATGTCGCGGATCGAATCTGCACCGACCTCGGCCACGGCGGCATCGACGGCCTCTTCGGTTTCCTTGCCCGAGAGCTTTCTGGGCAGGAATTCCTCGATCACCTCGATCTCCGCGAGCTCCCGCTCGGCAAGATCGAGACGGCCGCCCTCTTCGTAGGTCTTCGCGCTCTCGCGGCGCTGCTTGACCATTTTGCCAAGGATGGCAAGAACTTCGGCGTCGCCGACGCCGTCGTCATTGCCCTCGGCCCGCACCGCGATGTCGCGATCCTTGATGGCGGCATTGATCAGCCGGATGGTGGAGAGCCGGTCCACCGCCTTGTCCCGCATTGCCTGTTTCATCGCCGTCGTGATGCGCGCACGAAGTTCCATGGTGATCCATCCCCGGTTTTCCAGATGCCGACCTTACGCCAAGCCCCGGGCGGGCACAACCGGACAGACGTGGCGTCAAACCCTTGTTATCATGGCCGATCGCGAGCCAGCCGCGGTCCGTTAACGCGCCGCCCCCGAGGCCTTGACCCGCTGTCGCCGCCCCCTTAGGTATGCCAAAGTTTGCCGCCTGTCAGGAGCGCCCCATGTCCCTTGCCCAGATCCAGAAACCCACTGCCTGCCTCGCTCTTGCGGATGGCACGATCTTCTACGGTCAGGGCTTCGGAGCGACCGGCGACACGGTGGCCGAACTCTGCTTCAACACCGCCATGTCGGGCTACCAGGAGATCATGACCGACCCCTCCTATGCCGGGCAGATCGTGACATTCACCTTCCCGCATATCGGCAATGTGGGCGTGAACCCCGAGGATGACGAGACCGCCGAACCGGTCGCCGCCGGCATGGTGGTGAAATGGATGCCGACGCAATCCTCGAACTGGCGGGCCGTCTCGCAGCTCTCCGACTGGCTTTCCGCACGCGGACGCATCGCCATCGGCGGCGTCGATACCCGCCGCCTGACCCGGGCGATCCGCCAGCAGGGCGCACCGCATGTCGCGCTGTCGCATAATCCGGACGGCAAGTTCGACATCGACGCACTGGTGAAGAAGGCCCGTGCCTTTTCGGGTCTCACCGGGCTCGATCTGGCCCGCGACGTGACATGCGCGCAATCCTATCGCTGGGACGAGATGCGTTGGGCCTGGCCGCAGGGCTACCAGCGCCAGACGGAAGCCAAGTACAAGGTCGTCGCCATCGATTACGGTGCCAAGCGCAACATCCTGCGCTCGCTCGCTTCGGCGGGCTGCGACGTGACGGTGATGCCGGCCTCGGCCACGGCAGAGGATGTTCTCGCACAGAACCCCGACGGCGTGTTCCTCACCAATGGTCCCGGCGATCCGGCGGCGACGGGCGTCTATGCCGTGCCGACCATCCAGGGAATTCTTGCGCGCGATCTGCCGGTCTTCGGCATCTGCCTTGGCCACCAGATGCTGGCCCTCGCGCTTGGCGCGCGCACGATCAAGATGAATCACGGCCATCACGGCGCGAACCACCCGGTCAAGGATACCGAGACCGGCAAGGTCGAGATCACCTCGATGAACCACGGTTTCGCGGTCGACAGCCAGACCCTGCCGCAGAACGTGCTGGAGACGCATGTCTCGCTCTTTGACGGCTCGAATTGCGGCATCCGGCTTCGGGATCGCCCGGTCTTTTCCGTGCAGCACCACCCCGAGGCGAGCCCCGGGCCGCAGGACAGCTTCTATCTGTTCGAGCGCTTTGCAGCCTCGATGGCCAAGGCCGCGGTGGAGAGCCGGGAAGCTTAACGAAGCCTGAATAAAAACCGCCGGATTAACCACCTTTTAACCATGCTTTAACCAGCGCAGCTTCATCTGATCCCGTACACATGTGGGGGTCGTAATGAGCAATCAGGGTCTGGGAAAGGTGGCGGACAACCTCGTCCGTGCGGGCGCGACCAGGGCCCGCCCGATCAGCCGGACCCTGATCCAGTCGGGGGCGGTCTCGCCCGCTTCCATGCTGTCGGCGCTCGCCCAGGCGGCGGAGCACGGCACGCCGCTCGAGCGGATTCTCGTGGCCGACGGCCTTGCGACGCCGGACCAGGTTCTGCGGGCGCAGGCGCGCCACTGGGGCGTGACATGCCTCTCCCCCGATACATCCCCTCCCGATCCCGAGCTTGTGGGCCTGCTCGATCCGGCCTTCTGCCTGCGGCACGGCGTGCTGGCCTGGTCACGGACCGGCACCACGATGGTCATCGCCACTGCAAGGCCCGACGCGTTTCAGGCCCTGCGCCCGCGTCTTAGCGTGATGCTGGGGCCCGTGGTGATGGCGCTTGCGCTCGAGAGCGACATTCAGGCGCTGATCATCGAGCGTCACAGCCTGACCCTGGCAAGAGAGGCCGAAACATGGGTGAAAGAGGATGAAAGCTGCCGCGACTTCAACCGGCTGACGCCGGCCCGGGCGCTGATCGCGGCGGGCTTCGCGGCGCTTTGCCTCGCGGTGCTCGCGCTGGCCCCCGCGCTGTTCTTTGGCGGTGTGCTCGCCGTGGGGGTCGTGACCCTCGTGCTGGCGCAATGCCTCAAGCTTGCCGCACTTCTTGCCGGGCGCAACGCCCCTAGCCAGACCGACATGCCGACCACCGAGACGCGACCGACCGTATCCCTGATGGTGCCGCTCTTTCGCGAGCACGACATCGCCGAGACGCTGATCACCCGCCTTGGCCGCCTGACCTATCCCAAGGCGCTGCTCGACGTTGTGCTGGTGCTCGAGGCCGAAGACGCGCTGACCCGCGCCGCGCTGGAACGGGCCGAGCGGCCCCCGTGGATGCGCGTGATCGAAGTCCCCAAGGGCAGCGTCATGACCAAGCCGCGCGCCCTCAACTACGCGCTGAGCTTCTGCCGGGGCGAGATCATCGGGATCTACGATGCCGAAGACGCCCCCGCCCCGAACCAGATCGACCGCGTCGTCGAACGGTTCTCCCAGACCCCCCAGAACATCGCCTGCCTGCAGGGCATCCTCGATTTCTACAATCCGCGCGCCAACTGGCTGTCCCGGTGTTTTGCCATCGAATACGCCACCCATTTCCGCACCGTGCTGCCCGGTCTTGCCCGCCTCGGCCTGGCCATCCCGCTCGGCGGCACAACTGTTTTCATTCGCCGTGCGGCACTGGAGGCGGTGCGGGGATGGGATGCGCATAACGTGACAGAAGATGCCGATCTGGGCATCCGTCTGGCGCGTTACGGCTATGTCACCGAATTGCTGCCCACCGTCACCCGCGAAGAGGCGAACAACCGCGCCTGGCCCTGGATCAAGCAGCGCTCGCGCTGGCTCAAGGGGTTCATGGTCACCTATGCAGTAAACACGCGCCATCCGCTCCGGCTGCTGCGCGCGCTGGGTGCCTGGAAGTTCTTCGGCTTTCAGGTCATGTTCCTGGCCTCCTTCCTGCAATTCCTTCTGGCGCCGGTGCTCTGGTCGTTCTGGCTGAAGATCTTCGGCCTGCCGCACCCGCTCGACGCCGTGCTGAGCCCGTTTCAGATGAGCGCGCTGGTCAGGCTCTTCCTGCTGGCCGAAGCCATGTCGATGATGGTGAGCTTCGCCGCCGTCGCGCGCAGTCCGCATGACGGCCTGCTGATCTGGGTGCCGACCCTCACGCTCTATTTCCCGCTCGGGGTGATCGCGGCCTATAAGGGGCTCTACGAGCTGCTGGTGAAGCCCTTCTACTGGGACAAGACGGCGCACGGCCATTCCCTGCCCGACCATGCCCACGCCGATCAGGCGCAGGATTAGGGGGCGCGCAAGGCTCTACCCCTTGGCCTTGCTGTCGAGCTTCAGCCGGGTGACGAATGCCACCGAGATATGATCGCGCAGCGCACGGTAAGCCGCCGCCTCGTCGCGCTTGGAGATCGCCTCGACGATGGCGAGATGCTCTGCCAGTGCGATCTCGCCCCGTCCCTGCGCGGCGAGCGAGGTCGTCGCCATCAGCGCCATGGATCGGTGCACGAGGTCGAGCTGCTGCACGAGATAGCGGTTGTGCGAGGCGAGATGGATCTGCTTGTGAAACCGACGATTGGCCCGCGCCAGCGTGCCCGGATTCTGCAGCAGGGCACGGTCGTCATCCACCATCTCGCGCAGGACCTGGATTTCCTCTTCGGTGGCGTGACGCGCCGCAAGCCGCGCCGCCAGACCTTCGAGTTCGGTGCGCACCACGTAGAGCTCGGCCATCTGGTTGTGATCCAGCGAGGCGACGATCAGCGACCGCCCGTCCCGCGCCAGCAGCGACTGCGTCTCGAGCCGTTGCAGCGCTTCGCGGATCGGCGTGCGCGAGACGCCGAATCGCTCGGCGAGATCGCTTTCCACCAGCCGGTCGCCGGGCTTGTAGACGCCCACGTCGATCGCTTCGAGGATCAGCGTGTACGCGTCCTTCTGCTGCGGCTTGATGGTGTTCATGTAGTCTCCCCTCTGCGCTGAGGCACGATAGCCCCGAGATATGTCATCAATCAAGCGCAGCCATGCTACTCCGCTTGGTCGATTGCGCAGATGCCTTGCCGCCGCTATTCTGTCCACATGATCAGGCAGAGCTTCTCTCATGTGCGGACCTGGGTGTTCGATCTCGACAACACCCTCTATCCGCCTGCCGCGCGCCTCTTCGACCAGATCGAGGTGCGTATGGTCCGTTTTGTCATGCAGGCGCTCGGGGTGGATCACGACCGCGCCAATTATCTGCGCGGTCACTACTGGCGCACCTACGGCACGACCCTCGCCGGGCTCATGCGCGAACATGACGTCGATCCGGGCCCCTATCTGCACGAGGTCCATGACATCACATTCGACACGCTGGAGCCCGACCCGCATCTTGCCACGCTCATCGCGAACCTGCCGGGACGCAAAATTGTATATACAAATGGCACCGCCCCCTATGCCGCTCAGGTGCTCAAGGCGCGCGGGCTCGAGGCGGCGTTCGACGCACTCTATGGCGTCGAACATGCCGATTTCGCGCCAAAGCCCGAACGGGCCGCCTTCGAGGCCGTCTTTGCGCGCGACGGTGTCGATACCCGCGCCGCCGCGATGTTCGAGGATGACATGCGCAACCTTGCAGAACCGCATGCCATGGGAATGCGCACCGTGCACGTCGCCCCCGAGGCGGTCAAAGCCAGGCATATCCACCATCACACCGACGATCTTGGTGCCTTTCTCGCCCGCCTGACCTGAGGGGACATGCGGCGGGATGTTGCAGTGCGCCTTGCCACAGGTGCACTACATGCCATGACAGGAGGCTGACATGGACCATGACATCGTGATTTCGGGGGGCGGCATCGCCGGGCTGACCGCCGCCGCCGCTTTTGGCGCACAGGGCTTTTCCGTTCTCTGCGTCGACCCCGCCCCACCCGTGACCGACCGCGAAGCCGAGGGCGCCGATCTGCGCAGCACGGCGTTCCTGCAGCCCGCCCGCGGGTTTCTGGAACGTGCAGGCGTCTGGGACAGGCTTGCGCAGCATGCCATGCCGCTCGAGACGATGCGCATCGTCGATGCCGGTGGCGACGCGCCCGAGCCTCGCGTGGTAAAGTCTTTCGAAGCCTCCGAGATTTCCGATCTGCCCTTTGGCTGGAACTTGCCCAACTGGCTGCTGCGGCGCGAGCTGAGCGCGCATCTCGACACGATGGACAGCGTCGATTTCCGTCCCGGTACGGCGACGACCTCGCTCTTCACCCGCACCGGGTCGGCCCGCGTCGGTCTGACCGATGGCAGCCGCGTCACGACCAGGCTCGTGATTGCCGCGGATGGACGCAATTCGCCGATGCGCCGCGCTTCGGGCATCGACGTGGCGACGACGCGGTTCGGACAGAAGGCACTGGCCTTTGCCGTCACGCACCCGATCCCGCACGAAAACGTCTCGACTGAAATCCACCGCACGGGCGGGCCGTTCACCCTCGTGCCCCTGCCTGATCTCGACGGGCGTCCCTCTTCGGCGATCGTCTGGATGGAGACGGCGGCGAACGCCAATGCCCTGATGGAGCTCGACACGCCCGCCTTCGAGGAAGCGATGTCCGAGCGCTCCTGCCATCTCTTCGGGCCGCTGAAGCTCGCGAGCCGTCGCGGCATCTGGCCGATCATCGCGCAATCGGCGCAGCGCATGTCGGGCGAACGCGTGGCCCTCGTGGCCGAGGCCGCGCATGTCTTGCCCCCGATCGGGGCGCAGGGGCTGAACATGAGCCTCGCGGATCTCGATGTGCTGCTCGATCTCGCGCTGGCACAGCGCGACGATCTCGGCTCGGCAAAGATGCTCGACGCCTACCATGCCAAGCGGATCAACGACATCCGCACGCGGGTGGCGGGCATCACCGCGCTGAACCGCGCCTCGATGGTGTCCGATCCGATGCTGCGCGATGCCCGCGCCGCGGGGCTCGAAGCGCTCTATGCCCTGAAACCCGTGCGCTCGACGCTGATGCGTCTTGGGCTGGGATCGACATCGCGGACGGTATCCGAGCCGACGACGAATTGACTAGGGATGCCTGAAAGCAGCCCTGACGCCGCCCGGACCCGCACTATGGTTCCGGACGGCGGCTCGACCGGGCGGCCTCAGAAGACCTGATCGATCACCTTGCGCAGACGCGCCACCGTGCCGTCCACATCGTAGAGCTTGTCGAGACCGAACAGCCCGAGCCGGAAGGTGCTGAACCCGGCGGGCTCGTCACATTGCAGCGGCACACCGGCCGCGATCTGCATTCCTTTGGCGGCAAAGGCGCGGCCCGACTGGATCTCGGGATCGTCGGTGTAGCTCACCACGACGCCGGGGGCGCCGAACCCATCCGCCGCGACGGATTTCACACCCTTGTCGGCCAGCATCTGCCGCACCGCGGTGCCAAGCGCCCATTGCGCCTCTTTCAGACGGGTAAAGCCGTAATCCCGCGTCTCGATCATCGTGTCGCGGAAGGCGCGCAGCCCGTCCGTCGGCAGCGTCGCGTGATAGGCATGACCGCCATTTTCGTAAGCGGCCATGATCTGGTGCCACTTCTTGAGATCACAGGCGAAACTGTCCGAAGTGGTCTCGCCCATGCGCGCCACGGCGCGTTCGGAGAGCATCACAAGTCCCGCGCAGGGTGTCGCGGACCAGCCCTTTTGCGGGGCCGAGATCAGCACGTCGACGCCGGTTGCGGTCATGTCGACCCAGGCGCAGCCGGACGCGATGCAGTCCAGCACCATCAGCGCGCCAACCTCGTGCGCGGCCGCCGCCAGCGCCTTGAGGTAGTCGTCGGGCAGGATGATCCCGGCCGATGTCTCGACATGCGGGGCAAAGACGATGTCAGGCTTGGTCTCGTGGATCTGTGCCGTGACCTCGTCGATCGGCGCGGGGGCAAAGGGCGCCTGAACGCCGTTGCCGGTCTGGCGCGCCTTCATCACATGTGTCTCGCTCGCGAAACCGCCCGCATCGAAGATCTGGCTCCAGCGATAGGAGAACCAGCCGTTGCGCACCACGAAAACGCTCGCATCGCGCCCGAATTGCCGCGCCACGGCCTCCATTCCATAGGTGCCGCCGCCGGGCACCAGCACCACCGCATCGGCGTGGTACACGTCTTTCAGCATGCCGGAGATGTCGCGCATCACCTGCTGAAACGTCGCCGACATGTGGTTCAGCGACCGGTCCGTGAAGACCACCGAAAATTCATCGAGCCCGGTCGGGTCGATATCGTCAAGCAAAGCCATGCGCCATCTCCTCTGGTTGCGCGCTGACTACCCGTTTGGCGCCGATTTGGCAAAGGTCTTCGCCGCCCGCACGTGTCGAACAACGACGTTCAGATCGGCCCCGGCAGCCGCTCTTCGGAGAGAAGCACGTTGGCATCGAGGTTCCCCACCCCCGGCAGCGTCATGATCCGCCGCCGCAGCACCCGTTCGAAATCGGAAATGTCGCGCGCCACCACCCGCAGGCGATAGTCGTACATGCCGAGCACATGCTCGACCGTCTGCACTTCGGGAATGGCACTGACCGCGCGTTCGAAATCCTGCAGGGATACGCGCCCCTTGGTGCCGAGCTTGACCCCGAGAAACACCGTGACCCCGAACCCCAGCGCCTCCTGATCGAGATCGAGCCGCTGACCGCGGAACACACCCGCATCGCGCAACCGCCTGATACGTCGCCAAGCCGCGGGCTGCGAGAGGCCGAGCGCGCGTCCCAGCGCACCGGCGCTTTGCGTGGCGTCCTGCGCAAGAGCCCGGATCAGCGCGCGGTCGGTGTCGTCGAGATCGATCACAGCGGCAGGCTTTCATCGGTCTTGAGCCGGGCCACATGCATCAGCGCATCGACATCGGTGATATGCGGCAGGGTCAGGATCTGGCTGCGATAGACCTGCTGGTAATGCGCCATGTCGCGCGCGATCACCGACAGGCGGGCATCGACCTGCCCCAGGAAGGTCTGGATCTCGATCACCTGCGGAACCTGCCGCGCGGCCCGTGCGAATTCCTCGAAGGCCAGCGGCACCGATTTGTCCAGCGTGATGCGCAAGCTTACCTCGACCGCATAGCCCAGAGCGGGCCAGTGGATCACGCCCCGCACGCCCCGCAGAACGCCGGTATCGCGCAACCGCTCGAGCCGCCGCGCGAGGGTCGTGGCGGTCACCCCGCAGCGGTCGGCCAGTTCCGAAGCAGGTGCTTCGGGGCTCGCCTGATACTGGCGCAGGATACGGCGATCGGTGTCATCAAGCATGGATCTGTCATTAAACCGCCCAGTCGCGAATGAAAAGCGCAGAAGATGTGCGAATCTCTGCCATTTCGGCAGTTCCGTCACGCGCCAGCGCCTATGCTGCGGTCACATCATTCGGCCAGAGCCCAAACAAGGGGTCCGCGCCACAAACCGGAAGGACACAAATCATGCGCGTTTATTATGACCGCGACTGCGACATCAATCTGATCAAGGACATGAAGGTCGCGATCCTCGGCTATGGCAGCCAGGGCCACGCCCACGCCCTCAACCTGCGCGACTCGGGTGCCAAGAACGTCGTCGTGGCGCTGCGGAAAGGCTCGCCCTCCGCGAAGAAGGCCGAAGGCGAAGGCCTCAAGGTCATGGGCATCGCCGAAGCGGCGGCCTGGTGCGACCTCATCATGTTCACCATGCCCGACGAGCTGCAGGCCGAAACCTACAAGAAATACGTGCATGACAATCTCAAGGACGGTGCGGCGATCGCTTTCGCCCACGGCCTGAACGTGCATTTCGGCCTGATCGAACCCAAGCCCGGCACCGATGTCATCATGATGGCACCCAAGGGCCCCGGCCACACCGTGCGCGGCGAATACACCAAGGGCGGCGGCGTGCCCTGCCTCGTCGCGGTGCACAACGACGCATCGGGCAAGGCGCTGGAAATCGGCCTGTCCTACTGTTCGGCCATCGGTGGCGGCCGCTCGGGTGTGATCGAGACGAATTTCCGTCAGGAATGCGAAACCGACCTCTTCGGCGAACAGGCGGTTCTCTGCGGTGGTCTGGTCGAACTGATCCGCATGGGCTTCGAGACCCTGGTCGAGGCAGGTTACGAGCCTGAGATGGCCTATTTCGAATGTCTGCATGAGGTGAAGCTGATCGTCGACCTGATCTACGAAGGCGGCATCGCGAACATGAACTACTCGATCTCGAACACGGCCGAATACGGCGAGTATGTCAGCGGCCCGCGCATCCTGCCCTATGCCGAGACCAAGGCCCGGATGAAAGAGGTCCTGAACGACATCCAGACCGGCAAGTTCGTGCGTGACTTCATGCAGGAAAACGCCGTGGGCCAGCCCTTCTTCAAGGCGACCCGCCGTCTGAACGACGAGCACCAGATCGAACAGGTCGGCGAAAAGCTCCGCGCGATGATGCCCTGGATCTCGGCCGGCAAGATGGTCGACAAAGAGAAGAACTGAGTCGGTATCGTTCTGATAAAGTATCAAAGGGCGCCTTTCGGGGCGCCCTTTTCGTTCATGCGCTGCAGTGATTGCCGGATTGGAAGGTGAGCAAGCTCAGCGCTTGTCCGGCGTCGGGCCATCCACGGCCAGAGAACTCTTGGGCGCGTTCGGATCCTTCCTGCGCTCTTCGGTCTTTTCCTTGCTCCAGATCGCGAAAACGATACCCGCCAACATGGTGAGCAGGGCCAGCAGCGGTACGATGAAATTGAATTCCATGACAGTCTCCAGGTTTACAGATGCGACTCAACCCACCATCCCGCAGCTTGTTCCCGCCACGTCAGGCCGCCGCTGATGGAACTGTCGGCAGCCATGAAACTGGCAGAAAACTCTCGCATTTCCGCCTGTCCGGACGCTCGAACCGCCCTCTTTCGACAGGCCAGAACCTTGCGTAACGGCTCCACAAAGCGCCGGTTTTCCGCCCAGATGCACAGTCCTTAGGCAAGTCTCCGCCTATGAGGACAAAAATTGCCATAAGTACGGCACAAAAGCCGCTTTCGCGCATTTGCTATCCATGTCAGCCCAAAACCGGCTCGATGACTCCGGAGGAGATGGAAATGCGCCTTACACTGCTTGACGGATTCAGGGGGTTCTTCCTTCTCTTCATGATGGTCGCCCATGTGAACGGCTCGTTCCATGCCATTCTGGGTGACTACAATCACCACATGCTGGGCTGGGTCGAGGATGCGCAGGGCTTCGTCTTCATCTCGGGCTTCGTGGTCGGGCTGGTCTATACCAAGATCCTCGACCGCAAAGGGCCGGGCGGCATGGGAAGCGCCGTGTTCAAACGGATCCGCACGATCTACACCTATCAGGCGGTGATGATCCTCGCCTTCGCCGCCACGGCGCTCGGCCTTGCCGCATTTAACATGGAGCCCAACATCCTGGGCCAGTATGTCGACGACCCGGCCGTTTTCACCATCGCCTCGCTGATGCTGGTCACCGGATCGCTGCATATGGGCATCCTCGCTCTCTACATCTGGCTCATGCTGCTCACGCCGCTCGCTCTGCTGGCCTTTCACAAGGGCTGGGCCAAGTGGTGGGCCGTCGCTTCGGTCGCAGCATGGCTGCTGGCGCAATCCGGCCTGCCGGACGCTGCCCAGATCCCGGTCGAGAGTGCGTTGAAGGATGCCGGGCACGGCATCAACATCGGTATCTATTTCAACGTCTTTGGCTGGCAGACGCTCTACTTCCTCGGCCTCTTCCTCGGCTTCCTCTTCGCCCGTGACGCGCTCGACACATCGAAACTGCGCGATCCGCGCCTGCGCCCCATCTTCTGGCTGGCGGTGGCCGGTGTGGTCGCCTTCGCGATCTTCGATCGTGCGATGAGCCTCGGCTGGATCGAGAAGGACCTGCGCAGTACGCTCTGGCGCGAGATCGACCGCGGCAACATGCACATCGTCTACCTCGCCAACTTCCTGCTGGATCTCTTCGTCATAAGCTGGCTCCTGGTCGCCGGACCGGAGAGCGGTAACCGCGTGCTCGCGGCGCTGGGACGCGGGATCGCATGGTTCTTCACCCGTCGCCCGCTCGTCTTCCTCGGTCAGCACTCGCTGCAGGTCTTCTCCGCGCATGTCGTGATGACCTACATCATCATGTGGGTGATGACGGGCCGCGACCTGCCCGCGCTCTGGGACAACGTGTTCCTCCTGCTCTCCGTCGGCTCGCTCTACGTGGTGGCCTGGGGACACGAGCTCTGGACCAGACAGTCGGCCCCGCGCCCGAATTCCAATTCGGTGACGCCACGACGCCAGACCGCGGGCTGAACCTCCAGACGACATTGAAATCAAAGGGCCCCGACGCTGCCGCGTCGGGGCCCTTCTTCATTTTAAGATGATGGTTGGTCCAGACGTGCCAGGCTAGCCCGAAGGGCCGCCTACACTCGGCCGAGCGCGTTCATTTCCCATGATCGCCGCGTAGGGCCGCCGATGCAGCGGCCTTCGGGCGATTCCCCAGTCAACCTCCCGAAGCATGCCAGGTGACCTGCTTCGCGCCGCGCGATCCGTCTCAAGCCCCAAGCCCGGTCAGGCTTCGCAGCCCTGCTCACATGTCGTTCTTGAGCTGGTAGACGCACCACCCCAGAAGCACGAGAAGAATGAAAATCGGCAGGATGTAAAACATGATTTCCTCCATTCAATCCCGGACAAATTTAATGGTAAAGCCCTGAGAAGCAAGCGTCCCGAGAGGTTGATGCGCTTTTTGAAAGATCAGGTGACGAATTCCTATGCAACAGACGTCCACTCCCCTGCCCGAAATCACGCGGCAGAGCTGGCTCATGGTCGCCTGCCTCGGGCTGGTCTGGGGCAGCACGTTCCTCGTGATCGAGATCGCGCTGCGCGGCATCACGCCCTTCTGGCTCGCCGCCGCGCGCATCAGCTTTGCGATGCTGCTCACCGTCACGATCTGGCAGCTGCGCGGCGGGGCGCTTTTCCTCACCGAGGACAGACCCTGGAAGCGTCTCGCGCTGATCGGCCTGCTCACCTCCGCCATGCCCTTTGCGCTGCTGAGCTGGGGTCAGCAATTCGTGACCTCGGGCTTTGCCGGCGTCTGCATGGCCGCCGTGGCCCTCTTGGTCCTGCCAATGGCGCATGTCTTCCTGCCGGGCGAGCGCATGACCCTGCGCCGCACACTCGGCTTCGGCATCGGCTTTGCCGGTGTCGCGCTGCTGCTGGGCGGAGAGGCGTTCCAGTCGAGTGGTGACGCGCTCGAACCGCTCGGCCGGCTCGCCTGTCTCGGCGCGGCAAGCTGCTATGCGGTAAGCTCGGTGGTGATGCGCCGCCTCCCGCCGATGGATCCGATCGGGATCGCCACGGTGCCGCTCATTTTCGGCACGCTGCTGGTGGTGCCGCTCGCCTGGCTTGCCGAAGGACCGCCGCCGCTGCCCTCGGCGCAGACCATGCTGGTGCTTGCCTTTCTCGGCCTCGTGCCGACTGCCGGGGCACATATGCTGCGTGTGCTGGTGATCCGAAGCGCCGGTCCGGTCTTCATGAGCCTCACCAACTACCAGGTGCCGATGTGGTCGGTCCTGCTCGGCGTGCTCCTGCTCGGAGAGCCGGTGCGCGCGAGTCTCTTCGCCGCGCTCGCCCTGATCCTCGCCGGTGTCGCGATCAGCCAGTGGGGTGCCCTCATCCGACTGTTCCAGGGTAGCAACAAGAACGCTCCCGGACGCTAATAGTACTGAACCGGCCTGCCCCTCTCGACAAACCGGAAGCCAATCACCCTCGCCTCACGTCACGCCGAAAAATTTCCCGACAAAAACCAAACTTCATCTTGCCGGATAAACTCCGGGGGAGTCGCCGCAGGCGACGGGGGCAGCGCCCCCGGACTCCCTCTCCCCCGGCACGAAGGCGAAATTCAGCGCCGCCGCATCACTCCCAGCAGCTTACCAGGACCGTCATGCCCGTGGCGATGGTGGTCAGATCCTCGGGCGCGAGGGCGACGTCTCCGTCCGTCTCCGTCACCCGCAGACCGGCGCGGCCCAGAAGCGCCTGGATATCCTCGGACTTCGCGGCAAAGCTCACCTCTTCGGGCAGCTGGCGGCTGCTCTCCTCGCGGGGGAGCAGCATGCCGAGCACCGCGCCGCCCGCATCGAGAACCGGACCACCCGCATCGCCGGGCAGCGAGGCCAGTGCCAGCCGCTTCATGTTCTCTTCGCCGGAGAGCCCGCGCACATCCTCGAGCGTGCCGAAGGTCAGCGTCGGCGCGCTCAGCACCCCGCCGAAGGAATAGCCGGATACCGCGATCTCGGATTGCAGCCGCGGCAGACCGCTGCGGAAGCTCGCCACGGTCTGCGGAGCGAGCGTCGTGTCGGCGCGCAGCACGGCGACACCGGTCGCCTCATCCTCGGCGACGATCTGCGCGGTGTACTGATCCTCGAGCGTGATGCGGCCGCAATTCGCCACCGCATCCCGGGCCGTCACGACACTGCCCGCGCGGTCGATATAGAACCCCGATGCGGTCAATTTGGGCCGGCGGATCTGCAGGCCCGACAGCAGGTCGACCGATGGCTCGGTATCCGCCGTCGCGTTCAGCTCGAGCACGCCGGGAAGCGTCTGGAAGCTCGACTGCATCTCGCCCAGAACCCGGCTGAAGCGTTCCTCGTCGCCCGCAGGCCAGACCAGGGTGAAACCCTTGATCTGCCCGCCCTCCAGACGTGCCTCGGTATGCGAGACGATCCGGGAATTGGCGCCGGTGAGGGTAAAGCCGTTGCTGCGGCGCTCGCGCTCACCCTCGAGCGGAACGATCTCGAGCGTCTGCATGATCTCGTAAAGACCGAACAGCGTGGTCTGATCCCCGGGCCGGCTGATCATCAGCACTCGCACCGGCAGATCGCCGGTCGGCATGTATTGGACGAAGGGCGATTCGTATTTCTCGAAGGCGACGACGCCCATCGGGATCTGCATCGCGATACCTGCCCGCGTCTCGCGAACCATCTGCAGATCCATGCCCTCGAGCACGGCATTGTACTGGCGCAGCAGTTCGGTGCGCTGGCGGGTGGTCAGGATGCCGGTCGACTCGTAACCCTGCGCCTGCTGCCATCCGGCCATGGAATTGCGCGTGCCGCGTCCGAAGGCGCCGTCGATGGCGGAATTGTAGAACCCGGCCCACCGCAGGGCGATCTGCAGCTGCTCACGCTCGACACGGTTCAGGCGCGACTCGCTCGCCGCTGCCTCTCTCGGGGTTTCCTCGACCACCACCGGTTCGGCGACTGTCTCGGTCGGCGGGGTGTCGGAGGTGGTGGCTGGGTCCAGTTGCTGCTCGGTGATCTCGTCGGACCTGCCCGTCCGCGGCAGCGTGCTCGCCCCGCCCACCGGCCAGAACTGACGCCCGAAATTGAGCGGATCGGCGATGAAGCTGTCCCGCGGGATCTGCCCTTGCGCGCGCAACTCGCTCAGACGCAACTCGGCCTCGATCCGGTCGTACGGCCCGAGAACGACGCCGTACCAGCCTCCTCCGAGCGAAAAGCCGTTCACATCCTGCAGGTAGCTCGTGTAATCGCGCAACCGGTCCTCGGCCCGTGTCAGAGAGGGCTGCGCCTCGATCTGAATGTAGGTTGCCTCTTGCGCGACAGCCACTTCGGCCGTCAGAAATACGGCAGCCAGAAGCGCCATCACCAAACGTGTCATACTTGTTGTCGTCCTCGAACCTATCTTGCACTTAGCCTGCTCTTAGCGCCAATTTAGCAAAACCCACAGCCCCCGTACGACAAAATATGGCGAGTGGTGCAATTGACCCTCGCCCGCCTAAAGCCTAAGCAGTCGAAAACGCATCTCGGGGCATTTCGCATGGACCAGACCACCGGAACAAATGCGGGCAAACCGCGCAGCTTTCAGGAAATCATCCTGCGGCTGCAGAGCTATTGGGCCGCGAAGGGCTGCGCCATCCTCCAGCCCTATGACATGGAAGTAGGTGCCGGCACGTTCCATCCCGCGACCACCCTGCGCAGCCTCGGCACGCAGCCCTGGGCCGCCGCCTATGTGCAGCCCTCGCGCCGTCCGACCGACGGGCGCTATGGCGAGAACCCCAACCGGCTGCAGCATTACTATCAGTATCAGGTCCTGATCAAACCCTCGCCGCCCGACCTGCAGGAGCTCTATCTCGGATCGCTCGCCGCGATCGGCATCGACATGGCGCTGCACGACGTACGCTTCGTCGAGGATGACTGGGAGTCCCCGACGCTCGGCGCCTGGGGGCTTGGCTGGGAGGTCTGGTGCGACGGCATGGAAGTGTCGCAATTCACCTATTTCCAGCAGGTTGGCGGACATGACTGCCACCCTGTCTCGGGCGAGCTGACCTATGGCCTCGAACGTCTGGCGATGTATGTGCTCGGCGTCGATCACGTGATGGACATGCCCTTCAACGATCCGCAATCGCCCATCGCGCTGAGCTACGGCGACATCTTCCGCCAGACCGAGGAAGAATATTCCCGCTGGAACTTCGACGTCGCCAATACCGAGACGCTGCTTCAGCATTTCGTCGATGCCGAGGCGGAATGTGCCCGGATCCTCGATCAGGCCGATGACGATCCCAAGACCGGCAAGCGCATCGTCATGGCGCACCCCGCCTATGACCAGTGCATCAAGGCAAGCCACCTCTTCAACCTGCTCGATGCGCGCGGGGTGATCTCGGTGACCGAGCGGCAGGCCTATATCGGACGGGTCCGCGCGCTCGCCAAACGCTGTGCCGATGCCTTCGTCACGACCAGGGCGGGCGGCTGGGCCGCCTGATGGCAATTCGCCTCCCCCTGACGCGCCGCCCGAGGCACCCGGTGCGCGCGCGTCCTTCGGGGGATACGGGCCTGCAATTCGCCGGGAACCCTCGCGGCTTCACGATCCCGCCGGTCGAGGCCCCGAGACTGGCAAGCTTCTCCACCCCTTGCGCAAGCTTCCTCCCGGCCGCGCCCCCCGTCAAAAATATGGACTGGAAATAACACCTTGGCGCAGAACAATACCGGCAAGATCATGGTCGTCTTCATCCTGGTCACGGCGCTCGCCGCCGGGGCGCTGCTCTATTACACGCAGGTCTATGCCTATTATTACGACGTGACGGCCACGGGCACCGATGACGTGCAACTGACGGCCAAGGTCTCGGGCAAGCCCGAAACCATCCTCTACGAGGATTTCCGCGCCATCGATGCGGATTCCTCGCCCATCCGCTACCGCGCCTGCTTCACCACGCCCTCGACGCTCGAGCAGCTCGGCGACACCTACATGACCTATCCCGGCGCAGACCCCCGCGTCGCTCCCGGCTGGTTCGACTGCTTTGATGCCGAAGCGATCGGAAAGGATCTCGCCGCCGGGCGCGCCATCGCCTTCATCGGCCAGCGCAACATCGAATACGGGATCGACCGCGTCGTGGCGGTCACCCAGGACGGGCGCGGCTATGTCTGGCATGAGATCAACGAATGCGGCGACAAATCCTATGACGGCACACCGCTGGGCGAGGATTGCCCGGAACGCGAGTAAAGCGGGCCATTTGCGGCAGTAAAAGCCATTCTTTCGGGCTCCTGAGCCAATCCCTGCCAAAACGCGGGAACCTCAGGGCGCCCTTATGCGCTCCTCCCTCACTGAAGGAGTTTGCACAATGTCCAACACATGCCCTGACTGGGTCGTCCCTGTAATGCGCGTCGGTTATGCCGCCCGTGGCGCCGTCTACATCGTCGTGGGCGGGCTCGCCCTGAGTGCCGCCTTTCACGGCGGCGAGGCCGAAGGCACCACCAGCGCGCTCGCGCAGCTGCGCAACGAACCCTGGGGCATCCCGATGCTCTGGGCCATCTCCGTGGGTCTTTTTGCCTACGCCGTCTGGCGCCTGATCGACTCGTTCCTGGATCTCGAGGATTACGGCAGCGAGGCCAAGGGCCTGATTGCACGCGCCGGGCAGGTCGTGACCGGCCTCATCCACGGTGCCATCGGCGTCTCGGTCGCGGGTCTGGCACTCGGGCAAAGCAGCGGCGGCGGCGACAGTGCGACAGACTGGACCGCCAAGGTGATGACATGGCCCTATGGCCCGACGATCGTGATCTGCACCGGCCTCGTGACCCTGGGCGCCGGGATCTTCTACGCCCACAAGGGTCTCACCGGGAAATACAAGCGCGCGCTGCGGGTGACCCCGCTGACCGAGCGTCTCGATCCGGTGATGAAATACGGCTTCGTCGCGCAGGGTGCGGTGGTCGGCATCATCGGCGTGCTCATGGTCTATGCAGGTTTCACCACCGACCCGCAGGAGGCCGGAGGTGTCGGCACCGCGCTCGGTCAGCTGAGCGGCGTGGCCTATGGGCGTGTCCTGCTGGGCGTCGTGGCGCTGGGGCTGCTGGCTTTCGCGCTCGAGAACATCGTCGAAGCCATATACCGCGTGGTCCCGCGTTGCGCCGATCCGGACATCCGCACGCTGGCGATGCAGGCCCGGGACAAGGCGGAAAAGGCGGTCTCCTGAGCCCAGCAATCGGCTGGACCTCGGGTCTGCTTGCAGCTATCCACCGCTTCGACTGACCCTGCGCCGCAAGGCGCGGCGCACTGAAGAAGTGGTGACCCGATGCCCGACCTGCTGATCGAACTCTTTTCCGAGGAAATTCCCGCGCGGATGCAGACCCGCGCGGCCGAGGATCTGAAATCCCGCATCACCAACGGGCTGGTCGATGCGGGTCTGACCTATTCCGGCGCTGCCGCCTTCTCGACCCCTCGCCGCCTCACGCTCGCGATCGAGGGTCTGCTGGCCGACAGCCCCACACTGCGCGAAGAGCGCAAGGGCCCCCGCGTCGATGCTCCCGAAAAGGCGATCGAAGGCTTCCTGCGCGGCGCGGGCCTGACGCGTGACCAGCTCGAGGAACGCGACGAGAAGAAGGGCCGCGTCTTTTATGCGCTGATCGAAAAGCCGGGCCGCCCCGCGCCCGAGATCGTCGCCCAAGTGCTCGAAGAGACGATCCGCAATTTCCCCTGGCCCAAATCCATGCGCTGGGGCGCTGGCACGCTGCGCTGGGTTCGCCCGCTGCATCGCATCCTCTGCGTGATGACGACCGAGGCCGGTGCCGAGGTGGTGCCTGTCACAGTCGACGAATTCACCGCCTCCGATCTGACCGAGGGCCATCGCTTCATGGCACCTAGAGCATTTTCCGTAACCTCCTTCGAGGATTACGCGGCGAAGCTCAAGCGCGCCTTCGTTGTCCTTTCGCCCGAGGAACGCGCCGAGGCGATCTGGCATGACGCGACCAACATGGCCTTTGCCTCCGGTCTCGAAGTGGTCGATGACAAGGGTCTGCTGGCCGAGGTCGCGGGTCTGGTCGAATGGCCCGTCGTGCTCATGGGCGAGATCGGGGCCGAATTCCTCGACCTGCCGCCCGAGGTGCTGCAGACCTCGATGAAGGAGCACCAGAAGTTCTTTTCGGTGAAAAACCCAAAGACGGGCCGGATCGAGCGCTTCGTCACGGTGGCGAACCGCGAGACGGCGGACAATGGCGCGACGATCCTTGCGGGCAACCAGAAGGTGCTGTCGGCGCGGCTGTCGGATGCCAAGTTCTTCTGGGAGAACGACCTGCGCATCGCGCGCTCGGAGGCGGGGCTCTCGGTCTGGACCGAACAGCTCTCCGACGTGACCTTCCACAACAAGCTCGGCTCGCAGCGGGACCGGATCGAACGCATCGCGGCGCTGGCCCGCGAACTGGCGCCCGTGGTTGGCGCGGATGCCGATCTCGCACAGCAGGCGGCACGTGTGGCGAAGGCCGATCTCAGTTCCGAGATGGTTTATGAATTCCCGGAACTTCAAGGGCTTATGGGTCGCTATTACAGCGATTCCGCAGGCCTTTCTCCCGAGGTTGCCGTGGCCTGTCAGGAACACTACTCGCCTCTCGGCCCCTCGGACGCTGTGCCGAACGCCCCCGTCTCGGTCGCCGTGGCGCTGGCCGACAAGCTCGACACGCTGACCGGATTCTGGGCGATCGACGAGAAACCGACGGGCTCCAAGGACCCGTTCGCGCTGCGACGTGCCGCGCTCGGGGTCATTCGGCTGGTCATCACGAATGTCCTGCGACTGCCGTTGCTAGCCGCATTCGAAAAGAATTTGGCCTTGGATTTGGCGATTTTGGCGCGCTTTGGTGATCAAGTTGACAATATTCCAGAAGGTCAGAGCGCAATGGACGACGCCGACCTGCTGTCCTTCTTCCACGATCGCCTCAAGGTCTACCTCAAGGACGAAGGCATCCGGCACGACGTGATCGATGCCTGCCTCGCCATGCCCGGCAATGACGATCTCACGCTGCTGGTGGCACGGGCGCGGGCCCTGTCGGACACGCTCAAGACCGAGGATGGCACCAACCTCGTCCAGGGGTTCAAGCGGGCCAACAACATCCTGACACAGGCCGAAGACAAGGATGGCGTCGAATATTCCTACGGCGCCGATCCCAAATATGCCGATGCGCCCGAGGAACATGCCCTGTTCGCAGCGCTCGACACGGCCGAGGCCCGGATCGCTTCGGCGATGGTGGAAGAGGATTTCGCCACGGCGATGCAGGCCATGGCGGCGATGCGCCCTGCGGTCGATGCCTTCTTCGACGCCGTGCAGGTCAATGCCGAAAGCGAGATTTTGCGCCGCAACCGGCTCAATCTGCTTAGCCGCATCCGGACTGTCTGCCTGCAGGTTGCGGATCTGACGCGGCTCGACGGATAGCGTGACGGGCTGTGGAGGCCCTGCCCGCGTGAGGCCTGAGAGTGCAGCCCGCTCCGCGCTCCTTATGCCTTCCGCGATCGAGCGAATCGCGTGCTTTACACAAGGCCGTTCAGGCGTATTCTGCCGGTGACCAGAAAGGTGCTGCAGTGCAGAAAATCGAGTCGCAAATCCCCGCCGAGGCGCCAGATGCCGATGTGACGCTGATCGCGCCCGTCGCGCCGATCGCGACGCCCACGCATGGCGGGCGGGCGAAATGCCTCCAGCGGCTGGTGCGGCTCGACCTGCCTGTGCCCCGCACCGTCGCGCTGTCCTTCCGCACCGTGCACGCCATCGCTCACGGCAAGATGCCAGATATCGCGGCGATCCTGCAGCATTTCGGCGATGACGCGCTGATCTGTGTGCGCCCCTCTTCGGAGGATCCCGATTGGGGCGGTCCCGGCGCGATCCTCAACATCGGGATGAACGATGCGCGCTATGTCGATCTGAGCGAAAGGCTCGGGGTCGAGGCGGCGACGAGCCTCTATCTGCGGTTCGTCAAATCCTATGCGATCCATGTGGCGCGGCTCGACCCGGACCTCTTCGACGGGATCGCGGATGATGGCAGGCAGGCCCTGTCCGAGGCGCTGCTGACCTACGAGGAAGAGGCCGAGGAGCCTTTTCCGCAATCGCCCGCACGGCAGCTCGCCGAGGTTCTGCGTTCCATGGCCCGCGCCTGGGAAGGCACGACCGCCCGCCTGCTGCGTCAGGCCAAGGGCGCGCCGGTCGATGCGGGTCTGGGCCTTGTCGTGCAGGAAATGGCGCTGGGTCTGGGCATGGGGGAATGCGGATCGGGCGTGCTGCAGCTGGTCAACTCCGACACCGGCGCGCGGCAGATCACCGGGCGCTACCTGTCCCAGAGCCAGGGACGCGACGCCCTGCAGCGCGGCGCTGCCTCGCTGTTTCTCGAACGGGATGCGCGCGGGCCCTCGCTGGAAGACCTCGCTCCCGAGGCCTTCGCCCAGCTCAAGGCGGATGCCGCGCTGATGCGCAGGCGGTTGCGGGCCGAGATGCAGATCGAGTTCACCATCGAGAACGGCACCCTGCACATTCTGGACGGCGTGCGCGTGCGCCGCTCCTCGCGGGCATCGGTCCGCCTCGCGGTGGGTCTGGCGCAGGACGGGATCATACCGCCGCAGGAGGCGCTACTGCGGGTCGAGCCGCGCGCGCTGTCCGAGCTTCTGCATCGCCAGATCGCCGAGGATGCGCCGCGTGACGTGATCGGAATGGGCATCGCGGCGAGCCCGGGGGCCGCCACGGGTCGGATCGTGTTCTCTGCCGCCGATGCGCAGTCGAGCGCCGCGCGCGGCGAATCCTGCGTGCTGGTACGCCGCGAGACATCGCCCGAGGATATCCGCGGCATGCATGCGGCGAGCGCCTGCCTGACCGAGCGCGGCGGGATCACGAGCCACGCCGCCGTCATCGGTCGCGGCATGGGCCTGCCCTGCGTCGTCGGGGCGTCGCGCATGAAGTTCCATCTGCGTCGCAAGCTGCTGATCTCCGAGGATGGCCGGTCCTTCCGCGAAGGCGACGTGATCACGGTGGATGGCACCAATGGCCAGATCCTCGCCGGTGCGCCCGAAACGGTGGAACCGCTGCTCGATGACAGTTTCCAGACGTTGATGGCCTGGGCCGATGCCGAGCGCGATATCGGCGTGCGCGCCAACGCCGACACGCCGGCCGATGCGCAGACGGCGCGCAACTTCATGGCGCAGGGCATCGGGCTGTGCCGCACCGAGCACATGTTCTTCGAACCAGGGCGCCTGACGGTGATGCGGGAGATGATCTTTGCCGACGATGCCGAGGATCGCCGCTCGGCTCTGGAATTGCTGCTTCCGATGCAACGCGCTGATTTCAAGGAACTTTTCACCATCATGAAGGGTCAGCCGGTCTGCATCCGCCTGTTCGACCCGCCGCTGCACGAATTCCTGCCCACCGACCGCGCCGGGCTGCGCGATCTTGCCGAAGCGCTGGACCTGCCGGTGTCGGACGTGACCCGCAGGGTCGAGGCGATGGGCGAGTACAACCCTATGCTCGGCATGCGGGGCGTGCGTCTCGGGATCACAGTGCCCGAAATCTACGACATGCAGGCCCGCGCGATCTTCGAGGCGACGATCGAGACCAGCCGCGACGGCGTGGCGGTGGTCCCCGAGATCATGATCCCGCTCGTCTCGGCGAGCCGCGAGGTCGAGATCGTGCGCAAGCGGATCGATGCGGTTGCCGCCGCCGTGCGCACCGAACGCGGGGTCGACTTCACCTACCGGCTGGGTGTCATGGCCGAGACGCCCCGGGCCTGCCTGCGGGCGGACGAGATCGTGCAGCACGCGCATTTCCTGAGCTTCGGCACCAACGACCTCACACAGATGACCTATGGCCTCTCGCGCGACGATGCGGGTCGGTTCATGTCGGAATATGTCCGCCAGGGTGTCTTTCCCGAGGACCCTTTTCATCGGCTCGACACCGACGGCGTGGGTGAATTGCTGCGGATCGGGGCCGAGCGGGCCCGTCGGGGACGCCCCCATGTCACCCTGTCGATCTGCGGCGAACATGGCGGCGACCCCGAATCGATTGCCTTCTGCCGGGCAGCGGGGTTCGATTATGTGAGTTGTTCGCCCTTTCGCGTTCCGCTTGCGCGCCTTGCAGCGGCACAACTCGCGGTTAGAGACAAGATGAAGTAGAAACGCGCCGCATCACCACTACATCTGCTATTTTTTGACCCTTATGGGCGGTCTTCTGCCGATGTCAGGGGCCCCAAACTTTACCTTTCCCCCTGCGCTGTCCTAAGACGCCGGAGTTTTGAGCGGTTTGAAAACCGCGACGAGCACCATCCGCAGAGGTAGAGAGACATCATGTTGAAACTTATTTCGGTCGCGCTTTTCGCGACCATGGCATTTTATCAACCCGCATTTGCAGAACGTGAAATCACCAGCGCCGATTCCCTGATCCGTCTCGAGCAGCGTGGCCTGCGTGCCGCCAAACCAGCCCATATCCGCAAGCTTCTGACCCCCGCATCGCTTTCCGGGACGCCCCGGACCGGCGATGTCAGCTACAGCCGCAGCTTCCTGAACGAACAGCCGAAGGCTGCCGGCGACAAGCAGTGGCAGTGCCTGGCGGAGGCGCTGTATTTCGAGGCCCGCGGCGAGACCGTGAAGGGCCAGTTCGCGGTGGCTGAGGTCATCCTTAACCGCGTCGACAGCCCGCGCTATCCGAATTCTGTCTGTGGCGTGGTGCATCAGGGCACCGGCAAGAAATACGGCTGCCAGTTCACCTATACGTGCGACGGCAACCCCGAAGCGATCCACGAGCCGAAAGCCTTTGCCGAAGTGGCCAAGGTCGCGAAGCTCATGCTGTCGGGCGCGCCCCGGGCGCTCACCGATGGCGCCACGCATTATCACACGGGTCACGTGAAGCCGAAATGGGCGCGGAAATTTCCGATGACGGCGCAGATCGGCACGCACCTCTTCTATCGCCAGCCGACGCGGCTGAGCCAGAACTGAAAAACCGATACCAAAGATGGCACAAACCGTCGCTTTCGACGGGTGTGCCCCGGCCCGGGCGCTGATAGACTGAGGCTGTCACTGCCGCCCCGGATGCCCACCATGACCAACGAAATCCGCCTTGCCTTCTCGCACCCGTCCGAGCGTTCGCTCGTGACCGCCGCAGAAGACCCGCGCGACCGCATCTCCCTGCGCAACCACATCGTCGAGGTCGAGATCGGCGCCTTTCAGGCCGAGCGCGGCACCACGCAGCGCATCTGCTTCAACGTCGTGGTCGAGGTGACGCCCTTCACCGGACCGCTCGACGACGATGTCGACCGCATCCTGTCCTATGACCGCGTGACCGAGGCCATTGCGCATGAACTGGCCGCCGAACGGGTGAACCTGCTCGAAACGCTCGCCGAACGGGTGGCCGAGCGCATCCTGCTGGAACCGCAGGCGCTGCGGACATTCGTGCGGATCGAAAAGCTCGACCGCGGCCCTGGCGCGCTGGGAGTCGAGATCGTGCGCTCGCGCCGTGATCTCGGGCCGCGGCTGCACGAGGTCGCGCAGGAACGCCCCCATCCCCGTGTGGTCTACCTCTCCAACGAGGCCATCGCCTCGGACGTCCTGACGGCCTGGATCGACCAACTGCAGGCCTCGGATGTTCCGGCGATCCTCTGCGTCGGCCTGCCCGACACGGAGCTGCCGCAGGCCGGGCACAAGCTCGCGCAGCGGAGGATCGACCTTCTCGCCATGGAGCAGAATGCCTGGGTGCTGGCCGGGCGCGATCCGCGCTGCAAGGTCGTCGGCACCCGGACCGAGCTCGACTGGGCGATGAAGAACGCGCAGATCTGCGTCTGGGCGCCGTCCAAGATGGTGCTCGATGCGGCGCATGGGACAAGCATGCCCCGCGGCGACGCAATCGCCCTTGCAGCGTGGTTCAGCGAACAGCTGACGGCGCGCGAACTGCTCGTCGTCGGCGGCTCCCTGCCGGAAAACGCACAGGTTCTGGTGCGCGGCACCGACGTCCTCGACCCTGCCATCTGAGCGCTTGCCAAGCCCGGCATGATACCCCATTCAGGGGCCCATGAGCGACTATTTCCGCCCCCTCGTCCGCTATGACCACCCCCGCCCCGCCGATGCCGTGCCCCTTGCCGGTGGCACAGGCTGGTTCACCCATGCCGAACATCTGCGCCGCGAGGCGCCGGGTGCGCGGGTACCCGCCTCGGCCCTGCCCGCAGAGGCGCTGAGCGCGCTCACGGCGCCGCGCACGCCGATCTGCGGGCTGAGCTTCGAGCGGCCGCGCGTCATGGGCATCATCAACGTGACGCCCGACAGCTTTTCCGATGGTGGCCAGTTCAGCGGCCCGGCGCGCGCCGTCGCGCATGGGCGCCAGTTGGTGACCGACGGGGCCGACATTCTCGATGTGGGGGGCGAATCCACCCGGCCCGGCGCCGAATCCGTGCCAGTCGCGAACGAGATCGCCCGGATCGAGCCGGTGATCACCGCACTCAGCCAGACGGTCACGGTGCCCGTCTCGATCGACACGCGCAAATCCTGCGTCGCCGAGGCAGCGGCGCAGGCCGGAGCGGTTCTGGTCAATGATGTGTCGGGTTTCACCCATGACAGGATGCTGGCGCAATTTTGCGCGCGCAACGCGCTGCCGGTCTGCGTGATGCATGCGCGCGGCGACCCGCAGACGATGCAGAACGATCCGGCCTACGAAGACGTGCTTCTGGATGTCTACGACTTCCTGGAAAAGCAGGTCCGGATGCTCGAGGAAACCGGCATTCCGCGCAGCCGGATCATCGTCGATCCGGGCATCGGCTTTGGCAAGACCCAGGCGCACAACCTGGCCATCCTGCGCAATGTCAGCCTGTTTCACGGGCTGGGCTGCCCGGTTCTGATCGGTGCCTCGCGCAAGGCCTTCATCGGGCGGATCTCGGGCGTGCCGGATGCCGGACAGCGGATGCCGGGATCGCTCGCCGTGGCGCTTGGCGCGGTGGCGCAGGGCGTGCAGATCCTGCGGGTGCATGATGTGGCCGAAACCGTCCAGGCGATCGCGCTCTGGAAGGCCGTCGAAAAAGGAGAAAGTGATGTCGCGTAAACTGTTTGGCACCGATGGCGTGCGGGGCACCGCCAATGTGCACCCGATGACGGCGCAGATGGCGCTGGCGATCGGCGCTGCGGCGGGGCGCTATTTCCGCCGCGAGCACAGCGGTGTGCACCGCGTGGTGATCGGCAAGGATACGCGCCTGTCGGGCTACATGTTCGAGAACGCGCTGACCGCGGGTCTGACATCGACGGGCATGAACGTGCTGCTTCTCGGCCCGGTGCCGACGCCTGCCGTCGGGCTGCTCACGCCGTCGATGCGGGCCGATCTCGGGATCATGATCTCGGCCTCGCACAATCCGAGCCCGGATAACGGCATCAAGTTCTTCGGTCCGGATGGGTTCAAGCTGTCCGACGAGGCCGAGGCCGAGATCGAGGCGCTGGTCGATGAAGGTGTGGCCCCGGCGGTCGCGGGCAATATCGGCCGCGCGCGGCGCATCGATGACGGGCGTTCGCGCTATCAGGAACGCGTGAAGTCGACCTTCCCGGCGGGCATGCGGCTTGACGGCATGAAGGTGGTGATCGACTGCGCCAACGGCGCTGCCTACCGCGCCGCACCCGAAGTGCTCTGGGAACTCGGTGCGGATGTGATCCCGATCGGCGTCGCGCCGGACGGCACCAACATCAACCAGGATTGCGGCTCGACCAAGCCGCGCGTCGCTGCCGAGACGGTGGTGGCGCATGGCGCGCATATCGGCATCTGCCTCGATGGTGACGCCGACCGCGTGATGATCATCGACGAGACCGGAACGGTCGCGGATGGTGACCAGATCATGGCGCTGATGGCCGGCCGCTGGGCCGAGGAAGGCCGGTTGAACCACGGCACGCTGGTGGCGACGGTGATGTCCAATCTGGGGCTGGAACGCTTCCTGACGGCGCGGGGCCTGCGGCTGGAACGCACCGGCGTGGGCGACCGCTACGTGGTCGAGGCGATGCGGCGCGGCGGCTGGAACCTCGGCGGCGAACAGTCGGGCCATATCGTGATGACGGATTATGCCACGACCGGCGACGGGCTGATGGCGGGGCTGCAATTCCTCGCGGAAATGGTGCGCACCGGCAAGCCCGCGAGCGCGCTTGCCCGCAGCTTTGATCCGGTGCCGCAACTGCTGCGCAACGTGCGTTACACCGCCGGACAGACGCCGCTCGACTCGGCGGCCGTGAAGGGCGCGATTTCGGCGGCCGAATCCGCGCTTGGCGACAAGGGGCGCCTGCTGATCCGCAAGTCGGGCACCGAGCCGCTGATCCGGGTGATGGCGGAATGCGAGGACGAGGCCCTGCTCGGCCAGGTGGTCGACAGCATCGTGGACGAGGTCAACGCAGCCGTCTGACGTGCAAGGGCCGACGGGGGTACCACCAAGAGTTTTCTGAAAACTCTTGGCAAAAGTTTTGAGCGCCGCTCAGGCGGCGGCGCGACGGCGGCGCCGGAACAGACCCGAGAGTAGCGCCCTGAGCATCGCCACGAACCCGGCGGAGAGCAGGAAGCCGGCACCTGCGAAGATCGCGCCCTCGAAGGTCAGGGGCATCGCGGGCCGGTAGGCCTGCCACGCCCGCGCCGCGATGTCCCGATCGCCGAGATGCCCGACGAGCCTCGCGCGCGTGACGGGCCCCGCCCCTTCGAGCGCTGCAAGGTCGGCGCTCAAACGGTCATATCTGCGGATCGTTGCAGCCATCGTCCTTCTGCGCTCGGCACCAAAGGCCCCGCTCTGGCTCAGTTCTTCCATCGCCGTAACGCGGGTCAGTCCAACCGTGGCGGCATCCCGGTCGAATTCGCGGATCACCCGTGCAAGTTCGTCGGTCGCACCGCCAAGGCGTTGCGTGTATTGCTGGGAAAATTCCGGAAATTGCGACAGGCCGATGGCGCCGGTCAGCCCGGCCATAAGGGTCACAGCGCGCAGGATCATGCCGCTCACTCCTCATCGCTCACCCTCTTGCCGGGGTGCAGCGACGAGCCTAGCAGAAACCCCGCGCGCCAGCCAGCCTTCAGGCGCGTGTCAGGCCATAGATCGCCGCGACCTTTGCCACGGCGGCTTCGGGGGGCAGTTCCTCGCTCTCGCCGGTGCGGCGCGAGGTCAGTTCCACGACGCCGTTCTTGAGCCCGCGCGGGCCCACGGTGATGCGCCACGGCAGGCCGATCAGGTCCATCGTCGCGAATTTGGCACCGGCGCGTTCATCCCGGTCGTCATAGAGAGGTTCGAGCCCCAGCGCCGTCAGCGCCGCGTAGAGCGCCTCGCAGGCGGCGTCGGCGGCATCGTCGCCCTGCCGCAGGTTCACGATGCCGCAATGGAACGGCGTCACGCCCTCGGGCCAGATGATGCCCTTGTCATCATGGCTCGCCTCGATGATCGCGCCCACGAGACGCGACACACCGATCCCGTGAGAGCCCATATGCACCGGCACCCGTGCCCCGGTTTCATCGACCACGGTGGCGCCCATTGCATCGGAATACTTGGTGCCGAAATAGAAGATCTGGCCGACCTCGATGCCGCGCGCCACGCGGCGACGCTCTTCGGGGACCTCGTCGAAGACCGCTGCATCATGGGTCTCGTCGGTGCGGGCATAGCGCGAGGTAAATTCCTCGAGCACGGCCTGGCACTGATCGAACGAGTCGTAATCGATGTCGCGCTCGCCGAATTTCAGATCGGTGATCTGGCTGTCGTAGAAGACCTCGGATTCGCCGGTCTCGGCCAGAACCAGGAATTCATGCGTGTCATCGCCGCCGATGGGGCCGGAATCCGCGCGCATCGGGATGGCCTGAAGGCCCATCCGTTCGTAGGAGCGCAGGTAGGACACGAGATGCCGGTTGTAGGCGTGCATCGCGTCCTCCTTGGTGAGGTCGAAATTGTAGCCGTCCTTCATGAGGAATTCGCGCCCGCGCATCACGCCGAAGCGGGGGCGCATCTCGTCGCGGAACTTCCACTGGATGTGGTAGAGCGTCAGCGGCAGGTCCTTGTAGGAGCCGACATGGGCACGGAAGATGTCGGTGATCATCTCCTCGTTGGTCGGACCGTAGAGCATGTCGCGGTCCTGCCGGTCCTTGATGCGCAGCATTTCGGGTCCGTAGGCATCGTAGCGCCCGGATTCCTTCCAGAGATCGGCGGATTGCAGCGTCGGCATCAGCATCGGGATATGCCCCGCGCGCTGCTGTTCCTCGTGCACGATCTTCTCGATGTTGCGCAGCACCTTGTAGCCAAGCGGCAGCCAGGAATAGATGCCCGCGGCCGCCTGCTTGATCATGCCGGCGCGCAGCATGTAGCGGTGGCTCACGATCTGCGCCTCGGCAGGGGTCTCGCGCAGGACGGGCAGAAAGTAACGGCTCAGGCGCATCGGGTCTTCCTCTGGACGAAAAGAATGGGTCGTCTCGGGTTGTGAGCCAAGGGAACCCGCTTGGCAAGGGGCCGCGACCCTTCTCTGGGCTTCGCGGCGGGGCACACAGCGCTGACGGGCCGCACCCCCGGCCTCTTGAAACATCGCGCTCAAACAGCGATGTATGAGACATATTCCATCATTCGAGAGGACACGGCGTTGCCCGCACGCGATCAACTCAAATACTGGGGCATCGCGATGGTGATCTTCGCGGTGACACTCTGGTTTCTCGGCAACGTGCTTGTGCCGTTCCTGATCGGCGGAGCCGTCGCCTATTTCCTCGATCCCATCGCTGACCGGCTGGAGCGTCTCGGCTTCAGCCGCGCGCTTGCGACGGCGACCATCACCCTCGCCGCGATCCTGATCTTCGTGCTGCTGATGCTGCTCGTGGTACCGATGCTGATCCAGCAGACCGGGCAGCTGATCAACACAGCGCCGCAGCTGTTCAACAACCTGCAGACTTTCCTCGCGGAGCGCTTCCCGAACCTTCTCGACGAAGGCGGTGTGGTGCGCGAAACGCTCGTCTCGATCGGCAATACGATACGGGACCGTGGCGGTGAACTGCTCAACACCGCGCTCGCCTCTGCCGCCTCGATCCTGAACATCGTGCTGCTTTTCGTGATCGTGCCGGTCGTCTCGGTCTATCTGCTGCTCGACTGGGACAAGATGGTCGCGCGCATCGATGAGATGCTGCCGCGCGATCACGCGCCCACCATCCGCAAACTGGCGAGCGAGATCGACAACACGCTCGCCTCCTTCATCCGCGGGATGGGCACGGTCTGCCTGATCCTCGGCACCTATTACGCGCTGGCGCTGATGCTTGTGGGGCTGCAATTCGGGCTCGTCGTGGGCTTCGTCGCCGGGCTCATCACCTTCATTCCCTATGTCGGCGCACTGGTCGGCGGCGCGCTCGCCATCGGTCTTGGCCTGTTCCAGTTCTGGGGCGACTGGGTGTCGCTGGGCCTTGTCGCGGGCATCTTCGTGCTGGGCCAGGTGATCGAAGGCAACGTGCTCACCCCCAAGCTCGTCGGGGATTCGGTCGGATTGCACCCGGTCTGGCTGATCTTCGCGCTCTCGGTCTTTGGCAGCCTGTTCGGCTTCGTCGGGATGCTGATCGCCGTGCCGATGGCGGCCGCCATCGGGGTGATCGCCCGGTTCGTGATAACGCAGTACAAGGAAAGCGCGCTCTACAGCGGCGCCCCTCACGCCGTTGCGCGTCCGGGCGCCGACGACCGCGCGCAGCGTCGGGGCTAGGAGATGATCCGCCAGCTCAAACTCGATCTTCCCTTCCGCCCGGCTCTCGGGCGCGGCGATTTCTACGTCTCGCAGACCAACGCGCTGGCGACCGCGCAGATCGACGGCTGGCGCAACTGGCCGGGGCGCAAGCTGGTGCTGACCGGACCCAAGGGATCGGGCAAGACCCACCTTTCCCATGTCTGGAGTTCCGAATCAGGCGCCACGATCCTGCAGGCCAAGAATCTGCCCGAGGCGGACATCCCCGCCCTCGCCGAAGCGAATGTCTGCGTCGAGGACGTGCCCGACATTGCGGGTGACATCCTCGCCGAAGAGGCGCTGTTTCACCTGCACAACCTCGTGCTCGCGCAGGGCCATTCGCTGCTAATGACCGCCGTCACGACCCCAGCGCAATGGGGGCTTTCGCTGCCGGATCTTGCCAGCCGCGTGATGGGCACGCAGGCGGCGCGGCTAACCCATCCCGATGACGACCTGCTGGCGGCGGTGCTCGCCAAGCTCTTTGCCGATCGCCAGATCGTGCCGGCCCCGGATGCAATTCCCTATCTCGTGCGCCACATGCCGCGTTCCTTCGATATGGCGGGCCGACTGGTCGATGCGATCGACGATGCGGCACTTGGCACGCCCAAGGGTGCGAGCCGGATGCTGGCCCGCAGGATCCTCGCGGAGCTCGAGCCGGAATTCGACGAGGACGCCTCCTGACGTCACACAGATTTTACATGCGCATCCAATAAGGCCCTCATGACCCAAGCAGATTTCCTCACCGCCGCCATTCCCGCCCCCGTCGACATGCCGGAAATGGATTTCACCGGTCCGGCCCGTTTCTACAATCGTGAACTCAGTTGGCTCGGTTTCAACTGGCGCGTGCTGGAGGAGGCCGAGAACCCCCGCGTGCCCCTGCTGGAGCGGCTGCGCTTCGTGTCGATCTCGGCAGCGAACCTCGATGAATTCTACACCGTACGTGTCGCGGGTCTGCGCGAACTGGCCCAAGCCGGGAACACCACGCCCGCCGCCGATGGTCTCACCCCCCTCGCCCAGCTCGTGCTGATCAACGAGGACGCCCGCAACCTCATGGCGTCGCAGCAGCGTGTCCTGACCGCGCTGCGCGACGAGATGGAAACGCAGGGCATAACCATCGTCAACCGCGATGCGCTGAGCGACGCGGACAAGACGCATCTGGCCGAAGCGTTTCTCGAGCAGATCTTCCCGGTTCTCTCGCCCCTCGCCATCGACCCGGCGCACCCCTTCCCGTTCATCGCGAACAACGGCTACTGCCTTGCGCTGCAGCTGGAACGCAGCCGCGACAAGCGCGGCCTGCAGGCGCTGCTTCCGATCCCTGCGCAGATCGACCGCTTCGTCGCCCTTCCCGCCGAAGACGGTCAGAGCCGGTTCATCTTTCTCGAAGACGTGCTCTTGCTGCATATCGACAGCCTGTTTCCCGGCTACCGGATCAAGGACCAGTTCGGATTCCGCGTGCTGCGCGACAGCGATCTCGAGGTCGAGGAAGAGGCCGAGGACCTCGTGCGCGAATTTGAAGTCGCCCTGAAGCGCCGTCGCCGCGGCGAGGTCGTGCGTCTCACGATTTCCGTCGGTGCGCCAAAGGGGTTGAAATCCGTCGTGATGCGCGAGCTGCACGTCAAGGATGACGAAGTGATCGAGCTCGAAGGCATGATCGGTGCCGCAGATCTCAAGGAACTGGTGCTCGACAGCCGCCCGGACCTGCTCTGGCCGCTCTTCACGCCGCGTGTGCCCGAACGGGTGCAGGACCATGACGGCGACATGTTCGCCGCGATCCGGCAGAAGGACATGCTGCTGCACCACCCCTACGAGACCTTCGAGATGGTGACCCGGTTCCTCGCTCAGGCGGCGCGCGATCCCGACGTTGTCGCGATCAAGCAGACGCTCTACCGCACCTCGCGCAACTCGCCGATCGTCGACGCCCTCTGCGAGGCGGCCGAGGATGGAAAGTCGGTCACCGCACTGGTCGAACTCAAGGCGCGCTTCGACGAGGCTGCCAACATCCGGCAGTCCCGCCGGCTGGAACGCTCCGGCGCGCATGTGGTCTATGGCTTTCTCGACTGGAAGACCCATGCCAAGATCAGCGCCGTGGTCCGCCGCGAGGGCGACAAGCTGGTGACCTACACGCATTACGGCACCGGAAACTATCACCCGATCACCGCCAAGATCTATACCGACCTGTCATTCTTCACCTGCGATCCCAAGCTCGGGCGCGATGCATCCAAGGTGTTCAACTACCTCTCGGGCTATGCCCTGCCCGAGCGGCTCGAGAATATCGCGATCTCGCCGCATTCGCTGAAACCCAAGATCATGGAGATGATCGAAGGCGAGGCTGCCCATGCCCGCAACGGCAAGCCCGCGCAGATCTGGGTCAAGATGAATTCGCTGATCGAGCCGGACATCATCGACGCGCTTTATGCCGCCTCGCAGGCGGGGGTACGGATCGATCTGGTGATCCGCGGCATCTGCGGCATCCGTCCCGGGATCAAGGGCCTGTCCGAGAATATCCGCGTGAAATCGATCGTGGGACGGTTCCTCGAACACAGCCGGATCGCGTGTTTCGGCAATGGCCACGGGCTGCCGCACCGCAAGGCCCGCGTCTTTATCTCATCCGCCGACTGGATGGGGCGCAACCTGTCCCGCCGGGTCGAGACGCTGGTCGAGATCGAGAATGACACCGTGAAGGCGCAGATCGTCAGCCAGATCATGGCGGCGAACCTCGCCGATACGGCGCAGAGCTGGGTGATGGAACCCTCGGGTGCCTTCGTGCGTCACGCCGTTCCCGAAGGTGAATTCTCCTTCAACTGCCATCGCTTCTTCATGGAGAACCCATCGCTTTCCGGGCGTGGTTCTGCCGGGGCCAAGGACGTGCCGCAACTCACGCATACGGATGACATCTGAGGCTTCGGGCTCGGGGAGCCGGTGGTCAGGCGACACGTTCGCGCCGCAATGATACCTTGAAAGCACCTGACTTTATTAAGACTTTCTTAAGGATGGTTGCCGCATATTAATAGTCGCACAGCTTCCAGGTGTCGCGGGGTTCAGGATAGGACGACCGCATTTCCAAAAGGATAAGAACGGCTGACCTCGTCAGCAGATGACTGCGTAGAACGCGCCCCATGTTTAAAAGGTTGTGTCTATGTCCAGTATTCTGACGAACAAGGGTGCCATGACCGCCCTGCAAACGCTCCGGTCCATCAATCACGACCTCTCGATCACACGGGTCGAGATTGCGACCGGCAAATCCGTGGCCACTTCCGGCGAAAGCGGCTCGATCTGGGCGGTGTCGAAGGTGATGGAAGCAGATGTGGCGGGCTTCAGGAAGATCTCCGACAATATCGCGCTTGGCGATTCGACCGTCGCCGTGGCGCGGCAGGGGGCCGAGACGATCACCAGCCTGCTCACCGACATGAAACAGCTGGTCGTCGCGGCGCAGGTCGAGAATGTCGACCGCGGCAAGATCCAGACGAATATCGGCAAGCTCAAGGAACAGATCGACGGCATCGTCGGCATGGCGGGCTTTAACGGCCAGAACCTGTTGCAGAACAGAAGTACGGCCGCCGGGTCGGGGCAAATCGCGATCCAGTCGTCGCTCGACCGGACCCAGACATCGGTCGACTCCTCGACGATCTCGATCCGCCGGCGCGATCTGGGCACCACGGATGCCGTCATCGCGGCCACGGGCGGGACCTACAGCGCGAATATCGCGACCGGAACGCTGAACGTCACGAAGTCGGTCACGCTCGACACCAGCGCCGCGACGGTGACAGCAGGTGCGGCCTATTCGCTGTCGATATTCGGCACTGACGCCGACCGCTCTTCCTTCGATCCCGCAC